>DASYOB010000063.1:0-40513 GCA_036008175.1 Allostellaceae bacterium
CGCCAGCGCATCCGAGCCGACGAACATCTCGCCGTCGCCATAGCCGATCGCCAGCGGGCTGCCGCGGCGGGCGCAGATCAGCAGATCGTGCTGGCCGGCGAACAGGAAGACGAGCGCGAAAGCCCCTTCGACACGCTCCAGTGTCTTCGCGACCGCGTCGGCCGGTGCCATCCCCTGCGCGAGGTAGTGGGTCGCCAGCACCGCGACCGCCTCGGTGTCGGTGTCGGTCTGGAACGGATAACCGAGCCCGATCAGCTCGCGTTTCAGCGCTTGGAAATTCTCGATGATGCCGTTGTGGACGATAGCCACTTTGTCGGTCGCGATCGGATGCGCGTTTTTTTCGTTCGGCTGGCCGTGCGTTGCCCAGCGCGTGTGGCCGATGCCGATGTTGCCATGCACCGGCTCGCGCTCGAGCCGCGCAACCAGGTTCGACAGCTTGCCTTCGGCGCGGCGGCGCTCGATGCGGCCGTCGATCAGCGTGGCGACTCCGGCCGAATCGTAGCCGCGGTATTCAAGCCGGCGCAGACCCTCGATCAGCTCGGGCGCGACCGGCCGCTTGGCGATGATTCCGACGATGCCGCACATCAGCTGTTCTTCCTTTTTGCCTTGAGCCGAGCCCGGATCTCGGGGGCGCGGCCCGGCTTGTCGACCTGCTGGCCGCGCGCGATGGTCAGCGCGTCGGCCGGAACATCCGAGGTGACCACGCTGCCGGCGGCGACGATAACGCCGTCGCCGACCGTCACCGGGGCAACAAGAGCGGTGTTCGAGCCGATGAACGCGCGCTCACCGATCATCGTCCGGTGCTTGTTGAAGCCGTCGTAATTGCAGGTGATCGTGCCGGCGCCGATGTTCGTGCCGCCGCCGATATCGCTGTCGCCGAGATAGCTCAGATGGTTGGCCTTCGCACCAGGACCGAGGCGCGAGGCCTTGACCTCGACGAAATTGCCGACGTGCACGTCCTCTTCGAGCACTGCGCCGGGGCGCAATCGCGCGAACGGCCCGACCCTCGCGCCGCTGGCGATCGTCGCTCCGGTGAGATGGGAAAACGCCAGGATATGGACATTGTCGCCGACTACGACGCCCGGGCCGAAAACCACGTTCGGCTCGACCACGACATCGCGGCCGAGCCGCGTGTCGGCAGAGAAGAACACCGTCTCCGGCGAGATCAGCGTCGCGCCCTCCTCCATCGCGCGCCGGCGCAGCCGGGTTTGCAGCACCGCCTCGGCCGCGGCGAGTTCGGCGCGGGTATTGACCCCGGTGAGTTCTTCCGCCGGCAATTCGACGACGCGGACGGCGAGCGCCTCGGCGCGGGCGATCGCGACGATGTCGGTCAGGTAAAATTCGCGCTTGGCGTTATCGTTCCCGATTCGGTCCACCAGGTCGAACAGGCGATGCGCCTCCACCGCCATGATGCCGCCATTACAGAGGCCGATCGCCGTCTCGTCCGGCCCGGCGTCCCGGGCTTCGACGATGCGCGCGAGCCCGCCGTCGCGATCGAGCACGAGCCGGCCGTAGGGCGCGGGATCGGCCGGCCGCATGCCGGCGACGGCGATTGCCGCAGCCGGCGGGCGGCGCCGACCGGCGAGCAGCGCGCGAATCGTTTCCGGGCGCAACAGCGGTGTATCCCCGTAAAGGACGATCACATCGGCGATTTCGCCGACAGCGAGCCGTGGCGCGAGGATCTGGCGCGCGGCGCGCACCGCGTCGCCGGTGCCGCGCGGCGGCGCCTGCAAGGCGGTCGGCGCCGGAGTGACCGCCCGCGCCACCACCTCCATGCCTGCGCCGATGATGACCACGGTAGCGGCGGGACCGAGCGGCCGCAGCGCCTCGCCGACATGACGAACCATCGGCCAGCCGGCGAGCTCATGCAGCACCTTCGGCAAGGACGATTGCATACGTGTGCCCTCGCCCGCGGCGAGGATGATGGCGGCGAAATGGGCTTCGGTCATGATGCGGCACGCAGCGAACGAAACACGATCATCGCAGTAAAGATTGCACGTCGACTCCAGCCTGCCAACACACAGATTATTGCGAAGTATAACGGCGACAGCGCAAATTGCGCGATGGCCGGCTTCCTCTTGCTCTTCGATCTCGACGGCACGCTGATCGACAGCGTCCCCGATCTGACCAATGCGCTGAATGAAATCCTGGGCGAGCGCGGCTACGCGCCGCTCGTCCAGGAGGAGGTAAAGCCGATGGTCGGCGACGGTGTCCCGGCGCTCGTCGCCCGCGCCTTCGCCGCGCGCGGCGGCAGTCCCGAGGAAGCGGCCGAACTATTGCCTTGCTACATCGCGTTCTACGAAGCCAACGCGACGCGGTTCACCCGGCCTTATCCTGGGGTGCGCGAGACACTCCTGGAATTGCGCCGGCGCGGCTATCGTACCGCGATCTGCACCAACAAATTGCAGCGCGCCACGGTGCGTGTGCTGCGCGGGCTCGAACTGGACGATCTGTTCGACGGCGTCGCCGGCGGCGACCGCTATGCGGTCAGGAAACCCGATCCCGGCCACCTGCTTGAGCTGATTGCCGAGCTGGGCGGCGAGTCACGGCGCGCGGCGATGATCGGCGACAGCGAGAACGACGCCGCCGCCGGCCATGCCGCCGCGCTGCCGGTGGTGCTGATGCGCTACGGCTATGCGCGCGTCGACCCGGAGAGCCTCGCGCCCGACGCGGTGGTCGATCGTTTTGACGAGTTGCCGCAGGCGCTCGAAAAGCTCGGCCTCACGCCGTGATCGATGAGGACAGCCCGGCGACGTTGTAGACCGCGACCGCCTGCGCCAGGCCCTTCAGCGCGAGATCGCCGATTTCCTCGAGGCTGGCCATACCTTCGACCGCGCCGGCGACACGTTTGCTGATCAGGATCTGGCCATCGCTGGCCTCGTCGCAGAGGCGCGAGGCGACATTGCAGACCGTGCCGATCGCGGTGTAGTCGACCCGCTCGGCAAAGCCGATCTGGCCCAAGGTCGCGTATCCCTGGGCGATCCCGACGCCGAAGCCGATCTCGCGACCGCGTCGCCGCCAATCGGCCTGCAAGCCCATCACCGCCTCGCGCATCTCGACCGCCATCTTCACGGCGCGCTCGGCCGGGTCGGGACACGGCAGCGGGTCATTGAAGATGACCATCAGCCCATCGCCGGAGAAGTGATCGAGGGTCCCTTCCGACCGGGTGATCAACGGTCCGAGCGCGGCGTGATATTCGTTCAACAGGTCGAGCACCTCTTCCGGCTCGGCGGTTACGGCAAAGGCGGTGAAGCCGCGCAGATCGCAGAACACCACGACGATGTCGCGGCGGTGGATCTCGAGGATGCTCTCGTCGCCGCTCGATATGATCATCTCGGCAAGCTGCGGCGCGAGAAAGCGTTTCAGCGTGCCCATGCGTTCGATCTCGCCGAGCTGCGCCTGGACGCGAGCCTCAAGGTCCTTGTTCCACATCGCCAGCTCGGCAGCCTGGTCGGAGAGCTTGCCGGCCTGTTCGTGCACGGTGTCGTGCAGCGCCTTGATGCGCAGCATCGCGCGCACCCGTGCCATCAGCGCCGCCTGATCGACCGGTTTCGTCAGATAGTCGTCGCCGCCGGCTTCCAGCCCGGCGATGACATCCTTGGCGTCGGCCCGGGCGGTGACGAGAATGACCGGGATGAAGGGCAGGCTCGAATCAGCCTTGAGCTGCTTCATCGCGGCAATGCCGTCGAGCTTCGGCATCATGATGTCCATCAGCACGAGATCGGGTAGCCGCTCGCGGACGATCGCCAGCGCGGCTTCGCCGTCACCGGCGCTGGTCACCTCGTAGCCCTGGCTCTCCAGCCGCATCTGCAGGATGTCGACATTGTCGGGCACGTCGTCGACGACGAGGATCAGCGGCGGCTCGCGCATGCCCCCTCACACCTCCGAAGTGTCATTCCGGGGCCTCGCGGAGCGAGGCAGCCCGGAATCCATGAACACAAGCCTCTGGAATATGGATTCCGGGTTCGCCGCTGCGCGGCGCCCCGGAATGACCATCTGAGTTTCACGGCAAGAATTCGCGGACTTTGGCGAGGAGCTGGCGCGGGCTGAACGGCTTGGCGACGTAGCCGTCGCAGCCCGCCTCGCGCGTCTTCGCCTCGTCACCCGAGAGCGCGTAGGAGGTGACAGCGATGATCGGCACCTTGGCGATCGCGGGAATGGCGCGGATACGGCGGGTCGCCTCATAGCCGTCGATCCCGGGCAGCTGAATGTCCATCAGAATGAGGTCGGGCTTCTCGCGCTCGGCGGCGGCGACGCCCTCGATACCGTCCAGCGCCTCGATCATCTCGTAGCCGGCGCTCGACAGCAGGTCGCGGACGATCTGGCGATTGTCCTCGGTGTCCTCGATGACCAGGATGCGCTTTGTCATGCCGCCCCCATCAGCTCTTCGGCCACTTCCTCGACCCTGACCGGTACGGTGACCCGGAAGGTGGCGCCGTGGCCCAGCTCGGAATCGACCGAGATCGTGCCGCCGTGCATCTCGACCATGCGCTTCGAGATCGCGAGGCCGAGCCCGGTGCCGCCCTTCTTGCGCGTGTTGGAGCTGTCGACCTGCTGGAATTCGTCGAAGATCTTGCGCTGGTCCTCGGGGGCGATGCCTGGGCCGGTGTCGCGCACACTGAGGACGAAATGGCCGTTCTCCGCGCTGGCGCCGATCGCGACCTCACCCTCGTCGGTGAACTTGACCGCGTTGCCGACGAGGTTCAGCAACACCTGCGACAGGCGCCGCGCATCGCCGCGCCCCATCGGCAGCCCGGGCGCGATATCGGCGCTCATCTTCAGCCCCTTGGTGCTGGCGAGCGCCTCGGTCGCGCTGACCACCGACTGCACGACGTCCGGCAGGGCATAATCTTCGAGCGTGAGGGTCAGCTGTCCGGCCTCGATTTTTGAAAGATCGAGCACATCGTTGATCAGCGCCAGGAGGTGCTTGCCGTTGTTCTGCACCCGCTCCAGAACGCCGGCCGCCTTTTCCGGCAGGTTGCCGTAGATGCCGTCGACCATCAGCTCGGTGTAGCCGAGGATCGCATTCATCGGCGTGCGCAATTCGTGGCTCATATTGGCGAGGAACTGCGACTTGTGCTGGCTCGCCAGCCGCAATTCCTCGCTCTTGTCGGCGATCTCGCGGAACAGCCGCGCATTCTGGATCGCCAGCACCGACTGCGCGGCCAGCGTCTGCATCAGCCGCACGGCGGCTTCCGGGAATTCGCCCGGGCGCCGCCGCTGCAGCAGCAACGCGCCGAAAATGCGGTCGGCGCCGACGAGCGGCACGACCAACACCGAGCGATAGCCGGCGGCGACAGTGACGTCGCGCAGCACGTTGCTCGGCCGCTCGCGCAGATCCGGTATCTGCGCTGGCACGCGGTGCGTGACGGCTTCGCCCATCAGCGTGGCATTCTGCTCGATCCGCATATCGCGAACCTGCGTCACCAGCGCCGCATTCCAGCCGACCGCCTCGACAAAGCGGAAGGCGCGCCGGCCCTCGCTGTAGCGGAAAATGACGCCGGCGTCGCTGCCCGTCAGCCCGACCGAACGGTTGAGCACGGTGGCGAGCACAGCGCCGAGATCGAGGGTCGAGCTGACCTCCTGGCCGACCTCGCTCAGCGCCTTCAGCTCCTCGACCGAGCGCGCCAGCTCGCCCGTGCGGTCGCGCAGCTCGTTGAGTAGCCGCGCGTTCTCGATCGCGATCACCGCCTGGTCGGCGAAGGTGCGGACCAGCTCGATCTGCTTGTCGGTGAACGGCTCCACACGACGGCGCGCGAGCACGATGACACCGATCAGCATTTCCTCACGCAACAACGGTACCCCTAGGGCGGTGCGTTGCCCGGCGAGCGTGGTCGCCTCGGTGAGCGTGTAGTCCGGGTCGGCCGCCACGTCTGCGATTTGGATAGCCTGCCGTTGCAAAGCAACTCGGCCGGCGATTGATCCGCGGTCGGGAGCCAGCGGATGGCTTTGCAGGAAGGCATGAAATTCAGGCGCGAAACCGACTGCCGCAACCGCCCGATATTCTTCGCCCTCGCGACGGGAGATCAGCGCCATCTCCGCGTCGCAGAGCCGAGCTGCGGTTGCGACGAGGGTGTCGAGCACCGGCTTCAGGTCGAACGTCGACTGGCTGATGACCTTCAGTACGTCGCTAGTCGCGGTCTGGTATTCCAGCGATTCCTGGAGATCGCGGGTGCGCTCGCGGGTCTCGGTAATCAGGCGCGCGTTCTCTATCGCGATCACCGCCTGCGCCGCAAAGTTTTGCAGTAGCGCGATCTGTTTGTCGGTGAACGGGCGGACTTCCTGGCGGTAGATCCCGAAGAACCCTTGCGCAACACCATCTTTGCGCAGGCCGATCCAAAGCGCTGTGCGCGCCTTGCCCAACTCGATCATCGCGGCGAGCCCCGGGGTCCGACGCTCGGAGCCTAGTGCGGCGATATCCGGTATCTGAATGGTGGCTTCGCCGCGCCAGAGACGATCGGGCATACTCCCGGGCTGGATGGGGATGGGATCTCTGACAAACTCAGCAAGTCCCGGCGGAAGGCCGCGAGTTGCCGGCACTCGGTAATGATCGCCCTCAAAGATCGCGAAGGCGCCAAAGGAGCCCCCACACAAACGCATCGCTCTTTCGAGCATCGCGTCGAATACCGGCCTGAGGTCGCCGGGCGAGGAATTGATGACCCCGAGCACCTCGGCGGTCGCGGTTTGCTGCTCCAGCGCCTCACGGGTCTCGGTGATCAGCCTCGCGTTCTCGATCGCGATCACCGCCTGCACCGCGAAATTCTCGACAAGCGCGATCTGGCGATCCGAGAAGAGCCGCACCTCGCGGCGATAGAGGGTGATCGAGCCGAGAAGGGCTTCGTCCTTGCGCAGGGCGACGGTAAGGACGGTCCGCGCGCCACCGGTTTCGACGAGCGCCTTCAGATCGTCATAGCCCTGGAGATAGACCTCCTTGAGATCGGGAATGTGGACGATGCGCTCGCCGGCAATGACGCGGCCCGACGGGCTTACCGCGCTCGCCGACCGAGGCTCCAACTGCTCGACGAGCTCCGGCGCCCCACGGATCGCGACGGGCCGCAGACTCTCGCCGTCGAAGATCCGCAAATGCCCATAAGCGGCATCGCAAAGACGCATGGCGCTGTCGAGCATCGCGTCGAATACGGGCGCGAGATCGCCGGGCGAGGAGTTGATGACCCCCAGCACCTCGGCGGTCGCGGTCTGCTGCTCGAGCGCCTCGCGCGTCTCGGTAATGAGCCGCGCGTTCTCCATCGCGATGACCGCCTGCGCCGCGAAGCTCTGCACGAGCGCGACCTGCTTGTCGGAAAATGGTCGGACCTCGCGGCGATAGATCTGGATTACGCCGAGCAGTTTGTCTTCCTTGTGCAGCGGAACGGCGAGCAGGCTTCGCACCTTACCGAGTTCAATCACAGCTCGGGCGAGCGGGTTTCCGGAGCGGTAGCCCTCGTCGGCGGTTGCATCGGCGATATGAACAATCTGCTCGCCGCGGATAATGCGGCCAAGTGCGCCCCTGCCTGGACGGTGCGGACCCCGTTTCAAAAACTCCGCGAGCTCCGGCAATGCCCCGCGGATTGCCGCCGCATGCATCAACTCGCCGTCAAGGGTGTACAAGGTGCCGGAAGCTGCCTCGCACAGCCGCAGCGCCTTTTCAAGCATAGCGTCGAACACCGGGGCGAGGTCGCCGGGCGAGGCATTGATGACCCCCAAGACCTCGGCGGTGGCGGTCTGCTGGTCCAGGGCCTCGCGCGTCTCGGTGATCAGCCGCGCGTTCTCGATCGCAATGACCGCTTGGTCCGCGAAGGTCCTGACGAGTTCGATCTGCTTTGCCGTGAACGGTCTGACCTCGCGCCGGCCACAGCCAATGACGCCGATCGGCGCCCCCTCGCGCAGGATTGGGACGCCAAGGAAAGAGCGATATTGCCAAGGATCGGCCAAGGTCTGACGCGTTCTGGCGTCGTAGCCCGGCTCGGAGAGGATGTCTTCGACGTTTACCGGCCGGCATTCGACAACAGCCCGCCCCATCACGAAACTTGGCAATGGCACCCGCGGGAACAGGGAATGAAACGCCGCCGCCTCTTCCGGCGACATGTTGTTGATCGCCACGAGATCAAGCTGAGTGCCGTCGTATCGCGCCACCGCGCTGAGTTCCGCCTCGCACAGCTTGGACGCGCTGTCGACGATGGCCTCGAATACCGGCTGAACATCCGCTTGCGAGCCGGAGACCACGCGCAGGATCTCGGCGGTCGCGGTCTGCTGTTCCAAGGCCTCGCGCGTCTCGGTAATGAGCCGCGCGTTCTCCATCGCGATGACCGCCTGCGCCGCGAAGTTCTGCAGCAGGGCGATCTGCTTGTCGGTGAACGACCGCACTTCCTGCCGGTAGATGACCAAAGCGCCAAGCAGAACCGCGTCCTTACGCAGCGCCACCCAGACGGCGGTGCGCGCGCCGCCGATGTCAACCATAGCCACCCGACCGCGAAAGCCGGATCGGTAAGCGTCATCGTCGGCGATGTCCGCGATGTGAATAATCGCTTCGCCGAGAACCAGCCGCTCGAAAGAAGCTCCGGAGGTGGGGAATTGCGGTTCGCGCAGACTGTCGACGAGTTCTGACGGGAGGCCCCGATGCGCGATTGCATGGAACCACTCGCCATCGAAGGTGAGGAAGCTGCCAAAGGCTGCCTCACAAAGTTCCATCGCCTTTTCGAGTATCGACTCGAAGACTGGCGTCAGATCGCCGGGCGAGGAATTGATGACCCCAAGCACCTCGGCGGTCGCGGTCTGCTGCCGTAAGGCCTCGGAGAGTTCGGCGGTACGGTCGGCGACACGCTGCTCGAGTTCGGCGTAGGATTTCTGCAGATCCGCCGCCATGCTGTTGAACTGCTGCGCCAGCCCTTCGAGCTCGTCGCCGGTATGGATGTCGATGCGGCGGTCGAGCTCGCCGGCGCCGAGCCGCTCCGCTCCGGCCGCGATCGCATGGATCGGCCCGGTCATCCGGCGGGCGAGGAAGAGGGCGGCGAGCGTCGCGGCCGCGAGCCCGAACAGCAGCAGCAGAGCCGTGCGCCAAGCCGCGCCATAGAGCGGCGCGAAAGCCTCGGAGAGCGGCACCTCGACAAAGACCAGCCAGCCGAGCTGGGGGATCGCCGCATGCGCGGTCAGCACCGAGTGCCCGGCGATATTTTCCGCGACCGTAACCGCGGGCGCCGTGTCGTGCGGCGCTTGTGTCGGGTTCAGCGCGGCGGCGACCTGCGGCAGCTTGGCCAGATCGGTGTCGCGCAATACCAGGCTGATGTCGGGATGGGCGATCAGCTTGCCATGCCCGTCGACGACATAGGCGTAGCCGCCCTGGCCGATCCGCAAGGCGGTGATGACGTCCCAGATCAGCTTCAGATTGATCTCGGCGATGGTGACGCCGGCGTCCCTGCCCTCGCGCGCCATCGCCAGGGTCATGTACGGCTCGGATTGCTTGCGGAAATAGACCGGGCTGAACCAGATCTTGTGCGCCTTGGCCTCGGTGAAGGCGGGGCTCTGCGACAGATCGGCGCCGCTGCCGACCACGTCCATCGCCAGGCGCGAGACCTTCAGCTGCTCGCGGCCCTCGCCGTCGAGCTGCGACAATTCGGTGATCGCCGGCACCTGGCGCAACAGGCGGAAGTAATCCTGGCGGCGCTGGTCGAGCGGCCCGGCCGCCCACTGCGCATGCGTCGTCCAGCCGATCTGGCTCTTGATCTCGTCGACGAATTCCTCGATGTGCTGGGCGGCGGCCTCAGCCTTTTCCTGTTGCACCCGGACCAGCGCCGCCTTGTTCTCCTGATAGGAAAACCAGAAATCGAAGGCGCTGTTGATCAAGAGGGCGGCGCCGACCAGCCCGATGAACAGCAGCGCGTATTTGCGGAAGAGGCGCCGGCGCGGGCCGGGCGCCGCGGCAGATGTCGCACCCTTGGTCGGCGCCCACGGCACCGTTACCGATGTATCCTCGGCACCGGTCACGCAAAAACCTCGCCTGCCAAACTTATGCCCGATTGTAACCGTCCTCGCAGGCGGCGTCTGCCGGCTCGTTTCGTCGTCCGCGTTTGTCCTGCGAGGTCCGTGCCCGATGCCAAATCGTGCTAGGATCTCGGCTATGACCACGCTGATCGCCAAGCTTTGCGACACCGCGATCGCCGCGGGTTTCTCCGAAGCATCATGGCCCTTGCCGAACGGTCCAACGGATCCATGACGACCATTGGCTCTGGATCGGGGGATCCCCAGGATTGGCGAACTCGGCTGCGGCGCGAGGGTTATGCCCAGTTTCCCAACCTCTGTCCCGAGGCGCTCGTCGCTGCGGCGCGCTCGGCAATCGACCGCGACCTCGCGGGGAATTTCGACCCGGAGCGGCAGGTCGAGTACGATCATCAATCGTACTGCCCCGGGCTGCGGCGCGCCCGGCCGCTCCTGGCGCTGCTGCTGGAAAGCGGGATCGTCGCGCAGTTGGACGAGGCAATCGGGTTCAACCGACTCGGCTACGATCTTGCGCAGATTGCTTTGCGCAGGGCGAGCAACGCGCCGCGGCCGTCACCACCTGAGCCGCATATCGATGGGCTGCCGACGCCATTCAACGGCGTTCCCGCGGACGTCCTGGTACGCAACTTCACCGCTCTTGTCGGTGTCTACCTCAGTCCGGTGCGGACCGCATTTGCCGGTAACTTCACGGTATGGCCAGGCTCTCACCACGTCCTTGAGCAGCACTTC
Organism: Allostellaceae bacterium; assembly: GCA_036008175.1. Classification (GTDB taxonomy): domain Bacteria; phylum Pseudomonadota; class Alphaproteobacteria; order ATCC43930; family CGMCC-115725; genus DATARH01. The sequence goes on from DASYOB010000063.1 coordinate 10,723, forward strand.
CGCGACCACGGGCTCGAAGGATTGCGGAACGGCATGCCCGACATCCCGCTCGGTGCGCCGGTGCAACTGATGACCGAGCCCGGCGATGTGGTGCTGTGCCATTACCAGCTCGCTCATTCGGCAGCCGTCAACTTGTCATCCGCGGACCGCTACGCAGTCTATTTCCGTCTCTGGTTCAAGGACATCGATGAGAAGCGCTGGGCATTGATGACCGATATTTGGAACGGATGGCGAATTTAAGTGGGCGAAACAGCGCCAAACAGTCCGCCGGAAATCCCGGTGTAGATTGAGTCGCTGGGATGAGCCCATGCCAAGCGCGCACCGATTAGGGGACTCCCCAATGGATTTCGAGTCGTCGGACAAGGTGAAGCGCCTGTCGGCGCAGGTGCAGGAATTCATGGCGCGGGAGGTCTACCCCGCCGAGAAATTGTTCGAGAGCCAACTCAACGAGCAGCCCTCGCGCTGGCAGATCCCGCCGATCATGGAAGAGCTGAAGACGAAGGCGCGCTCCGCCGGGTTGTGGAATCTGTTCCTGCCGGAAAGCGAGCTCGGCGCCGGCCTCAGCAATCTTGAATACGCGCCCCTGTGCGAGATCATGGGCCGCTCGCCGATCGCACCGGAGGCGTTCAACTGCTCGGCGCCCGACACCGGCAACATGGAAACGCTGGTGCGCTACGCGACGAAGGAACAGCAGGAGCGCTGGCTGAAGCCATTGCTCAACGGCGAGATCCGCTCGTCCTTTGCGATGACCGAGCCGGCAGTGGCCTCGTCCGACGCCACCAACATCGAGGCCTCGATCCGTCGCGAGGGCAATTCGAGCTACGTCATCAACGCGCGCAAATGGTGGACATCAGGCGCGATGGACCCGCGCTGCAAGATCTTCATCCTGATGGGCAAGACCGATCCCGACGCGCCGCGGCACCAGCAGCAATCGATGATCCTGGTGCCGCGCGACACGCCCGGCATTACAATCGTGCGTCCGCTTACCGTGTTCGGCTACGACGACGCACCGCACGGGCATGCCGAGGTCGAGTTCAAGGATGTGCGGGTGCCGATCGACAACATCCTGTTGGGCGAGGGGCGCGGCTTCGAGATCGCCCAGGGCCGGCTCGGACCCGGCCGCATCCACCATTGCATGCGCATGATCGGCCTCGCCGAGCGCTCGCTCGAAGCCATGTGCGCGAGGGTCAAGAGCCGCGTCGCCTTCGGCCGGCCATTGGCCGATCAGGGCGTCATTCGCGAATGGATCGCCGACTCGCGCATGGAAATCGAGCAGGCGCGCCTGCTGACGCTGAAGGCCGCTTACATGATGGACACGGTCGGCAACAAGGCGGCGCAGGCCGAGATTGCGATGATCAAGGTGGTGGCGCCGAAGATGGTGCTGAACGTCGTCGACCGCGCGATCCAGGCGCATGGCGGCGGCGGCGTGTCGGCCGATTTCGGCCTCGCCTATGCCTGGGCGCGCGCCCGGGTCATGCGCATCGTCGACGGCCCGGACGAAGTGCACAAGCGGGCAGTGGCGAGGATCGAACTGAGGAAGTAATGAGCGCCCTGGAAGCGGCCGAGCTGATCGACGAGCGGCCGGACGAGCGGCTCGACACGACCCGGCTCGAACCCTATCTGCGTGCAAATCTGCCGGGGGCCGAGGGACCGCTCTCGGTGCGGCAGTTCGGCGGCGGCAAGGCAAACCTCACTTATCTGCTGCGCTTTGGCGAGAGCGAATTCGTGCTGCGTCGGCCGCCATTGGGGCCGATAGCACCGGGCGCGCACGACATGCGCCGCGAGCATCGCGTCCTCTCGGGGCTGCATTGGCGCTATCCGCTCGCCCCACGCAGCCTGCTGCTGTGCGAGGACGAGGGCATCATCGGCGCCGTCTTCATCGTCGAGGAGCGCCGGCACGGCTTTGTGATCCGCGACGACATCCCCGCTGAATTCGCCGGCCGGCCCGAGCTGAATCGGCGCATTGGCTTTGCCCTGATCGATGCGCTCGCGGATTTGCATCTGGTAGCGCCGGCGGAGGTCGGTCTCGACGATCTCGGCCGGCCCGAAGGCTTTCTCGAACGCCAGCTATCGGGCTGGATCCGGCGCTGGCAGGCGGCGCAAGGCGGCGTCGAGGCCGAGCGCGCCGCCGCCGAGATGGCGCCGGTGCTGGATTGGCTCGGGCGGCGGCTGCCGGGTTCGGGCCCCGCCGCGTTGCTGCACAATGACTACCGGCTCGACAATTGCCTGCTCGACATCGCCGACCCGGCGCGCATCGTCGCGGTGCTCGATTGGGATATGTGCACCCAAGGCGACCCGCTCGCCGATCTCGGCTATCTGCTGAATTATTGGGTCGAGCCGGACGACCCCGAGGGATGGCGCGCGATCGCGGCGATGCCGACCTGGCGCGACGGCTTCCCGACTCTGTCCGAAGCCGTCGAGCGTTACGCCGCGTGCACCAGCTTCGATGTCGGCGCGGTCGGCTGGTATCAGGTTTTCGCCGCGTTCAAGCTCGCGGTCATCATCCAGCAGATCTATATCCGCTATGTGCGCGGCCAGACTCAGGATCGCCGGTTTGAATTCTACTGGCGGCGCGTGCTCGGCCTCGCGGAAAAGGCGCGCGGATTGGCCGGTCTCGTATAACGAGGAGCTTCCGATGACCGAACTGAAGGCGCTGGTGCATGATGTGTTCGGCACGGTCGTCGATTGGCGATCGGCGGTGACCGCGGACGGCCAGGCGCTGGCCGCCCGGAAGGGCATCACCGGCGTGGATTGGGAGCAATTCGCCGATGAGTGGCGGGGTGCCTACGCGCCGTCGATGAACCGGGTGCGCACCGGCGAATTGCCGTGGACCAATCTCGACGCATTGCACCGCATGGCCCTCGACTCGTTGCTGGAGAAATTCGACATTGTGGGGCTGAGCGAGGAGGACAAGGGCTGGTTCAACTTGACCTGGCATCGCCTCAAGCCGTGGTCCGATTCAGTGCCCGGCCTGACCCGCCTCAAACAGAAATACATCATAGCCACCTTGTCGAACGGCACAGTGCGGCTCTTGACCGACATGGCGAAGTATTGCGGCCTGCCGTGGGATACGGTGCTCGGCTCGGACCTGGTGCAGCATTACAAGCCTGACGCTGAGATGTATCAGTCGGCGATCCATTTTCTCGGCGACGACGACCCCGCGTCGGTGATGATGGTGGCGGCGCACAACAGCGACCTCGTGCATGCCGCTTCGCACGGCATGAAGACCGCCTTTATCGCGCGCCCTTACGAACACGGAGCGAAGCAGACGCGCGACGTCAAAGCCGAGCACGATTTCACCCACGTCGCCATGAGCTTTGAGGATCTGGCGCAGCAGCTTGGCATTTGACCCTACGCTCGTCATTGCGAGCGAAGCGAAGCAATCTCGCACAAACTGTGCGCGGTCCATCGAGATTGCTTCTTCAGCTTCCGGCGTTCTCGCAATGACAGCCCTTTAGGAACCGGGCTCCTCCGGGGTCCGTTTCGCCAGGAGTGCGAGAACCGCCATGGCGCTCGAAGAATACCAACGCAAGCGCGACTTCCGGAAAACGCCGGAGCCGGCCGGCCGGCCGGAGCCGGCGCAGAAGCCTGCCAACGCGTTGTCGTTCGTGGTCCAGAAACACGCGGCGCGGCGGCTGCACTACGATTTCCGCCTGGAGCTCAATGGGGTCCTGCTGAGCTGGGCGATCCCGAAAGGGCCCAGCCTCGACCCCGGCGAAAAGCGGCTCGCGGTTCATGTCGAGGACCATCCGATCGAGTATGGCGGCTTCGAGGGCGTCATCCCGAAAGGCCAGTACGGCGGCGGTACGGTGCTGTTGTGGGACCGCGGCACCTGGATCCCGGAGGTGCCCGACCCCGAGGCCGCCTACCGCAAGGGCGCGCTCAAATTCCGCCTCGACGGCGAAAAGCTGCACGGCCATTGGGCGCTAGTGCGGATGGGCGGCAAGGCGGCCAACGAACGTCACGAAAACTGGCTCCTGATCAAGGAGCGTGACGAGGAAGCGCAGCCCGGCAGCGATGCCGCGCTGGTCGAGCAAAATCCGCTCAGCGTCGCCACCGGGCGCTCGATGGAGCAGATCGCCGCCGAGCACGACCGGGTGTGGGACTCCGGGGTCGGCGAGATCGCCGGCGATCCGGCGCCGGCCAGGAAGGCCTCGAAAAAGCCGGCCGCCACGCTCCCGCCCGGCGCGCGCAAGCGGGCGATGCCGGCGGTGATCGCGCCGCAGCTCGCGACCCTCGCAGACAAGCCGCCGGACGGGCCGGAATGGCTGCACGAGATCAAATACGACGGCTATCGCCTGCTGGCCCGGATCGAAAACGGCAAGATCCGGCTGCTCACCCGCAATGGGCTCGATTGGACGGCCAAGTTCCCGGCGCTGGCGCGTGCGCTGGCCAAGCTGCCGGTCGAGACCGGGCTGATCGATGGTGAACTGGTCGCGCTCGCCCTGGACGGCACCACGAGCTTTGCCGAATTGCAGGACAGGATCGCGCGCGGCCGGACCGACGACCTCGTGTTCTTCGCCTTCGACCTGCTGTACCGGGATGGCTATGACCTGACCGGCGCGGCGCTTGAGGACCGCAAGGCCGCGCTCGCCGAGATCGTGCCGCACGACGGATCCGGCATGGTGCGCTACAGCGATCATCAGCAGGGCCGCGGTCCAGAATTCTACCGCAACGCCTGCAAATATGAGCTCGAAGGCATCATCTCGAAGCGCCGCGACAAGCCCTCCCGCCCCGGCCGCGGCGCCGACTGGCTCAAGGTCAAATGCCTCAACGATGACGAGTTCGTCATCGTCGGCTTTACCGATCCCGAGCGCAGCCGGCAAGGGTTCGGCGCGCTGCTGCTCGCCTATTACGATCCGGTCGGGACGCTCAGTTATGCCGGGCGGGTCGGCACCGGGTTTGATACCGCGCAGCTTGTCGAGCTGCGCCGACGCCTCGATGCGATCGTCCGTCCAGACCCTCCGGTCGCGCTGCCCAAGGGAGTGTCGAAAAAGGGCGTGCACTGGACCGAGGCGCGCCTCGTCGCGCAGGTCCGGTACGGCAACATCACCACCGACGGCATCCTGCGCCACGCCTCGTTCGAGGGGCTGCGCGAGGACAAGAGGCCCGAGGAGGTCGTGTACCCGGCAAACCTGGGGAAAGCGTCGCCCGACGCACCCCTCACCCCAACCCTCTCGCCGCAAGCGGGGAGAGGGAGCCCGAGGCGACAGCTGAGGACGGGTGAGGGGCATTCCCGTATCCGCGCGGAGGCAAAACCGCAGATCTCAGAACCGGCGCGGGACGGCAGCATCATCTTCGAGGGCGTTCGGCTGACGCATCCCGACCGCATCCTCTATCCCGATCGGGGCATCACCAAGCTGGCGCTGGCGCAGTACTATGCCGCGGTGAAGGACTGGGCCGTGCCGCAGATCGCGCACCGGCCGCTGACATTGGTGCGCTGCCCCGATGGCCAGGCCGGGCAATGCTTCTATCAGAAGCATCTCAGCTCGGGCGTGCCGGACGTCGTCGGCCGCATCGAGATCCCCGAGAAATCCGGCAGCGAAACCTATCTGGTGATCGACAACCTCGCCGGGCTCATCGCGATGGTGCAGATCGGCGTCCTGGAGATCCATCTGTGGGGCTCGACCGTCGACAAGCTCGAAACCCCGGATCGGATCATCTTCGATTTCGACCCGGACGAAGGCCTCCCGTGGGATCGGGTGACCGCGGCGGCGATCGAGATGCGCGAGGCGTTACTCGGCATCGGCCTCGAGAGCTTTGTCAAGACGACCGGCGGCAAGGGATTGCATGTCGTCGCGCCGGTCATGCCGAAGCTGGGGTGGGACGCGATCAAGGAATTCAGCAAATGGGTGGCCGAGCGCTTTGTCGCCGCCTATCCGGACCGGTTCACCTCGAATATGGCGAAGCGCGCCCGCAGCGGCCGGATCTATATCGATTATCTGCGCAACGGCCGCGGCGCGACCGCGATCGCCCCCTATTCGGCGCGCGCGCGCGCCGGTGCGCCGGTCGCGACCCCGTTGTTCTGGGAAGAGGTCGAGAAAGGGGTCAAGCCCGACGGCTTCACCGTGACGAGCCTGCCGCAGCGGCTTGCCAAGCTCAAATCCGATCCCTGGGCCGAGATGCCGAAGCTGCGCCAGTCGATCGGCGCCAAGATCCGCAAAGCGGTCGGTATTTAGCCATCGGGATCGCGCGGCAAATCGCGCACGCGATAGCGTGACGATTGCCCCGCCCCACCCCATCTATCGATGGATCGCTGGAGGAGGTTTTGATGGCCATCGTTCTCGATCACACCATCGTACCGGCGCATGACAAAGTCGCCTCGGCGTGCTTTTTCGCGCGCATCTTCGGCCTCGAATACAACGGGCCGCATTCGCATTTCGCCCCGGTCCAGATCAACGAACAGCTGACCCTCGATTTCGACGACCGCGCCGATTTCGAAAGTCACCACTACGCGTTCCGGATCGGCGAGGCCGAGTTCGATGCGATTTTCGACCGGGTCAAGGCCGAGGGCATCGCCTATGGCAGCGGCCCGCGCTCGCGCGCCGATATGCAGATCAACCGCCGCAACGGCGGCCGCGGCTTTTATTTCGAGGACCCGAACGGGCACGTTCTCGAAGTAATGACCGCCTGACCGCGCCTCACTCGGCCGGCAAGCGCCGGCCGCGCCGCACGGCCGCAGTCGCGGCGATGTTGCGCCGGAGCTCCGCATCGTGCTCCCGGTGCATCGTGCCCATCAGCCGGTCCCACAGCGTGAAATGCGTCGCGTAGTTGCACTGGAAATACCGGTGATGCTGGTCGTGATGGGTGACGCCGACCAACGGCGAGGGCGGCCAGCACCAGATCCCGCCATGCTCGAACCCGGAATGGCCGACGACCCCGGTGATCTGGTCGTAGAGTTTGTGCGCGAGCAGGACGGCCGGAGCGACCGGGATCAGGAAATGCGCGACCAGCCAGTAGGATTGCAAAAACAGATTGTCGACGAGCCGATCGCTGTTGTTCGACCAGGCGACCGGGGTCACTGTCAGATGGTGCCACTGATGCACCCGCCGGTAGAACGGGCGGGTGTGGATCAGCCGGTGAAGCCAATAGAACCAGGTGTCGAACAGCAGCATCGAGGCGATGAACGACAGCACGATGCCGGGGAGACTGGTCGGCGCGGCAAAACCCCAGCCGAATTCGGCATAGAGCCAGTGCCCGGTGCCGAACATCGCCGCGATCGCGGTGAGCGATAAGAGGCTCTGCCGCTGGTCGCGGCGAACCAGCGCCGCCGCCGTCTCGCGCGCCTGAATCTTGGCCGCCGCGACGCGCCGGTTGAGCCGGGTCACGACGACGCAGGCCGCGAGGTAGGTCGCGACCAGGATCACGTAGACCGCGACGATCGTCTCGGCCCAGGAAATCAATCTCTCGACAAGCATCGATGCCCGCTGCCGTGGCGCGCGCTCTGCATGGCGGCTAAAGTGCCATTTTGGCCCCTGCCGAGGGAAGAGACATGGAAGAGCGCGCCTTTGCCTCCGCGACGCAGCTTGCCGGCGAGATCCGCGACCGGCGGATCAGCTGCCTCGAGCTGCTTGATTTCTTCATCGCCCGCGCCGAGCGGCACAACCCGGCGCTGAATGCGATCGTCGCCTGGCAGGCGGACAAGGCGCGCGAGCGGGCCCGCGCCGCCGACGCGGCGCTCGCGCGCGGCGAACTCTGGGGGCCGCTGCACGGGGTGCCGATGACGGTCAAGGAATCGTTCAACATCGCAGGGCTGCCGAGCACCTGGGGCAACCTGCCGTGGAAGGACAATAAGGCCGCCGATAACGCGGTGCTGGTCGACCGTTTGCTTGCCGCCGGCGCCGTGATCTACGGCAAGACCAATGTCCCGTTCATGCTGCAGGATTCGCAAAGCTACAACGAGGTCTACGGCACCACGAACAACCCGTGGGACACCGCGCGCGGACCCGGCGGGTCGTCGGGCGGCGAGGGTGCAGCGCTGGCGTCCGGGCTGTCGGCGCTCGGCGCCGGCAGCGACATCGCCGGTTCCTTGCGCAATCCGGCGCATTACTGCGGCATCTACGCCCACAAGCCGACTTGGGGGCTGGTCCCTACGCGCGGCCACTCGCCGACCGGCGCGCTGACCCCGACCGATATCTCGGTGGTCGGCCCGATGGCACGGGCCCCCGAGGATCTCGATCTGGCGATGCGAATCCTCGCCGGTCCCGATCTGCTGCAACAGCCGGCATGGCAGATCGCACTGCCCGCCCCGCGCCATCGCCGGCTCGGCGATTTTCGCGTGGCGGTGTGGACGAACTCGCCGCTTTGCGAACTCGATGCCAGCGTCGTCGCGCGCTTCGAGGCTGCCATCGCCGCGTTGAAGCGCGCCGGGGCGATGGTGGACGAGGCCGCGCGGCCGATTGCCGATGATGCCGAGCATCAGCGCCTATTCATGACCTTGCTGCGGGCGGCCACCGCGTCGCGCATGAGCGACAAGGATTTCGCCGCGCAGCGAGAGATCGCCGCCACGCTCGCCGACGACGACGCCAGTTCACGGGCCGCGGTGGCGCGCGGCGCGACGCTCTACCATCGCGCCTGGGGCACCGCCAACGAGGCGCGCACCAAATTGCGCCACGGCTGGCGCGAGTTCTTCCAGCGCTATGATGTGATGCTCGCGCCGGTGGCGGCGACCGCGGCCTTCCCGCACGACCACAACCCGGACCGCGACGCCCGCCTGGTGCCGGTCAACGGCAAATCCCTGCCGTATCACCAGCAGATCTTCTGGTCCGGAGTGGCGAGCCTGTCCTACCTGCCGGCAACGGCGGCGCCGCTTGGCCTGACCGATGCGGGCCTACCGGTCGGCTGCCAGCTCATCGGCGCGGAAGGCGAGGATTTGACAACGATCGAATTCGCCCGGCTGCTCGCCGCCGAGATCGGCGGCTTTGTCCCGCCGCCGGCCTTTGCCTAGAACCCGAGCGCCAAAACGACGATGGCCGCCCGCGGCGATGCCGCGAGCGGCCAGTCGGCGATAATCCCGCCTCAGCGGTAGTAGGGCGGGGGTGGTGGAGGCGGCGGGTAGTAGCCGGGCGGCGGCGGGGTAGTCGCCACGCCGGTGATCGCGCCGAGCGCGCCGCCAGTTGCCGCACCGATCGCCGCGCCGGTGCCGCCGCCTGCCGCGGCGCCGATCGCCGCGCCGGCGCCAGCGCCGATCAGCCCGCCGCCGACGGCCCGCTGGGCCGGATCGTACGGGTTGGTGCAGGCCGCCAAGCCCAGCAAGAGCGCGACGGCGCCGGGCGCAATCAACCTCTTTGTCATGTATCCCCCTCTAGAACCGTTCGGCCGGATGGCCGGAACTCCAACGTTTGAGTCAACGACCCTGTTCCCGCGCGCCGCGATTTCGGGAAGCATTCGCGCGAACTGCGCCAGCCGATGCCGATGAAGCTCCGGGCGAAATAACGCAGATAGCCCCCGGTTCGTCGATGCGCAGGACGATGCTCTCGCTGACATAGAGGTGATAGTGAACGCCGTCCTGGCTGCTGTAGCCGGCGCTCATGTCCTGGCCGAGGATCAAGACGCCGACCCGCGTGTCGACGAGAACGCCGCCCTCGATCGCGGCCTTGTAGATGCCGGCCGTGCACAGCCGGCGCAAATGTTCGAGCGCCAGCACGTCGGTGCCAGGATAGAGCCGGAACAAATTGTTGTAGAGGACCGGCGACAAGGCCAACGCGTAGGGCCCGCGATAGCCGCTGTCGTCGAGCCGGGTCGCGGCGCCCAGCACATCCTGCAAGGCGCTCTCGGGCGCCACCCAATCGGTTCCCGCCACTCGCAGCCCGCTTTCCATCGTCAGCAGCCCGACGAGACCGAAGTCCGGCTGGCCGCGATAGATGAACTCCTCTTCGCGGTCGGCGACGGCCTCGGCCGCATCCTGCGCCGGGCTGAGGTCAAGCGGCTGCCCGTTCTCGACATGCGCGGCGACCCGGCGGATGCTGAGGCGAAAACTTTTGCGCAGCATCGGCAGCGAGATCGAGCGGCCCATCACCGCGCCGGCTTCATCGGGCCCCGGCTGGCGGCAGTAATCGTCATTGCCGACCTCGATCGTCGTCAGGCCAACGCCGAACGGGCCTTCGAGATCGAGGAAGCGGCGCGCGGTCAGGCGGTCCCGCGCAGCTTGCGCGGCGGCCTCATCAATCGCCTGCCAAATCGAGGACGGAAAGGGAGCACGGTCCCGGTTGAGGGTGTCCATCACCGCATCCCCTTCAAGGAGCCGATCGTGACCGCGGGGCGAGTTCCGCCGGTGGGCTTCGAGCCGCTGTTCGCGCCGTCGGCAGCGGCGGCTTCGGCGGCTTTCTCGATGCCGATGATCGGCCCATCGGTGAACAGGTAAGTTTTGAGATGGCCGGCGAAGTCCGCGTTGTGCCGGCGAATCCATTCGAGAACCATCGACGCGTGCTCCATCTCTTCGCGCATATTGTGGAGCAGGATCTCGCGCAACGTCTCGTCCTCGGTGTCGTCGGCGCGCTGGCGGTACCAATCGACCGCTTCGAGCTCTTCCACCAGCGAGGTGACTGCGTTGTGCAAGAGGCGCGTCTCCTGCGACAGCACCTCGCGCGGCGCGTGAAGACCCTCGCTCGACATCGGCTCCCCTCAGAGTTGTGCGTCGTTTCGGGCGCGCCGACCGCGCCCCATGCAACGAACGCGCGCGAGAATGTAGCGATCCGCCTAGCCGGAAAGGAGATATTCCGCGATCAGATCGACCGGCCAGAACAGGCCGGCCGAAAAAGCCACGACGAGGTTTGCCGGGGCGCGCCAGTCTTGGCCGGCCCGAGTATCTTCGGCGAGATGCCAGGCGATGTCGGCGAGCGCGGCGGCGCCATAGAGCACCAGTGCCGCGAGCCACAGCCGCCGCGCCGTCGGGCTCAGACGACGCGGATGTTCTTGAACTGCCACGGGTCGTCGCGGTCGAGGTCTTCGGGAAACAGCCGCTCGCGGTCGGTAAGTGGGGTCCAGTCGCCATAAACGCCGACGACCTCGCCGAGATAAGGCCCAGCGATTTCGAGGATGCGGGCGAAATCCATCTCCTCGGGCTCGACGATGCCGCACGCGGGGTGCTCGATCGCCCAGATCACCCCGGCCAAGACGGCAGCTGTGACCTGCAGCGAGGTGGCGTTGTTGTGCGGCGCGACCCGCCGCGCCTCCTCGATCGACAGCCGCGAGCCGTACCAGTAGGCGCCCTTCTTGGGGCCCATCAGCAGCACGCCGAGCTCGTCGATGCCCTTGTCGATCTCGTCCATCATCAGCCGCTTCCGGGTCTGCAGACGCCAGTTCTTGCCGGCCAGCTCATGCAGGCTCAGCACCGCGTCGTCGCAGGGGTGGTAGGCGTAGTGGCAGGTCGGGCGGTAGCGCACCCGCTCGCCGTCGCGCAGGGTCAGGTAGTCGGCGATCGAAATCGACTCGCCGTGAGTGATCAGAAAGCCGAGGTAGGGGCCTTCGAGCGGGGTCCAGCTGCGCACCCGCGTGCCGGCGCCCGGCCGCAGCAGATAGATCGCCGCCTGGCCGCCGAAATCGTGCCGCCGACCGTCCTCTGGGAAATGCCGCTCATGCGTGCCCCAGCCGAGCTCGGCCGGCTGCGAGCCCTCACTGAAGAAGCCGTCGATCGACCAGGTGTTGACGAACTCGCCGGGCTCTTTCGGGATCTTGGCGACTTGGGTGTCGCGCTCGGCGATGTGGATGACCTTGACCCCGAGCCGCTCGGCCAGCCCGGCCCAGCCGGCGCGGGCGGCCGGCACCTCGGCCGATGGATCGGCGTCGCGCGCGATGTCCATCAGGGCCTGCTTGACGAAATGCGAGACAAGCCCGGGATTGGCGCCGTGGGTCAGGACCGCCGTCGGCCCGTGTGGCGCGCGCTGACGCAGCACCAGCGCGCTCTCGCGCAGCGCGTAGTTCGAGCGGGCAGCGGGCGGCAGGTTCGGGTCGGTATAGCCGCCCGGCCAAGGCTCGGTGCAGGTGTCGAGATAGAGCGCGCCCTTCTCCAGGCACAGCTCTATGAGAGCGACGCTCGACACGTCGACCGAGACATTGAGCAGGAAATCGCCGCGGCCGAGCCACGGCTCCAGCATCTCGCGGTAATCGTCGCGGGTCAGCGCGTGCTCGACAAAGCGGACGCCGTATTCGCCTGCGACCTCGTGCCCGCGCGGCTCGGCGGTGACGATGACGATCTGCTCCGGCCGCATGTCGATATGGCGCAGCAGCAAAGGCAGCACCCCCTGCCCGATGCTGCCGAAGCCGACGATGACGAGGCGGCCGGAGAAGGCGACGTGCTTCTGCTCGGGCATCAGCGGTCGATGCCGCCCATGCAGGCGCCGATCATGTCGAAATCATAGCGCAGCATACCGCTCGCTCCGTGATGGGGGCTCGGTCGCCCTTTGGTTCGCATAACCGGCCCGCGGCCGCAAGAGCGCCCGCGGCTCTGCCCACGACCGCGCATCGAGGGTGGACTGTGAAACTGTGAAAGCGTGTCACAGTTTCCGGCGCGCTCCTGGAAGCTTGATTCCGAGGCTTCCGGGCCAGCGGCGGAATTCCCTCAGAACAGGGAATTTCGCGCGATTTAGCAGGGATTCGGACCCGGCCGTCCCCAAAAATGTATGTTCGCGGTATGTTCTATCAAATCGGCGATCAAGAATTTCCAGGGCGAGCCGTAATAAAGTGCGTTGATCATACCCGCTCCGCCGCGACTCCCTCTCCGCCCTCGGGGGCGGAGAGGGATTTTATTCAGCGGTCGATGCCGCCCATGCAGAGGTATTTGATCTCGAGATAATCCTCGATGCCGTATTTGGAACCCTCGCGGCCGATGCCCGATTCCTTCATGCCGCCGAACGGGGCGATCTCGGTCGAGATGATGCCCTCGTTGATGCCGACGATGCCGTATTCCAAGGCCTCGGCGACCCGCCAGATGCGGCCGATATCGCGGCTGTAGAAATAGGCGGCGAGGCCGAACTCGGTGTCGTTGGCCATTCTTATCGCCTCGGCTTCGGTCTTGAAGCGGTAGAGCGGCGCCACCGGACCGAATGTCTCCTCGCGGGTGATGACCATGTCGGTGGTCACGCCGGTCAAGACGGTCGGCTCAAAGAAGCTTCCGCCCAGGGCGCTGCGCTTGCCGCCGATCACCACCTTGGCGCCTTTCTTGATGGCGTCGGCGATGTGCGCCTCGACCTTCTCCACCGCCTTCATGTCAATGAGCGGCCCGATCACCGCGCCCGGCTCGAACCCGTCAGCGACCTTCATCGCCCCGGCGGTCTCGGCGAGGCGCTTGGTGAAGGCGTCGTGGACGCCGTCCTGCACCAGGATGCGGTTGGCGCAGACGCAGGTCTGGCCGGCATTGCGGTATTTGGAGGCGATGGCGCCCTTAACCGCCATTTCGATATCGGCGTCGTCGAAGACGATGAACGGGGCGTTGCCGCCCAACTCCATCGAGGTTTTCTTGACCGTGGCGGCGCACTGCTCCATCAGCAATTTGCCGATCTCGGTCGAGCCGGTGAAGGTCAGCTTGCGGACGATTGGGTTCGAGGTCATCTCGCCGCCGATCTCGGAGGAGCCACCGGTAACGCAGGAGAAGACGCCTTTCGGCACGCCGGCGCGCTCGGCCAGCTCGCACAAGGCCAAGGCCGAATACGGGGTCGCGGTCGCCGGCTTCAGCACCATCGTGCAGCCGGCGGCGAGCGCCGGGCCGCATTTCCTGGTGATCATCGCCGCCGGGAAGTTCCACGGCGTGATCGCGGCGCAGACGCCGATCGGCTCCTTGGTGACGACGATCCGCTTGTCGACGCCGTGCGAGGGGATCGTGTCGCCGTAGATGCGCTTCCCCTCCTCCCCAAACCATTCGATGAAGGCCGCGGCATAGGCGATCTCGCCCTTCGACTCGGTCAAGGGCTTGCCCTGTTCGGCGGTCATCAGCGCGGCCAGATCGTCCTGGTTCGCCATCATCAAATCGTACCAGCGGCGCAGGATGTGGGCGCGCTCCTTGGCGGTCTTGCCGCGCCACGCCGGCAATGCCCGATCCGCCGCCTCGATGGCGCGGCGGGTCTCCTCGGCGCCCATCTTCGGCACCGTGCCGAGGGTTTCGCCGGTCGCCGGGTTCTTGACCGGGATCGTCTCGCGATTGATCGCATCGACCCATTCGCCGTCGATGTAGCAATGCTGACGGAACAGTTTTTCGTCCTGGAGCTTGAGCATGGCGCACTCCTCTCGATAGGCCGTCTTCAATCCCCTCGATTCATAGGTACGGGCGGCCCCGAGCTTTGGCAAGGCGGCGCCGGAGCGAGCCGCGTGCGATCGGCTAGCTCGGCGTTTTCGGCCGCGTGATGGCGCCGGCAAATACACGCGAAAGGCGCGGACGGAGATGCCGCAGGCTCAGGAGTAGCGGCCGCTCGACAGCGAGATGGATCAGAACCCCGACCGCCGTCGCGACCACGAAGGCCAAGCCGAGAAACGGCAGCCGGTCGAAATCCTCGGAAACGCGCTGCCACAACCGGCCAAACCCCGCGATAGCGATAAAGTGGAACAGGTAGATGCTGTAAGAGGCATCGCCCAGTTTTTCGAGGCCAGCCCGGATTGCGGAAGGCGCCCCGTCGGCGGCAAGCGCGGCGCAGGCTGCGATCGCCACGCAAGTGAGCCAGAACACCGCCTGCCAGGCGAGCGGCCACGGCGTGCGGCCGATAGCAGTGACGAACAGCACGCCACAGAAGATGAGCAGCGCGACCGACACCAGCCCGGCATGGCGCAGCTTCAACCCGCGCTTCACCGCCTGCTCCGCCGCGATGCCGAGCCCGGCGCCGGCGGCGAACAGCAGGATGATCGGATCGCACAAAAAGGTCAGGACCGTGGTGGGGTCGGCGGTGTCGAGTAACGGCTTGACGAGGCTGCCGGCGACGACCAAGGCGATCAGGCTTGTGATGAGGAGCAAGACGCCCAGCCGCCGCCGAAACACCAGCGCGGCTGTGAACAGGACGTAGAAGAACATCTCATAATTGAGCGTCCAGCCGACTCCCAGCACCGGCCGCAGCGGCTGTCCCGGGTCGGTGACCTCGGGGATGAAAAACAGCGAGGAGAAGACCCGGTCGGCTCCCGGCAGGGACCCACGTCGATACGCCAGCGACATCTCAACCGCCGTCGCCAGCCAGTACATCGGCACGATCCGCGCGATCCGCCGGTAGGCGAACTTGCCCGAGCCGGACGGCATCCCGAACAGGTCGGACGAGGTGTAGATCATGATAAAGCCGCTGATCACAAAAAATATGTCGACGCCCAGCGTGCCCAGCGACCAGGCCAGGTTTTCCTGCCAAGCCGGCAGGGGGGCCTTGTCCGCCGCGTAATAGAGCGCGTGATCGGCGACAACGAGCAATGCGGCCAAGCCCCTGAGGATCTGAAGAAACCCGAGCTTTCTGCTCATCGACCACGCGTCAAAGCGGTTTCGGGCCGCGGCTCGTCGAGGCCGCGGCGAAGAAACACGCGGCCGCAACGCTGCGATCCTCCCCGCATCGAAAGGTCGCGAGCGTTCGCCGGTGTTCAGGACAGTGCGCGGAAGTCTTACGCGTTAACGCTGCCGCATCACGCAGGTTCGCCGTTGGCGCCAACGCATTCGCCACCGATAATCATAGGACGAGAATCACCGGGTACGGGCAGCCCCGAGCTTTGGCAAGATAAGGGCGGAGCCAAGGAGGATCAGATGGCGGCGACACCGCAAGGGAACGGGCCGGCGCTTGCCGAATACATCGCCGGGGCGCGCGAGCGCACGCCGCCGCCTGAGGTCATCGACATGGCGCGGCTGTGCCTCTCCGATTGGCTCGGGGTCGCGATCGGCGCCGGCGAGGAGGAGGCCGGCCGGATCGTCCGCGAGGTCGCCGCAGGGTGGCGGAGCGTTGGAAATTCAACAGTGATGTTCGCCAAGGGATCTGGGGGCACCACAGCGGCGCCGTTTGCCGCGCTCGCCAACGGAACCCTCGCCCACTGCCTCGATTTTGACGACACCTACGTCAAAGCGATCACGCATACCAGCGCGCCGGTTTGGGCCGCGACCCTGGCGCTGGGCGAGGAGATCGGCGCCGACGAGGGCGCGATGCTCGCCGCCTTCGTGACCGGCTTCGAGGTCGCGGCCCGCATAGGCAGCGGCCTCGGCGAGGCGGTGACCGCGCGCGGCTGGCACGGCACCGGCGTGTTCGGCCGGCTCGGCGCCGCGGCGGCCGCCTCGGTGCTGCTGAAGCTCGACGCGGCGCGGGCGCTCAACGCGCTGGGCGCGGCGGCGACCCAGACAGCCGGGCTGACCGCGTCGTTCGGCACGATGGCGAAGCCGTTTCATGCCGGCAAGGCGGCGATGGACGGGATCGTCGCCGCCCAGCTCGCCGCGTCCGGCTTCGAGGCGGCGACCGGGTTGTTCGAGCCGGGCGGCGGGCTCGACAACGCGTTGCTGCAGGATCGTAGCGTCGCCATCGCGCCGGTGGATTTCGGCGGCTGGCGCATTCTCGACAATAGCTTCAAGCCTTACGCCGCCTGCCATCTGACACATCCCGCGGTCGATGCCGCCCGCGCGCTGGCGCCGGGCATGAACAGGCTCCCGGCGCTCAAATCGGTGCGGGCGGAGGTCGGCGCGCTGGCGAACCAGATCACTGGCGGCAAGACCGGTAGCCCGGCGACCCCGCTCGAAGGCAAGTTCGACCTCAAATATTGCGTCGCCCTGGGCCTCTTCGGGCAGGATTTGTCGGCCGCCGATTTCCGCGAGCCGTGGCGGCCGGACCCTGCGGTCTGCGACACCGCGCAGAAGGTCGCGGTGGCGGTGAGCCCGGAGATGGGCTTTGCCTCGGCCCGGTTGACGCTCGATTTCGCCGACGGCCGCACCGACACAAGGCACGTCCCGGTCGCCAAGGGTCATCCCGGCAACCCGATGAATTGGCACGACATGGAAGCAAAATTCGCGGCGCTCGCCGCGCCTTATCTCGGCCAGCGCAGCGAGGCATTGTTCGGCTTGGCGCGAGAATTCGGCCGCGGCGGCATCCTGCCCGAAATGCGGGCGATCCTCGGCCGGCTCCATCTAACAGAAGCGGCATGAGCACTTCGCGTGCTTCGAGACGCTGCGCTGCGCACGCCGCCTCAGCATGATGGAAATCGGTCGATTACATCGAAGAAGAACGTCATTCTGAGGAGCGCCCAAAGGGCGCGTCTCGAATGACGCACAACGTCTATCCAGCTCAGGACACATGATGAAAGTACGCCCCGAGATTCGTCTCACCCCGGAGGAGCAGGAAGCGTTTCTGCGCGAGAACCGCAAATGCGCGCTGGCGACCATCGACAAGGACGGGTTTCCGCATGTCGTGGCGATGAATTTCGTCACCCGCGACGGCGCCTTCTATATGACCTCCTACGGCAAGGCGCAGAAGGTGGTGAACGTCCGCCGCGACCCGAAGGTCGGGCTGATGGTCGAGACCGGCGGCGCCTATGCCGAGCTGAAGGGCGTCATGGTGCGCGGCCGATGCGAGATCATCGAGGGCGCGGAAGCGGTGCGGCAGGTCTTCGCCTGGTCGGCCGAAGCGCGCGGGGAGAGCTATAAGCGCCCGGCCGCCGCCTCGGACAGCGCGCCGAAACGGGTCGTGCTCAAGATCGTTCCGCACAAGATCATGAGCTGGGACCACAGCAAGCTCGGCGGACGCTACTGAAGAGGCCGGCGCGCTCTTTCGGTCCGGCCCGCGCGCGCTAACGGTCGAGCCACCAATCTTCCATGCGCCAGCCGTTGTATTGGCTGTTGACCGTCAGCGTCAGACCCTTCACCTCCGGGTTCCAGCAGGTCGCCGCGCGCAGATGGTAGATGATCGGGCGCGCCAGCTCCTGCTGCAGCTGGTAGTCGATCTCCTGCGCCAGCTTCTTGCGCTTCGCCGGATCGCTCTCCATCGATTGCCGGTCGACCTTCTTGTCCAGCTCGGGATTGCAGTAGCCGGGATAGTTGCGCGCCGAGCTGCAAACATAATTCTGGTAGAAATACACGTCGGGATCGTCGACCGCGGTGCCCAGCACATTGAGCCCGACCGTATAGTCCTTGCGGATCAGCTTCGGCACCCAGTTCGCGGTCTCGACCGTTTCGAGCTCGCCATCGATGTAGATCTGCTTCAGCTGGTCGATCAGGATCGCCGCCGGGTCGCGATAGACGGCGAGGTTGCGTGCCGAGATCTTGATCGGCAGACGCTTGTCCGGCCCATAGCCGAGCTTTTGCATGATCGCCCGGGCTTCCTCGCGGTTCGTCTTCGCGTCATCGGCGTAGCCCGGCAGGGTTTTCAGCATGTCGGGCGGCATCCCCCAGACTCCCTCCGGCGGCGGCAGCAGCGCGCCGCCGAGATCGCCCTCGCCCTGACCGAGAATGTCGATGAAGGCCTGGCGATCGATCGTCAGGCCCATGGCCCGGCGCAGCTCGGGATTGTCGAACGGCGCGACGGTGCGGTTGATCAGCATGCCGATCGACTCGGTGGCCGGGCCGACCTGGCACATCGTCTGCGGCGACTGCGTCTTGATGTCCTTCAACAGCGGGATCGTGACCTCGTATGGGAAGGTCATGTCGAACTTGCCGGCGAGAAAAGCGAGGATCGCGGTCGAGCGGTTCGGGATGATCGTGTATTCGATACCGTCGAGATAGGGACGGCCCGGCTTCCAGTAATCGGGGTTGCGCGCCAGCTTGATGCCCTGGTTCGGCTTGTATTCGACGAATTTGAATGGGCCAGTGCCGATCGGATGCTGGCGCATCTGTGCCGGCGGGATGTGGCACGGATAGATCGGCGTGTCACCCGACGCCAGGAGCGCCAACAACGCCGGTTGCGGCTTTTTCAGGTGCAGGGTCGCCTCGTAATCGCCATTCGTTGTCGTCTGCGACAGGTTCACCCACCAGGTCTGGCGGTAATTCAGCCGCAGCTTCTCCTTCCCCTGATTGGTCAAGAGGTCGAAGGTGCATTTGACGTCCGCCGCGGTGAACGGCTTGCCGTCATGCCATTTCACGTCCGAGCGGAGTTTGAAGGTCAGCGCGGCACCGTCCTCGCTCCACGCCCAGCTGGTGGCAAGCTCGGGCACGATCGACTCGATGCTGTTTTGCGGCACGTGCTGGTCGAACAGGATCAGATTATTGAAGACGCCCATCATCGGCATGATCACGCCGATCGTGCCTTCCTCGTGGATCGACATGCTGGCCGGGCTGTCGCGGTGATAGATCCGCAGGACCCCGCCCGGCTTTTGCGCCAGCGCCGCGCCGCCGGCGCCGATTACGGCGGCGAGGCCGATCGCGGCCACCGTCATGCTCCGGCCCAGGCGCTTCATGCTGCTCCCCCTTGCCGGCCGCGCTTGCGCCATCGGCAGTCAAAGATCAATAGCACGGCGCTTGCGGCGCGCGCATCGATTGACGCGGCGCCAAGCTTCCCCAATTCTATCGTTGGACTATCGCGATGCGCGCGCGGGCGCGATCCCCGCAACGGGCGAAGGAGCTGCCGGATGTCTCTTCAAGGCATGAACCATTTTACCGTGCTCAGTGACGATCTCGAGGTGACGAGGAAATTCTATTGCGACCTGCTCGGCTTCGAGGAAGGGCCTCGCCCGAATTTCCAGTTCCCCGGCTATTGGCTCTATGTCGGCGACCAGCCGATCCTGCACGTCATTCACCGCAAGGAACTCAACGAGCACCGCGCCGGTGTGATCGACCATATGGCGTTCACCGCGACCGATCTGCCCGGCACCGTCGCCAAGCTGAAAAAGGCCAAGGTCGAGTATGAGTTGCGGCGCCTGCCGGCCAACGGAGTCCGCGGCGGCCTCTGGCAGCTCTTCTTTGACGATCCGCATGGCGGCAAGGTCGAGTTCGACTTCGACAAGGACGAGTCTGCACCCGCCGGCCACACGACCTAGGTCAGAAATCCGGCTTCGGCAACGGCCGGGTCGGCATCTTAAGGGTCAGGGGCGGCGGCGGGTCTTCTGCCGCCGCCCAGCCCCATTCGAGGAGCGGTCGCATCGCGGTCGCGAAATCGACGATGCGGCTCACCGCATCGGGCGACTGCATCTCGGCGTCGGTCAGCGCGACCTCGGTGATAAAGGTCTTCCAGCACAGGTAATCGGCGACCAGGGAACCCTTGGCCGCCTCGAAGCCGCGCGGGATGCGGCTCAATTGCGTGTCGGTCGTGAGCTTATATCCGCGCTTTTCGAGCTCTCCGATCATTCCGACGAACCCATCCGGCTCATCAATCATGGCCCGCCGCAACCGGGTCAGCAGATCCGGCTCCGGGTGCCAAAACCCGACCGCCGCCATGCATTTGTCCGGCTCGATATGGACGTATAACAAACCCGGATCCTTCTTGCCGCCCGAGCGGGTCAGCACCGCGCCGGCATGCGTCTTGTAGAGCCGCTTGTCGGCCGAGAAGCGGACATCGCGATAGATCCGGAAGATGCCGCGGTCGGGATCGCCGACCAGCGGTATTCCCGCGATCTCCAGCGCCCGATCGAGGGCGGCAATTAATTCGCGAAATGGCGCCAGCACCTCGGTCTCGTACACCGCCTTGCGCGGCTTGAACCAGTTGGGATCGTTGTGCTTCGCCAATCCACGAAAGAAGCTAAACGCCGTCGGCCGGAAGCCGGCGAATGTCTTCGTCGTCTTTGGCATCTCTTGGCTTTAGTTGAACCGAGTCAGCTCGGGTGATAGGGCGACGTCATGCGAAATTCAAATACGGATGCGGGCGAGGAGCATCAGCGAGAGAAATTCCGCACGCGAATGCGCGCGCAGGCGGCACCGGGGTATCGGCCATTGGCATGTTACCGTGCGGTCAGCGGTGATTGTGTGCGGTGCGTGCGGCGCGCATGTGCCGAAGCGGTTGAGCGCGAAATCCTGTCCGGATTGCGGAGCCGGCAGCAATCGACCCGTGTGAGCTTTAATCGCCACGGCGGGCGTGGAGCAGGAATTCGCGGTTGCCGGCGGGGCCGGTGATCGGGCTTTCGATAATTCCGATCACCCGCCAGCCGGGCTGCGCCTCGATCCAGGTGGCAACCTGTGCGCATACGGCTTGCTGCACGACCGGGTCGCGCACCACCCCGCCCTTGCCGACCTCTTTCGGACCCGCCTCGAATTGCGGCTTAATCAGCGCGACGAGCACCGCACGCTCGGCAGTCAGCGCGAGCGGCGCCGGCAGCACCGTCGCCAATCCGATAAAGCTCGCATCGCAGGTGAGGATGTCGATCGGCTCGGGGATCTCGGCATGGCTGAGATAGCGGGCATTGCGGCGCTCATGCACGACGACGCGCGGATCCTGGCGCAGCTTCCAGGCGAGCTGGCCGTGGCCGACGTCGACGGCGTGGACCCGCGCCGCACCGCGCGTCACCAGCACGTCGGTGAAGCCGCCGGTCGAAGCGCCGACATCGAGCGCGACGAGGCCGGTCACGTCAATCGCGAAATGCTCGAGCGCGTGGAGGAGCTTCAGGCCGCCGCGCGACACCCAAGGGTGGTCATGGCCGGCAAGCGACAGCGGGGTCTCCGGCGGCAGCGCCGTCCCGGGCTTGTCGATGCGCCGGCCTTCGCTAAAAACCTGCCCGGCCAGGATCAGCGCCTGCGCCTTGGCCCGGCTTTCGGCCAAGCCCTGCTCGACCAACAGCTGATCGGCCCGCAGTTTTGCCGGCACCTGCCTACTTGGCTTACGCTCGGGCTGGCAGCTCGGCGATCTCGCGGCCGAGCGCGCCCAAAGCCGTCGCGACGATGTGGCGGGCGTTGAGCCCGGCGGTCTCGTATTGCGCGTTCGGCGAATCGTGTTCGAGGAACAAATCCGGCAATACCATCGTGCGGATTTTCAAGCCGTGGTCGAGCAGGCCGGCCGTCGCCAGATGGTGCAGCACATGGCTGGCGAAGCCGCCGATGGCGCCTTCTTCGATCGTGATCACGACCTCGTGCTCGCGCGCCAGCCGGTTGATCAGATCAGTGTCGAGCGGCTTGGCGAAGCGCGCATCCGCCACCGTCGTCGACAGGCCGTAAGCGCTCAGCTCTTGCGCCGCCTTCAGGCATTCGGTGAGGCGGGCGCCGAGGTTCAGCAGCGCGATCGTGGTGCCCTCGCGGATGATGCGGCCGCGGCCGATCTCCAGCGGCACGCCCTGCTCCGGCAAGGCCACGCCGGTGCCTTCGCCGCGCGGATAGCGCACCGCCGAGGGCGCGTCGTCGATCGCGACGCAAGTCGAGACCATGTGCACCAGCTCCGCCTCGTCCGCCGCCGCCATGATCACAAAATGCGGCAGGCAGCCGAGATAGGTGATGTCGAACGAGCCGGCATGGGTCTGCCCGTCCTGGCCGACGAGGCCGGCGCGATCGATCGCGAACCGCACCGGCAGTTTCTGGATCGCGACATCGTGCACGATCTGATCGTAGGCGCGCTGCAGGAAGGTCGAGTAGATCGTCGCGAACGGCTTCATCCCTTCCGAGGCGAGACCGGCCGCGAAAGTCACCGCATGCTGCTCGGCGATGCCGACATCGAAGCAGCGCTTGGGGAATTTCTCGCCGAACAGGTTGAGCCCGGTGCCTGACGGCATCGCCGCGGTGATGGCGACGATGCGGTCGTCCTTCTCGGCTTCCTTGATCAGCGATTTGGCGAAGACGGTGGTGTATTGCGGCGCCTTTGGCGTCGATTTGGCCTGGGCGCCGGTCACCACGTCGAATTTGGCGACACTGTGCCATTTGTCCTCAGCCTGCTCGGCCGACAGATAGCCATGCCCCTTTTCGGTCACGACATGGATCAGCACCGGCAGGCGATCGTCGCTGTCGCGGACATTCTTCAGCACCGGCAGCAGATGGTCGATGTTGTGACCGTCGATCGGACCAAGGTAGTAGAAGCCCAGCTCCTCGAACAAGGTGCCGCCGGTGACGAAGCTGCGCGCGAGCTCCTCGGCGCGGCGGGCCGCGTGCTCCAGCCGCTTCGGCAGATGCCGGGCCACCTCGCCAGCGAGATGCCGGAGCGAGCGGAACGATTTCGAGGATAACAGACGCGACAGATAGGCGCTCATCGCGCCGACCGGCGGCGCGATCGACATGTCGTTGTCGTTGAGAATGACGATCAGCCTGGAATCCATCGATCCGGCGTTGTTCATCGCCTCATAGGCCATGCCGGCGCTCATCGCGCCATCGCCGATCACGGCGATGACGTCGCGCTTCTCGCCCTTGAAATCGCGCGCCACCGCCATCCCGAGACCCGACGAGATCGAGGTCGAGCTGTGCGCCGCGCCGAACGGGTCGTATTCGCTTTCCGAGCGCTTGGTGAAGCCGGAAAGGCCGCCGCCCTGGCGGATCGTGCGGATGCGGTCGCGCCGGCCGGTTAGGATCTTGTGCGGATAGGCCTGGTGGCCGACATCCCAGATCAGCCGGTCATCCGGGGTGTTGAAGACGTAATGCACCGCGACGGTCAGCTCGACGACTCCGAGCCCGGCGCCGAAATGCCCGCCGGTAATCGATACCGCGTCGATCAGTTCGGCACGCAGTTCCTCGGCGATCTGACGCAGATCGGATTCCGGAAACCGCCGCAGATCGGCCGGCACATTGATCTGATCGAGCAACGGTGTCCGGTTGGAAATATGGCCGCTTGGCTTTTGATCCAAGGCTTCTTCTCCTCACATTCGGCGGTTTACGACGAATCGTGCTACCTGTCGTAAAAGTTCCGCCCTGTCCTCGAATAATTCAAGATGGGCAACCGCTTGGCCGACCAGCAGCTCGGCTTGCGCGCGGGCTCTGTCGACACCCAGGATTGATACGAAGGTGGCCTTCCCGGCGACGGCGTCGGCGCCGACCGGCTTGCCGGTTTCCGCCGCGGAGCCTTCGACATCGAGCAGGTCGTCGGCGATCTGGAAGGCCAGTCCGAGGTCGTGGGCATAGCCCCGCAGCGCGGTGCGCAGCTCCGGCGCCGCCTTGGCCAGGATCGCGCCGGCCTCGCAGGCGAAGGCGATCAGGGCGCCGGTCTTCATCCGCTGCAACCGGGTGATGGCGCCGATATCGAGGCGCCGCGTTTCCGCGATCAGGTCGATCATCTGGCCGCCGACCATGCCCGCGGCGCCGGCCGCCGTCGCCAGCGCCGACACCAGCTCGCAGCGCACCGCCGGGTCGCCATGCGTGTCAGGGTCGCTCAAGACCTCGAACGCCATGGTCAACAACCCGTCACCGGCCAAGACCGCGGTCGCCTCGTCGAACTCCTTATGGCAGGTCGGCCGCCCACGCCGCAGATCGCTGTTGTCCATCGCCGGCAGATCGTCATGGATCAGCGAGTAGGCATGGACCATCTCGATCGCCACGGCGACCTGCAGCGCGCTGCGGCGCGACACCCCGAAGAGCCGCGCCCCAGCCAGCACCAGGAGCGGCCGCAGCCGTTTTCCCGGAGCAAGCGCCGAGTAGCGCATCGCATCGTAGACCCGCGCCTCCAGCCCCGGCGGCGCTGCCAGAAGCCGGTCGAGCACGGCATCGGTCAGGCCCGTCGTGATTGCGCTCGCCTCGGCGACCGAGACGTCGTCCCGCCACAGCGTCTCCGTCACAGCGCATCTCGAACAAGGTTCATTGCCGCGCCAATCCCCTCTCAGCCGAGCTTCATTGGCTCTGTACCGACAGCCCCCTCGGGACCGATGACGATGCGATCGACCCGCTGCTGCGCCTCGTTGAGCTTTTTTTCGCAATGCCGCTTGAGCTCGGCGCCCCGCTCGTAGCACTGGATTGCTTCGTCGAGCCGGACCTGCCCGGCTTCCAGTCGGCGCACGATCTGCTCCAGTTCGGCAAGCGCGTCCTCGAAACTCATCGCCTCGATGTCGGCGGGCAGCCCGGAATCGCTACCCGAATTGCTCGCCGTATCGCTCATCTGCGCCTTCTAAACGAAAAGGATAGGCCGATGTGACGCGCGCCGCATACCCAAATGCGCGAATACCGCCCGTTGTTGCGTAACTACAACAGCTTCCTCACACCGACATCAGCACGCGCAAATGCGCCGCCACGCTCGCGCCGAGCGCGGGCAGATCGTACCCGCCTTCGAGCGCCGACACCACCCGGCCGCCGGCATGGGCGCGGGCAACCTCAAGCAGCTGCTCGGTCACCCAGGTGTAATCCGCCTCCTCCAGCAGCAGCTGCGCCAACGGATCGCTGCGATGCGCATCGAACCCGGCCGAGATCAGCAGCATCTCGGGTCGGAAGGCGTCGAGCGCGGGTAGGATCTCGCGGGAGACGCCGAGCCGGAAGTCGCGCGACCCCGCCATCGGCCGCAACGGCACGTTGACGATGTTGCCGACCCCGGTCTCGCCGGCCGCGCCGGTGCCGGGATAGAGCGGGAATTGGTGGGTCGAGGCATAGAACAGGCTGGGGTCGTCGGCGAAGCGGGCCTGCGTGCCATTGCCGTGGTGGACATCGAAATCGACCACCGCGACACGCGCGAGGCCATGCGCCTCGCGGGCTCTCAGCGCGCCGATCGCGATATTGTTGAACAGGCAGAAGCCCATCGGCCGTCGGGGTTCGGCGTGATGGCCGGGCGGGCGCACCGCGCAAAACGCGTTGTCGGCCTCGCCGCCAATGACGGCGTCCACGGCGGCGGCGACCGCTCCGGCCGCGCGCAGCGCCGCCCGGCCCGAGCCCGGCGACAGGATCGTATCGGCATCGATGCCGACATGGCCTGCTTGCGGCACGGCGGCCAGAAGCCGCTCGATCAACCCGCGCGGATGCACCCGGGCGATGTCGTCGAGCGCGGCTTCCGGCGCCTCGCGCCGCTCCAGGCGGGCGAAATCCGGGCCGTCGAGCGCCTCCAGCACCGCTTGCAGGCGCGCCGGCGATTCCGGATGAAACTGGCCGGGATCGTGATCGAGACAGGCTGGATGGGTATAGAGCAGGGTCGTCATACGGTGTCAGATGGCCTCATCGCCGGCGAAAAGCGAGGGTCGCCAGCGCCACCCAGCCGATCATCAGCAAACCGCCGCCGAATGGCGTCGCCCGGCCGATCCAACGAGCATCGGTCATCGCCAGCACGAACAGGCTGCCGCTGAACAAGACGATCCCCAGGGCAAAGCTCCATCCGGCGACCCAGGCGGCGCCGCGACGCGGCTCGCGGCCCTGCGCCAGCGCGATGACGGCGATCAGCGCGGCGGCATGGACCATGCCGTAAAGCGCGCCGGTGCGCAGCAGCTCGGCGGCTCTCGCGTCGCCCGTCAGATGCGCCGCCAGGGCGCCGGCGACAACCGAGGCCAACCCGCCG
Organism: Allostellaceae bacterium; assembly: GCA_036008175.1. Taxonomy (GTDB): domain Bacteria; phylum Pseudomonadota; class Alphaproteobacteria; order ATCC43930; family CGMCC-115725; genus DATARH01. Next base: position 36,951 of record DASYOB010000063.1, read on the forward strand.
AGCCCGGCTATGGCAAGCCATACCCGGATCATCGCGCTTCCCGGCTCTCGGCCAAGGCTGCGCGATACAGCGCCAGGGTCTGCGCGGCGACGACCGCCTCGCCGAATTCGCGCTCGACCAGCGCGCGGCCGGCGATGCCCATCGCCCGCCGTCGCGTCGGATCGCCGGCAAGCGCGGCAATCGCCTCGGCGAGGGCGCCGATATCATGCGGCGGCACCAGGAGGCCGGTCTCGCCCGAGCGCACCACCTCGCGACAGCCGGGCATGTCGGCGGCGACAATCGGCCGGGCGCAGGCGGCCGCCTCCAGCAGCGCCTTCGGCACGCCCTCGCCATAGGTCGACGGAAACATCGCGATCGCGGCGCGGCGCCACACCGTGCGCACATCCTCGACCTGGCCGAGCCATTCGATACCGGGTTCGGCAGCGAGCGCGCGCAGTGCCGCGTCGTCGAGCGAGTCGCGATTGTCGGGATCGGTCGGGCCGGCGAGGACGAGATCGACCGCGAGGCCCTGCGCTCGCAGACGGTGCACCGCGGCGGCGGCGGCGAACACGCCCTTGCTGCGCAGCATTCGCCCGACGAAGGCGATGGTAATGCCGCAGCCAGACGGGTCAGGCAATGGCACGAAATGCGCCGTATCGACCCCGGAGCCGCGGATCAGCGCGATCCGCGTCGGATCAAGGCCAAGCCGGATCAACGCCGCCCCGTCCTCCGGGTTCTGCACGATAACCCGGCCGCCCCGCGCCGCCAGCCGCAACGCCCCGTGCAAGGCCGGACGGCCGAGCCGGGCGGCAAATCGCGGCGGCCTAAGCCCGGAGCCGAGCCCGGTCACCGCCGCGACGCGGACCGGGCCTCGCCCTCGCGGGAACGCGAGCCGGGCGGCGACAGCGCCCAACAGCACCGGCTTCAGCGCGACGTGGTGGATGATGTCGGGCCGCTCAGCGCGGTAAAGGCGGACGATTTCTGCCAGCACCCGCCCGGCCCCGATCAGCCCGTCGCCGCGGCGCCGCCAGCTGAGGGAATGGAGCCGAAAGCCTTCGCTGCGGATCTGCTCGCCATGCGCACGCACCCGGGTCGCGACGGCGACCTCGAAACCGGCATCGCGGGCGGCGCGGGCCACCGGCAGCCGATGCGAGCAGAAGTACCAGTCCTCGGTGACGAGGAAGAGCAGCTTCGGCCGCCGGGCGGTCTGATCCGCCGGCGGAATACCGGTCGAGGCGGGATGAGCGAGCAGCACGCGGACAGCCGGGCGAGCCTACGGAAGCCGCGAGCGGGATTGCCGCGCGGTCGCCTCCTGTTTAATCCATCACCCGCCAAAGCGCTTGTGGAAACGATCAATAGGGAACGGAGCGGTGGCTCGCATCCTGGTGACCGGCGCGGCGGGATTTATCGGGAGCGCGGTGTGCCGCGGACTTGCCGAACGCGGCCACCAGCCCGTCGCCGGCTTGCGCCGCCCAGCGCCTCCGTCCAGCACGGCAGAGGGGCTGCTGCTCGGCGACATCGCTCCCGACCGCGATTGGAGCCGGGCGCTGCGCGGGGTCGGCATCGACGTCATCGTCCATTTGGCCCAGCGCGCGCACAGTACCGCCGACCCGACGGCGCTGGCGCCCGAGCCGGCGGCGGCGGCCGCGCTCGCCCGCGCCGCGGCGCGTGCCGGCGCTCGACGCTTCGTCTATCTCAGCTCGATCATCGCAATGGGCGCGGCGACCGCGCCGGGGCGTCCGTTCCGAGCAGGCGACGAGCCGCGCCCCGAAACCCCCTACGGCCGCAGCAAGCTTGCCACCGAGCAGGCCTTGACCGAGGCGGCGCGCGACAGCGGAATCGAGCTCGCCATCATCCGCCCGCCGCTCGTCCATGGCCCTGGTGTGCGAGCGAATTTCCACTCGCTTCTCCGGCTCGTCGCGAGCGGCGTCCCCCTCCCCTTCGCCTCGGTCGACAACCGTCGCAGCTTTATTCATGCCGACAATCTGACCGATCTGATTGCTGTAGCCGCGTTCCACCCCGCCACACCCGGAAAGGTGCTGCTCGCGGCCGACGGGCTCGATCTGTCAACACCGGCATTGGTCCGACTGCTCGCCGCCGGGCTCGGTCGGCCGGCGCGGCTCTTTCCGGTGCCGGAAGCGCTGTTCGCGCTGCTCCGTCAGACGCCCCGGCTCAGCCCGAGATTGGCGTCGCTGACCCTGTCGTTGCAGGTCGACGACAGCGCCACGCGGACCGGGCTCGGCTGGACGCCGCCGGTCGCGGCGGAAGCCGGCCTCCTCGCCACCGCGCGGGCCTTCGCCGGGAAAGGTTGAGCGACGGCCGCGAACGAGGCGGCCCTGCCGACGTTTTCATTAAGTAACGCCGATCGAGGAGGGCAGCGGATGGCCTATCTCGTCGAGGACACGCAGCTGCGGCGCCATGCGTTGGCGTACGTAATCGGGCTTTACGAAGAGCTGACTGACGAGAACGGGGCGCCGACCCTCGGCACCCAGAACCAGGCGGTCGAGTTCATCCTGGCCGATCCGGATCTGCGCCGCGGCGTCGCCGAGTGGGCGGCCACGAGAAACGTTGACGAGGCGTCGACCGCGCCACCGCAGCGGCTGCGCCAGGACGATCTCTATCAGCACGTTTGCGGCTTCCTGGAGAAGATCATGGAGCCGCCGATTTTCGCCGCGCCGGCCCAGATCAGACCCTGAGGCTGCCGCGGCGCCGCCGCCCTTGCCATCGCGGCCGCGACACCCCCATATCGGCGGCAACCCCACAAATCTGCGAAGAGAGCGTCCCGCCGTGCCGAGTTTCGACATCGTCTCCCGCGTCGATCTCGCCGAGGTCGACAATGCCGTCGCCGGCATCGACCGCGAAATCGCCACCCGGTTCGACTTCAAGGGCAGCAAATGCACGATCGAGCGCAACGAAGCCGAGCTGAGACTGGTCGCCGATGACGATCTGAAGCTGAAGCAGATGCACGAGCTGTTGAAGGTGCACCTGACCCGGCGCAAGGTCGAGCCGGGCGCGCTCGACTACAAGCCGCCGGAGAAGGCGGCCGGCAACACAGTGCGGCAGACGATCGCGCTGCGCCAGGGGATCGATGCCGAACTCGCCCGACGGCTGGTGCGCGAGATCAAGGACAGCAAGATGAAGGTGCAGGCCGCAGTGCAGGGCGGCGAATTGCGCGTCACCGGCAAGAAGCGCGACGATCTGCAGGCGGCGATCGCGCTGATCCGCGGCCTCAAGATCGAGCAGCCGCTGCAATACGTGAATTTCCGCGAATAGACCGGCCGGCGGCTGCACCCGGCCCCCGGGTAGACTTGATCGACGGATCGGCACCGGCTATCTAGGCGTACGGTCTCAGTCCCCTTCGTCTAGAGGCCCAGGACACCGCCCTCTCACGGCGGCAACACCGGTTCGAATCCGGTAGGGGACGCCAATAATAACAGATACTGAAGATCACATTCGGCGCATTTAGCTTCGCTCGTACGGAAATTTTCCGGAATAGATGGTCCTGGATCCCACCGGACGAAAGCTAGTCAGCCCGCTCGGAGTTTCTGCGCCTCCGTTTCTGCGCTCTAAACGGGCCATGTCGC
>DASYOB010000064.1:0-6053 GCA_036008175.1 Allostellaceae bacterium
GATGCAGGAATCGGGGCTGTTCGCGACGCTCGGGGTAGCGCAGGCGCGGGTCTCGATCATGGACCTTGCCCGCCGAGCCGTCGCCATCGATGACGGCGACGCGGAGGCGCATGCCTGCCTCAGCTGGGCGCTTAACTTCAATGGCGACTACGATGGCGCGCTGAGTGAGGCGCAGCGGGCGCTGGCGATCAGCCCCAACCTGGCGAGCGCCCACCGGGCGATGGGGACGACGCTGATCTTCTCCGGCCAGCCTCGCGCGGGCCTTGCCGCGCTCGAGGCCAGCATTCGGCTCGACCCGCGTGATCCGCTCCTCGCCTGGCACCTCAACCGTCGCGATCGCGCACTATTTCACCGGCGACTACGAGGCGGCAATCGAAGCGGCGCAGCGGGTGATCCGCTCCTATCCAGAGTTCCCGCTAATCTATCGGTGGCTCGCAGCAGCTCACCAGCCGGACAGTTCGACCGTCCTCATAGCCCAATTGGCGGAACTGCTCGACAAATTGGGAGAGCGTCGAGTCGAGTGCGATCGGTGCGGCTTGGAGCACTGCAACGGTCGGCAACCCGCCAGCAGACTGCGCCGACACGAGCAGCGGCCAGGCAAGGAGGAAGCCGACGCTGAGCGGGAGCGCGCGTCGCCTCATTCGATGACCTCGTTGGCGCGGGCGAGCAGCACCGGCGGGATCGTCAGTGCCAGCGCCTTCGCGACCCGCATGTTGATGACCAGCTCGAAGGTGGCGGCCTGCTGCACCGGAAGCTCGCCCGGCGCTGTACCCTTCAGCACCTTGTCGACATACTCCGCAGCCTGCCGGAACAGATCGTCGAAATTGGTCGCGTATACGACAAGCCCGCCTGCCTCGGCGAACTCGCGGAACGGGTATATCGCCGGAATGCGGTTCGCCGCCATGAATTCGACGATCGGCTTGCGGTACGGAAACAGCGCTGGCGCCGCAGCGATCAACACCCCGTCGGGATGCGCCCCGCGGAGCTTGTCGAGGCCGCCCTCCAGCCCTCCCGCCTCATCGAGATTGACCTCGGCGAAGCGCAGCCCGGCCGCTTTTGACAACTCCCCGATGCGCCTTCGCGCTATCACCGAATACGGGTTCCCGGCATTGCCGAGCATCGCGACCGCGCGCAGACCGGGAACCAGCTCGCGCAGCAGCTCGAACCGCTTCTCCTCCAGCTCGAAATTCTGCGACGAGAAGCCGGTAACATTGCCGCCGGGATGGGCGAGGCTGGCGACCGCCCCGACACCGACCGGGTCGGCAATCGTGGCCATCACAATCGGGATCGTTGTCGTCGCCCGCTTGGCGGCGAGAACGGCCGGCGTGCCCCAGGTCATGACCGCATCGACCGGCAACGCCGCCAGCTCGGCGGCCAAAGCGAGATAACGCGTATCGTCACCCTCACCCCAGCGATCCTCGAAGCGGATATTGCGGCCGTCGACCCAGCCCAGTTCGGAAAGGCGCCGCTTGAAGGTGGCGATCGGCCGCAGCGGCCCCGGCGCTAGGACGCCGACCACCTTGGCGGTCTCTGCCATCGCGGGACGTCCCGCAAGCGCTGTCGCGGCAAACGCCGCGAGCAGAACCCTCCGCCTCATTCGATGACCTCGTCGGCGCGAGCGAGGATCGATTGCGGGACCGTGAGACCGAGCGCCTTCGCCGTTTTCAGGTTGACGACTAGCAGTAAGCGGGTCGGCTGCTGCACGGGCAGATCGCCGGGGCTGGCGCCCCGCAGGATCTTGTCGATATAGCCGGCCGCCTGGTGAAACATCGGCACCGGGTCGGGTCCATAAGAAAGAAGGCCGCCGGTCTTCGCGTAAATCGGATTGCTGTAAACGGTGGGCAGCCGGTACCGCGCCGCCTGTGCTTGAATCCTCTGTTGGTTGGTGGCGGTGATCGGATTCGCCAGCACAATCAGGCCGCCGCCCGGCTCGCGCGCGAACACCTCTAACTCAGAATCGTAGTCGGCAATCTCGCGAACAGAGGCGATGGAGAGCATGACACCAAGCGACGGCGCCGACGCCGCGACGGCGTTGGCCAGCAACGACTGAGCCGGTGCGTCCGCTTCCATCAGAACCATCGCGCGGCTGATCTGCGGAGCGACCTCCCGAAGCAGCTCCAGCCATTTTTCGGCGATCGGCACCTCGGTGACGCCAATCCCGGTGGCGTTGCCGCCGGGATGCTCGAGGCTGGCGACAAAACCGCTGGCGATCGGATCGTTGACCATCGCGAACACGATCGGGATAGTTCGGGTCTCGGCGAGCAAGGCCGCCAGCATCGGTCCGCCGACGCTCAGAATCACATCCGGGTCGAGCGCGACCAGCTCCTTGGCGCTGGCCTGGATGCGCTCGCGCCCGGTACCCGAAAAGCGATGCTCGATCGTGATGTTGCGGCCGTCGAACCACCCCAACCCGCGCAACCCCTCGACCAAGGCTCGGGTTTCGAGCACTCCGAGGAGATCTCGCGGGCTGCCCGTCGCGGGGGTGAAATAGCCGATGCGCGGGACGCGCTCGCGCCGCTGCGCGCCGCCGGTCCGCGGTAAGGCAATTACCGCGCCGGCGAAGAAAAAGAGATCGCGGCGCTTCATTCGATGACCTCGTCGGCACGGGCGATGATCGCAGGCGGGATCGTCACACCAAGCGCCTTCGCCGTCTTCAGGTTGATCACCAGCTCGAATTTGGTCGGCTGCTCGATCGGCAAGTCAGCTGGCTTTGCGCCCTTCAGGATCTTGTCGACGTACTCGGCGGCGCGGCGCAGCATGCCGCCGATGCTGGCGCCATAGCTCATCAGCCCGCCGGCCTCCGCCCACTCGCGCAAACCGAAACTTGCCGGCAGATTTGCACGCAGCAGGCCATCGGCGAGCACAGCGCGCTGCCGAAAGAATACCGGCGACATCAGCGTCAGCACCGCGCCGACGCCGCGATCGCGGAACTGCGCAATTGCCGGCGCGAAGTCGTAGGGCGGATTGTGCAGCTCCGCGGTATCGAGCACGAAGCCAAGACGCGCCGCCTCACTTTCGGCTGCCCGCAACTGGTCGACAGAGAATTCGTCCGACAGAACGCCGATCCGTTTGACCGCCGGGACCGCCTCCACCAATAACTCCAGACGCTTGGCCGCCAATTCGATCTGCTGCGCGAAAATGCCGGTGATGTTGCCGCCGGGCCGCGCCAGGCCGGCGGCATAGCCATGTGCGACCGGGTCGTAATCGATTGCGACCATGACGATCGGGATCGATGTCGTCGCCGCATGCACCGCCCGCAACGTGGCCTCGGGGCCGACCGCGACGAGTACCTCCGGGTGCTCCTCGACCAGCTCGGCCGCGATACGGGGCAATAGCTCGGCATGTCCTTCGCCGCTGCGGAAGAGAGTCACGAGGTTGCGCCCCTCGACATAGCCGAGTTCATGCATCCGCTGATCGATGGCAATGCCTAGCGGTGAAGAACGCGGCTGCCCGGTAAGGATCAGGGCGACGCGGTGAGGCGTTTCCTCGGCCGCGGCGAGGCGGCGCCAAGCGAGCCCGACGCTCCCGGCGGCAAGGATCATATCGCGCCGCCGCATTGCCCCTCCCTGACATCCGGCCGCGGAGCTTAGCAGAGCGCCTACGCGGTCTCCGTGAAGATTTCGCGGCCGATCAGCATGCGGCGGATCTCCGATGTGCCGGCGCCGATCTCGTAGAGTTTTGCGTCGCGCAGCAGCCGGCCGGTCGGGAACTCGTTGATGTAGCCGTTGCCGCCTAAGATCTGAACGGCGTCGAGCGCCATCCGGGTCGCCGCTTCGGCGGCATAGAGGATGGCGCCGGCGGCGTCCTTGCGCGTGGTCTGGCCGCGGTCGCAGGCACGGGCGACGGCATAGACGTAGGCACGGCAGGCGCTGAACGCCGCGTACATGTCGGCGAGCTTGCCCTGGATCAGCTGGAATTCGCCGATCGGCTGGCCGAACTGTTTCCGGTCGTGGATATAGGGAATGACCGCGTCGAGGCAGGCCTGCATGATGCCGAGCGGCCCGGCGGCAAGGACGGCGCGCTCGTAATCGAGCCCGCTCATCAGCACCTTGACGCCCTCGTCTACCGTGCCGAGCACGTTCTCCGCCGGCACCTCGCAATCCTCGAACACCAGCTCCGAGGTCGGCGAGCCGCGCATGCCGAGCTTGTCGAGCTTTTGCGCCGGACGAAACCCTTTCATGCCTTTCTCGATCAGAAAGGCGCTGATGCCGCGCGGGCCGGCGTCGGGCCGGGTCTTGGCGTAGACCACCAGCGTGTCGGCGACATGGCCGTTGGTGATCCACAATTTCGTGCCGTTCAGGATGTAATGGTCGCCCTTTTTGTCGGCACGCAGCCGCATCGACACGACATCGGAGCCGGCGCCCGGCTCGCTCATTGCCAGGGCGCCGACATGCGCGCCGGAGATCAGGTCGGGCAGGTATTTACGCTTCTGCGCTTCATTTCCGTTGCGGCGGATCTGGTTGACGCAGAGGTTGGAATGCGCGCCGTAGGAGAGCCCGACCGAGGCCGAGGCGCGGCTGACCTCCTCCATCGCGACGCAATGGGCGAGATAACCCATCCCGGCGCCGCCATATTCCTCCTCGACGGTGATGCCGTGCAGCCCGAGCGCGCCCATCTCGGGCCACAGCTCGATGGGGAACCGGTCATCGCGGTCGATCTCGGCGGCGATCGGCGCGATCTTCTCGTCGGCGAAATCGCGCACCGTCTTGCGCAGCATGTCGATCTCGGGGCCGAGATCGTGGTCGAGCGCCGCGAGCCGAGTGTTCTGCATGGGCGCTATATGGTTCGCTGGCGCAATCTTGGCGAGAGGCCTTGTCTCGCCTTGGCGACGGCTACTTGGCCGGGATCAATGTCTCGGTGCCGGCCCCGTTCTGGTCCGCGACAGTCCACACCCCTTTGAGGATGCCGTCGGGCTGCAGCTCGTAAATAACGAGGCCGTAGGTATCGCCGAGCCGATACGACGCCGCGAACGACTTGTTCGCGAGCATACAGATGCCGCGCCAGGTCGAGTCGGTGTGCCAGACCATGCGGCAGGAATCGCCGCTTGGGGTGATCTCGGCGGTGCCGCCGTAAGAAGAGCCGTCGGGATTGGTGCCCTTAATTGAGTATTTGCCGCCAACGGTTTGCGCCGACGCGGCTGCGCCACAGCCGACGGCGAACAGCAATGCGAGAATGATCGAGCGCACGGTTCCCCCCTTGAGCCAGTGAACGGGGCTCATCGTCGGCCAGGCTCTGCACCCGATCAAGCGGGATCGCCGGCCGGCGAGACCGTTGGCTTCCGACGGCTTCGCCGCTATGTGATCGGTATGGCAAAGAGCCTGAAAGGCGTCACTGCGGAGCAGCGCGCCGAACTGAATACGATGCTGGAGCGATTGGGGGCTCTGTGGGCCGAGCTCACCAGGGCGGCGGCACGTCAGGATCAAGCCCGGGTCGAGGAGATCCACCGCGAGATCGCGGACTGCCGCAGGCGGGTGGACGCGATCAAGCGCGCCGGTACGATCGGCTCGGCCTAACCTGTTTTGGCTGGTGCGGTCGAGAAGACTCGAACTTCGACACTTCCACCCGAAACCCGCAGAAAATCTAGCATTTTTGACCACCTCTAGCGGCTCCGGTGTACCACTGACGTTGTATCACCGCAAGCCTACTTCTCGACGAGATAGCCGTAACGATGACTGTGTCGTCGAACCGGATGGCGCGACCCGTGGTTAGCACGGGCAGCTCTTTCCGGCGTGAGAAATCGCGGAGTTGGCGTGGCGTGAGCCGATACCGCTCCGTGACCTCGTTTAGAGTGCAGATGATCTTCTTAATTCTCCTAATGGGTCAGATGGAACCGGGTTTATTGCCGTGCACCGCGAGCGTTCCTACATAGGCGCCACGGCCGAGCGGGGCCCGTGATGGACACCCCCGCGGAGCCTAGGGCGACGCAAACGCCCTGGTCGCCCCATTGCGGGGGTGGCTAATAGGGTAGGCCCGGCTCGCGCTGCGCGCCCGTAGGCCCGACGTGGCGATGAGCCACTATCGGCACCTAGGGGCACACGCAGCCAGCTTGCCGA
>DASYOB010000065.1:0-21690 GCA_036008175.1 Allostellaceae bacterium
GAACGGCACCGGCGTGTGCGGCGCGGTGACCCGGCGGATAGGCGCCTTGAGCGCAGCGAACGCCTTGTCGGCGACCAGCGCGGCGATGTCGGTGGCGATGCTGCAGCGCGGCGTCGCCTCGTCGACGATGACCAGCCGTCCGGTGCGCTCGACGCTGTCCAAGATCGTGTCCTCGTCGAGCGGCGAGGTCGTGCGCGGGTCGATCAGCTCGATCTCGATCCCGTCCTTTTCGAGCTCATCGGCCGCGGTCATCGTGTAGTGCACCATGCGGGCGAGCGCGACGACGGTCACGTCGTCGCCGTCGCGCACGATGTTCGCCTCGCCGAACGGGATCGTGTAGGGATCGTCCGGCACCTCGCTCCGCAAATCGTACATCAGCTTGTGCTCGCAGAAGATGACCGGGTCGTCGTCGCGGATCGCCTGGATCAGCAGCCCCTTGGCGTCATAGGCGTTCGACGGCACGACGCATTTGAGCCACGGCACCGAGGTGAAGATGTGGTACGGGCTCTGCGAGTGCTGGGCGGCGGCGCTGCGCCCGGCGCCGATCATCGTGCGGATCACCAGCGGCGTCTTGGCCTTGCCGCCGAACATGTAGCGGAACTTGGCCGCCTGGTTGAAGATCTGGTCGAAGCAGACGCCGAAGAAGTCGCTGAACATCAGCTCGGCGACGGGCCTGAGGCCGGTCACCGCAGCGCCGGCGGCGGCGCCCATGATCGCCGATTCGGTGATCGGCGTGTCGATGACCCGCGCTTCGCCGAACTCGCCGATGAGCCCCTTGGTGACGCCGAGCACGCCGCCATAGGCATCGCGCTGGCCTTCCGATGCGGCGCCGCCGGCGACATCCTCGCCGATCACGACGATGGTCGGGTCGCGGCGCATCTCCTGGGCAAGCGCCTCGTTCAGCGCCTGGCGGATCGATTTCTGCGGCATCGCGCGCTCCTCCCTTTAGACCGATCATACCGCAGCCAGAGGCATTCGCGACCCGCGCCGTTTGGCTCCCGTTACGCCGCCGGTGCAACCGGGGCTAGTAGCGCCACGGATACCAAGGTGGCGGCGGATACCAAACCGGCGGGCGGGGATACCAAGGCGGCGGCGGTGGCGGATAATACATCGGCGCGGGATAAACCGGCGCGGCCGCGGCGGCCGGATAGGCTGCCGTGCTGGGCGCCCTTCTACTCGACATTCCCGCCAGTTCCTGCGCGTTCAGCCGATTGGCGCTCGTATCCGCCGCGCTCCGCGGGCGGGCGCGGTGCACTGCCTTCGCCTTCGGCGGCGGCGTAGTCGCCGCCGCGGCCGGCGGACCGGATGGCGAAGCCGCCGGCGCGGCCGGCCCGGGTGCCGCCGGCGGTATCTGGGACGTGGCCGGGGCCTGAGCCCAGCCAGGTCCCGCGAATAGTAATGCCGCGGCAATCGCCCCGCCACAGGCGAGTCCTTTCATGCTTTGTCTCCCCTATCGAAACTTCCGACGGCGGTTATATGCAGCGACCGGCTATCCCATCGCCGGCTTAGTACGACACATACACGTCGGTCAGGAGCTCGCTTTCGGCCGGCACGGGCGCGGCACGGGCCGAGGCGACGGCGCCTTCGATCAGGTCGGCGACCTCGGCATCGACCGCGTCGAGCGCGTCCAATTCGAGCAATACCGCCTCGGCGACGCGGCGGCGGAAATTCTTGATGCAATCGCGCTCCTCACGCAGCCGCTTGACCTCGTCCTTGCCGCGATAGAGCTGCGCGTCGCCGGAATGGTGGCCGTAGAAGCGGCAGGTATCGACCTCGATCGCCGAGGGTCCGCCGCCGGAGCGGGCCCGCTCCACCGCCTCGCGCGCCGCCTCGTGCACGGCGAAGAAATCGTCGCCATCGACCTTGACCGCCGGCATGCCGAAGCCGCCGGCGCGGCCGGCAATGTCGTGGCTGCCGACCGCGTAGCCGACGCCGGTGCCTTCGCCGTACTGGTTGTTCTCGAACACGAAAACCGCCGGCAAGCGAAGCACCACCGCCATGTTCAGCGCCTCGAAGGTGGTGCCCTGGTTGGAGGCGCCATCGCCCGAAAAGCAGACCGCGACGGTCCCGGTGCCCAGGGTTTTCGCGGTCAATGCGGCGCCGACGACAAGCGGCGGGCCGCCGCCGACGATGCCGTTGGCGCCGAGCATCCCTTGGTCGAGATCGGCGATGTGCATCGAGCCGCCCTTGCCGCCGCAGAGGCCGCCCTGCCGCGCGAACAGCTCGTGCATCATGCCGACGACGTCGCAGCCCTTGGCGATCGAGTGGCCGTGCCCGCGATGCGTCGAGGCGATGTAGTCCTTCGGGCCCAGATGCAGGCACATGCCGATGGCCGAGGCTTCCTCACCGGCATAGAGATGGACAAAGCCGGGAATGCCGCCCTTGGAGAACTCCTCCTGCACCCGCTCCTCGAAGCGGCGGATCGTCACCATGCCGCGATAGGCGCGGATCAATTCCTCACGGCTCAATTGCACGGCTGTTTCCTCCTGAGCACCTTCGATGTCATCCCGGCGCAGGCCGGGATCCATGCCTCAACCATACAGACAGCGGCCCGATGGATCCCGACCTTCGCCGGGATGACAATTTATAGGGGCCGGCTCTTTGCAGCGAACCCTTACGCGTCGAAGCCATAGAGGCGGGCGACGTTGCCGCGGGTGATCTTGAAGCGGTCATCCTCGCTGGCGTCCTTGAAGTCGCGCGCCACCACCTCCTGCGAATGCGGCCAGGAGGAGGCCTGGTGCGGGTAGTCGCTGGACCACATCATCCGGTCGATGCCGATAAAGCGCCTGCTCGCGACCCCGACGTAATCGTCGATGTAGGTGCACCAGATCTGCCGCGCGAAATATTCGCTCGGCTTCAGGCTCAGCTTGTAGCCGGCGGCGAAGCGGTTGCGCTCGAAGGCGCGGTCCATGCGCTGCAGGTAATAGGGGATCCAGCCGCAATTGTTTTCCGCCGAGACGATCTGCAGGCGCGGGAAGCGCTCGAGCACGCCCGAAAAAATCAAGACCGAGAGCGTCCGCTCGACCTCGTGCGACAGGACCGTGGCGCGCATGTAGCGCTCCTTGAAGTCCCATTGGCTTTCCATGCCCATGCCGGTGATCGCGTGCAGGCTGATCGGCATTTTCATTTCCTGGGCGGCCGCCCAGAACGGGTCGTAGGCCTCGGAGCTGTAGGGCTGCTCGGTAGGCGGCGAGCACCAGATCATCGCGCCTTTCAGGCCCAGCTTGGCGCAGCGTTCGAGCTCGCGAACGCCCTGCTCCGGTTCATAGAGCGAGATCAGCGCCAGACCGGCCATCCGCTTTGGGGCGTAGCCGCAATATTCGGCGAGCCAGTCGTTGTAGGCGCGGAAGCAGTCCCGCTGCAGCCCGGCATCGCGAAGCCAGAAGATGCGAAAGCCGAGTGTCGTGTAGAGGACGTCTGCCTCGACCCCATCGGCTTCGTTGTCCTTCAGCCGCTCGGCCGGATCCCAGCCGCCGGGGCGGGCGTCGGCGTAGGTGGCTTTGGTCAGAAACTCCTTCAGCTCCTCGGGACTCTTCCCGGCGCCGAGGCCGATGCCGATCGGATGCGGCGCGTAGCCCTCATAGAGAAAATACGCCCCTTCCAGCCCGGGCGGATTGACCGACAGGCGCGGCGCCCTGTCGCGATACTTTTCCTTGCAGCGCGTCACCCATAGATCGGGTGGCTCGCTGACATGCGAATCGGCTGAGATCAGCGGGTAATCCGTCATCTGGCACCTCCCGGAACATGCGCGCAGCTTGTTTGGCCGCTTATGCGTTATCTTGCCCGGTTCGGAGGCCGACCGCTATCGCTTTGCACGGATTTTGAGCGCATGGCCCGAGACATGCATCGCGCGGCGTGAGGCTGCTCCGGCGAGCCGCAGGAGACGATGACCCGACTCGTGCTCGACGGCTACGACCCGCAAGGGTTTTATTGCGAGATGCTGCGCTCGCCCGCGGCGACGGGTCTGCGCGAGCGGCTCTCGCGCGTCCCGGTCGCCGAATTCCAGCGGCGCGCCCTCGCCGCGGAGCAAGCGCTTTACGATTACGGGATCACGTTTACGGTCTATTCCGAGACCAGCGCGATCGACCGGATCCTGCCGTTCGACCCCATTCCCAGGCTGATCTCCGCGAAGAATTGGCGGCGCATCGAAGCGGGCGTTGTTCAGCGGGTCACCGCGCTCAACCTGCTGCTCGACGATCTCTATCACGCGCAGAAAATCGTCAAGGACGGCATCCTTCCCGCCGATCTCGTCGTCGGCAACGCGAACTACCGCCCGAGCATGCGCGGCGTGGCCGTCGCCCATAAAGCCTATGTCAACATCTGCGGCACCGATATCGTGCGCGGCGCCGACGGCGAGTTCCGGGTGCTGGAAGACAACGCCCGCACTCCGTCGGGGGTCAGCTACGTCATCGAGAACCGGCACCTGATGTTGCGCGCATTCCCCGACCTGGTCGACGGCATCCCGCTGCGGCCGATCGACGATTACGGCTGGCGGCTGGTCGCGGCGATGCGCGAGATCGCGCCGGCAGGCTGCGAGGACCCGCAGATCGTCCTGCTGTCGCCGGGGATCTACAACTCGGCCTATTTCGAGCATGTCTTCCTCGCCCGCGAGATGGGCGTGCCGCTGGTCGAGGGTCGCGATCTCGTCGTCGACAACGACCGGGTCTACCTGCGCACGATCGGGGGGCTGCACCGGGTCGACGTGATCTATCGCCGCATCAACGACGATTTTCTCGATCCTAAAGCGTTCCGCCCGGACAGTGCCTTGGGGGTTCCCGGACTGATGCGCGCCTATCTTGCCGGCAATGTCGCCCTCGCCAACGCCGTCGGCACGGGGGTTGCCGACGACAAAGCGGTGTACGCCTACATGCCCAAGATCATCCGGTATTTCCTGGGCGAGGACCCGCTGCTGCCAAATGTCGAGACCCATATCTGCCGCGAGCGGGAGGCCCTTGCTTATACCCTCGATCATCTCGCCGAGCTCGTGGTCAAGCCGGTCGGCGAAGCCGGCGGCTACGGCATCACGATCGGTCCCAGGGCGAGCCGGGCAGAGCTCGAAGCGTGCCGCGAGCAGCTGATCACCGATCCGGCGAACTACATCAGCCAGCCCTGCATCGACCTCTCGGTCGCACCGACCCTGGTCGATGGCGAGGTCGGACCGCGCCATGTCGATTTCCGGCCGTTCGCGATCACCGGCGCGAAGACCTGGGTGCTGCCGGGCGGGCTCACCCGGGTGGCGCTGCGGCAGGGCTCGCTGGTTGTCAATTCCTCGCAGGGAGGCGGGTCGAAAGACACGTGGGTGCTTGAGCATGATCCTTCCGGATAGGAGCGCGCTCTGAATAACCCACTGCCTGCCCGCTACGCCGAGTGCATTTTCTGGCTGGCGCGGTTCGTGGAGCGGGCCGAGAATCTGGCCCGGATTATCGAGGTCAACGAGACCTCGGCGCGCGACCGCACCGGCAATCAGAATTGGCTGTCGATCGTGCAGCTCAACGGCGACGAAGCACGATTCTTCGAAAAGCACGCGAGCGCGACGGTCGAGACTGTGATCGGGTTCTACGTTGCGGATGCGGAAAATCCGACATCGATCGTCAGCGCGGTCAGCAACGCGCGCGAAAACGCGCGCACGCTGCGCCCCTTGGTCTCGACCGAAATGTGGGTGCAGCTGAACGTCTTCTACAACCGCGTCAAGGCGATCGGCCCCGCCGAGCTTATGCCCGGCAGCCTCGCCCGGCTGCTCGCCGAAATAAAGGAAGCCTGCCAGACCTTTACCGGCATGACCGAAGGCACGTTCTACCGCGATCAGGCTTGGTACTTCTATCGGATCGGCCGGTATATCGAGCGCGCCGACCAGACGACGCGGCTGCTCGACGCCAAGTACCACTTGCTGACCCGCGACAGCGATCACGCCGCCCCAGCCGTCGAGATCGGGCAATGGCACGCGGTGCTGCGGTCGGCTTCCGGGTATCATGCCTTCCGGCGGGTGCATTCGAGCGATCTGACCCCGGCCCGCGTCGCCAGTTTTCTGCTGTTCAACCCGGGTTTCCCGCGCTCGGTTTATCTGTGCGTCCGGGAGGTGGAGACCGCGCTCTCCGAGCTCAAATCGCGCTACCGGTTGCACGGCGGCAACGACATCTCGGAAGCGCTCGACCAGCTGCGCTCGATTCTCACGGCCCGCTCGATCGACGAGATCCTGGAATCCGGGCTGCACGAATTCATCGATTTCCTGCAGCGCTACCTGATCGTCATCACCGACAGGCTCTCGGCCACGTTTTTCGGGTATGCGCAAGCCGAGAAGGGCGAGCCGCCCGGTGGTGTCGGCAGTCCTCTTGAACCGGCGCCGGAAATGCCCTCTTAACAATGCCGCGCGAAGCCGTAGATGAAGCCGTAGATCCTGGGCCGATGCAGCTCCTCACCGTTCGCCACGTCACCACCTACCAGTACCGAAAGCCGGTGCGTTTCGGCGAGCATCGGATGATGTTGCGGCCGCGCGACAGCTACGATCAGCGGCTGATCGAAGCGCGGCTCGACATTGCCCCGGAGCCGGCCGAGCTGCGCTGGGTTCACGATGTCTTCGGCAATTGCGTTGCGACGGCGCGCTTTAACGGCGCCGCCGACGAATTGCGCGTCGACAGCACGATTCGGCTCGACCACTCGCCGACCAACGCGCTCGATTTCGAGCTGGAGGATTACGCGCGGATTTATCCGTTCGCCTACAGCGCCGAGGAGAGCCCCGACCTGTTGCGCTCGGTCGAGCGGCTATACCTCGATCCGGATCGCGTGATCGATCGCTGGGCGCGCCAGTTCCTGAAGGATGAGGGGCCGACTGGCACACGCGAGCTGTTGGCGGCGATGACCTACGCGATCAACCAGCGCTTTACGTATCTGCGCCGGGAGGAGCCGGGTACGCAGGACCCGGCGCAGACGCTGGAACTCGGCAGCGGCAGCTGCCGCGACTTTGCGTTGCTGATGATGGAGGCGGTGCGCTCGCTCGGGCTGGCGGCGCGCTTCGTCTCCGGCTACCTCTATGTTCCCGGGAAGGAGGGCGGCAGGGTCGGCGGCGGCGCGACGCATGCCTGGCTTGAAGTGTATCTGCCAGGCGCCGGCTGGGTCGAATTCGATCCGACCAATGGGATCATCGGCAACCGCGACCTGATCCGGGTTGCGGTGGTGCGCGATCCGCGCCACGCAGTGCCGCTCTCCGGGACCTGGACCGGCGACCCGTCCGACCTGATCGGCATGACCGTCGAGGTCAGCGTTACGTCTGACGAGCATCCGCCGGGCTGAGCTCGGCCTGAGCCAGCTGAGCCCGCGCCCATTCCACGAGCTGCGCCGCCGTGCGGGCGCCGGCGCTGCGCGCCAGTTCCCGGCCGTGGAGGGCGAGAACGAGCGCAGGGATGCCGCTGACCCGAAACCGCTGCGCCAGCGCAGGCTCTTCGTCGACATTGACCTTGACCAGCCGCACCGCCGGTTCGAGCGTCGCGGCGGCGCGCTCGAACTCGGGCGCCATCGCGCGACACGGACCGCACCAGGGCGCCCAGAAATCAACGAGCAGCGGCACATCGCTCTTTGCCAGGTGCCGTTCGAACCGGGCGGTATCGAGCGCAATCGGATGGCCGTCGAACAGCGCCTGGTGACACTGGCCGCAGCGCGGGCCGCTGGAGAGCTTCGCGCGCGGCACGCGGTTGATCGTGTCGCAGTGCGGACAGACGATGTGGAGGGGCGAGTCCATTGTGGCGCTCCGTAGTCGATACCCGGCAAACGCTCGCGCCGGCATCCGATCGCATAGCCGGTAGGCGGGTTTATCGCCCGGCGATTCTTGACGATGCGGCGGCGGAAAGACGAAAGTGGCCGCGAGATTGTCTTTCCGCAAGCCGAGGGAACCGCCGCCGTGAGCATCGGAAGTTTGCCGCTGTCCCGCTTTACCGTCCTCGACCTGACGCATGCGCGCGCCGGACCAACCGCGGTGCGCCAGCTCGCCGATTGGGGCGCCAAGGTGATCAAGATCGAGCCGCCCGGCGACTCGAAGGGCGATGTGACCGGCTCGCGGCGCGACGGCTTCGATTTCCAGAACCTGCACCGCAACAAGCGCGGCCTGACCCTCAATCTGAAGACCGAAGACGGCAAGGCGATCTTTATGAAGCTCGCCGAAAGAGCTGACGTCATCGTCGAGAATTTCCGCTCGGAGGTGAAATACCGGCTCGGCGTCGATTACGAGCAGGTCAAGAAGGTCAACCCGCGCATCGTCTACGGCAGCATCTCCGGCTTCGGCCAGAGCGGGCCCTACGCCAAGCGGCCGGGGGTCGACCAGATCGCGCAGGGCATGGGCGGGCTGATGTCGATCACCGGGTTGCCGGGGCAGGGCCCGGTGCGGGTCGGCATCCCGATCGACGACCTCTGCGCCGGGCTCTTGCTGGCGCAGGCGATCCTGATGGCCCTCATTGAGCGCGGCGAGAGCGGCGAGGGCCAGTGGGTGCACACCTCACTGCTTGAGGCGCAGATCTTCATGCTCGATTTCCAGGCCTCGCGCTGGCTGATTGCCGGCGAGGTCGCGCCGCAGGCGGGTAACGACCATCCGACCGGCATCCCGACCGGGGTGTTCCCGACTTCGGACGGGCTGATCAACATCGCCGCCTCGGGCGATCATATGTTCCGCCGCTTCTGCGAGGCGGCCGACGCGCAGCACCTGTTGAGCGATCCCGATTACGCCACCGGGCCGGCGCGCTCGAAAAATAGGAAGGCGCTGAACGACAAGATCGCCGAGATCACCAGGAAGCGGCCGGCGGCGTACTGGATCGAGCTGATGAACGAGGTCGGCGTGCCGTGCGGCCCGATCAACACGATCGACCAGGTGTTCGCCGACCCGCAGGTGCAGCACCTCGAAATGGCGCGCCCGGTCAAGCACCCGAAACTGGGCGCGCTCAAGGTCGTCGGTCAGGCGATAAACATGACCCGCACGCCGGAGCCGGGCGAATTGCGCCCGACCCCGGATCTCGGCCAGCACACCGAGGAGGTGCTGCGCGAGCTCGGCTATAACGAGGCGGCGATCGCCGATCTGCACGCGCGCGACGTGGTGTGATCCAACGAGGGTCCGCGAAGCCGTAAGCAATGTCGTCCCGGCGACAGCCGGGACTATGCCCGGATCGCAGCGGCGCTGTTTGACGTTGATCGGCGTCAATGCGACTGTGGCACACGGATGGCCCGATAAATCGCAAATCGAAAGATAGCTCCCCATGATCCGTTTTTCTGGAGCGGCCGCACTTGCTGCCGCGCTGACGATTGCTGGCCCGGTTTGGGCGCAAGCCCCAACAACCTATCCGACAGCACAGGGCTATGCGCCAGCCCAGGGGTACGCGCCGCCGGGATACCCGACAGCGCAGGGGTATGCGCCGCCCGGATACCCGACCGCCCCGGAGGGGTATCCGCCAACCCAGGGGTATCCACCAGCTCAAGGGTATGCGCCTCAAGGGTATCCGACAGCCCAGTGGTATCCGCCAGCTCAGGAATATGCGCCGCAAGGGTATCCGACAGCGCAGGGGTATGCGCCGCAAGGATATCCGCCAGCGCAGGGGGATTACTCCAATTACCCAAACTATTACGGCTACAATTCATCGTACTATTACGGTGACGCATCTTATTATGGGTACCCATACTCTTACTATGGCAGTCCGTATTATTATGGCTATGGCTATGCACCGATCGGCGTTGGGGTTGGGCTGGGGTTCGGCTGGGGTTGGGGCGGACACGGTGGCGGACACGTCGGCGGACACGGTGGCGGGCATGGTGGCGGCGGGCATGGTGGCGGGCACAGATAGGTCTTGATCGCGGACGTCATTCGGCCGCAAGGAGGCCCGCCGCATCCGGGTTAATGTCAATTGGCTGACACTCTCCCGCCAAAAGCCGGGACCCATTCTTGAAGGCCTCGGAGACGGAAAGTGGATCCCGGCCCTCGCCGGGATGACGAATTTTTGCGAGCGCTCATGCATGTTCGGTTTGCGTAATCGGGGGACGCGGAATTTCCTCCTCGTCCTCTGCATCATGTACTTCATCCTCTATGTCGATCGGGTGAACCTGGCCGCGGCCGCCGGGGTGATGCAGAAGGATCTCGGGCTCAGCAATACCGAGCTCGGCATCGCCTTTTCCGCCTTCAATTATTCCTATGCCGCCTTCCAGATCGTCGGCGGCTGGATCGCCGACCGCTTCGGCTCGCGCTGGACCTTGGCCGTATGCGCGCTCCTCTGGGCGGCGACGACCTTGTTGACCGGCGCGGTCGGCGGGCTCGCTTCGCTGTTCGCAGTGCGGCTCGTGCTCGGCGCCGGCGAGGGCGCGACCCTGCCGGCGGCAACCCGGGCGATGACCAGCTGGATGTCGCGCAATTTGCGCGGCGTCGCCCAGGGGATCACCCATTCGGCGTCGCGACTCGGCGCCGCGATAACCGCGCCGATCGTCGCCTTTCTGATCGTCTGGCTGTCGTGGCGGCTGTCCTTTGTCGTGCTGGCTGGGCTTTCGGCGGCCTGGGCATTGCTGTGGCTGTGGTGGTTCCGCGACGATCCGCGCGAGCATCCGGCGATGACGCCGGCCGAACTGGCCGAATTGCCGGTCGCCAGCCACGAGGCGCGAATTGTCGCCGGGCGGGTGCCGTGGCGGCGCCTGGTGCCGCGCATGCTGCCGACGATGATCGTCTATTTCTGCATGGGCTGGACCGGCTGGCTGTTCGTGACCTGGATGCCGTCCCTGTTCCTGCACAATTACGGCCTCGACCTGAAAAGCTCGGCCTTCTTTACCTCCGGCACGTTCCTCGCCGGAATGATCGGCGACACGGTCGGCGGGGTGATCAGCGACTGGCTGCTGCAGCGCACCGGCAGCCGGCGGATCGCGCGCTCGCTGCTGATCGCCGTGTGTCTCCTGCTGGCGCTCGCCTCGCTGATGCCGGCGATGTTCGTGCACGATCTCTTCGTCGGCGCGGCCGGCTTCACCTTCGCCTATTTCTTCCTTGAGTCGGCGATCGCGCCGATGTGGACAGTGTCGATGGATGTCGCGCCCGACTACGCCGGCACCGCGAGCGCGTTGATGAACGCGTCGGGCGCGGTTGCAGGCATTCTGTCGCCGGTCGCCTTTGGCCGCATCCTCGATCTGACCGGCAGCTGGACACTGCCCTTCGCGGTGTCGATCGGCCTGTTGCTGTTCGGCGTGGTGATGACCGCCTGGATGCGCCCGGACCGACCGCTGATGCTCACCGCGCCGGAACTTCGTCCGCGGCCCGGTCTCGCCGAATAGGGTGCGCGGCGCGGAGCCATCTGCCACACTCAAACGACGCACAGAGGAGCGCGAACCAGCCATGCTCGACCAGCCCATGACATCGAAGATGATCGCCGAGAAGGATGGCCCGATCGGCCGCATCACCTTCAACAACCCGGCGCGCCACAACGCCGTCTCGCTCGAGATGTGGCAGGCGGTCTCGCAAATCATGGACGATTTCAACGCCGATGACGGGGTCCGCGTCATCGTCGTGACCGGGGCCGGTGGCAAGGCCTTTGTCTCGGGTGCCGACATCTCCGAGTTCAAGGAAAAGCGTGCCAGTCAGGAAGCCGCCGAGGCCTATGCCAAGATTTCCGAGTCGGCACGGCTCAAATTGCAGGAGACGCTGAAGCCGACGATCGCGATGATCCGCGGCTATTGCATCGGCGGCGGGGTCGGCACCGCGCTCGCCTGCGACATGCGCATCGCCGCGGAGGGCTCGAAATTCGGCGTTCCGGCGGCAAAGCTCGGTCTCGGCTATGCGTATGACGGCATCAAGCGGCTGGTCGATCTGGTCGGGCCGGCCTATGCCCGCGAGATCTTCTACACCGCGCGGCAATTCACCGCCGAGGAGGCGCTGCAGATGGGCCTGATCAACCGGCTGGTGCCGGACGATCAGCTGGAGAGCTACGTCAAGAACTACTGCGATACGATCGCCGCCAACGCGCCGCTAACGGTGCGCTCGGCCAAGGTCAGCGTGCGCGAGGCGTTGAAGCCGGAGAGCGAGCGCGACCTCGATCTGTGCAAGCGTCTCGTCGCCGAATGCTTCGCCAGCGAGGATTACGCCGAGGGCCGCACCGCCTTCATGGAAAAGCGCCGCCCGGCGTTCAAAGGGCGGTGATTTAGCCGTTCACGGCGCGAGATTGCTTCGCTTCGCTCGCAATGACGCCAAACTTGGTTGTCATTGCGAGGAGCGGAGCGACGAAGCAATCTCGGTCCAGCTAAGTTCGGGCTATCACGATGAAACTCCCCGTCCATAACCGCTACGACTACGTGCCGATCACCCGGCGGCCGGTCTATGACTGGCCGGAGGGAAAGCGGCTCGCGGTCTGCCTCGTCAACAACATCGAGCATTTTGCCTTCGGCACTGGGCTCGGCAGCGATTCGACCGGCGCATCCGCCGAGCAAAGCCAGCGCAATTACGCCTGGCGCGATTACGGCAACCGGGTCGGGCTCTGGTACTACCTCGACCTCTTGGATGAGTTCGGCCTGCCCGGCGCGCACAATGTCAACTCGGCGGTGCTGGAATACTGCCCCGACATCGTCGAGCGCCTCAACGGCCGCGGCGACGAATATGTCGGGCATGGCCGCACCAATTCCGAGCGCCAGGACATCTTGTGGGAAGAGGACGAGGCGCGGCTGATCGCCGAATGCACCGAGGTGGTAGCCCGGCTCAGCGGCAAGAAGCCGGAGGGTTGGCTCGGCCCTTACCTGGCGCAGAGCGGGGTGACGCTCGATTTGCTGAAGGAAGCCGGCTACCGCTATTGCATGGACTGGGCGCTCGACGACCAGCCCGTATGGATGCGCACGCGGTCGGGGCCGATCCTGTCGGTGCCGTACCCGATCGAGGTCAACGACTCCCCTGCCCTGGTCTTCCGCCGCCATACCGGCCGGCAATTCGCCGAAATGATCGCCGACCAGTTCGACGAAATGCTCGAGCAATCGCGCAAATACCCGCTGGTCATGACGGTCGCGCTGCACCCGTTCGTGATCGGCCAGCCGTTCCGGCTGCGCGCGTTTCGCGGCGCGCTCCGCCATATCATGGCGCGTCGCGAGGAATTGTGGATCACCACCCCCGGCGAGATCGCCCGCTACTGCGAGACCCTGCCGAAAGGCACCGTCCCGGGTTCGTAGGCATAACAGCCGGTTACTCGGCGAGCGCGGCGGCTTCGCCGTGGCGCTTGCCGCCGAGCCGCAGCAGCGGCACGAACGGTGCGGCGATCGCTGTCGCGGCCGCCGAGACCAGGATCAGCGGGCTGAGACGGCTGGCGAAAACGTGCTCGAACAGGAACGAGCCGAGATTGTCGCCGAGCGACATCGCCAGATTGGTGATCGACAGCAGCGCGGCGAAGGTGAAGCCCTCCGAGCGCTTAGGACAAAAATCCGCCGCCAGGGTCAGCGCCGCGACCATGCTGATCATCGCCGCCATGCCGGCGCTGAAGTTGAGGATCGCCGCCGTCAATGGATCGCGCAGCAGCAGAAACGCCAAAGTCGCCAGCGCGCCGGCGGCAATGCTGAGGTAGAGGAGCGCCTGCGAGGTCATCCCGCGCAACAGCCAGCGATATAGGAGCGCGCCGGCGATCCATCCGGCCGAGGAGATCGCGCCGAGAATACCGATGAATTGCTGCGAGAATTTGATCTCGTCGGTCATGTAGTAATAGAGCGGCGTGCCGAACCCGGGATTGAAGTAGTAGAGAAACAGAAAGCCGCCGACGAGCCACAGCTCGCGCCTGCGCAAGCTGGCGAGGAAGGCGCGGAACGTGCTCTTCAGCTGCGCGACATCGGCGCGGCTTTTCTCTTCCTCGATCAGAAACAGGGTGCCAAAGAGCGCGAGGAAGGGGGCCGCGGCGACGATCGCCGCCGCGGCGTGCAGCGCTCCGGTCGGCGAGAGGGTCTGCACCAGCCAGCCGCCGAGCAGCGCGCTCGCCATCGCGGCGACGTTGAACCAGAGCCATTCCTGATTGACGAAGGTGTCGCTGGCGCCGAGCCGCTGGCCGTTCTCGACCAGCACCGCGCCCGACAATGTGCTCGACGCCGCCATGGCATAGGCGGTGAGCAGCAGCGCGAAGACGATCTGCGCCGGCTCGGTGAGCTGGGTGACCCAGAAATAGGCGAGCGCCGCCGCGGCATTGGCGATGACGAGGTACGCTTTGCGGCGATAGCCGAACAGCGGGATGAAATCGGAGACGAGGCCGTAGACCGGCTTGATAATCCAGGGGAAGTTCAGAACCGTGAGATAGGCGGTGACCTGGACCGGGGTCCAGCCGTATTGCTGCTTCAGGAAATAGTTGAGTGGCTGGGCGATCAGCCCGCCGGTCTGCCCGAGACCCTCGACGATATAGACGAGGGCAAAAAACAGCATCAGCCGGCGGAACCGGGCCGGCTCCGCCGTGGTCGCCGCGGTGCCGGTCAGTGGGGCCCGCCCGGCCAGTTGTTGCGGCGGGCAACCTCGATGACGCTTCGGGCGATTGCCGCGCCGACCCGCGCCGCGGCGTCGTTGACGGGCTCGCGCCGTGCCGAGGCGCCGGCCGCCCCCTCGCCCCGGACCTGTCGCGAATCGAGCGGAAAGGCCATCAACCGCTGCGGCTGCCCTCCCGCCGCCTGGTAGTCGATCTCGGCCTCGACGGCGACGTTGCTCGCCTCGGCGCCGCCATGCCGGCGATAACCCTCGTCGATCCCGCGGAACGCGCCGGTAACGACGAGCGCGCGTCCGCCCCGTTCCGCCCCGCCCTGATCCGATTGTACGGCGTCGTAGCCTTGCTCGCGCAGCTGCTGCACGATCGTATCGGCGAGGGTGAAGGCGGCGGCGCGCGCGACCCCGCCGGCGCGCTGGGTCGGCGGCACGCTCGCCGCGCCGCGTTGCAGCGAAAACCCGAAACTCGGGTCGAGGGTAACGACCCCGAGCGGCGCCGAAAACTCTCGCACGATGATCAGGTTGGGATGCGCGGGGACGGCGGTCTCGACTTGCTCGGAGCAGGACGCCAGCGCAAGACCAACCAGCGCCGCCGCAGCCGCATTCAGGGACCGGCGCATCATTTGCTATTCCAGCGCCTTGACGATGTCCTCGCACATCTTCTTGGCGTCGCCGAACAGCATCATCGTGTTGTCGCGATAGAACAATTCATTGTCGACGCCGGCATAGCCCGAGGCCATCGAGCGCTTGACGAACAGCACGGTCTTGGCGCGCTCGACATCGAGGATCGGCATGCCGTAGATCGGCGAGGTTGGATCGGTCTTCGCCGCGGGGTTGGTCACATCGTTGGCGCCGATCACAAAGGCGACATCGGTCGAGGCGAAATCGCGGTTGATCTCGTCGAGCTCGAAAACCTCGTCGTAAGGCACGTTGGCCTCGGCCAAGAGCACGTTCATGTGCCCAGGCATGCGGCCGGCCACCGGGTGGATCGCGTAGCGCACGCGGACCCCGTCCTTTTTCAGCATGTCGGCCATCTCGCGGAGCGCGTGCTGCGCTTGCGCCACCGCCATGCCGTAACCCGGCACGATGATGACCGACCCGGCATTCTTCAGGATGAAGGCGGCATCCTCGGCGCTGCCCGACTTGACGAGCCGGTCGCCGGCTGCGGCCCCGGTCGGTGCGGCACCGCCCTCGGTGCCAAAACCGCCCAGGATCACATTGAAGATCGAGCGGTTCATCCCCTTGCACATGATGTAGCTGAGGATCGCGCCCGACGAGCCGACCAGCGCGCCGGTGATGATCAACAGGCTGTTCGACAGGGTGAAGCCGATGCCGGCGGCGGCCCAGCCGGAATAGGAATTCAACATCGAGATCACGACCGGCATGTCGGCGCCGCCGATCGGCACGATCAACAGAAAGCCGAACGCCAGCGAGAGCAGCACCAAGAGCGCGAAGATCGGGCCGGCCTCGGTCAGCACGAACATCACGATCAGCAGGATCAAAACAATGCCGAGCGCGGCGTTGAGCAGGTGCTGACCGGGGAACACCAACGGCGCGCCGGAAACGAGGCCCTGCAATTTGGCGAAGGCGACGACCGAGCCGCTAAAGGTGATCGCGCCGATGGTCAGGCCGATCGCCATCTCGACGAGGCTGCTGCCGTGGATCGCCCCCCGGATGCCGATGCCATAGGCCTCGGGGGCGGCAAAGGCGGCGGTGGCGACGCAGACCGCCGCGAGACCGACGAGGCTGTGAAACGCGGCCACCAGCTGCGGCAAGGCGGTCATATGGATGTTGCGCGCGATGTAGGTGCCGATCGCGCCGCCGATGACGATGCCGATGACGATCAGCCAATAGCTCACCACCTGCGGGCTCGCCAGGGTGGTGAGGATGGCGATCACCATCCCGGCGATACCGTAGAAATTGCCGCTCCGCGCCGTCTCCGGCGAGGACAGGCCGCGCAGCGCCATGATGAAGCAGACGGACGCTACCAGGTAGAGCAGCGCCGAAAGGTTGTCGGTCATGCTAGGACCTTGGCGCCCCGCTATTTCTTGCGCTGGAACATTTGCAGCATTCGCTGGGTGACGATGAAGCCGCCGAAGATGTTGACCGCGGCCAGCGTCACCGCGACAAAGCCCATGATCTTGGCGAAGCTCAGCCCGATTGGACCGGCCGCGATCAGCGCGCCGACGATGATCACGCTGGAGATCGCGTTGGTGACGCTCATCAGCGGCGAGTGCAACGCGGGCGTCACCCGCCAGACAACGTAGTAGCCGACGAACACGGCCAGCACGAAGATAGTCAGCTCGAAGACAAAGGGGCTGCCGCCATGCGCGCCCTGCTGGGTCGCGAGCGCCAGCTGCTGTGACAACTCGTCTAAGTTGCGCGCGAGCGTGCCGGCATCGCCGGCGAGTTCGCCGGCGCGCTGCGCGAGCGATGCGGGATCCGCCATGCCGTCTCCGTCAGCTGATGGGGCCAGATTCGGCGGGCTCGACCGCCGGTGCAGGAACGAGCGCCGGGTTGACGACCGCGCCGTCGAGGGTCAACAGCGTCGCCTTGACGATCTCGTCCGCGGTGTCGATCCGCAGATGGCCCTCCTTATCCACGAGGAGCGCGAGAAATGCCAGCAGGTTGCGCGCATAAAGCTGGCTCGCATCGACCGCGATCCGCGAGGGCATGTTGAGATGGCCGACAATCCTGACGCCGTTCGCGGTGGTGGCAATCTTGCCGGCGCGGCTGCCCTCGACATTGCCGCCGGCCTCGACCGCGAGATCGACAATGACCGACCCCGGCGCCATCCCGGAAATCATCGATTTGGTTATCAATACCGGCGCGCGGCGGCCGGGAATCAGCGCGGTGCAGATGACGATGTCGATGCGCCGCAGAGCCTCGGTGATCTTCTCGCGCTGCCGTCGCTGGTAGTCTTCGTCCATCTCGCGGGCATAGCCGCCGGCGGTTTCGGCGCTGCGCGCGGCTGCCTCGTCGACGCTGATGAAGGTCGCGCCGAGGCTCTCGACCTGTTCCTTCGCCGCGGCGCGCACGTCGGTGGCGCTGACGATCGCGCCGAGCCGGCGGGCGGTGGCGATCGCCTGCAGGCCTGCCACCCCGGCCCCCATTACCAAGACACGCGCCGCCTTGATCGTGCCGGCCGCGGTCATCATCATCGGAAAGGCGCGGCCGAATTCGCCAGCAGCGTCGAGCACCGCCTTGTAGCCGGCTAGGTTTGCCTGCGAGGATAGGACGTCCATCGTCTGGGCGCGGGTGATGCGCGGGACCAGCTCCATCGCGAAAGCGGCAATCCCGGCACCGGCATAGGCCTCCACATCGACGGGGCTCTGTAACGGCTGCAAAAGCCCGATCAGCGCCGCGCCGCGCTTGATCAGCCCGAGTTCATCGACACCGTCCGACCCGCCCAGCAGCGGTCGCTGCACCTTGAGGACGATATCGGCATCGGAAAGCGCCGCGGCCGGGTCGGCGACAATCGTCGCTCCCACGCCGCTGTAGGCGGCGTCGGAAAAGGACGCCCCGGCGCCCGCGCCGGTCTCGACGACCGGCTCAAGCCCCATGCCAACCATGGCCTTGATCGTATCGGGCGATGCCGCCACGCGACGCTCATCCGCGCGCCGTTCCTTGACGATGGCGACCTTCATCGCGCGACCGTGTCTCCAATGCACTCTTTGCGACGGGCCGGCACAATGCCCCGCCCTCGGTTGTTTGTGAAGAGCGTACCCGGAGAACAGCAGCCGTATGCTTTTGGAACGGCTTAGCCGCGTGATAAGGTCTGCCGCATACGACTCGGGCACAGTCTCGGGCGTATCGCCCGTAGCACATGGCATGCGCGCGGCCGGGAGATCGGATGCGAAGCCCGCCGCCGGTCTGTCGCGAGCAAGCAAGACCGGGAATAAGCGCCAAGGAGGCCCGTTGTCGTTCCGTTGGAAGCAACCAGAAGCGCCGGTGCGTGAGGCTGAACGCGGCGACCCGGTGAGTTCGCGATTCAGCGACCAGCTGGTCGCGGTTCTGCCGAGGCTGCGGCGTTTCGCCCGGGGCCTCGCCGGATCGGTGAGCGAAGCCGATGATCTGGTTCAGGCCGCCTGCGAGCGTGCGCTCGCACGCGAGCATCAGTTTGAGGAGGGCACCCGGTTCGACAGCTGGATGTTTCGTATCGTGCAGACGATCTGGATCGACCAGCTCCGCGCCCGTGACGTCCGCAAGGAGGGCGGCGATGTCGAAGACGACCGGATGGGTTCGGACGCGGCGGTCCGCAGCGTCGAAGCGCGATTGGCTCTGGCCGAGGTCCGCCGCGCGGTCGACTGTCTCCCGCCCGATCAGCGGACGGTACTGATGCTCGTGACCGTTGAGGGCCTTAGCTATAAGGAAGCGGCCGTGGTCGCCGGCGTGCCGGTCGGCACGATCATGAGCCGCCTCGCCCGCGCCCGGATCGCGTTGCAGCAGCAGCTCGACAGCGGCGCCGGGATCCGCAGGAGTGTGACGGATGCAAAAGCACACTGACGAGACGCTCGTCGCATATCTGGACGGCGAGCTCGACGGTGCGGAGCGGCAGGAGGTCGAGGCGCGGATCGAGACCGATGCCGCGATGCGTGAGCGGCTCGCGGAGCTGGCCCATTCGGCCGAGCGTGTGCGCAGCGCTTATGCTGACATTGTCGACGAGCCTATCCCCGAACGGCTGATCGCAGCCGCGCGCGGCGAACGTGTTGCCTCGGCGGCAGCGCCGCGAGAGGCGGAGATCCTGGTCTTGAAGCAGCCGCCGCGGCGGCTCGGGCCAGCGGCGGTATCGCGCTGGCAAATTGGGTTCGCCGCAGCCGCGGCGCTGTTCGGTCTGATCGTCGGCGGCGCCGGGACCTATATCGGGATGAGTGCGCTGAGTGGCGCCAATGCGAACACGGAGCGCCAGCTCGCCGCGGCCGCGGCGAACGGCTGGCTCGACAATGCCGCCGGCAATTACAAGCTGATCGTCAACGCCGGCGACCAGATCCCGATGGATGTTCCCGCCGGCAACGACCAGCGTGAAGCCCTGCAGAAGATCAGCCAGACGCTGCCGCAGCAGGTGAGGTTGCCCGATCTGAAGCCGTGGGGCCTCAACTTCCGCGGTGCGCGGCTCGTCGCGGTCGGGGGCGGCCCCGGGGTGCAGCTCATCTACACCACCGACAATAAGGCGATTGGGCCCTTGACCTTGGTGATCGGCGCCACAAAACAGGCCGATGTCGCCCCTACTTTCGACCGGCGGCAGGACGTCAACATGCTGTACTGGCGCCACCAGGGGCGGGCTTACGCGCTCGTCGGCCAGACCGACATCGGCTATCTCTGGGGCATTGCCAACGACGTCGCCTGGCAGCTCAACGCCATCTGAACCAAATTCTCAGGTTGTCTGCTAAATCGGGCCTGCGAGCCGCGCCCGGTTGACTCGTGCAGAAAGCGAAACTAACTAGGGCCCTGGAACCCCGCCGTGCGAGCACGGCTAGCGGCTCCGAGGAGAAGGTAACTCGAATTATGGACAGCCACAGTCGACCTAGACGCAACGGATCAATCCGTGCCCTGTCGACCGTGACGGCCACCGCCTAAAGGGTTTCGCCCCTTAGCCGCGCCGTCCGGTTTGGTGCCGGGCGCGGGAAAGGGTGAGACCTATGACCTTACCGGTCCTCGGGAGCGTGCGCGCTCCCGCAATTCTCGATATCGGTCCGGCCGCCGAGCCGCGCATCGTTCCGGCGAGCGCCGGCGCAACCGATCTCGTACGCCTGTTCGCCCTCGACCGCGTGCCGGCAGGCCGGCAGCGGCTCGTGTGTCACTGGCACCGTTCGGCCGATGGCCGGCTCGCCTGTATCTGGGAGCCGGACATAGTCCCTCTTCCGCAGCGCTGATCACCCACAATCATCCTGAGCGCACGGGAGAAAGACCATGTCCGCGACCGAGCTCTGCAAAGCACCCAGCGATGGTGCCGTCCTTGATGCAGCCCATATCGGCGACATTCGCGGCGCACTCGGCACCATTCGACAGGGCGATATCGCACCGCGCAATGGCTGGTGGGCTCGGCTCAGGACGTTGCTCGCGATCCTGGGGCCTGGGCTCATCGTTATGGTCGGCGACAACGATGCCGGGGCTTTCGGCACCTATGCCCAGGCCGGGCAGGACTATGGGACCACCCTGCTGTGGACGCTGCTGCTGCTG
Organism: Allostellaceae bacterium; assembly: GCA_036008175.1. Taxonomy (GTDB): domain Bacteria; phylum Pseudomonadota; class Alphaproteobacteria; order ATCC43930; family CGMCC-115725; genus DATARH01. The sequence continues at coordinate 20,612 of DASYOB010000065.1, forward strand.
GTGCCAGTGCTCTACGTCAACCAGGAAATGGTCCTGCGGCTCGGCACCGTGACTGGCGTCGGCCATGCCCGCTTGATCCTGGAACGCTTTGGCCGGTTTTGGGGCGCGTTCAGCGTCATCGACCTGTTCTTGTTGAACGCTCTCACCATTGTTACCGAGTTCATCGGCATCAGCCTGGCGCTCAACTATCTCGGCCTGCCGCGCGAACTTGGGGTCATCGCTTCGGCCGCAGTCATCATCGCTGCGGCCGGCACCGGCGATTTCCGACGCTTCGAGCGGTTCTCGCTGTTGCTGGTCTTCGGCAGCCTGCTGCTGATCCCCGTCTTCATCTGGGCACACCCGCCGCTGTCACGGATCGGTCACGACCTGTTGCTACCGCAACTGCCGCAGAACGGGAAACCGAGCGAAGTGATGCTGCTGATCATCGCGATCGTCGGCACCACGGTGGCGCCGTGGCAGCTATTCTTCCAGCAGAGCTATGTCATCGACAAGCGCATTACGCCTCGCTTCATGCGCTATGAGCGCGCCGATCTGTGGATCGGCATCCTGCTCGTGATCATCGGCGCCGTGGCGATGATGGCATTCACGGCGGCGGTCTTCGCGGGCCGTCCCGACTTTGGCAATTTCCAGGATGCCGGCGCGGTCGCCGCCGGCCTCGGCAGATATGTCGGACACACCGCCGGCGTGTTTTTTTCCGTTGCCCTGATCGACGCCAGCGTGATCGGCGCGATGGCCGTCTCGTTGTCGACGGCTTATGCCATCGGCGATGTGCTGTCACTGCACCATTCGCTGCACCGCAAGCCGAAGGAAGCCAGGGCGTTCTATGCCGTCTATGGCGGGCTCGTCGTGCTGGCGGCGGCCCTCGTCTTGACACCGGGCACGCCGCTTGGGCTCCTCACCAATGCGGTGCAGGCATTGGCTGGGGTGCTGCTGCCGAGCGCGACGGTGTTTTTGCTGCTGCTGTGCAATGACCAGGCGGTACTCGGGCCGTGGGTTAACGGCCGGCCGCTCAACGTCTTCACCGGTGCGGTCATCGCCGTGCTCGTGATGCTGTCGATTACCCTAACTGCGTCGGTGCT
>DASYOB010000066.1:0-8894 GCA_036008175.1 Allostellaceae bacterium
CGACGAAGGCCCCGGCCTCGTCGACAGTCTGCGGATTGCGACCCGTCATCAATCCTCCCAAAGCATTCGACGCAGAGCGCGCGGAGGATTTCGTAGAGGACGCGGAGATATTTTCTCTGCGCGCTCAGCGTGTCCTCTGCGCTCTCCACCTAGCAGTGTTTACCTTTTCTCTATCGCAGTTCGGGGACGATCCAGAACGGCTTCGAGCCGCGGGCGACACGCTCGCAATTGTCGAAGGCGTTGCGCCAGCGCTTCCAGTGGTTGTCCCAGGTCGGGCCGGCGGCGTGCGGGCTGAAGATCGCGTTCTTCATCTGGAACAGCTCGTGATCGGGCTGCGGCGGCTCCTCGCGCATGACGTCGATCCCGGCACCCATGATCTTCTCGTCGCGCAATGCCTGGTAGAGCGCCTTTTCCTCGATCACCGGGCCGCGGCAGGTGTTGATCAGGATCGCGGTCGGCTTCATCAGCGCCAGTTCGCGCTCGCCGATCAAATTATGCGTCGATTTGTCGAGCGGCACGTGCAGGCTGACGATATCCGAGGTCTTCAGCAGCTCTGGGAACAGCGCGAAGCGGACACCGAGCGCGTCTTCCTGGTCGGTTGTCATGCGATTTACGTCGTAATACTGGATCCGCATATCGAACGCCTTGGCTCGGCGGGCGACCTTTTTGCCGATGTTGCCGAGGCCGACGATGCCGAGGGTCTTGTCCTCGAGTTCGTAGAGCTTGGTCGAATTGAAGTCGTTGCCGCGCCAGCGCCCGGAGACGACGCCGTCATGCTGCCAGATCAGCTTGCGCGACACCGCCAGCATCAGCATCACCGCGTGCTCGGCGACGGCGGTCGCGTTGGCGCCGCCATTGTTGCAGATCGGCACACCGGCGGCGCGCGCGGCTTCGAGGTCGTAGGTGTTGTAGCCGGCGCTCAGGGTCTGCACGAGCTTGAGCTTTGGCGCCTGCTGATAGAATTCCGGGCCATGCTTGAACTGGCCGGCGCCGACATAGAATTCGGCCTCTTTCAACAGATCCCAGAATTCCGGCCGGCCGTGCGGCGCGGTCACCAACTCGTAACCGGGCGGGATCAAATCGTTGGCGATCGCGAGCGTTTCCTCGGAATGGCCGGTCGGGGTCAGGATGCGGTGGGGCATAGCGTCTCCTCTTCACGGGTGGTCTTCAGACCGGCATCGTAACGACAGCGGGTAAGCCTGCCCAATAACAAAGTCGCGGCGCAGGCGCGCGGCTGGCGGCGGTTGCTGGCGCTCGGCGGCTCCATTACGCTGCCGCGGTATTTCCTGCCGTTCTCAGCGAGGTCTTCCGCCGATGTCAGACGAAATTCTCGAATATCGTTTTCAGAACCTTCACGAATTCGTCAAGGTCGCGCGGCAGAACCTCGACCGCAACAATTGGGACTATCTGATTGGCGGGTCCGAAAGCGAGACGACGCTGGCGCGGAACCGGCTGGCGCTCGACATGATCGGCTTTCGCCCGCGCGTCCTGCGTGATGTGTCCAATGTCGATTGCAGCCGTGAACTGTTCGGCAAGAAATTACGCATCCCGGTGCTGTGCGCGCCAGTCGGATCGCTGCAGAACTTCGAGCCGGGCGGTGGCGCCACGCTGGCAGCTGCTACCGCAGAATTCGGCAACGGCATGATCCTCTCCTCGGTATCCGAGCCCGGGATGGAGAAGACGGCCAAGGCCGCAGGCGACGGCTTCAAGATCTTTCAGCTCTATGTCCGCGGCGACGAAAACTGGGTCGACGATCACATCAGCCGCGCGATCGACAACGGCTACGACGCTTTCGCCTTCACCGTCGATACCGACAGCTACAGCCGGCGCGAGCGCGATATCGCCAAGCGTCACCAGCGCCGCCGGGTGCGGGTCGACGATGCGCGGATCTACCAGGCACAGTTCAACTGGAAGGACATCGAGCGGGTGCGGCGGAAATTCGACATCCCGCTGATCCTGAAGGGGATCGCCACCGCTGAGGACGCCCAGATCGCGGTCGATCACGGGGTCCACTGCGTCTATGTCTCGAACCATGGCGGCCGCCAGCTCGATCAGGGCGTCGGCTCGATCGAGGTCTTGCCCGAGGTGGTCGAGGCGGTCGGCGGGCGCGCCCGGGTCATGGTCGATGGTTCGATCACCCGAGGCACCGACGTCGTGAAAGCGATCACCCTCGGGGCCGACGCGGTCGTCGTCGGCCGGCTCTATGTCTACGGGCTCGCCGCGGCGGGTGGCCCGGGCGTGGTGCGGCTGTTCGAGATCCTCGAGGACGAGATCCGGATCTGCCTGTCGCTGCTCGGCGTCACTGGCTATGGCGAGCTCGACCAGACCTACATTCGCAAGGCGCCCCCGGTGGTACCGGCGCACGTCCACAGCCCGTTCCCCCATCTCGATCTGCCAATCGAGAGATATTAATCGCTGGCTCGCGGACGGAAGTATCCCGGTGTCGCGGAACTAGGGGGCGGGACGGTGGTGCCGGATATGATGTTCATAGCTGCACGGACTAACGGCAGCAGCTATTGCCAATGGCGCTGAGTAAAAAGCGGGTCGCGCTGATCTACAACGAGAATGCCGGGGATAACGGGCAGTCGCGGTCCGATATCGCGGAATTGATCTCTCGGGTTGGCTTCAGCGTCTCCTGCTTCTCGAAACGGGAAGTCGAAAAGGCGCTCGACGCGCCGGCCGACATCGTCGCGGTCGCCGGTGGCGACGGGACCGTCGCAAAGGTCGCCGCGCGAAGCAGACCAAATGGTTGCCCGATTGCGGTGCTGCCGCTGGGAACCGCCAACAATATCGCCAAATCGCTCGGCGTCGGCCGGCCGACGGTGGAGCTTGTCGCCAGCTGGCACATCGAAAAGCATATGGCGTTCTACCCGATCACGGTCGCCGGTCCGTGGGGCCGCTGCCGCATCGTCGAGGGCATTGGGCTCGGCGCCATCGAGCAGGCGATCGCCGAACTGCCGCGCAAGACCGGTTTTGGCCGGGCACGCGCAAAATATGCCGAAGCGGCACTCGGCGCGGCCGCCGAGGATCTCGAAATCCGCATTGATTCCGAGGCACTTTCGGGCAGCTTTATTCTGTTCGAGGCCACCAAATTTCCGTATATCGGACCCAATCTGCGGCTGGCGCCCGGCATCGATTCTGTCCACCGCAGTTTCGCGGTCTGCTCGGTCGGCGATGGCGCCCGCCCGCGTCGGGCGCTGGCAAAATGGTTCACCGAGCCCCATGCCGCTGCCTCGCCGGTCTCGGTGCGTATCGCCAGCCGGCTGGAAATCGTCGGCCGATTTCGCCAGGTACGCATCGAGGGCAATCTCTGGCACGATAAAGGATACGGCAGGAACGGGAATGCGACGCAGCTGGTCGTGTTGGAGGCCGAGCCCGAGCCGATTTTCTTCCTCGTGCCGTAGAGGATCGCCGTTCAATCCTCCTCGTGCCGAAACGGCGAGCACTCGGCCAGCTGTTCGATCTTTTCTTCCACCATGTCGCGTTCGCGGTCGAGGAAGGACGCGATCGCGCGGCGGAAGCCAGAATCCGGTATCCAATGGGCGCTGTAGGTCGGCACCGGCAGATAGCCGCGCTGCAGCTTGTGCGGCCCTTGCGCGCCGGCTTCGACCCGCTTCAAGCCGTGCGTGATCGCGAACTCGATCGCCTGGTAGTAGCAGCATTCGAAATGCAGGAACCGGTACTCCCGCGGGGAGCCCCAATTGCGGCCGTAGATCGTGTCGCGGCCTAGGATGTTGAAAGCGCCGGCGATGTACTCCGCGCCGCGTCGCGCCATGATCAGCACGACCTTGTCCGGCATCCGTTCGCCGATCAGCGCGAAGAACTTGCGGGTCAGATAGGCCGAGCCCCATTTCCGGTCGGTCGTGGCGAGGTAGAGTCGGAAAAAGGCGTCCCAGACCCGTGGGGTCAACTCCGACCCTGTCAGCACCTCGATCTCGATGCCGCCGTCGAGCGCCTCGCGCCGCTCTTTCTTGACCGCCTTGCGCTTGCGCGAATTCAGCGCGGCGAGATAGTCGTCGAAATCGCGGTAGCCCTCGTTGCTCCAGTGGAACTGCTGCCCAATCCGCTTCAAGAAGCCGGCTTCTTCCAGGGCATCCGCCTCCGCCGCTTCGGGGAAGTTAATATGCAGCGAGGAGAGCTTTCGCTGTCGCGCCAGCTCGACCATGCCGGCAATCAGGTGGCTTCTGGTGTCTGCCGGTGCGTCCGGGGCGACCAGAAGGCGCGGTCCGGGCACCGGCGTGAACGGCACCGCGCAGAGCAGCTTTGGATAATACCGGCCGCCGGCGCGCTCATAGGCGTCGGCCCAGCCCCAATCGAAGACGTATTCGCCGTAGGAATGGCTTTTGAGGTAGAGCGGCACGGCCCCCAGCAGCCGGCCGCCGCGGTCGGAGAACGAGAGGTGCTGCGGCGCCCAGCCGGCTCGGGTGCCGGCGGAACCGCTTTCCTCGAGCGCATTCAGGAAGACATGCGAGACCGTAGGGTTGATGTCGCCGGCGCACGCATCCCAGGCCTCGGCCGAAATTTCGCTTATAGCGCCGTGGACGCGCAGTGTGATCGACTCGCCGGCATCGTTCATCGGGCAGGTTCGCTCAGCCAATCTCGAAGGTCGCCTCAACCTCGACCGCAACGCCGCCCGGAAGCGAGCTGTTGCCAACCGCAGCGCGGGCATGCCGACCGGCGTCGCCAAAAACCTCGACCATCAGGTCGGAGGCACCGTTGACGATTTGCGGCATGTCGGTGAACTCGGGCGTGCAATTGACGAAACCGCCGAGCCGCAGGCAGCGGCGCACGCGGTCGAGATCGCCGCCGCAGGCGACGCGCAGCTGGGCGAGGATATTCAGCGCACAGAGCCGCGCCGCCTGCCGGCCCTCGGCAACATCAATCCCCGCGCCGAGCTTGCCGATATGGCGCCGCTCGCCGTTCCAAACGCAGATCTGGCCGGAAACGAAAACGAGATTGCCGGAGATCGTGAAAGGAACGTAATTGGCGATAGGCGCAGTCGGTTCCGGCAATTCGATGCCGAGCTGCTTCAGTTTCGCCTCGATCCGTCCGCTCATCGCATTTCAATCCCTCGCCGGGCTGGGCGAGATTGCGTCGTCGCTGCGCGCCTCGCAACGACAATCGCCTTTGCCGTTCGGCCCGCCGCGAAACCGCCGCATTCGCTCTCTAGCACCCCGCCCATGCCCAAACGCGCTGTCGCCGCCCTTGTCCTGCTGCTCACCCCGGGTGCGGCCTCATCCGCTACCCTCGGCGAGGCGCGCATCGGCTTCACCGCCGACCGTCTCTTAGTCATCGACGGCCACAGCTACAATGGCAAGATCTGGGCCATGCCAGGCAAAGAGCGACACGAGCAGGCGATCCAGGCGTTCCGTCCGATCTTTATCCTTCATGCCGATAGCCCGCTGGCGGAGGCCGTGCTCCCAGAGCTGCACACGGTCGTGGAGTTCGTCATGCCGCCCGAGCTGCGGGTGCTCGGCACGCCGGAGCTGAAGAAGCATCCGGCTGGGCAGGAGAGCGTCAACGGCATCGCCACGACAAAATACGCGATCGACGAGACCGTGCCGGAAGGGCACGCGACGGGTACGCTGTGGCTCAGCCATGACGGCATTCCGATGCGGCTCACCGGGACCTTCAGCACCGTCAAGGGTAAGGTATCGACGGTTCGCTGGGGGCTAAGTCACGTCAAGATCGGGCCGCAGCCCGCCGGCCTCTTTGAAACCCCGCAGGGCTATTCGAAACTGCCAGCCGAGGCGATCGCGCCGCTGCTCGGCCTGCGCCTCAAATCCGCCGCGCGCTGATCCTTACACCGGCTCCAACGGGGCGTGCAGGCGCGTCTGCGGGCAGATGATGCCGCCGCGATCGCCTATCGTCGTACTGCCGTAGCGCTCGGCAAAGACCGGCGGCAGCGGCCGGGCGCCCGGCGCGGCGAGCCACAAGCGCAGCAGGTGCCGCTTGCGCTCCGGCTCCGGCCAGTCCAGGAAAGCAGTGCGGTCGTGCAGGACCGTGTGGTTGTGCAGAAACTGCATGTCGCCTGGCCGCAGCTCCATATCGAGCCGCAAATCGGAATCGTTGGCCAGGGTGTCCAACATCTCGAGGGCCTCGAGGTCCTCAGCCGACAGCTGCCGCGCCTCGGGGAAGCGCTGGGCCGATCTGATGTACGTCCCTGAATAAATTGCCGAGAGATAACCGGCGTAGTCATTGTAGACCGGCATCTCGAAAAACGGCTTCTTGCCTTCCGGTACCTCGCCACGGCGGTCGGTTGGGAAGGACTGAAACAGGCGCCGGACCAGATCCGGCCGCCGCGTCGCCATTTCATTGTAGATCGCCATCGAGCTGACGATTGACGACAGCCCGCCGGATCTCGCGGTCTTAAGGCACAGTAGGCCGACGATGTCGCAGGAATCGGTGTGGAAATGCTGCCGCTCGGTCGTCTGGTAGGTGCGGACATTCGGATCGCTGGTCGCCAGCCCGAGGTCGCGCACATGCCCCAATAGGTGCCCCATGGCGTTCTGCGAGCGGGGATTGCCGAAATAGCTACCGATGCCGCAATAGGCCGCCGCGCTGTCGGCGATCGGCCGGTCGTCAACCGGCAGGCCGCGGAGCAGCACGAAACCGCGGCCATTCAGTACCTCCTCGCGCAACCGGTCGAGCTTGGTCCCCAAGTTTGGCAGCGGGAAATCGGCTGGGCGGATCTCGGCGATGTCGAGGCCGCACGCCCGCGCCGCTGCGGTCGCGGCCTCGATTTCGGCGATTTCATTCGGCGACAGCCGGTAGATCCATTCGTCCTCGCGACTACGCAGATCGCGGCCGAGCCATGCCGAAGGGCCTTCGATCAGCGGTCGCGGCGGTGCAACATTCATCGTATGTCCTCAGATCAGGCGGTTTTCGGAAAATCGTAAAGCACCGCCGGGTTCTCGACCAGGATGTGATGTCTCAGCTTCTCATCCGGCGCCCAAGCGAGCAGCAGGTCGAACAACACCGCGTCGTCGGGCTTCTTCTCGCGCTCCGAGGGATGCGGCCAATCGCTGCCCCAAACCAGCCGCTCCGGCGCCGCCTTGACGTAAGCCTGCGCTACTGCGGTCGAGTCGGCGTAGGTCGGCGGTCCGACCTTGGTATCGGCGTACGCGCCCGACAACTTGACCCAGGTCTTACCTTTGTCGATCAGCGCCCGCACCTTGCCGAACAGCGGGTGGCTCACGCCGTCAGGCTCCGGGATATGGGCGAGATGGTCGAAGACGATCGGCGACGGCACCTTTTCGAGGATCGGCATGATCTCCATGATCTTGTCGGCGGTCGCGTTGATCTGGATATGCCAGCCGAGATCATTCACCCGCTTCGACAGCGGCTCGATCATTTCCGGCGTGGTCGCGCCAACCTGCGCCAGGTTGAAGCGGATGCCGCGCGCGCCCTGCTCGTGCATGCGCTTCAGATCGGCGTCCGAGACGGTGTCGTTGACGACGACCACGGCGCGCGCCTCGGGCCCGAACGCGGTAACGGCATCGAGCGTCACGCGATTATCGGTGCCATAGGTCGAGGGCTGCACGACGACATGGCGGCTGGTGCCAATCCGCTTCTGCAGTGCGCGGTAGTCCTCGACGAGAGCGTCGCCTGGGCGCAGCACCGCCTTGGGATCGACGGGATATTTCGCGTCATAGATGTGGTGATGGCAGTCGCAGGCATTCGCCGGCGCTTTGAGTTTTGGCGGCTCAGTCCCCTCCGACCATTTGACCTGCTGCGCCATTGCCATCCGCGTACCACCAGTGAGAAGAGCCGCGGCCGCGCCCGCCGACATCATCAATACGTCGCGCCGATCGCGGTTCATCGCTTCCCCCCGGCTATCGTTTGCCCGCCAACCCTAGCACGGTTAAAGCAAACATCGCGATGGGCGCCGGCCTTATGGCGCCGTTATCCGAAGGCTCGCTCGATCGGGGATCTCACGCGTTTCAGCATCGGCATCATCTTCAGATGATCCGGAACCCTCGTAATTGCGCGGACCCTGAGACGCCACCGCATCGATCATCCTCCGCTATGGCCGATTCGGCGGCGGCCGCTATTATCGCCGTCCCACTCGAATAAGGAGGAGGAGCCCTATGGCGAATGTACCCGGTGTCGTCACCGACCCCAGCCGCATCAAGGGCGGGGTCATCGCGCTGCCGAGCGGCGGCGCGCAGATCGCGGCCTATGTGGCGCGGCCGCACCAGCCCGGAAACTACCCTGGCATCGTCGTGATCCAGGAGGCGTTCGGGCTGGTCGATCACATTTGCGACCTGGCGCGACGCTTCGCCAATATCGGGTACAACGCGGTGGCTCCCGCGCTTTACTGGCGGCGCGGCGCTCCCAAGGACCCGGATGTCATGGAGCAGGTGTTCCCGGTCATGTTCGGCCTGCCCGACAGCGAAGCGCTGCAGGACCTCAATGCTGCCGCCGACTACCTGAACGCGATGCCCGGCGCGACCGGCAAAATCGGCGCGATCGGCTTCTGCTCGGGCGGCCGGCACACGCTGCTGTTCGCGTGCAACAGCAACAAGGTGAATGCGGCGATCGATTGCTGGGGCGGATTCATCCAGCGGGCCACCCCCGACGCAGAAACCACCGCAGCGCGCCCGAAGGCGCCGCTCGACATGGTCGGTCAATTGCACTGTCCGCTGTTCGGCGTGTTTGGCGAAGAAGACCAGAACCCGCCGGTCGCGCTCGAAGCAGAGCTGAAGAAACGCGCGCAGGCCGCCGGCAAGGACGTGACGACCAAGATCTATAACGGCGCCGGGCACGCCTTCCTCGCCGACTACCGGCCGAGCTACCGCGAAGCTCCGGCCACCGAGCTGTGGGGCGACATTCAGTCGTTCTTCGGCAAGCACCTGAAATAGCAGAACGAGCCCTCTCCCGGTTTGCGGGAG
>DASYOB010000067.1:0-17129 GCA_036008175.1 Allostellaceae bacterium
CCTCCAGCGCGATGGCTTTGTCCCGGATGTCTTTTACTTCGTCGACTTCATAGGCGGCGTCGATGGCGCGACACATTGCGTCATACCGAGCCGGCGGTAAGCTGGCTGACTCGGCAGCTTCTGTTTCTGGTCGGGATGCGCCGTTTGCTTTGCGCATGGCTCAGCTCGCACTGGTATGAGCGCTGGTGCTGGTAGCACGTCGGGATGCCAGCCAGTCGTCGAGGTCACGCGTGTCGTAGACGATTGCACGGCCGAGCCGAATAAATGGTGGGCCGTCGCCGGTCAGACGCTTTTTCTCAAGGGTGCTTTCGGCATAGCCCACATACTTAGCGGCTGCGGGGGTTCGCAGCCGCCCGGTGTGCTTGATCAGCCATTCGCCAACATCCTCCATGAGATGCTGGCGGAATAATCGATGCTGCTACACCAAATGTCGGATCGTTAGGCTCATTGGAGGCTCATTGGACCCCAATGAACCTCAAGAATTTAGTTCAGCACGACGCTCTTGGATCCATCTCGAAACGTGTCGACGAACCGTCGGTTCGCTCGCCCCATGACCATGAACTTCGAGCCACTCGGCGACCCACCTTTCGAGGTCCGCTTGGTTGCCGTCGCCAGGTGCAGGGCAGCCGTTTTCAGTCAACCACTCGATGGCTGCGGCACGCGCAGCGGGCCAGAACGGTTTTTCGCGAGATGGCGGAACAGGGCGCGGTTTCTTAGCACCCGCGAACTCGTCGGCGCGCACTGACCGTGTCTCGCGCGTCGGCTCGAAATGTGGAGACCAACGGTAGCCGTGCGACTCCAGCCAGCGCCGGGCCAGTTCGCGGGGCAGCCAGCAACAATTCAGCACTGTTAATGGCAATGAGGGCGCAGGCGGCGTCGCCGCAAGATCGAACGCGATCTCGAACTGTTCGCGCGTCAGCCGGCAGCACGGAGCGGCGCCATCGCTGGTTATCAGCGTGTCGAGGTACAGCAGCTTGGACCGGCCGTCGTGTTCGAACTCTCCGCGACGCATAGATTCCGCGAGGCGCCTGTACGCGACCTCCCGAGCCTTCATCTCATCGTCATCACTCGCCGCGGTCGTCGATTGAGCGCACCAGTCAACCAAATCGATGAGAGCAATCCAGCGTTTGGCGATTCGCTGCCGCTCAGCAAATCTTGTGATCCACTCCCGGCGCCATTTCTGGCGACGCCACATGCGTGCTCGACGGCTCTCTTCCTCGGACATGCCGCGCCCCCCGTAGGCGCCCGCGCGAGGACGGCGGGGAAGCGCGGTGCGGTGTCCGCGCTTGTCGGCTGGCCGGCCTATCCCCGCCGATTTCGGCTATGACCCGGAGCGGATCGGCAAGACGGTTGCGCCGCCTTTCCCGGGCTTGCCCGAGCCGCCGCCCATCGCTGCAGCGATCTTTCCAGCGACGGCGGCAGCAGCGGCCTTCACCGGATCGCTTGCCAGATGCGCATAGCGCGCGGTGGTGGCCGCTTGGGTATGGCCGAGCATTTTACCGATGATTGGTAGGCCCATCCCGCTCGATGCGGCGACGCTCGCGAATGCGTGTCGCAAATCATGGAGCCGGACATCATTCAGCCCGGCCATCGCGCGAATCGCGCGCCAAGGCTTTTCGAGGTTGACCATTGACGCGCCCACCTTCTGACCGACGATCACATGCGGGTTGCCGTCGAGCCTCGGCAGTTCGGCCAGGAGGGCAAGAGCCGGCGGCGGCAGGTGCAATGTCTTGGCGCCGGTCTTGCTGTCGGGCAGCCGCGCCTCGCCGCGCTCTATATCGATCCAATCCCATTCGAGCCCAAGCACTTCACCAAGCCGGGCGCCGGTGAAGACCAGCAGCTTGATTGCCGCTACCGAGTAAGGTGAGCCGCTATAGGCCGCGAGCGCGTCCCCGAGCCTCCCCAGTTCGGCCGCCGATAGCATCCGCTCGCGATGGCGCTCGGCGAACCTCTCAATGTGACGGCAGGGATTCGATCCATCGGGCCGTAAGCCCCATTGCTCAGCCAAATTGAACATTTTGGACAGCACGGCCATTAGCCGATTCGACTGATAGGGTGTTGCTCGGTTGGCATGGTGTAGCTTCGTCAGGTCGGCGCGGGTGACCTCCGCTACCTTCCGCTGCCCGATGGCGGGCAGAATGATCTTGTTTAGGAGCTTTCGGTATGCAGCCGCCGTGCTGGCCTTCCGCTTCGCCTCGGCGTGTTCGGCGAGAAAGCGCTCGGCCAGATCGGTGACGGTCGGCGCTTCCTTGCGGGCGATCTTATCAGCGCCGGGATCGGTGCCGCTCTCGACCAGGCCGAGCAACCGCATCGCTTCGCTTCGAGCAGTTTCCGGTGTCCATGGTGCGCCGTGCTTGCCAATCGTCAGCTTGCGCAAGGGCGCGCCGCGACCGCTGCCGACCCGATAATGCACGATGTAGCTTTTCGAGCCACCGCGTTGTGTGCGCACCCCGAAGCCTTTAACCTGGGTATCCCAGATGACGGCCTCGCGGCCATCAGCAGCTGGTTTGAGAGCATCGACAGCCCGCTTGGTGATCTTGTCGCGCATAGCCCGCACCACCGATTATCCGACGATCCCCACGGTTAGGTATCACATAGGTATCACGAGAAATCAATCTCCGCGAAACCAGCGGCAAGAATCGGCGGCGATATTGGGCTGTTTTGCAAGCTTCTGGCATGTACCGGAAAGGAGTCGAAACGTGGAACCTGAAATCAAGTATTTCAATACCGCCTGCGTCACCGACAATTCGGTGGAGGCGGTGCTGCTGCCCGACGCCGCGGAGTAGAAGCATGCCCTTCCCTCGCCGCCGGGTGCTCGAAGCGGCAATTGCCGGCGCCGCCAGCTTCGGATTGCCGGGCATATTGCGCTCGGTTGCCGCCGAGGCTTTGCCGCCGACCCCGGCGCAAACTCCGGGGCCGTTCTACCCGCTGAGCTATCCCACCGATTCCGACAACGATCTCGTGCATGTCACGGGTCACGCGGAGCCGGCGAAGGGCACCGTCACCCGCGTTACTGGGCGCATCCTCGACCGCAGCGGACAGCCGCTCTCTGGCGCGCGGATCGAGATCTGGCAGTGCGACGACAACGGGCGCTACCACAATGTCCGCGACAATAGCAGCGGGCGCCCGACCGACGACAATTTCCAGGGCTTCGGACGAACCGTCACCGATGCGACGGGCGGCTACGGTTTTGTGACAATCCGGCCGGTGCCGTATCCCGGCCGCACCCCGCACATCCACTTTGCCGTCGCGGCGCCTGGCCTCCCGCCTTTTGTCACGCAGATGTATGTCGCCGGCGAGCCGCTCAACGAGCGCGATTCGATATTGCAAGGCGTGCGCGACCCCGCCGCCCGGGCGCGGCTGATCGTGCCGCTGCGCCCGGCGCCTGAGGTAGCGCAAAACGCGCTCGCCGCCAGCTTCGACATCGTGCTGGACCGCACTGCCGGCTGACAGCTCAGCCCCATCTGTAAAGCAATACTTGACAGCCTCGAGGCGCCGGCACATGTTGATCCGGTGATACGCACGTTTCGTAGCCGGCCGCTTCGGGCTTATTTCGAGACCGGACGCGGCAGCAGTTTGAGCGTGCCGAATGTTGCCAGAGTAGGACGCATGTTGCGCGCAATCGACGCTGCGACCCGGCCCGAGCAACTGAACTTGCCGGGCTATCATTTCCACGCGCTGCGCGGCGCACGCCGCTGGTCGCTTCGGGTTACCGGCAACTGGCGTATCACCTTTGGCTGGAACGGCGCCGATGCAATCGATGTGGATCTGGAGGACTATCACTGATGGATGGCGATCAGGCCCGAAACGGTTTACCGGCGATGCATCCCGGTGAGTTGCTGCGCGAAGATGTGTTGCCGGCGTTGGGACGGACGCGCACCGAGATCGCACGCTTGTTGGGGGTCTCGCGGCAAACCCTGCATTCGATCCTGAGCGAGCGCGCCCCGGTCACGCCGGAAATGGCCTTGCGCTTGGGCAAGCTGTGCGGCAATGGGCCGGAGCTGTGGCTGGCGTTGCAGGCCCGCTACGATCTCGAATGGCTGGGCCAGAGCAAACGGTCTGAGATTGAAGCCATCCCGACGCTCGTCGCCGAATAGCGCTACCGGGCCGCGGCGCGGATCGCGCGCCAGAGGCGCTCAGGTGTTGCCGGCATCGGCAAGTCGCTGATCCCGAGCGGCTTCAGCGCGTCGACCAGCGCGTTGCCGACCGCCGGCATCGCGCCGACGGCGCCGGCCTCGCCCGCGCCTTTGACCCCGAGCGGGTTGGTGCCGGTCGGCACCGGGTTCGTTTCGCAATGCATCATCGACAGATCGCCGGCGCGCGGCATCGCGTAATCCATGAACGAGCCGGTAACGAGCTGGCCGGATTCCGCATCGAAAATGATGTCCTCCATCAGTATCTGCCCTAGACCCTGGGCGATGCCGCCGCGGATCTGCCCTTCCAAGAGCAGCGGGTTCATCACCGTGCCGACATCGTCGACGACATTGTAGGCGAGGATTTCGACCTCGCCCGTCTCCGGGTCGACCTCCAATTCGCAGATATGGCAGCCATTGGGGAAATTCTGCTCCTTGGCGGCGAAGGCGGCGCCGGCGACGAGGCCGGGCTCCATGCCCTCGGGCAGGCTCCGCGGCTCCCAGGCCTCGGCGGCGATATCGGCGAGCGGCACGGCGCGGTCGGTGCCGGCGATCCTGAACACGCCGTCGGCCAAATCGATGTCGGCCTCCGCGGCCTCGAGCATATGCGCGGCAATGGCTTTCGCTTTCGCCACGATCTTCTCGGTGGCGAGCAATACCGCCGAGCCGCCCAATGTCGCCGAGCGCGAGCCGCCGGTGCCCTCGCCGATCGCCACCTTCTCGGTGTCGCCCTGGACGTAATGCACCCGGTCGGGGTGGATGCCGAGCCGGTCGCAGAGGAGCTGCTTGTAGATCGTCTCGTGCCCCATGCCCTGGGTGATCGAGCCCGACAGCAGGGTCACGGTGCCGCTCTTGTCGAAGCGGATCTCGGCCGCCTCGAAGCCGCCGGCCGCGGCGCGCTCGATCGTGTTGGAGAGGCCGATGCCGCGCAACTTGCCGCGGGTGCGGGATTCGGCTCGGCGCCGCTCAAAGCCGGCGACATCGGCCAGCTCGAGCGCCAGATCCAGGTTCCTTTCGAACTCGCCGCAATCGTAAGTGAAGATGAGCCCCGTTTTGAACGGCATCGCCGAGGGCGGGATCGTGTTGCGGCGGCGCAGTTCGACCCCGTCTATGCCGAGTTCGGCGGCGGCCTCGTCGACCATGCGCTCGATGACATAGGCGAATTCCGGGCGGCCGTTGCCGCGATAGGGCCGCACCGGGTTGGTGTTGGTGAAGACACCGACGACCTCGGCGTGCATCGCCGGCGTGCGATAGACCCCGGCGAGGGTCCCGAGGTTCATTACGAACACGTTGGAGGCGGCCTGGGCATAGGCGCCGATCGCGGCGATCGTCTTGGTGCGAAAGCCGAGAAAACGGCCGTCCCTATCGAGCGCCAGCTCGGCCTCGGTGACGTGGTCGCGCGCCTGCGCGTCGGAGAGGAAGGCCTCCGAGCGGGTGCTGGTCCATTTGACCGGCCGGCCCAGCATCTTGGCAGCGAGCATGACCAGCGCGACCTCGTTATAGATCGCCGATTTCATGCCGAAGCTGCCGCCGATATCGCCGGCGACGACCCGCACCCGGCTTTCCGGCACGCCCATGATCGTCGCCAGATCGGCGCGGTAGGCGTGGGTGCGCTGCAAGACGGTGTAGCAGGTGTAGCGGTCCTCGGCCGGGTTGTAGTCGCCGATCGCACCGCGCGGCTCCATCGCCGCCGCGGTGACCCGGTTGATGACGAGCTTGCGACGGACGACTTGGTCGGCGGCGGCGAAGGCGGCCTCGGTCGCTGCCTTGTCGCCGACCTCGTGGACGAAGCAGATATTGTCCGGGCAATCCTCCCAGACCCGCGGCGCGTCCGTTGCGACCGCGCCTTCGGTGGAAACAATGGCCGGCAGCGGCTCGTACTCGATTTCGATCAGCTCGGCCGCGTCCATCGCCTGGTTCCGGGTCTCGGCGACGACAAAGACGACGTAATCGCCGACCCAGCGCACCGCGTCGCTCACCAAGGCCGGAAAGCGGGGCTTGTAATTGGGGAGGCCGCCGGGCCGCTTCATGCCGCCCGCCGCCGGCAGGTCGCCCCAGCCGGAAGCTGCCCAATCGGCGCCGGTCAGGACGGCGAGCACGCCGGGCGCGGCCTTCGCGGCCGATGTGTCGATCGCGCGGATACGGGCATGCGCGTAGGGCGAACGCAGCACATGGCCAAGGGCCATGCGCGGCAATACCATGTCGTCGACATAGCGGCCGCCGCCGCGCAACAGCCTCGGATCCTCGAAGCGCGGCACCGGCTGCCCCAACGCGAACTCGCCCATCCAGTACCCTCCGAAAGGGATGCCGCTTCGCCTCAGCGAAACGGGTTGACGATTGTGACGCCCTCGACCTGCCGGCCGTGGCTCATGTCCTCAGTATAGAGTTCGCAGCAACCAAGCGCCCGCGCCGCGGCGATGATGGCGCTGTCCCAATAGGAGAACCGGTGCGTTTTCTTGATCTCCAGGGCGCGCGCGAACAGCGTAAGCGTCATTTCCTGAACCGGAAAGCGGGTCCAGGCCCTGATCAGATCCGCCGCTATCTCATGCGACAGCCGATGAGCCCGGGTGGGGCGTGTCGCCTGAGTGTAGAATTCTTGCAGCACCTGTATCGAAAGCGCGCCATCGTCGCGGCGCAGCAACTCAGTAGCACGCTGACGCTTTTCCGCTTCGGTTGGGTCGATGCTGATCGAATAGATGAGGACGTTCGTATCGAAAAAGACCGGCACACTCAAAATCGCCGGTCATAGAGTTCATCGCGCGGCAGGTTTTCGGACGCGCTAAAGTTCGTAATCTTGGCGCGCGTTTCCTCTTCCAATTGCTTCAGTCGCTCAAACTCGGTTTCGCCCGCGGTCAGCCTTGTCAGGAAGCCCTTGACCAAGGCGGAAACCGACGTGTCTCGCTCGGCCGCAATCATGCGCGCGCGCCGATAGGTCTCATCGTCGAGTGATACTGTGAGGTTTTTCATGTTTTCACAGTGGGTTCGTCGGTTCTGATTGTCAACGCCGATGCCCCTCAAGGGGGAAAATTGCGATTGTTGCCTCACCGCACGAAGGGCCAAATTGATAGCGGCCGCCGCCGCGCAACAGCCTCGGATCCTCGAAGCGCGGCATCGGCTGCCCCAACGCAAACTCGCCCATCCCCTCGGCCCTTTCCTCAATATAACAGCGGCGGCAACAGCGATATAACAGCAAATTACCGCGCCGTTTCCGCCAGCTGACGGCCCCGCTTCAAGCCGGGAAGATGGAGGCTTAATGGCGAGGATGCTCCCCTCTTACCACAAACAATCCGGATTGTCAAGAAAATAATTGCCAAACTCGGCACGGCCGGACAATCGACGCGGAGACCGCGGAGCGTTGGGCACCTGCCCCTTCGGCAATTCGATAACGCAAGAAACGTCGTTCGCGCCACAATGGCGCGATGGCCGTGCCGCGCCCTGCCTCCGCTGCGATCATTCCGCCGCTCGTGCCGCGGCTCATTTCGGCGCGGCTGCCGGTCTTCTACGGCTGGGTCGTGCTCGCGTGCCTGTGCTGCGCCGGTTTCGCGCGACAAGGGCCGGCGGTCGCGACCTTGTCGATCTTTGTCGAGCCGTTGACCCGCGAGTTCGGCTGGTCGCGCATGGCGCTGTCGGGCGCGGCCTCGCTGGGCGGCGTGTTGGCGGCGGTGGCGGCGCCGCTGATCGGGCCGCTACTCGACCGCCGCGGCTCGCGCCTCGTGTTGTGCGCGGCGGTGCTGGTCAACGGCATAGTCCTGATGCTGTTGTCGCTGACCCCGTCGCTCCTCGTCTTCTACCTCTTGTTCTGCATCGCCCGGATGAACTGGGCGGCGCCGTTCGAGCTCGGGCTCTACGGTGCGCTGAACAACTGGTTCGTGCGCCGGCGCGGCTCCGCCAGCGCCGTCGCCACCCTGGCGCAAAGCGTCGGGCTGGTGGCGATGCCGCTGATCGCCCAGCTGGCGATGCTGCGCGAGGGCTGGCGCGCCGGTTGGCTGGCGATCGGCGCGACGACCCTGTTGATCGGCTTTGTCCCGAGCTGGCTCTTCCTGGTACGCCGGCCAGAGGATCTGGGCCTCGCGCCCGACGGCGCCCCGGCGCTCCCCCCGAGCGTGCCGGGAACGACGATGGCGGCCTCCCCTGCGCTAGCCGAACCAGCCTTCTCGCGCCGGCAGGCGCTGCACACGCCCGCGTTCTGGCTGCTCTTGCTCTACACCGCGCTGGTCTACCCGGTGCAGGCCGGGGTCAGCCTGCATCAGGCGCCGTTCCTGATCGAGCGCGGCATCGACCCGACCGTCGCGGCGACGATCGTCAGCGCCTTTTCGCTGTTGTCGGCGGCGGCGAGCATCGCCTGCGGGGTACTGCCGCGCTCGCTGCCGATCCGCTACCCGATGGCGGCGATCGGCGCGATCATGGCGCTCGGCGTCGTGGTGATGCTCGGCGTCAATTCGGCGGCGCGGGGATATATTGCCGCCGGCATCTTCGGCTTCGGCATCGGCGGCATCCTGACCCTGTTGCCGATCGCCTGGGCCGATTATTTCGGCCGCCGCAATTTCGGCGCGATCCGCGGCATCGCGCTGTCGGCGCAGGTGCTGGCGCAAGCGTCCGGGCCGCTCCTCTCCGGGGCGCTGAGGGACTGGACCGGCGGCTATGAGCGCTCGCTCGAATGCTTTGCCGGGCTGGCGGCATGCAGTGTCGTCGCGGCTCTGCTGGCGCGACAGCCGCGCCTCGCCGCAGAGGCTGTTTCTGCACACTAGCGGATGCCGGTGCTGGGTTCCGCCGCGGCAGCAAGGATGGTCCCCGCGCTGCTCGCGTAATAGCGGCGCAGCATGATGGCGATCGCGGCGACCCCGGCCAGCGACATCAGGATGCTGACCCGCAACGGCATGCCGAGCTCAGTTGCCAGCGCGGCGGCGAGAAGACCGGCGGCGCCGCCGGCGTCCCAGCCGCCTTCGGTCGCGACATGGAAGCGAAGCGTGCACGGAGAGCGCTTTGCCAGCGTGTACACCGCGGTCATCAGCGTCGGTATGTAGAGACACGCGCCCAGTGCTCCGAGCGCGTTCGCCAGCACGGCCAGCGTGGCATTGCCGGTCGCGATCGCACGCAGCGCGACGATCAGCGCGAAGGTGCCGAACGCATACCAAACCGCCTGCCTGCCGTAGCCGGCGTCGATGTGCCGCCCCAGCAGCAGACCGCCGATCGCGCCAACCAGCGCGGCGAAGGCGAGCGCGCCGCCATAGGCGAGAAAGCTCTCGCCGAGCGAAACGAACAGCGCCATCTGCCATACGAGCCAATAGCCCGCCGCAACCCATCCGTCAGCCATGAACAGCAGCATGCCCGGGATCGCGGCCCTGAACGCGCCTGGCACGTGCCGCGCCACCGCGACCTCCGGGGCCCAGAGGATCGGCACGGCCGCAAGCGCCGCCGCGAGGGAAGCCATGCCGAACGCGACGCGCGGCCCGAGGGCGACAAGCACCCAACCCGTCAGCAGCGGGCTCGCAATACCGACAACCGCGCCGATGGCTTCGCGCATACCGATCTGCTGACCGCGAAATTCATCGTCGCCGAGCGCCGCGAAATAGGCGTGATAGGTCGTCCAATAGACCGTGTCGCCGACGGCCGAGACGGCGATGAGCCCGGCCAAGACGATGCCGATGCCATGCACTTCCGCCAGGAACGGATACTGCACCGCATTCAGCAACGAGCCGACGACGACCATCGCCCGCAGGCCCCATCGCGCGGCGAGACCGATCACGATGGGCCGAATGAGGAAGCGCCCCAGCAGGATCAGCGCGAGCGAGACGAGCACGCCCGGTATCGGAACGCCGGACTTCAGCAGATAGATGGAGAAGAACGCGGCTCCGCCATACAGCGCGATAGCGTGAATGCCGTAGTGCAGATTGAGCAGGTTGACGGCGCTGTTCCGAAAGAACGCCACGGGAGGTGCCCCGAGAAGTGAATGGATGGATCGAAGTCAGCGCAAAAAACCCCCGGCCATCGCTGCGGCCAGGCAGTGCCCGAACGGCATCAAATCAGTCGATCAATCCACACAGGTGGGCCGTCCTTCGCGAGAGACCGGCCCAATCTAGTGACCCTGGCAGCGCGGTTCAACACACGGACCCATTCCGCCCGTTCCTCCGGTCGTGTCCGCTAGGCTCGTGCGGGAAGGTGTCAAAATATGTCCAGCCCCCATATGAATACCCATGATTTCGCCGCAAAAAGGCCGCGACCGTTCTCGATGATTCGGCCGTCTTCGGCCTTGGCCGGGATCGGAGATTGGGGGGCGTCATGCGCCAGGTTCGGTCGGATTTCCGCAAGCGCGCCTCGATCGTCGCGCTGATCGCGGCAGCCGCGCTGCTCGTCGCCGGGGTGGTGATCTCGGTCATCGGCGAGCGCGCCTACGAACAGCAGAAGCTCGATGACGTCACCGTCGACGGGCGGATGCTGGCGTCGATTGTCACCGGCGGCCTCGTCCGGACGGACCGCGCGGCGGCGCAGGAATATCTCGAGGCGCTCAACGCCGATCCGGACGCCGAGGCTGCCGCCATCTACGATACCGATGGGGCGCTGTTCGCCAGTTATCGGCGCGCCGGCTCGCAAGACCTGCCGGCGGGCCCGCCGCCGGAAGGCGCGGCCTTCGCCGGCGACCATCTGACGGTGGCGATAGCGGTCATGCAAGACCGGTCGCGCCTCGGTACCGTGTATTTGCGGATGGTCACCGAGCCCTTCGAGCTAAGGCTGGGGCGCTATATCGGCATCGGACTGCTGTTCACGATGGCGGCGTTGCTGGTTGGCGCGCTTGGGGTCGCGCATTCCGCGCTCGGCGGCGCCCACGCCGAGCTGGAGCGACGGGCGGCGGACCTCGCCGCCGCGAACCGGCAGCTGCAGGCGCAAATCGAAGAGCGGGAGAAGGCCGAAGAAGCGTTGCGGCAGAGCCAGAAGATGGAGGCGATCGGGCGGCTGACCGGCGGCGTCGCACACGATTTCAACAATCTGCTGACCATCGTCTCGGGGAACCTCGATCTGATGGAGCGGCTCGCCGACACCGCCGCGGATGGCGGGGTGCCGACCGAGCGGCTGCACCGCCTGGTCGAGGCGGCACAACGCGGGCTGTCCCGCGGCGAGCGGCTGACGCGACAGCTGCTCGCTTTTTCGCGGCCGGAGCCGCTCGAAGCGCGGACCGTCGACATCAATGCGACGATCGCCGATTTTGCGCCGCTCATTCGGCGCGCGATCGGCGAGACGATCGACCTTCGGCTCCGGCTTGGCGGGGGCAACTGGCGGTGCAAGCTTGACCCGACGCAGTTCGAGACGGCCATCCTCAACCTGGCGATCAACGCGCGCGATGCGAGCGAGGCCGGCGGCGCATTGACAATCACAACGGGCCTCGCCTCGCCGCAGCCCTTCGGCGCGGCGGATCGAGACCCGGTGGCGATAACGGTCAGCGACACCGGATCGGGCATGTCGCCTGAAACGATGCGGCGGATCTTCGAGCCGTTCTACACGACCAAGCCTGTCGGCAAGGGCAGCGGCTTCGGACTTACCCAGGTCTGGGCATTTGCCACCCAGTCGGCGGGCCGTATCACCGCCGAGAGCGAGCTCGGCAAGGGGACGACGTTCCGGCTGTTTCTGCCGCTCTCGGCGGAAGCGTTCGAGCCGTTCGTCGAACCTTCGATGCGGACGGGCGAGGGTGGCTCGGAAACGATCCTCGTGGTCGAGGACGAGGCGGAAGTGCGCCAGGTGACTGGAGCGATGCTCGAAGGGCTCGGCTACAAAACGCTCGTGGCGCGCGATGGACGGGAAGCTCTGGTGATGCTGCGCAACCGCACCGATCTTGACTTGCTGTTTACTGATTACGTTATGCCGAACGGCCTCAATGGCGGCGAGCTGGCCCGCGAGGCGTTGCGCCTCCGCCCGGAATTGAAGGTGCTGGTGACCTCTGGCTATGCCCATCAAGGCAGCGCCAGCATTGACAACAGCCAGGTCGACGGCTTTCCGATGATCGCAAAACCGTATCGCGCCGCGGAACTGGCCGGCCGCATTCGCGAGGTCCTCGACGGCCTCAGGGCCGAGCCCGCGCATGGCAAGGGATAGCTTGCAAACCACATCGCGATCGCTTTCCGTCGAACAGCTCCGCGTGGAGGTGGAGCACCTGCGCCTGGCGCAGGAAGCGGGCGAAATCGGCACCTGGGAGTGGGACCTCGCGACCGACCGGATGAAGTGGTCGACGCAGATGTTCCGCAACCTTGGAGCCGGTCCTCGTGCCGGCGGCGACTCGTTAGAGGTGCTGATCAAGGCGGTGCACCCGGCAGACCGGGATATGGTCGAATCCGCTTTCGCCCAATTCCGCACACTGGCCGGCCCGCTGCGCTTCGAGTTCCGCGTCGTCGGCTTCAGGAAGGAGACGCGCTGGATCGTCTTGCGCGGCAAGGTCGAGCCGGATGCAGCCGGCGTGCCGAACCGCGCGCGCGGCGTCGCGATCGACAGCACCCGCCGCCGCAGCATCGAAGTGGCGGCCGAATCGGCATTGCGCGAAAGCGAGCGGCGCCTGCTTGAATTGAACGAGCGGCTGGAGCAGCTCGCCGAGCGGCGTGCCCGCCAGCTGCTCGCCAGCCGTGCCCAGATCCAGGCGATCTTTGAGAACTCGCCGGATTGGCTGACCCTGTTTCGCGCCGCGAAGGACGGGCGTTTTATTTACGAGGATCTCAACCGGGCGACCGAGCGGGCCTATGGCCGCAGCTACGACGAGGTGGTCGGCCATACGGTCGAGGAGATCCTCGGCGTCGAGCAGGCCCAACTGCCGCTCCATCACATGCGGGAATGCATCCGTACCGGCGAGAACCAGCGCTACACGGCGCGGCGAACCTTCTCGGCCGGCGTGACGCGAACCGTCGACGTGATGTTCGTCCGCGTGCCGGAACTGCACGAGGGCGACTATTTCATCATGTCGACCGCACGCGACCTCACCGAACGGGAGGCGATGGAGGAGCGCCTGCGGCAGTCACAGAAGATGGAGGCGGTCGGCCAGCTCACCGGCGGCCTGGCGCACGATTTCAACAACCTGCTGACCGCGATCATCGGCAATCTCGAACTGCTTGAGGCGCGCGTCGCCGGCGACACCAGGGCCGCCAGCTATCTGGGCGGCGCGCAGCGCGCGGCGGAGAACGGCGCCAAGCTGACCGAGCAGCTCCTCGCCTTCTCGCGGCGGCAGCACCTGCAGCCTCGCGCCATCGACCTGAACGGCGTGATCGGCGGCATGCGGGACCTGCTGGCGCGGACGATCGGCAGCAACATCCATATACACACGAGGCTGAACCCGGAGCTGTGGCGGGCGCTGGTCGACCCGACCCAGATCGAGATCGCGATCCTCAACCTGGCGATCAACGCGCGCGACGCGATGCCGCTCGGCGGCAATTTGACGATCGAGACCCGGAATCTGATCAGCGGCATCGATGCGCTCCCCGGAGAGATCGGCGATCGCGACTGCATCTGCATCTCGGTCCGCGACACCGGGACCGGCATGACCGAGGAGGTATTGCGCTCCGCCGTCGAGCCCTTCTTCACAACGAAGGAGGTGGGCAAAGGCAGCGGGTTGGGGCTCAGCCAGGTTTACGGGATGGTTCGGCAATCGAACGGCACGCTGCAGATCGATAGCCGCCCCGGCGCCGGAACGGCCGTGCATCTGTACCTGCCCAGGGCCGAGGCGCATAAGACGGGCCATACCGAGCCCGGCAACGGCGCGAGATTGGCGGAGGGCGGCCGCATTCTCGTCGTCGACGACGATGACGGGGTGCGCGAAGTCACCGTGCAGATGCTGCGGCAGATCGGCTACGGCGTCGCAGAGGTCGACGGTGGCGAAGCGGCGCTGGCGGCGCTGGCGCGCGGCGAAATCTACGATCTGGTGGTGATCGATCTGGCCATGCCGGGGCTAAATGGGGCCGAGACCGTGCGGCGGGCGCGTGAGAGGTGGCCGGGATTGCGGGTGCTTTACGTCACCGGATACGCGGATCTCGCCGGAAACGAGCGCCGGACCGGCGCCGACCCGCTGATCAAAAAGCCGTTCCGCCTGGAGGAGCTGCGAGCCGCGGTACGCCGCGCGCTCAGGAAAAGCCGCGCCGGCGAAGGAAAGAACGTCGTGCCGCTGCGGAAGCGCGGCCAACGCGGCAAGGAGATATCAGGCTGAGGTGTTCCCGGAGCCCCGGTCCAAAATGACCACGTGAACTGGATTATCGAATCGAGCGGGACCCAGCGCGGGGGGCCATGCGGTCCAGGGCCGGAGGTACCCCGGAACCTGTCAGCAGATGCAATGGCCCGCCCGTGCCTGGCCAGACATGGCCCGCGATCGCCGAGACCAGAGCCCCGACGTCGACGCTTAGAGCTTGGACGATACGTTGTTGAACGTTGCCGTCAGGCTGCTGCCGACCGCGTTGAACGCAGCGATAGCGGCAACGCTGATCAGGGCGGCGAGCAACCCATACTCGATGGCCGTCGCGCCCCGGTCGTCATTGATGAGGTTTCTGAGAATCGCAAACATTTTGACATCCTTCCCGTTGGACTAGGCGGTGTTTTTATCGCGTTGAATTACTTACTTAGGAGTTAATGATCGATCCAGGATTTGGTCTGATAAGAACTTTCATAACTGAAACAATTCTCAGTTGAACTGAAGATGTTCAGCATGTGTATGGCATTTTTAGAAAACATCACGCATCGACGCCACTTTAATACCGCTTGGTCCCCGGACTCTTCCCCGAAGGCAGATCGATGTTCAAAGGCCGGGGCGCCCAAATTCGAGCCGCGCATCCCCGTCACGCTGAGCGCGCGTATCAAGCAACTGCCGTACGAGCTTCGGACTAAGGATAATAATTCCATAATTTATGTATTAGAGTCGATTCATCTTTGATCAATAGTTGATTGATATAAGAAGGGCCTCTGCTGATCGAGAGGACACACCAATGTTCACGAACCTTCGCGACCTTGTGAAAGACGAGAGCGGCGCCACCGCGATCGAATACGGTCTCATTGCCGCCCTGATCGCGGTCGCCGCGATCGCCGCGTTCAACGCGGTCGGCAGCAGCCTGACCGCCACGTTCAATAACGTGTCGAGCAAGATGTAAGACTAGATTGCGGGGCTGCGGCCCCGCATCGGTGTTGCAGCTTCGCGAACGCCGCGCCGGCAGCTTTTTCCGCTGGCCGGGTATTCTCGACCTGATTGGGTTGCGCCCTCCCTAACGCGGGAGGACGCAACCCAATCGCATTCCGCATCAGCGCCGCCAAATTGATATCGGCCGCCGGTCCGCCTACCCGACCGCCAAACCTACGGCCCGTTGCCGCCATTTGTCCGCGGCCCGAACGACGGAAAGCCCCACCTGTAAGGACGGGGATAGCCCCAGCCGGAAGGCCCATATGGATGGGGATAGCCGTACCCGGCGGCCCAGGGTCGATAAGGCGGCGGGTAACGTCCGCATGACCATTGATAGCCGTTTCGGAAGCATTGGGCCTCGGCGGCACCCGAAAACCCGGCGGCAACCAACACAAAGCCGGCAACCGCGGCCAGCAGGGTCTTCTTCATTCCGATCTCCTGCGCTTTTAACGGCCAACAGGAAACCACGACGCATCGTCCCCCAAAAAAACGGCCGCCCTGCGGGTCGAAGGGCGGGCCCGGGCGATCAGCGGTGCTCGGAATTTCCCTTGCTTCCGTCCACGCTCGGCCCCTGCAGCGCTTGCGGAGTCGGACCCTCGATCCGCTCCAGCTCCACGCGGTTTATGAGCCCTGCCCTGTAGGCGTCCTCCGGGGCCAACCCAGGGAAAGGATAGCGCGGAGCGGGGTAAGCGGCGGGTGGCAATGGCAGCCGCGCGCCGTTCGGGGGAACCTGCGCCCAAACCGGGCCGATGACGGCTATGGTTGCGGCAACCGTGACGCCGATCAAAAGATGCCTCATTGATCTGCCCCCGAATTGACTCCTCGCCGCTCGGCTCGCCTCACCGCAGCATCTCGATAATCGCGTCCGGACGCTGCTCGATAGAGACGGGCCGCTTATTTTGCCTCCATCCAGGTGTTTGACCCCGCAAGCTTGACGGCCACATTCGAAAAGGAAAGGTGCAGTGGATCGCCGTTGCGCGTTCCACGATGATCCAGCGAGAAGAGCAGCGGTCCGGCCTTCTTGTAGTCGGCCCAGGTGGCAAAGACCTCAAGCTTGGGGGCCCCGCCCCGGTGATAGGCCATTTCTTCGATTCGGCCGGCGGCGCCGACGTAGAGTTCCCAGGTGTCACCCGACGAATAGCCGCCCTCGGCGGGATACTTGACCGCGACCTTCTCGGCGGAACCCTTTCCCAGCGGCAGTTTCTGCTCGCCGGCATCTTCGACCGCAGCGTTGGTGTCCCAGGAAACATGAAATGGGAGGAGCAGCCAATAATTGTCGTTTAGGAAGCTCGGATCGATGTCGTCCCTCACGTTGGCCGGCTGGCTGCCGAGCTGAGAGCGCAAGTAGGTAACCTTCACCGGATTGCCCGACTTGTCCTTCCCTTCATAGGTGACCTGGTCGGTCTTGGGTTCCCAGGTCCACGATCTGGAGACATTGAGTCCCGGGGCCTCTACGTTGAAGGTATAGCGGATCGCTTCGATTTGCCCGAACGAGTCGAGGCCATAGGTCTTGGCGAGCTTTTCAATGACCGGCGACCGCTGTTGCGCTCCAGAAGTCGCAGGGAGGATCAACAGCATGCTGAGGACTAAAAGGCGGATCACATTGAGCTGGTTCAAAATTGTCACGGACGTCCCTCCTCGGCGAAGCGAAACGGGCCTTGTCTTGGATGAGCCCCTGGGACCACGACCCCCGACTATCTGGAACGTGACGTAACGACCGGCCCCCCGGATCTCGGCAACAGGCAGCCTTCTATTGTTTTTGCCAGACAAAATTGTAGGAACATGAATAACTCCGTTGAATTGCACGTATGGTGCCGGTGCGATCTACGTTGCCGCTGACGTTCATTTCGAAGGTGTTGCTGCTG
>DASYOB010000068.1:0-18194 GCA_036008175.1 Allostellaceae bacterium
TTTCAAGACCGGTGCCTTAAACCGCTCGGCCACCCATCCGAATAGCTAAAAATGAGATGCTTGAGCCTAAGAGTATGGTTGCTAAAACTGGATTGCCACCGGATTGCCGCCGGCAGGATAGCAAATCGGCCGCGGGCGTTCCTATTCCGTTTTGCCTCGAGCGAAGGCGGCTTCGATAATCTGGGCCGCTCGTTCGTCGGTGTTGGCGAACAGATACCCGTAGACGCCGAGGGTGATTGTCGGCGTGCCGTGGCCAAGCCGCCGGCTGATGGTGAGCACGTCCATCCCCGATGCGGTGAGCTGGGCTCGCATGAGTGAAGGGCACGCAGGCTGACGCGTGGCACCTTCAGTTTCGCGAGCGCCGCCGACCATTCGTTGGTGACCGCATTCGGGCTGCGCGGGCGTGCCGTCCCAATTCGGCAACACCAACGCGTCGGCGGGCGGTTTCCCGAGCCTCTGTAAATAGTTACAGGCGCGCCCGTTGATGGCTACCCCATCATCGCCGCTCGTTGTGGTCGCGATTTTCCTCATCGCGGTGTCCTTGCCTTTGTAGGCCGACACCATATTCGTGCCAATACCGCTCTTCATCCGGTCGTCTATTGCGGTGCGCCTGTTTTTCGAGCCGTCGCGCATCCTCGGGGTGGATAATCGCCTCTATTGCACGGAGGCCCTTGTTCATTTCCTGGGCCCAGCCTTGGGGCGTCATAATGACGGCGATGAGGCCGATCATCAGCAATAGACGCATGTCGTTCCCTCCGGGAAGTTGCGACCGCTAACGGTCGAGCCGTAGCGGAATTCCTGGCACCCGCCGAGCGATGTAGAAGCCATTCGCCGCAACAGTCATGACTCTCGCCCAGCCGCCTGTTCGCCTTCCGACGTGCTCGCGTAGGAGCGGGAGGAAAGCGCGCGCTGGGCGGAGCGCGGGAGAGAGGAGCTTACGAGCCCGAGGAATATCTGGACGGGCTGAAACCGGCCGCGCCTATCTGCCATCTGTGGCAGATGTCCTACAGCCTCGCCCGCCGCCACCGGGCGGGGATTTTTTTGGTCCACTATTCAGAGCGATCCGTCCAGCAAAGACAACCGCACCGGCGGCGCGCATATTGGCCTTCGGGGTGTCTTTCGCCTAGACGCGAACCAAAGCCGGACGTTGGCCGTCAGGCCGCAAGCGTGGGCTGGTCGCCGATTACTTCGCCGCCGAACGCCCGGGCAAAAGCCGCTGCGTCGCCGCCGTTCTGGAACTGCAAGCTGAAGATGACACCGGCAGAAATAATAGAAAATTGAAATAGTTTTGGCTCAACGCGATGAACATCGAGCCAGGTTCTCATTGCGGCCATTGGTCCGGCCAAAGTACCACCACGTCGGCGAATCTCAACAATGTGCATACAACCTCCCAATGGCGCGCCCATAGGAACGCGCCATTCATTTTGTAAAAGAATGACTAGGGTTCAACTGAAGCCAAAAATTGTCACAAGCTCCTCCGCCGCGCAGCTTTTAGCGTGCAGCACCGACGCCGGTCAGCCGCTCCCCCAGCGCCTTAACGGGAAAGTTAGATGGTAGGGAGTGGGGGAATGGCGAACGATGCTAAAGAACGGGAGGCGATCGGCGAGATCGGGCACCAGGAAACCTCCCGGTCTCGCCGAGCGCGTGCGACGCACCACCGCCGCCATGCCGCCGAAATTCACGCAATAGCAGAGGATAGGCCGGCCGGCGCAATCCGCGATCGTCTGATGGCGTTGGCCGGTGAATACGAAGCGCTCGCTCGGATCGTCGGCCGCTACGATCGCCGCGCCGCCAGCAGCGATGCAACGGTCAAGCGCAGGCCGGGACGCGAAAAGTTGGCTTCAGCCGCCCCGTCGTAGACGCCTCACCGCAAACGCGCTCCACCCGCCGGACAGCTGCCGCCCCCGCGGCGAGCCATCGCATCCGCGAAGATCAGCCTCCCGCAATGCGCGGTGGCGTTTTGTGATCGTATCATTTACTTATCATCAGCTAAGCGTCCTATCTCGGGGTGGAAACGTTGGATCTTGACCGCAGTTTCGGCTTTCTCGTCAATGACGTAGCGCGCCTGTTCGGCCGGCGCTTCGACCAGAACGGGCGTGCGCGCCGCCTCGGGCTGACCCGGGCGCAGTGCCGCACCCTCGGCTATCTCGCGCGCAATGAGGGCATCAACCAGGCCGGCCTCGCCGATCTGCTCGAAATCCGGCCGATGACACTGGTCCGCCAGATCGACCGTATGGAGGATTCCGGGTGGATCGAACGCCGCCCCGATCCCGCCGACCGCCGCGCGCGCCTCCTGTACCTGACCGCGAAAGCGCGTCCGATCCTCGGCCGGATCTGGAACGTCGCCAATGAGACGCGCGACGAGGCACTTGCCCACGTCTCCCCGGGCGACGCCGAGCAGCTGATCGATCTGCTACACCGGGTCCACGCCACCCTGTCCGATCGCGTTCCGCACGGAAGCGCCGGGGCTTTGCCGAGGTCGCAGCCTCGCGCGGCAGTCGCGCCGGCCGCGTTGTCGGAGGAGCGGGCCGCGGCTCTCGTCGCCGAGGCTGGCCAGTGACCAGCGAAACCGATACCCAGGGGCCTGTCCGCGGCTTCGGCCGCCTTTCCGGCGACCGCGACGTGCCTGTCATAACGCGACCGATGAAGCCGCTGCGCCAGCGGCTGCGCCTGCCATTGATGCTTGCCGGCCCGATCCTGGTGCTGATCGCCGGCTCCTGGTGGTACCTGACCAGCGGCCGCTATGTCTCGACCGACGACGCCTATGTCCAGGCCGCGCGCACGATGATCAGCGCCGACATCTCCGGCCGGGTGGTGGAAGTGCTGGTCCACGACAACCAGCGGGTCAGCAAGGGCGATGTGCTGTTCCGCATCGACGGCCGGCCCTACCGCATCGCCATCGACGAAGCCAAGGCGCAGCTCGCCAGCGCCCGGCTGCAGATCGACGCGATGAAGGCCACCTATCGCCAGAAGCTGGCCGACGAAAAGGGCGCCGAGGACACGCTCGACTACCAGTCGCGCGAATATGAGCGGCAGCGCCAGCTCCTCTCGTCCGGCGTTGCCTCGCGGTCGACCTACGACCAGGTGCAGAACACGCTGCAAATGGCCCGCATGAAGGTGACCTCGACGCAGAGCGACGCCGCCAACATGCTGGCCCAGCTCGGCGGCAACCCGGACATTCCGGTCGACGACCACCCCGCGGTGCAACGTGCCCAGGCGGCCCTCGAAAAAGCACAACTCGATCTCAGCTACACCACGGTGCACGCCGCCGAAAGCGGTATCGTCACCAAGGTCGATCAGCTGCAGATCGGCTCGTATGTGAACGCATCGACCCCGGTCTTTTCGATGATCTCGAAGCGCGTCTGGATCGAGGCGAACTTCAAGGAGACCGAGCTGACCCATATGTTACCGGGCCAGGAAGCGACGGTCGAGATCGACACCTATCCGGGGGTCGAGTTCAACGCCAAAGTCGAAAGCCTCAGCCCCGGCACCGGCCTCACCTTCTCGCTGTTGCCGCCGGAGAACGCGACTGGCAACTGGGTCAAGGTGGTGCAGCGCCTGCCGGTGCGGCTCTCGCTTGACGACCCCAAGAACCGGCTGCTGCACGCCGGATTGAGCGCCACCGTCGAGGTCGATACCCATTACACCCGGCCGTGGATGCGCTGGGTCGAGAATACCGCCGCGCGCCTGTTCGGAACCGCCGAGGCGAGCGAGCCGCAACGGTGAGGGGAGAGCAGACCCGCGCGCCTGCCATAAACCGGGTCGCCATCACAGCTTCGATCATGTTGGCGACGTTCATGCAGGGCGTCGACACGACGATCGCCAATGTCGCGCTGCCGCACATGCAGGGCAGCCTGTCGGCGGCGCAGGACCAGATCGCCTGGGTCGTCACCTCCTATATCGTCGCCGCCGCGATCATGACGCCGCTGACCGGCTGGCTCGCCGGCCGCTTCGGCATCAAATACGTGTTCCTGTTCTCGGTCATCGGCTTCACAATCGCCTCGGCGCTCTGCGGCGCCGCGACCAGCCTGACGCAGCTGGTGATCTACCGCCTGTTGCAAGGCGTGTGCGGCGCGGCGCTGGTGCCGCTGTCGCAGGCGGTGCTGTTCCAGATCAACCCGCCCGAGCGCCACGCCAAGGCGATGGCGGTGTGGGGCATGGGCGTGATCCTCGGGCCGATTATCGGCCCGGCGCTCGGCGGCTACTTGACCGACTATTACAACTGGCGCTGGGTGTTCTACATCAACCTGCCGGTCGGCGTGCTCGCCTCGATCGGCATCTTTATGTTCATCCGCGAGTCGCGGCATGGCCATCGCGAGCCGTTCGATTTCTTCGGTTTCGCCACGCTGAGTCTGGGGATCGGCAGCTTGCAGATGATGCTCGACCGCGGCGAATTGAAGGACTGGTTCGGCTCCCTCGAGATCTGCATCGAGGCGATCATCGCCGCGCTCGGCTTTTATCTCTTCGTGATCCACACCTGGACCGCGACGGTGCGCTCGTTTCTGAACCGCGATCTGATGAAGGACGCCAACTGCGTCATCGGCACCCTGTTGATGTTCCTGGTCGGCATGCCGCTTTACGGCACCATGACACTGCTGCCGACAATGCTGCAGGACCTGATGAACTACCCGGTGGTGACCACCGGCCTCGTCACCGCGCCGCGCGGCGTCGGCACGATGCTGGCGATGTTCGTCGTCGCGCGCCTCGTCGGCAAGGTGGACATCCGGCTGATCATTCTGACGGGGCTCGCGGTGACCGCCGCCGCGCTGTGGCAGATGACCGGCTTCTCGATGCAGATGGGGATGGGGCCGATCATCACCTCCGGCCTGTTGCAAGGCTTTGGCCTCGGCTTTGTCTTCACCCCGCTCAGCACCGTCACCTTCTCCACCTTGCCGCGCAACATCCTGACCCAGGGCACCGCGATCTTCAGCCTGATGCGCAATGTCGGCGGCAGCATCGGCATCTCGATCGTCGAGGCGCTCTTGGCCGAGAACACCCAGGTGGTGCATTCGCGCCTAGTCGAGCATCTGCGGCCGGACAACCCGCTGGCGCAAGCGCCCTACCTCGCCGCCCCCTACAGCCTCAGCGTGCCGACCGGCATCGCCGCGCTCAACGCGGAGGCGACGCGGCAGGCGGCGATGGTCGCCTATATCGACGATTTCAAGCTGATGATGCTGATCGTCATCCTCTCGGCGCCATTGTTGTTCCTGTTGCGCAAGCCGCCCGCCCGCATCGCCGGCGCCGCGGCCGCCAGCCACGCCGCCGCGGAATAAGAAAACCGGCGGTGCTTAGTTGCTCGCGCATTCGTGATATGTGATCCGTACTTGCATACGTAAGTAAGGGAACCCAATGGCAAACGTCGTCACCATCAACCGCCCGGATGTGGTCGCTCTTATCGAGCGCGCGGCCGATAAGCTGACCCGCGGCAATAAGACCGAAGCGGTCGCGTTGGCTGTGCGGCGCCTGCTCGAGGAAGACACCCGAGTTGCTTCGTTGTCTGGTGCACATCCCGGATCGGTGCGGGTTCGCGAAGACGTCGATCTGACGCAACCTGCGCTCGATACCACACCCGATGCCGAGACCGGCCACGAGCTGGAAAGGTGAGTGACCGCCTGCTCCTGGACACCCATATCGCGCTCTGGCTCGACACCGGCGATCACGCCTCGCCGCCGCCACACGTAGCTTGATCGACGACTGCTGGCACACCGGCGGCACGATCTATGTCGTGAATTTATCCAGCGAAAGAACTTGGGTGCCCGGAACAGGTCCGGACGCGGGTTACTCCGGCTTGCGCGGGCTCCACCTGTGGGATGGGCTGAGCAACACCGTAGGGCGATAACCCGCCGAGCCTCTCGCGACCGAATGGCGGGTTGCGCTACGCTTCACCCGCCCTACAGGATAGTAGACCAATGCGAACCCATCGAGCGGACGGATGACCGACGATCTCGTCTATACTTCGGCGGCCGAGCTGGCGGCGCTGATCGCGCGGCGGGCGGTGTCGCCGGTCGAGGTGGCGGATCTGGTGCTCGCCCGCATCGAAGAGACGCAGCCGACGATCAACGCCTTCATCACAATCTGCGCCGATGAGGCGCGCGCCGCGGCGAAAGCGGCCGAGGCGGCGGTGATGCGCGGGGATACGTTGGGCGCGCTGCATGGCGTGCCGTTCGCGGTCAAGGATCTGGTCAACACCAAGGGCGTGCGCACCACCTTCGGCTCGTTCGCGCTGGCCGACAATGTGCCGGCGGCGGATTCGCCCTCGGTGGCGCGGCTCAAAGCCGCCGGCGCGATCCTCGTCGGCAAGACCACGACCCCGGAATTCGGCCATAAATCCTTTACCGAGGCGCCGCTGTTCGGGCGCACCGCCAACCCGTGGGATCTGTCGCGCACTTCCGGCGGGTCGAGCGGCGGCGCCGCGGCGGCGGTGGCGGCCGGGCTCGGGCCGATCGGCATCGGCACCGACGGCGGCGGATCGAGCCGCATCCCCGCCGCCTGCTGCGGCGTCGTCGGCTTCAAGCAGACGCTCGGCCTGGTGCCGCACGATCTGACCCCGGACGGATTCGGCAACCAGTCGCACATCACGCCGATGACCCGCACGATCATCGACAGCGCGCTGATGCTGCAGGCGATGGCGGGGCCTGATCCCTGCGACCCGCATTCGCTCGGGTTGCCGACGCCCGATTTCGTCGCCGCGGCCAGAGCCGAAGGCGATCTCAAGGGCGTGCGCATCGGCTGGCGGCCGTTGCTCGGAAATACGGTGCTGGCGCGCGAGGTGCGCGAAGCCTGCGAGAATGCGCTCGCCGCCTTCGCCGAATTGGGCGCGGCGGTCGAGCCGGTCGAAGACGATTTCGCCAGCAGCGAGCCGATCTGGCTGGTGCTGACGCAGAGCTTCTGGAACGCGCGCTTTCGCCGCTATGTCGGGCAATTCGGCAACCGCATGAGCGACACCTTGCTGCGCCAGATGGACAATGGCGCCGGCCACAGCGCGGTCGCCTTGCAGGAGGCGATGTTCGAGCGCACCCGGATCTTCCGCGAGGTGCAGCGCTGGTTCGACAGCTACGACATCGTCGCGACCCCGACCCTGTCGCGCACGGCGCTGGCGGTCGACCATGATTTCTTCGCGCCGATCGAGATCGACGACGAGATGGCCGACACCGTGCGCAAGGCCTGGTACCCCTACACCTTGCCGTTCAACCTGTCGGGCAACCCGGCGGTGACATTGCCCTGCGGCTGGGCCGCAGACGGGCTGCCGATCGGGCTGCAACTGATCGGGCCGCACCTCGGCGATGCGCGCCTCCTGCGCGCGGCGGCGCTCTACGAGATGGCGCGCCCTTGGGCCGACCGTCGCCCGCCCTTGCCCGGAGATTGATGTCGGGCATTCAGCACATTGTCGGCATTCCGTCCTGGTACGGCACCGCGCGCGGGCCGGGCGGCGGCTATTTCCGCGACCAGGCGCTGGCATTGCAGGCGGCGGGCTTCCGGATCGCCATGCTGGCGCCCGACATCCACACGCTGCGCGATCTGCGGCAAGGCCGCGTGCCGGCGGCGCGCCGCGGCGGCATCACTGTCGAGGATGACGGCATTCCGACCTGGCGGCGTAGCGGGCTGGTGCTGATCCCGCGCGTCCCATACCGCAACGCCCTCGCCTGGGCCTGGGGCGGGCTGAAGCTGTTCGCGCGGTACCGCGCCGAGAACGGCGCGCCGGATCTCGTCCACGCCCATTGCATGCTGAACGCCGGGGTCGTGGCGCTGGCGATCAGGCGCCGCTATGGCATCCCCTATATCGTCACCGAGCAGAGCACGAGCTTCGCGCAGGGAACCCTGCGCGGGTGGGAGCGCGACCTGGTGCGACGGGTCATCGCCGGCGCCGACAAATGCATCGCCGTCAGCCCGCAGCTGGCGAGGCTGCTCGAAGCCCAATATCCGAGATCGGTATGGGGCTACCTGCCCAACCCGCTCGGCGAAGCCTTTCTGTCCGACGACGCCGCGCCGGTCGCTCGCAGCTCCGCCGATCCGTTTGTGTTCGTGTCGGTCGCCCGCATGTCGGCGGAGAAGGGTTTCGCGCGGCTGATCGAGGCCTTCGCCGAGGCCTTTGGCGGCGCGCCGGAGGTCCGATTGCGGCTCGCCGGCGACGGCCCGATCAGAGGTGAGCTCGAACGCCTCTGCGCCGAGCGCGGCGTCGCGGCGCAGGTCGATTTTCTCGGCAATCTGTCGTCAGCCGAGGTGCGCGAGGCCATGCAGGCAGCCGATGCGTTTGTGCTGGCCAGCGATTTCGAGACCTTCGGGGTCGTCGTGATCGAGGCGCTGGCCTGCGGCCGCCCGGTCGTCGTCACCCGAAGCGGCGGACCCGACCACCTGGTCAATCCCGGCAACGGCCTCCTGATCCCGACGCGCGATCGCGACGCGCTGCGCGACGCGCTGATCGAGATGCGCCGCCGCGCCGGCGATTACGACCCGGCGGCGATCCGCGCCGAGGCACTGCGCTGCTACGCGCCCGACGCCTTCGCCCGCCAATTCGCCGAGCTGGTCACCTGACAGTCGCTCCAGCGTTTTTCAGGCTGGGCAAAGGCTGCGTAACGTCCAGACTCTACCCAACGGAGACCACAAGCTATTGACAGAAACTGGCGCAACCATCGCGTCGAAGGCGATAGATGCAAGGCCCGCGGCGTCGCGAGCCGTCTATTTCTACCTCGCGATCATCGTCGTCACCTGGGCCGGCAACTGGCCGCTGATGAAGCTGGCGCTGGCGGACGCGCCGCCGCTGCTGTTCGTCTTGCTGCGGATGACCGGCACGCTGGCCCTGCTGACGCCTGCCCTCCTTGCGATGCGGCAACCGCTGGTTCCGCTCCGCGGCGAGCGCTCCGGCCTTTTCCTGGTTGGGCTGTTCCAGGTCGCCGGATTCCTGATTTGCAGCATCCTCGGGCTCGCACTGGTGCCGCCAGGACGCGCGATCGTGCTCGCCTATACGATGCCGCTGTGGGCGATCCCGATCGGGCTGTGGCTCGGGCAGGAGCGGCTCGGCCGGGTTCAGTTCATCGGCGCCGCGCTCGGGTTTGCCGGCCTTGTCCTGTTCATGAACCCGAGCCTGGTCGATTGGGGAAACATGCGCGCGCTCGCCGGCAATGCCCTGCTGCTGCTCGCCGCGATCTGCTGGGCCACCGGCTCCTGCCTCTACCGGCTGCGCGCCTGGCGCTCACCATTCTGGGCGCAAACCTTCTGGCAGCTCGCGATCAGCACCGCGATTATCGCCGCCGTCGCCGTGCCGGTCGCCGCCGGGGAGCCAATCCATTGGTCGATCGGCCTCGTGCTGATCCTCACCTACAACTGGATCGTCACCACAGCGCTCGGCTATTTTCTGTGGAACAAGGTATTGGCGGCACTGCCGGCGGCGGTCGCCGGACAGGTGACGGCGTTGACCCCGGTCTTCGGCTTCTTGTTGGCGACGGCGATCTTCGGCGGCGCGGTGACCCTCGACGTCGTCCTCGCCGTCGCGCTGATCGTCGCCGGCATCATTCTGACCCTGCGCGCCCGCCGGGCTGCGTGATACCGTCCGACATCAACGAGAGGGAGGAAATAATGGCCAAGGGCATCCTGATCGCGGCGATGAATTTCTCCGATGTTGCCGCGGACGAGTTCCACGACTGGTACGACACCGAGCACATCCCGGAGCGGCTTCGGGTTCCAGGCTTTCTGAATGCCGAGCGATGGATCGGCGCCAGTAATCCGAAGGACTCGGTCGCGCTCTACGATTTGGACAACGTCGGCGTGTTGCATAGCCCGGCCTACCTCGCGGTCGGCGGCGCCAACGGTACGCCCTGGACCAAGCGGGTGACGAGCCGCACCAAGATGATCATCCGTCTCGAAGGCGAGCAGATCCGGCCCGGCGACGCGCCGGCGCCCGCAGGCGCGGCGGCGCTGCTGTTGATCGCGATGAATGTCGCGCCGGAGCAGGAGGGCGAGTTCAACGAATGGTACAATACCGAGCACCTGCCGCAGCTCGGCGCCGTGCCCGGAGTGCTGGCGGCGCGGCGCTACCGCGGCAGCGGCGCGACGCAGCGCTACGCCGCGATCTACCATTTCGCCAATCCCGACGTGCCGAACTCCGCGGCGTGGAAAACCGCCGCCAACACGCCGTGGACCGAACGCATGCGGCCGCATTTTCGCGACTTCCTGCGCCTCGACTGCCGCCGCTACAGCCGCGCCGGGTGATCGCCCCGGAGCGGCATCATGCGCTCACCAGCCGAGGCTGGAGCGCAGCATCACGATGCCGGTCGCGGCCAGCGCGCCGGCGAAGACCCGGCTGAGATTGTCGGCGGCAACGCGCTGCGCGAGCCGGGCGCCAAACCAGGCGGCGACCGCCTGAGCGGGCGCGATGCAGGCCCACATCGACAGATTGATCGAGCCGAGATTGCCGGCCTCGGACGGCGCCGACCCGAAGGCCGCGACGAGCGTCGCCGGCAGGCTGACGACGACCCCGACCGCCGCGGCGCGGCCGATGCTTTTGTGCATCGGCACGCCCGACACCACCATCACCACATTGGTCAGGATGCCGCCGCCGACCCCGGCAAAGCCCGAGACGGCCCCGATGCCGAGGCCAGCAAGACGACGAAAGTTTCCGTCAGGCGGCTGATCGAGCAGCGGCCGGAACCGCCCCGGAGCGGCGAAGCGCACCGCCGCCATCAGGGTGAACAGGGCAAAAACGCCGGTCATCACGCTGCCGCGCAAATGCGGCGCCACCAGCTGCGCCGCGACGACCCCGACAGCGATCCCGGGACCCCATTCGCGCAGGAAGGCGAAATCGGTGTTGCCGGGGCGCCAGTGCCCGAACGAAGAAGCCAGCGCGGCCGGCAGGATCGCGGCGAGCGAGGTGGCGACCGCGACATGCGCGGCCTGGTCGGCGGAAGCGCCGGCGCCGAGCAGCCCGTAATACATGACCGGAACGATGACGATGCCGCCGCCAATGCCGATCAAACCGGCGAGCAGCCCGGCCCCGGCTCCGGACGCCAATCCAAGGCAAACCAGCCACAATCCGCTCATCGCAGCATCTCCCGCGTCAGATCAGGTCGGGGCGACAGGGCTAGAGCATGATCCAGGGGGCGATGTCGTGCCGCGATACATCCAGGACGGTGGCCAACCCCCGGGCGGGACGGTGGGCCAGCGCGGTGACCACGATGCCGATCAGCAGGCAGATCGCCGATACGAGCAGCTTTTCCATGACCTCTCCCCAAAAAAGCGTTGCCAACGTTCTCAACCGACGCGCGATTGTCCCTCGGGCAGGCACCGCCGACCTGTGACGCTCTTCACAAAGCGGAAAAAAATTTCGCTGCCGGATCCGCGATTGGCGGAACAGCCGGCGGCCGCGCATCCAAGGCTCAGTGCATCCACAGCAACAGGCTCGACAGGGTCGCGACGGAAAGCACGGTCGTGACCACCACCGCGCTCGCCGATGCCTGAACAAACCCGGCCGCCCGGCGCGACAACAAAAAGGCATTGGCCCCGGTCGGCATCGCCGCGGCAATGACCGCGACGGTCAGCGGCAATCCCGAGAGGCCCGCCGCATAGGCCAAGGCTCCGATCACCGGCGGCATGACAAACAGCTTCAGGACAATGAGTGTCAGCGCCTCACCGAGAGCGCGCTCGCGCGCGAGCGTCGGCAGCGAGGCGCCGACGCAGAACAGCGCGAGCGGCGGTGCGGCAGCGCCCAGCATCGACAGCAAGGCTTCGATCATGTGCGGCACCGGCGCGCCGATGGTGTGCCACACCGCGCCGAGCAGGATCGACATCAGGATCGAGTTTCGCGCCATCCCGCTCAGCGCTTTTCGCAGGCTCGCCGCGATCCCGCCGGCGCCATGACCGCCGAACTCGATCAACGCCGAGGTCAGCGGCAGCAACACGCCGGAGTGCAGCGCGATGATGCCGACGACCACCGCCACCCCCGGCGGTCCGAACGCCGCGGCAATGACCGGCGTGCCGAGGTAAATGATATTCCCGTAGGTCGCGTTGAGCGCGAACACCGCCGCTTCCGCCAGCCCGCGCCGCAGGACAAACCGGGCGATCAACCCGGCGGCGAGGTAGACGATCAGACACCCCGCCAGATACACCCCGGCGATGCCGGTCACCTGCAGCGTCGTGGCCTCGGCCATCGAGCGGAACATCAGTGCCGGAAGCGCCACCCACAACGCGAAATCGTTAAGCGACTTGACGGCGGCGGTGTCGAGCAGCTTTGCAGCCACCGCGGCGCGACCCAGGCCGATCACCGCGAAGACCGGCAGCAGCAGTGACAGAATTCCGGTCACGGCTGCCGGGGCTCGACGCGTTGCCGGTCACCGCGGCGCGCTGGTGCGCTCACCGGGAGTG
Source organism: Allostellaceae bacterium (assembly GCA_036008175.1). Classification (GTDB taxonomy): domain Bacteria; phylum Pseudomonadota; class Alphaproteobacteria; order ATCC43930; family CGMCC-115725; genus DATARH01. The sequence goes on from DASYOB010000068.1 coordinate 12,355, forward strand.
CAGTCGGTTCATCGGCCATTCGGCGCGCGCCCGGCACTGACATCTCTTTCCATGTGCTCAAAAAAAGAGCCAGGGAGCGATGTCGTAGCGCTCGATCCGGGTGAGCTCGGCCAGCTCCCAAGCCATTGGGTATCGCCCGCCGCGACCACGCCCAGCAGCGAGATGCAGGTACTCAAAGAGGCGTTGCGAGACCTGGTTCTTCGGCTCGGGCTCGTCTGCCGGTGGTGTAACAGCGAGGTCAGTCACATCAATCTCCTCCACGTTCTAAAGCGCTTGCACCCTCAAAACCGGCAGGCCTTCAGGCAGTCGTAAATCCACTACGTAGCCAGTGCGGCACCGGCAGCGAGGCGCTGACACAGCCGTTACCGGAGGCTGCCCGCTTCACCCGAATGGTGCCGCTACCGCCTCGGGATACCTGATCCCCAACGCGATCGATGCCGCGGCCATCGCCAGCAGCACCAAAACGCCGAGCCAGTGCCCGTACGGCTTCGACACCTGCTTGCGCCGCCAGCCCCAATCCTGGTCGCGATCCGCCACGGCCAGAAGCAACGCTGTCATCGTGAGTATCGGGGTGACGACAAAGGCAGGCATGGGTGTCTCCGAACCAACGCGAGTTTCTCTGCCCGGCCTGATCGGGAACCTCGGGAGCGGGTACCCGGGCGGTTCGGCCAAGCCAACGCGCGACAATGAATTATTGAACCAGTGAACCCGTTGCAAAGGTGACGCCATGCACTGGCTCCGGCCAGCGCCGCGGGCAGCATCGCCACTGGGGTCAAAAAACAAGCCCCGCTCCCGACGCGATCAGCAGCGCGTTGACGACGGCAGCGAACTGCGCATCACTGAGTCGGCGATACCAGCCCAGACCGCACCAGGTGCCGAGCAGCGCTGGTAGCACGCAGGCCCACGCGCCCAGGTTGTAGAACCCTCCATTGCTGCCAGATCCGCCAGCAATGCACGACAGCAGCCCCAGGGTGAGGATTTGCATGACCAGGATGAAGGGCTGGTAGACGCCCCGCTGGCGATCCTTGTTCCAACCCTTCAGCGAGCACCAGATCGTCACGAAAGCGCCGGGGAAGCCGGCAAACCCGCCCGTGATACCGCCGATCAACCCGACCAGCAAATCCGACCAGACCGGCTGAAAGCGCACTGTCGTGCGCGGACGCAACACCATGAACGCGCCATAGACGATCAGAAACACGCCGAGCAGCCGACAATAAAGCTCCGGGTCGAGATGCAGGAGCAGGTAGACGCCGATGGGCAGGCTCGTCACCCCGCCCATCAGAAAACGTATCAGCACCGGCCAATCGATCGCCTTGCGCAGGGCGATCACGCTGAGGCTCTGGATCGCGATGCTGCAGACCAGTATCACCTGAACAACCATGACAGGCGGCATCAAGTGAAAGAGGGGCGCGCCGCATAGCGCCGCGAAGGCGAAGCCGCCGATGCTCGACAGCGATGCTGCGGCGAAGACGACCGCGGCTGCCCAGGGCACAGTACCGGGCAGGTGTTGCACAGCAAATGCAAGCATCGCAGCCATGACGGCCGCTCAGTGCCAGCCGCGCCCATAGCGGCATCGCAGTAAATCGAAAGTAACGCTCCAGGGCTTCAGCGTGAGGCCGTCGTACCGGCTCTCGTATCGGATCGGGACCGATCGCCGCGCCAAATGCGGCGACAGCCGAAGCGGAGGCAAGCGAGACATCGTCGAACGGGCAAGCGACTGCTTCGCCCGTGGAACCCTCGCGGTAAACGGCCACCCGGTCCATCCGTTCGCTCCCGGTCACGCGGCAATGATCTGTCGGCCGGCGCGACGCTGCCTGTGAGACCGTTCAGGTATGTTTGAAAAACCGCTCAGCCGAATCGCGCGGCCATCGCGTCGGGGTACCGCAAAGGGCAGACAAGACATGGACGATCCAAAGAAAAGTTACTTACGTTCTGGAGCGCCTTGGAAGCTTGGCTGGTGTGTGTAACGACCGCCTATCGGCGTTGTAACGGGCACGTAACAACCGGATTCCCGTGAAATCTGCCGTTCCGGCGCGCAAAATTTGTGCACTTCTTAATGTCCATCGCATTGATGTCTGTCGGCGAGGTATACGTGCGCACAGGGCGCTTCGCCCGTCCCATTTGGGACAGGCGAAATTCTTCCCCTCAACTTGGCATGCTTTTGGCTTACGCTTTGTCCGGGTATCGCACAGTGCAGGAGTTCGGGCGTGGTTCGGCTGGAGCAAGCTAGATCGGCGGCGCGTGATCTCGTTGCCGCGGCACTACTGGGGGAGGGTTGGGGAGAGGCCTTACAGCGTCTCGCTGACGCCGCCGAAGCCGGCGGCGCCTCGCTGGTGCGTGTCCGGGGCGGCCATGCCTTGGCTCACCTCAGCTCGACCGGCTGGGCCGAGGCGGAGGCGGAAGCGATGGCCGGCGCGGCGCCGCCCAGCCGATTGCGGTTTTACCCTGAGCATGCGTTTGGGAACGGCTTTTGCGTCGATCACGATGTTTGGACCGACGACGAGATGCGCCGCGATTCCTACTTCCAGGAATTCTTGCGGCCGCGCGGGGTGTTTTTTCATGGCAAGGCCCGATTGTGCTCGGAAGCGGGCGAACGCGTTACCCTGACGCTGAAGCGCCGGCTTGGGTTCGGGCCTTATGAGCCGGCCGATATCGCCGTACTCGACACGTTGCTCCCCGAACTGCACGCGACGTTTCGGATCGCTCGCCGGGTGCTCGATGCCGAAACGTCTGGGCTGGTTCGTGCCCTCCATAAACGCGGCGATCCGGTGTTCGAATTCGACAGCTCTGGTCGCGTGTTGCGGGTGCACGGCGCGGGCACCGAGCGCTGGGGAATGCGGGTACGCAACCGGCGGCTGGTGGCTGCCGAGCGCCTGTCGCAACAGGCGCTGGACCGCGCCGTTGCTGCTGCCGTAAGGCCGCCACAACGCGCCGCGGTGGCGCCGCTGGCCGATCGAGACGGAGAGCGGCATTACTTGCACTGCGTCCCGGTTACGGGGGGCGCGCGCGACGTATTTCTCGCGACGGCGGCCGTCGCTGCGATAATCCCCGCTCGTCCGAGGCCAAACCGCGGGAGACTTGATCCCGCCCTGCTGCGCGATGCCTTCGGACTGACCCAGCGGGAAGCGCAAGTCGCCGCCTTGATCGGCGAGGGATTGGAGCTGACCGAAATCGCGCGCCGGTTAAGAATCGATGCGGGCACGGCGCGCAATCACCTGAAGAGCATCTTCGCCAAGAGCGGCACGCATCGGCAGGCTGAACTCGTCGCGCTGTTGTGGCGGCTGAACCCCTGAGAATGGACGAGCCGTCGATTTCGACCCTACGGCTGCTCGAAGGCTCGGTACGGAAAGGCGGCGGCAGGGTACGCATCACCGGTCAGCTGATCGAAGCCGAAACCCGCACGCATCTTTGGGCTGACCATTATCAACGGGTCGCTCGAAGACGTGTTCGACTTGCAAGACCAAGTCGCGACGAGTGTCGGCGGGGTGATCGAGCCGGCGTTGTTGCAGGCGGCCGACCACCGATTTGACCAAAAGAGTGCAAAGGTGATGCCATGAACAGGCTCGACGGCAAGGCAGCGCTGATTTCCGGGGCGGCGCGCGGCATCGGCGCCGAGACCGCCCGGCTGATGGTCGAGGCCGGCGCCCGAATCGTCATCGGCGACGTGCTCGACGAGCGCGGTCGGGAAACCGCGCGCGAGCTTGGTGATGCGGCGGTCTATGTGCGCCTCGACGTCACGAGCGAGGCCGATTGGAACGCCGCGGTCGCCGCCGCGCTTTCCCGCTTCGGCAAACTCGACATTCTCGTCAACAACGCGGGGCTCTTTCTCGGTAAGGACATCGAGAGCGCGAGCTTGGAGGAGTGGCATCGGCTCTGCGCGGTCAACCTGACCGGCGTTTTTCTCGGCACAAAGCTGGCGTTGCCGGCATTGCGCGAGGCGGCGCAGGCGAGCCCCGCCGGCAGTGCCATCGTCAACCTCGCCTCGACCGCCGGCATCGTCGGCTCGACACAGGACCCGCTCTACTCGCTGACCAAGGGCGGGGTGACGCTGTTCACCAAATCCGCCGCGCTCGAATTCGCCCGCAAGGGCTATCGCATCCGGGTCAACTCGATGCACCCGGGTACGATCGACACCCCCCCCCAGGCCAGCCTTCTCCGTCCGTCCCTCCCTCCCTCGCCCACCTTCCTCGCGTGCAGGTTTAATATCTCGCGCGTGCACCCGCACCCCTGGTTCCGCGGCTCAGGGAGCGGGCGTTGACCTCGGCTAGGTTGGTCGGGATCGATCCCAAGCCTCTCGCGGCTTCGGAGCGCGCTACCCTCGGGGCTCGATCTGCCCCTCGATCCCGCGCCGGCCCGCGCTATGGCTCGCTATGGCTCGCTATGGTAGAGCCGGCCTGAGTGTCACCGCTTCTGTCACTACCACTGCGGGGCGCCGGGGGTGTGTTACAAGGTCAATCCGCGAGTGTCACTAGTGGGAGGCGCGAGTGTCACCGCTTATGCCACTACCACTTCGCCCGTCTGTCACTACCACTGCGGGCGGGGCGGCGCGAGTGTATGCGATGAAGGCGGGTGTTCACTGGCCTGAGCGCGGGTGTCAGTGGCAGGCGCGGCCCGCAGGGGGCGCGCGCCGCAGTCGCTCGTTGTCGGTTTGCAGCTCGGCGACGCGCAGAGTCAATGCGGTGTCGTCGGCCATTATTCGGCCTCCACCGGTTCCACTGGCGTCTGACGCCGCGGTCCTTCACAATCAACCGCTTGCGGTCAGCCGTGAGCAATCTGCCACTGATCACGCCGCCGAATCTGGCGAGCGATCCGCCCAGGCGGAGTCGCTCATCAATTCGATTGTGACCCACCGGCTGATCCAATTCCACGCCGCTCTTGTTGCGCGAGGGCAAATCAAGCCGCCCCCGCCCGGATTCGGCGAGCCTACTGCTGATTGCACGTCGAGTTCGGATACCCTTGGCGAAGATCGGCCTCGATAGTGATCCGCTGTTGGGCCGTGCTGCCTTGAGTGCTCATCGAGCAGATATGAGTGGCGCCGTTGCGAGTGATGCACGCCCATTGATGGTGCAGTTTTAGATTGGTGTTTAGGCGGTCGTTCAAGTCGGCCGCTTCACCGATATAGATCGGATACCACAGGCGATCAGCGCCTTGCTTCCAGAAAATGTAGACACCTTGGAGGGCCTTATACCCATTCCCAATAGGGTAGAGGTAAAGGGTGTATTTTTCGCCGCTCGCGCCAGTCCAAATCACAGTGTTATCAGCCATGTTTGTCTGCTCCAGGCGGAGCCGCGCGCCTAGGTGAGGGTTTGCGCTCGCGTCGGCTCTGAGGTTCGCGAGGCGTAGAGGGGCTCGGGTTGGCATCTCGGCCCCCCTCTGAAGCTTCTGCCCTCGAAGCCGATCCGCTCGGCTTAGAGCCGCGTGCTGCGTCCCGCAGGCTACGCGACGTACATGCCGGGCAATAACAAAGCTCCCCTCGGGCATGGTAGTGGTAGAGCCCGTGAATAACGCCGTTGTCCGTGTCGAATTTTGGGATCAGTTGATCGAAAAAACGGCCATCTTGATGCTCATATCTGCGCCAAGTGGCCCAAGCGATGAGATCCGCCAATTGGATCATACGGGACGCTTTCGAGTCGACAAAAAGGGGTACTTCGGCGAGGTTCCGAAAGTGACCCCACCTAGCGCCGTGGATACGGAAATGCCGCGCCAGCGCCTGGAGTTCGCCCTCATGACGGGTCTCATCCATGATGATGAGACGACCAGCGCCTCTGGCTCGCTCGCCACACGCGCCTCGCGCACGATCAGACCGCCGTCATCGACAACGCAAACGGTGGTCTCTTCCA
>DASYOB010000069.1:0-9079 GCA_036008175.1 Allostellaceae bacterium
GGCGAAGCCGCGAATCAGCGCGACCGCGAGCGCGATGCCGGCCGCCGCCGAGACGAAATTGTGGACGGTGAGTCCCGCCATTTGGCTGAGGTAACTCATCGTCGTCTCAGGCGTGTAGGACTGCCAGTTGGTGTTGGTGTCAAAGCTGACGGCGGTGTTGAAGGCGAGGTCGGTGCCGACCGCGTCCTGGCCCATCGGGTTGAACGGCAGGAAATTCTGCAGCCGCATCAACCCGTACAGCGAGACGAAACCGACGGCGTGAAACAGCAGCATGCCGAAACCGTAGGTCAGCCAGTGCTGCTCTTCGGCTTCGCTGGTGCCGCAGAGCGCGTAGAACACGCGCTCGACCGGGCGCAGAAAGGTGACGCGGCCCTCGAACACGGCGGTCATGTAGCCGCCGAGCGGGCGCGTCAGCGCGATCAGGATCGCGGTGAAGATCGCGATCTGGATCCAGCCATTTGCGGTCATCATGACCTCAGGATTTTCAGAATTTCTCGGGTCGCAGCAGTGCGAAGACCAGGTAAAGCAGCATGCCGACAGCGATCACGCCGCCAAGGATCAGATCGAACGACATGGCGGGCTCACAGCCGGTCGCAAGCAAACAAGTAGAGACAGGCAGCGGCAAAGAAGCCGAGGCCGATGGCGAGAAACACGACATCGAGCATTAGCGGGGCCCTCGAAGACGCCACCGGATCGCATGGCCCCGAGCTTCTAACGAGCTTGGCCAGACCGGGCAGCCGCGGTCATTTATCAACGCCTGAATAGGTGAGTCGCTGCCTTAAAAATCGAGGGCGAAGATGCCCACGCGCCGTAAAAACGGCATAAAGAACCGGCTGGGCGGCCAACCCTTCAGGCCGCGAACTCATAGTGGCGCATGAGCATCAAGCCCTCCTCGCCACCCACTCCCCCTGCCATGTCCCGCAAGACTGCCGAATAACGGCCTTTTCGTGGTGAACGCCGTTCCGGTGGTGTGTCGGTATTTATCGGATCTCCTCTGCGGTAATCTGGCTAACTCCTCAGCTTAAATATCGATTTTCCCTGTTCTCAAGGAATTCGGAGCGCCACGCGCACCCAGTCGTCGTCGGGCACCAGGCGGCCGCCGAGGGCGGCGCTGCGCTGGGTCAGCCGGTCTAGGGTCGGGCCTTCGCCGGCCACGGTGCAGGGCACGGTCTCGTTGCGGTCATTGTGCCGCACGAACCGGAAGCGGGCGCCCGAGATGCCGCCGCGCTCGGCCTCGATTTCGGCCATCATGCCGATCCAGTCGCCGTGGCGGCGGCCGCCATGCCCGGTGTGGAACGAGAAGCTGCCGAGGCCGTAGAAGATCGGCTTACCACGATAGATCTCGACCGGCAGCGAGTAATGCGGCCCGTGGCCGATGACGATATCGGCGCCGGCATCGACCGCGGCATGCGCGATCTCGCTCATGTAGTCGAGCACCTCCTCGCCGAGACCCCAATGGCAGGAAGCAATAACGACATCTGCCTCGCGGCGCAGCGCCGCGATGTCGTCGCAGAATTGCGAGAGGTAGACGCGGTCGGCCCAGGTCAGGATGATCGGCGGCACGCCGGGGCGGTTCATCGGCGGCACGTCGGGCCGGGTCTTGTGCGCCGGCACCTGGTAGGCGGTATGGCCGCGGAGAACGGCGATCCCGGTACTGCGTTCAGTCGCTTCATGGTTGGTCGGCCAGTAGACCGAGCTGCGCTGCAGAAAGGCGACGCACAGCCCGCCGCGCTCGACAATCACCGGCGCGCGCGCCGCAGCGAGATCGGCGCCGGCGCCGGTGTGTACGATGCCGAGCCGGTCGAGCCGGGCGATGGAGCCGAGGATTGCCGCCGCGCCGTAATTGACATTGTTGGCGAGACCGACCGCGGCGATGCCGGCGGTCTTGAGCGTCTCGCCGCCGATTTCGGGGTCGGCGAAGAAGCCCTCATGCTCGACCGCGTGTCCCTCGGGCGGGTGATACAAGAGGCATTCGAGGTTGGCGAAGACCAGATCGGCCGCGCGCAGTTCCTCTCCAATGCGCGCGAACGGCACGCCAGCATCATCGACATTCATCAAATTGACGTCGCCGACCAGGATGATGTTTGCCATTCGCTCTCCCCTTGCGCAGCTCTAGCGCCGGGCTGCGACCTTTGCCTTTACCAACTCCGCGGTTGGGTTCGCTGGCGGCGCGCCGGCGGCCTCGGGTGTCGCGGCTTCCGCGACCTTGACCAGCGCCTGCATCAGCCGGGCGACCCCGGCGAGGCGCTCCTTCTCGTCCTCCCAATTGCGCAGGTAGACGAGACGCTGGTCCGGCCGCAGCCGCAAGGTGCCGACGTTTTTCTGGATCATTTCGACGAGCCCCGCCGGGTTGGCGAAGCGGTTGCCGCGCAAGGCGATGACCGCGCCCTTCGGCCCGGCCTCGACCCGCTCGACCCCGGCCTCGCGGCAATCGCGCTTGATCGCGATGATTTGCAGCAGGTTCTCGACCTCCACCGGCAACGGGCCGAAGCGGTCGATCAGCTCGGCGGCGAAGGCGTCGCGCTCGCGGCGGTCGGAGAGCTGGGCGATACGCCGGTAGAGCCCGAGGCGCACCCCGAGATCGGCGACATAGGCCTCGGGGATCAGCACCGGCGTGCCGATCGTGATCTGCGGCGTCCATTCCTCGGGCGCAGCCTCATCACCCCCGTCGGTGCGAGCGGCGGCAACCGCGTCTTCGAGCATCTGCTGGTACAGCTCGATGCCGACTTCGCGGATATGCCCGGACTGCTCGTCGCCCAAGAGATTACCGGCGCCGCGGATGTCGAGGTCGTGGCTCGCCAGCTGAAAGCCGGCGCCAAGTGTGTCCAAGGTCTGCATGACTTCGAGCCGGCGCAGCGCGGTCGGCGCCAATTGCTTCTTTTCCGGCAGCGTCAGGTAGGCGTATGCGCGCAGTTTGCTGCGGCCGATGCGGCCGCGCAGCTGGTAGAGCTGGGCCAGCCCGAACATGTCGGCGCGGTGCACGATCAGCGTATTGGCGGTCGGGATGTCGAGTCCCGATTCGATGATGTTGGTGGACAGCAGCAAATCGTAGGCGCGCTCGTCGAACGCGGTCATCACGCTTTCGAGCTCGGTCGCCGGCATCCGGCCGTGGGCCATCGCGACCCGGATCTCAGGTACGATCTCGCGCAATGCCTCGCGCACCTCGTCGAGGTCGGAAATGCGCGGCGCGACGTAGAAGATCTGCCCGCCGCGGTCGCGCTCCCGCAAGATCGCCTCGCGCAGCACGACTGGGTCGTATGGCATCACGAAGGTGCGCACGGCGAGCCGGTCGATCGGCGGGGTGGCGATGATGCTCATCTCGCGTACCCCGGACAGCGCCAACTGCAGGGTGCGCGGGATCGGGGTCGCGGTCAGGGTCAGGACGTGGACGTCGGCTTTCAGCTGCTTCAGCCGCTCCTTCTGCGCGACGCCGAAATGCTGCTCTTCGTCGACCACGACGAGCCCGAGATGGGCGAACCGCACATCCTTCGCTAACAGTGCATGCGTACCGACCACGATATCGATGCGACCCTCGGCGATCTCGGTCTTGACCTGCTTTGCTTCCTTGGGGCTGACGAGACGCGACAGCCGTGCGATCCGGACCGGCAGCCCGGCGAAGCGCTCCGTAAAGCTGCGGTAGTGCTGCCGCGCCAGCAAGGTCGTCGGCACGATGACCGCGACCTGCGCGCCGGCAAAGGCGGTGATGAACGCGGCGCGCAGCGCCACCTCGGTCTTGCCGAAGCCGACATCGCCGCAAACCAGCCGGTCCATCGGCTTGCCCGAAGCCATGTCGGAAAGCGTGTCCTCGATCGCGCGCAGCTGGTCGTCGGTCTCCGGATACGGAAAACGCGCGGCGAATTCCTCGTAGAGACCTTCGGGCGGGCTCAGCGTCTCGCCCGGGCGCAGTTGACGTTCGGCGGCGATGCGGATCAATTCGCCGGCGATCTCCCGGATGCGTTGCTTGACCCGCGCCTTGCGCGATTGCCAGCCAGCGCCGCCGAGCCGGTCGAGCTGTGCCCCGGCGTCTTCCGAGCCGTAGCGCGACAGCACCTCGATGTTCTCGACCGGCACAAACAGGCGGTCGTCGCCGGCATAGAGCACCTTCAGGCAATCGTGCGGCGCGCCGGCGACATCGATCGTCTCCAGCGCCTCGTAGCGGCCGATGCCGTGCTCGGCATGGACGACGAGATCGCCGGCCGACAGGCTCGCCGCTTCGGTAATGAATTCGTCGAGCCTACGGCGGCGCCGCGGCACGCGGGAGAGCCGATCGCCGAGGATATCCTGCTCGCCAAGCACGACCAGCGCGTCGGTGGTGAAGCCCTGTTCGAGCGGCAGGAGCACCAGCCCGACCGCAGAGCGCGGCAGGTGGGTTAGGGCATGGCCGTCCGCGACCCGCCGTAGATCGCCGAGACCGTGTTCGCGCAGCACGGTGGCGAGACGGTCGGCCGAGCCCTCGGTATAGGCGGCGATCGCGATGCGCCGCCCGGCCGTGCGCTCGCTGTCCAGATAGTCGCGGACCGCGTCGAACAGCTGCACCTTCGGGTCGGCTCGCTCGGCGGCGAAATTGCGCGCCGGCCGTCCCCCGGCATCGAAGCCATCGCGCTCGCCTTCCGGTGTGGCGAACGGGGAGAGCTGCAGCACCGTGCGCCCGCTCAGCCGCTTCCGCCATTCCGCCTCGTCGAGGAACATCTGCTCCGGCCGGACCGGGCGATAGAGCGGGGCGGTGCTGCGCGCAGCGCGGCTCAGGCTCTGTCGTGCCGCATAGAAATCGGCGATCGACTCGAGCCGGTGCGCCCGCGCCTCGTCGGTCTGGTAATCGAAGGACACGGGCGCTTGCGGGAGGTAATCGAACAGGGTCTCCAGCGTCTCGTAATAGAGCGGCAGCCAGTGCTCCATGCCGGCCTGACGCCGGCCGGCACTGACCGATTCGTAAAGCGGGTCGTCGCTGCCCATCGCGCCGAACTGCTCGCGGTAGCGCGAGCGAAAGCGGTGGATCGCGTCGTCCTCGAGCAGGATTTCGCTGACCGGCCGCAGCACGAAGCCGTCGAGCGTCCCGGTCGAGCGCTGGGTCAGCGGATCGAAGCTGCGCAGGCTTTCCAGCGTGTCGCCGAAGAAATCGAGCCGGATCGGCTGCTGCGCGCCGGCTGGGTAGAGATCGACGATGCCGCCGCGGATCGCGTACTCGCCTGGCTCGCGCACGGTGTCGGTGCGAATGTAGCCGTTGTTGCGGAAGAAACCTTGCAGCCGGTCGAGCGGGATGCGGCCACCCCCTCCGAGGGTCAATACCCGCCCGTCGAAAAGCTTCCTCGGCGGCACCCGCTGCACCAGCGCGTTGACCGTAGTCAGCACGATCAGCGGCTTTTTCTCATTCCTTGCCGCCAGCCGGGTCAGCGTGTCGATACGGCGGCTGGTGATCTCGCCGTTCGGCGATACCCGATCGTAGGGCAGGCAATCCCAGGCCGGAAAGGTCAGCGTCTCGATGCCGGGATGGAAGAACGCGAGTGCCGCTGCGAACCTGGCCATGCGCCCGTCGTCGCGGCAGACATGCAGCCAGGTCTCGGCGCCGCTTTGGGTAAGCAGAGCGCCGATCGTTGCGGCGTCATGCCCCTCCGGCGCGCCGGACAGGGTGACGCTGCGCGGCTGCTCGCCGAGCGAGCGGGCGAGGGTGGAGAGGGGGCTCACGTCGGGCGCGGGCGGTAGCGGAAGGCGAGGAGCAGGTGGGTCACGTCGGTGTCGTGTTCCGGCGGCGGTACCGTGCGCCGGTTGATCCAGTCGAACAGCTCCGCATCGGGTACTTCGAGCAATGCCTCGAATCGGTCAAGCTGCGGGTCGTCAAACGCGGCGAGGTAGGCCTCGGCGAATGAGCCGAGGATCAGATCGGCTTCGCGCGTGCCGCGGTGCCACGAGCGGAACAACAGCCGCTTGCGGCGGATGTCGAGGGAGCCGTCGGTGTGTGGGGCTGGCATGGTTTCCCGGATATAGCCATCCTGCGTCGGCACGTCAGCCGGCATTCGCAAATAACCACAGACGGTGATGCGTCCCGCCCTGCTCGATAGGCTGTTCGCCCCAGTGACCGCGCTGCCGGGAGTCGGGCCGCAGCTCGGGCGCCTGATCGAGCGCGCCGCCGGGCCGCTCGTCGTCGATTTGTTGTGGCACCTGCCGACCGGCATCGTCGACCGCCGTGCCGCGCCGCCCGTTGGCGCACTCAATCCGCGGGACTGGCCCGATGCGATGGTCACAGTCAGGGTCAAGGTCGAGCGGCACGAGACCGGCTTCGGCCGCCGCCCGACCCGCGTCTACTGCAGCGATGGCACCGGCACGCTGATCCTCGTCTATTTCAATGTGAAAGGGGATCAGCTGCAGCGGATGCTGCCGGTCGGGGCGGAGCGGGTCGTCAGCGGCCGGGTCGAGTATTACCAGGGCCTGCCGCAGATCGCCCATCCCGATTATGTCGTCGCGTCCGACGCGGCCGAGCAGCTGAAAGCGGTCGAGCCCGTCTACCCGCTGACCGCCGGCCTGTCGCCGCGCGTCGTGCAGCGCGCCGTCGCGGCGGCGTTGGAGCGTGCGCCGGAAGTGCCGGAATGGCTCGATTCGGCGCTCCGCGCCCGCCGTGCCTGGCCGGCCTGGCGCGAGGCGATCGAGGCTGCCCATGCGCCGCAAAGCGAGGCCGATCTCGCGCCGGACACCCCGGCGCGCGAGCGGCTGGCCTATGACGAGATCCTGGCGTCGCAGCTTGCCGTCGCGCTGGTGCGGGCGCGTCGGCGTCGCCGCCCGGGACGCACGCTTACCGGCACCGGCGTGCTGGCGGGGCGTGCCGAGCCCGGCTTCGGCTTCGCGCTGACCGGCAGCCAGCGCCAGGCGCTCTCCGAGATCGCCGGCGACATGATGGCGCCGCATCGGATGATGCGGCTGCTGCAGGGCGATGTCGGCAGCGGCAAGACCGTCGTCGCGCTGTTGGCGATGCTGATCGCGGTCGAGAACGGCGCGCAGGTGGCGCTGATGGCGCCGACCGAGGTGCTGGCGCGCCAGCACCTCGCCACCTTGCAGCGGCTCGCCGCCCCGGCCGGGGTCGAGATCGGGCTGTTGACCGGGCGGGAGAAGGGGCGCGCCCGCGACTCGATGCTGGCGAGCCTTGGCTCGGGTCTGACCCCGATCGTCGTCGGCACGCATGCACTGCTGCAGCCAGATGTCGGCTTTCGCGACCTTGCCCTCGCGGTCATCGACGAGCAGCACCGGTTCGGGGTCGAGCAGCGCCTCGCGCTGACCGAGAAGGGAAACCGTGCCGACACGCTGTTGATGAGCGCGACGCCGATCCCGCGTACCCTGATGATGACCGCCTATGGCGATCTCGACGTGTCGCGGCTCACCGAGAAGCCGCCGGGACGACAGCCAGTCGACACCCGTGCCGTGCCGCTTGACCGCTTCGAGGAGGTTTCCGGCGGCATCGCCCGCGCTCTGAACCGCGGCGCGAAGGTGTTCTGGATCTGCCCGGTCGTCGAGGAATCCGAAGTTACCGATGTCGCCGCTGCCGAGGAGCGCTACCGCGCGCTGTCGGCGTTGCTGCCTAGCCGGGTCGGGCTAGTGCATGGCCGCATGAAAAGCGCCGAGAAGGACCGCGTAATGGCTGCCTTTGCCGCCATTAATCGTGAAGGCCGGCCGGTCGACCTGCTGGTCGCCACCACGGTGGTCGAGGTGGGCATCGATGTCCCGGCCGCGACGGTCATGGTCATCGAACACGCCGAGCGCTTCGGCCTCGCGCAGCTGCACCAGTTGCGCGGCCGGATCGGCCGCGGCGTCCAGCCCTCGACCTGCATCCTCCTCTACCAGCCGCCGCTCGGCGAGATCGCGCGGCAACGCCTCAAAATCCTGCGCGAGACCGAGGACGGGTTCCGTATCGCCGAGGAGGATCTACGGCTGCGCGGCGGCGGCGAGGTGCTCGGCACCCGCCAGAGCGGCTTGCCGGTGCTGCGCCTTGCGGATCTGGCCAGCCACGAGGCGCTGATTGCTGTCGCGCATGACGATTCCCGTCTGATCCTCGACCGTGACCCCGATCTGACGAGCCCGCGCGGCGAGGCGCTGCGCCTGCTGCTTTATCTCTTTCAACGCGACGAGGCGGTGCAGTATTTGCGCGCCGGGTGATTGAGGACCGGAAAGCTGCCCTGGCCGTTCGATGGTCAGGGGCAGTATTACGCTTGCGTACGAAAAATGGAGAGCAGCCATGCTCACGCCCGAGGAACGCGCCCTCTTTACCGAGCGGCAGGATCGCCTGATCGAGCTTTATGTCGAACAGAAGGAAGCAACACGGGCGGAAGATTGGGTCCGGCTACGCGTGCTGCAGGCCGAGATCGACGACGCCAATCAGCAACTGGACGCCATCCGCGTGAGCGCGGACTGACCAGGCCCGTTAAGGTTTGCGGCAGATGATGCCTGCGACGGCGCGGCGGGCAGCCTCGCTCGAGACATTTTGATTGCGTGCCTGGTAGATCCGTACCGCGTGCTCGAAGGCATCGCGTTCTTTGACCACGCCCTTCATCAGCGTCATATAGGCTTGGAGAACCTCTTCGGCGCAATCGACATGGTTCGCACCCGCCACCGCCGGTTGGGCGTCGAGAGCCTCGGTCAGATATCGCGGAATCGATGAAGGTTCTGTCATTGCATTGGGCTTTCTCTCCTTAATCTAAGGGGCGACCCGGCTTCCGCGTCTGTCCGCCGGCGCACAGACCTATCCAATATCAACTCAGCCTTTGATCACGGCGCCCAACACAACCGCTCGAAGCGGTCGTGATCGATCCGGTAGCATTCGCAAGCGGATTCCGCGAGGCCATCATGATCGCGGATGGTTACTTCGCCGCGATGGTATCGGATCAGCCCGGAGCGCTGGAGCTCCTGCGCGGTCACGGTCACTCCCGCGCGCCGCACCCCGAGCATCGTTGACAGGAACTCGTGCGTCATCGGCATCACATCCGCTCCGATGCGATCGCTCGCCATCAGCAGCCATCGGGCGCAGCGCTGCTCGATCGAGTGCAGGCGATTGCACGCCGCGGTCTGCGCGCTCAGGTTCAGCATGGATTCGGTGAAA
>DASYOB010000070.1:0-52263 GCA_036008175.1 Allostellaceae bacterium
CATGCAGCGAGCCGCTTGGTCGGTAAGTGCAGAACGTCTGAACAAAGCAGTGGCTGGATGTTGACCGTAAAAAACGTTGGGTCCGTGGGCTGTAGGGTGATCAGCGTGACTAGGTCCGCTTCGGCCATATTTTGCTCCGGCAGCGGACTAAGCTCCGATTTCGAGGGGACCAGCTTTGGGTGCAAGCAGACGCGCAATCGTCGACTGGCATCGATTGTGAAAAAGCACCCGACATTGAAATAGTGCTCAGAGGCCTGGTCGTTGAGCCACTGGCTAAAGTTGGCCAGGTCTTCTGTCTGGAGATCGGGCACTGTTCGGAGCGATCGTACGAGATCTTGCAGTTCAGTGGCCTGAAAAAGGTGCTGATCGGCGTCGGACGGCCGGAGGCCGACATGAACGCATCCGAAAGACACAGTGCGCGGCATCGAGTTGAGAATTTTTACCAGCTCCTCGCCTGGAAGAAACGCTTCCGGAAATGTCATCAGGTCGAACGGCAACGATCTCGCCGGCCGGTCAATCGCGGTATTTAACTCCAGCGGTTCCGGCGGGGGCGCGATGACGTGGGAAAGTGCCTGCCCGAAAACGGTTGCGTGCACATTCGGCTGATAGTTGCCAGGCTCGACGACATAGATGCGGAACGCTCTTGACGCCCGGTCGACTCGCCAGGAGAGAAAGTTGCCACGGAATCTCTTGCTAGTTGCAGCTGGCAGATGCGCGGTGGGCATCAGCGGTCTGGTTCCGAGCCCTATCACGCTCCCGATTTGGGTCAATATGGCCGCCAGCCATCCGAGCGCCACGTTTAATCCGTATTTTATTGAGTCGAGTACGGACCAAGTGCTTTAGCGCCGCGGTGGACACCTGGCTAGCAAAATATCGTTCCTCAGTTTGATGAATGGATTTGGGTCATGAGCCTGCTGAACGTCCGTTTGGGGTCGAACCTAGTCGGGTGATCTGGGGGGCCGCTCAAAGATCTGCTGTCGGCACGTCTCGCCCATTGCCGTGCGTCTCAGCGAAGGTTTGTTGACCGAACCCATAACGGCCGTTCGCCGTCGGCAGCGGGACCGGCGCCATCATCTCGACTGGCATTTGTTGAGGTTAGGACTACGCCCTGACGAGCCGCCTGAGGGCCAGCTGGACGGAAGCAAGGATGACGAAGGTCGCCTAGGTTTCGGCGAGGTTCTCGAAGTCCTTGGCCTGCCGCCGGTTGCGCCCGAACCAGGAAAAGGTGCGCTCGACCACCCAGCGCCGCGACAGGACGGCGAAGCCCTTCATGTCGTCGCTCCGCTTGACGATCGCCAGGCGCAGCTGCGGCACCTTTGCCGCCGCAGCGTCTACCTGCCAGGCGTTGTAGCCGCCATCGGCCCAGATCAGTTCAGCCACGGGAAACGTCGGCGGATCTTGTCGAGCACCAAGCCATTCCCTCAACCCGCGGTGTGGCCCCCTTCGTCGTTGTCGGTGAGGGCGGCGTCGGACGGTGATCCGGTCGAGCCCTAAATTTAGCAATTTCGGCACCCTAAAAGCGCGCGCGAGGGCGGCGGCCGGGCGCGCTCCATGATCTCGAACCGGTCTTGGGGAGCGCACCGATCGGCATCGTGTCGCCGACCTCGCTCCCTAAATTCCCTAATTTCCGCACCCTAAAAAGCGCGCGCGAGGGCCGCGGCTGGGCGCGTTCCATGATCTCAAGCCAGTCGTGGCGATGCGCCGATCGGCACCGTGTCGCCGACCTCGATCCCCTCGGGTAGGTATTCCGGCACGCCGATGCCGAGATGCTGCTCGAGCCAGCTGGCAGCAATCCGGCGATGACACAAATTGTACGTTTCAGCGCAGAACGGCGGCCTTTCGAAGCACAGGAGGGCCACATCGCGCCCCTGGCCGAGAGCTTCCATCCGCTTGAGCAAGGCGCGCGGGTCCAGCGCTGCCAGGATCTCGTCGTAATAGCGCACGACGTATTCCGTCGGCGAGGCCGAAAGGAACCAGAGCCCAGGAGCCAGCTCGCGCATAATGCGGTAGCCACGGCCAGCCTTACCGGCGCGGGGAACACCGCGTGAAATGCCGATGCGCTGGATCGAGGCCGGCAGCGGCGTGAACCAGCCGGCCGTGAAAATTCTCACGACTTGATCACCTCCAACGACCAGATCGGAGCAGCCCCGCCGCCGCCGACATAGTGACCGACAGCGGCGAGCTCGGCTTCGATTTCAGCCAGCTCTTCCGGGTTGAACTCGTTCTCCGCGACGAACGCCGACCAGCAGAGCACGCTATTGAGATCCGGGTCGCGACGGACCCGGATCACGGCATTGGGTCGGATCGACATCACAGCCCCCGATCCAGAAATTGGATTGCCCGGCCCTGGTGCTTGCGGGGTAGGTCGAGCTCGGTCGCCGCCTTCCGCGTGACGAAGAAATAGGGCGCGCCCTCGGCTTGGACGATCCAGCCCTTGGTCTGGCAGTATTTGATGGCGCTCGGAGGCACGAACTCGAGCATCTCCTCTTTCTCGACCGCGCGCCGCAATCGCAGCGCGCTCTTGATATCCTCGGTCGTGTAGCGCTGCAGCTCCTCCGCCTTCCACTGGCGCATCCGATGGCCGTCCTCGTCGGTCACGAAGACCGGCGCCTCGACCACCGCCTTCGCAACAATCGAAGCAGCGCGGGTGACCATGCCCGAGCGGACCGCGTAGGACTGGCGCTTGTTGGCGATGCGGGGCATTTTAAGAGAGGTGCGGGTCATCTCAGCACCTCACTGCCGGCCGGCGACCGACAGCATCCTGGCCAGATCGGCACTGCCGCGCCCGGACACCATGAGTACGGCGTGCCTGGATGACCGAATTTGCCATTCCCCGGTGTCCAGCACGAACACCAGCAGCCCTTCGTCGCAGGCAGTGAAGCCCACGTTGTGCTCAGTGATCAGAAGGCCTGCTGATCTGCAAACGGCGCGGGTCTGGCCGACGAAGTCAATGCGATTACTCATTCTATGCATGGTCAATCCTCGGTCCTCCGAGAAAATCCAGATCTTCCCATTGCCGATCTGTGACCAGAGAAGTATAGCCCAAGTACGCGACTGATGCGATTATTGAGCGCCGGGCCCAGCTTTATTTAAGCACAGATCTGTCGCCGGCACCTGAGGACGAGACGCTGTTCAATTACGCCAAGCGCATCAAGGCGCGGGCGATCGAGCCGGCACGGGCGAGCTACTGAAGGAGATCCCCGCCGGCCAGCGGGCGGCAACCGGAAAGCGGGTCGGCACCGGCCCGTTTTACCCGCGAAAGCGCCGCTACCAATGCCGGTCTCATTCTAAGGCCCGTAGGCGCGCCAGCGAGCCCCGCCAGTAGTGCTGTTTCGACCCGGCGGCTTACCACCTGCCCCAACCCGCCTTCCGTGCGCTCAGGGCTCAGCGCAGGGGATTTTGGTTAGCCAGCCCTCGACGATCTCACCTGCTGCAGGTCGGTGACGTTGGGCGCCGGCGGGTCGACGATGCCGAGCAGCCGCCGTTCCCAGAGATCAAGACACTCGCGCTTTTCGTCGAGATACGCGTGCTTGTCGTAGACCTTGTGCAATCCCGGCCTGGTGTGGGCGATGACCAGCTCGCGCACTAAATCCTGAACCGGGAGCGCCGAAATATGCGTCCGCATTGTTCTCCGCAGATCGTGAAACACCCAGCCGGTAACCCCGCACAGGCGGTCTATGCGCCGCTTCGCCTTGCTGAAGCCGTTGACCGGTTTTTCGCCTCTCGTGGTTGTGAATACGAACGGGCCCCGCCAGAGCGGCAGCGCTTTGATCAGGGCCATCGCGTTCGGCGCCAGGGGAACTTCGTGGGCCCGGCCGCCCTTCATTCGCGCCCCCGGAATTGTCAGCAACCGCTTGTCGAGATCGATCTCGGACCAGGAGATGTTGGCGATCTCTCGCTCGCGCTGGCCGGTGAGGATCAGCAGCCGGAGCAGCGGGCAATATGGATATCCCATCTGGCCGGCGGCATCCCATACGGCGCGCAACTCTACGTCGGTCAAGGTCCGCTCACGCGCTCCTCGCGTGCCGATCAGCTTCGCCGGCTGGAGCCGATCGGTGGGGGACGCGTCAATGCCGTACTCGCCGGTGCCGATGGCCCACCGAAACAGCAGACGCAGATAGCTCAGACTGTTGTGAGCTTGGGCAGGCGCTCCGCGGTCCACGATCGCGCGGATCGCCGCTGCGGCCTCCTGCGCGGTGATGTCGGTTATCGGGCGATCGCCCCAGCGCTTGACGAACTCCACCTCGATGATGCGGCGAGCCTCGCCCTCCTTTTTCAGGGTCGCGGCGTGGCGGTCGAGGAACGCCTTGGCGACGGTACCGAAGGTGTTCAGCTGGCTGCGCTGCGCCGCGGCCCGCTCGCGCATGGCCTCGGTCTGCGGGTCGATCCCTCTTTCGATTAAAGCAAACCACTCGCGCGCCTTGCGCCTCGCGTCATCGAGACTAATCCTGCCGTACACGCCAAGCGCGCGACGGGTCGGGTTTTTGGGATGCGAGGGGAACCGTACTCGCAGCACAAATGAGCGATGGCCGGTCTCGGTCACTATCAACACCAGCCCGGGCACGACCGCATCCGGGTACTCGTCGCGGCGGCCGGGAGCAGCAGCCTTACGGGTCTTCACGAAGCGGTCGGTCAGCGTGATTTTGGCCACGATTGTTTCCTCCCCAGGTGCGTATCGTCCGACCGCGGCTCTCCGGGGCAACGCCGGTGGAACCGATTCGGCCGCCTCGCCATATTTGGCAATATCGTATAGCGTCGCATGCGAGCCCGAATATCGCAAGGTTTCCAGCGGGGTTGAGCCGACAAGATGCCGCTTCATAATGCCTCGGACGCCAGCGGACTATCCGCTTCCGCAACGTCGGTCCGCATGTTAGGGGTTCACCCTCGCGCTCCGCGATGTGCGATAGCATATTGAGTGAGAGCGGATGCGGAGGTGCGACTTGCTGCAGAACCGGCGCATTCTTTTGATCATCGCGGGCGGCATCGCCGCCTATAAGAGCCTCGAGCTGATCCGCCGGCTGCGCGACCGCGGCGCGGCGGTACGCTGCGTGATGACCGAGGCGGCGGCGCAGTTCGTGACGCCGCTATCGGTCGCCTCGCTCAGCGAGGACAAGGTCTATGGCGATCTGTTCTCGCTGACGGACGAAAGCGAGATGGGGCATATCAGGCTGTCGCGCGAGGCCGATCTCGTGGTCGTCGCGCCGGCGACCGCCAATCTGCTCGCTCGGATGGCGGCGGGGATGGCCGACGATCTTGCCGCGACGACGCTGCTCGCCTCGGACAAGCCGATCCTCGTCGCGCCGGCGATGAATGCGCTGATGTGGGCGCACCCGGCGACCCAGGCCAACATCGCGACCCTGGCGGCACGCGGGATACGGCGCGTCGGCCCCAATGCCGGCGATTTGGCCTGCGGCGAGGTCGGATCGGGTCGCATGGCCGAGCCGATGGAGATCCTCGCGGCGATCGAAGCCTACTTCAGCGACGACCGGCGCCTCGCCGGACGCCGAGCGCTGGTGACGAGCGGCCCGACGCGCGAGGCGATCGATCCGGTGCGCTACATCTCGAACCACTCCTCGGGGAAGCAAGGTCACGCGATCGCCGCGGCGCTGGCCGCGCTTGGCGCCGAGACGGTCCTCGTCTCCGGCCCGACCCAGGAGCCGACCCCAGCCGGGGTGAGGTTCGTCGCGATCGAGAGCGCGACCGAGATGCTCGCGGCGACCGAGGCCAATCTGCCGGTTGACGTCGCGGTCATGGCGGCGGCCGTGTCCGATTGGCGGATCGAGACGGTGGCCACGCAAAAGCTGAAGAAGAATGGCAAGGGCCCACCTTCGCTGCGCCTCACGGAAAATCCCGACATCCTCGCGACGGTTGCCCGGCGCAGCAACGATCGCCCGACATTGGTCATCGGCTTCGCCGCTGAGACCGAGAATGTCGTCGCCAATGCGACTGAGAAGCGGCGCCGCAAAGGCTGCGACTGGATCCTCGCCAATGACGTTTCGTCCGGCAGCGGCGTATTCGGCGGCGACCGCAACACGATCCATCTCGTCGACGGCGAGACGGTCGAGGATTGGCCGGTCATGACCAAACAGGAGGTCGCGTCCCGGCTCGCCGAGCGCATCGCTGTCGTGCTCGCCGCGCGCTGACCGGCAACTGCCGGTGAAGGTCGAGCTCAAGATCCTGGATCCGCGGCTTTCCGGCTGGGGCTTTCCGCAGTACGGATCGAGCCTCGCCGCCGGGCTCGACTTGCATGCCTGCCTCGACGCGCCGCTCACGCTGCGGCCGCAGGCGCCGGCGGTGTTGATCCCGGCTGGGATCGCCTTCCGCATCGGCGACCCCGAATGGTGCGCCCTGGTGCTGCCGCGCTCGGGGCTGGGCCATCGCGAGGGGCTGGTGCTCGGCAATACGGTCGGGCTGATCGACGCCGATTACGAGGGGCCGTGTCTGATCTCGGCCTGGAACCGCAATCCGGCCGACGGTCGGGAAATCGTGATCAACCCGGGTGACCGTATCGCCCAGCTTGTGTTCACCCGGATCGCGCGGCCGCTTTTCATCGTGGTCTCCGAGTTCAGCGAGGCGGGCGCTCGGGGAGACGGCGGGTTCGGCTCGACCGGCATGTGATCGGCCGCGTTGCCGAGAAGCGATCCCGGGGCCACATCTGTCGGCATTGCCGCGATTGGACTGAACAGCGATGGAACTGAACGAAGAGCAATTTCAGCGCTATGCCCGACACCTGATCCTCGACGAGGTAGGCGAGGAGGGGCAGGAGAAGCTGCTCGCCTCGCGGGTGCTGGTCATTGGCGCCGGCGGGCTCGGCTCGCCGATGCTGCTCTACCTCGCCGCCGCCGGAGTCGGGACGATCGGGATCATCGACCACGACCGGGTCGATCTGACCAATCTGCAACGCCAGATCGTGCACGCCACCCGCAATGTCGGCGCGCTGAAGGTGGATAGCGCGCGTGAGACGCTCACCGCTGTCAACGACGGCGTGCGGATCGAGACGCGCCCCGAGCGGCTCGGTCCCGACAACGCGGCCGAGGTGATCGCCGGCTATGATCTCGTCGCCGACGGCAGCGATAATTTTGCCACCCGCTATCTCCTGACCGACACATGCTTTCGTCTGAAGAAGCCGCTTGTCGCCGCGGCGCTGTCGCCATTCGAGGGCCAGCTCTCGACTTTTCGGCCTTATCTCGGCGCCGGCCATCCCTGCTACCGCTGCCTGTTCCGCGAGCCGCCGCCGCCCGACATGGTGCCCCGCTGCGAGGAGGCCGGCATCCTCGGTGCGGTCGCCGGGGTGATGGGAACACTGCAGGCGGTCGAGGTCCTGAAGGAATTGCTGGGGCTCGGCGACAGCCTCGACGGCACCCTCTTGATCTACGATGCGCTGCACGCTCGCTTCCATCGTATCCGAATCGCCAAGGATCCGGACTGCCCGACCTGTGGCTCGGCAGCACCCGCCGCCGCGGATTGACTCAGGCACAGCGAGCCGCTTGACGCAGCGAGCGGGCCGGCCTTAAGCGAAAAGCAGTCAAGCGGGCCAAGGGGGAAGCGTGGCCCAGCAGGCCAAGGCACGGGCGCTGTTGTGGTTCATTGGTGTGCTCGCGCTCATTTGGGGGCGTGAGCCGGCGGGCGCGGCTGAGCCGAACGAGAGCGATACGACCCTAAAGGTGCCGCGTTTTGTCAGCCTCCATTCCGATAAGGTCAATCTGCGTACCGGCCCGGGTCCGCAATATCCGATCGACTGGGTACTGATCCGCAAAGACATGCCGGTCGAGGTCATCGCCCAATTCGAGCACTGGCGCCGGGTGCGCGAGTGGGACGGCACGGTGGGCTGGGTGCAGGAGCACATGGTTGCCGGAAAGCGCTATGTCGTCGTCGCCAAGGGCGGCGTCCGGGCGCTTTACCGCGAGCCCGACGCCACGGCACCGCTCGTCGGCCGTGTCGAGCCCGGAGTTATCGCCCGGCTCGTTGAATGCAAAAGTCAGTGGTGCCGGGTCGAGGCC
Organism: Allostellaceae bacterium; assembly: GCA_036008175.1. Lineage (GTDB taxonomy): Bacteria > Pseudomonadota > Alphaproteobacteria > ATCC43930 > CGMCC-115725 > DATARH01. The sequence continues at coordinate 8,001 of DASYOB010000070.1, forward strand.
GGCGACGTTACCGGCTGGATGCGGCGCATGGATGTCTGGGGCGTCTACCCGGACGAGAGCGTCCCCTAACCCTAACGCTTCTCAGACGGCTGGATGTCTTTCCAGGGTCGCGGCCAGCTCGTCGTAATGCCGGGCAAGTTCGAGTAGCCGGTCGCGTGCGGCGGAGATCCCGGTAGCATCCGCCATCTCTACGAATTGCACGGCCTGCTCGCGGTAGCGAGCGGCCCGTTCCCGTGTCGACCAAGTTACCGGATCAGGATGCATTCGTCGTTCACCTGATCCAATCTAGGATTTGAATGATTAATTCTTGGTAATCATTCGGTATGCCGCCGAACAGGAGACATCGCTGCTGCCTCAGTATCCTCAACCTTTGCTTGTACTAACCTCCCCTGCTCTACCCTGGTAACTTCCATCCCAGCCAGTCGCACAGCGCCCGGCCCATCACCAGCTCCAGGTCCTCGCCTTTGAGCCAGGGCAGTTCTTCGGTGAACATCGTCACGCATTGGCGCCATGAGCACGGCATACGGGTGATGTCGGTGCCCCAGAAGAAGCGCCGCGGACCGAATGCGTCGTAAAGCTGCCGAATGTATTTGTGGATGTTGCGATATGGATAGGGCTGGCTCGACTCGCCGGCCGCTCCGGTCGCTTTCAACGCCACATTCGGGAATTTGGCGAGGGCGGCGACCTGGCCGACATTGCCGAACGCCTCGTCGTCCTTGCCCCCGCGTTGGCGGCCGAAATGGTCGATGATCAGCTTGAGGCCAGGATGCTGCTCGGCCACCTTGGCGACGGTAGGCAGGAAGTTCGATGCCATCAGCGCGATCGGGATCCCCGCGTTCTCGGCGGCCGGCCACAGCCAATCCATCGTGCCGTCGGTCATCCAGTTGGCTTGGTGCGGCTGGGTGAAGGCATAGCGCAGGCCGAGCATGCCCGGCCGGTTCTTCCAGCCGGCGATCAGGTCGCGGCTCTCCGGCTTGTCGAGCGGGAACTGGCCGAGGATGGCAAAGCGGTTCGGGTATTTGGCGCATGCCGCCTCGGCGACGGCGCCCGAATTCGGGTCCCACCCCGGCGGATGGATCAGCGCCGCATCGACCCCGGCGGCGTCCATTTCCTTCAGGCAATCCTCGGCCGAATAGGATTGGATCTGCCGGTGCATCGCGTTGGTCGGCAGGTTCTGCGACCAGAGATGGATCTGTGCGTCGACGATCTTCATCTTGTGTTTCCTCCAGCAGGGTAGGGCGGGTGGAGCGGAGCGTAACCCGCAGTCCCTCCGCCTGCATCTCGGCGGGTTTCGCTCCGCTTCACCCGCCCTACCATTTTTCGGTCTGTCTCAGCGTGGCATACCTTCGGCGCCGGCCGGCACGTCATAGAAGGCCAGCGTCATCGACACGCTGGTGTAGAAGCCCATCAAGCAGGTCACGTCGGTGATGCCCTCGTGGCCGAGCGCCTCGACCGCGCGATCGAAGAGACCCTTCGATACCCAGCGCGAATTCGACAAGCATATCGCCATCTCGTAGACCACCTGCTCGCGCTTGTCGTCGAACGAAGTCGGCAGGCCCGACAGCATCGCCTCGACCTTGTCGGCCGGGAGCCCGGCGGCCTTGCCGGCGCGCTCATGCGCGTTGGTCGGGTAGGCCGAATGCCATTTGCTGTTGATGATGACGACCGCGATCTCGCGCTCCCGCTCGCTCAGCGAATAGCCGGTGCGGAAATAGGCGCCGAGCGGCCCCATCACCTTCACCAGCTTGGGGTTATGGACATAGATCTTGTTTGGTCCGGGCAGCCGGCCGCGTGTTTCGATCAACGAGCGGTAGCCCTCCTGCTGCTCGGGAGTCATCCGGTCGTAGGGGATTTCGGCGTAGCGTCCGAATGTCGGCGTCTCGGCCATTGGCGGTCTCCTCCATTGCGATTGTCGATTGCGGCGAGCATAGCCGGCGGCGCGGCGGCAGGCGAACAAAGCTTTGGCCGGCGTGTGGCGGTTGGTCGCGGGATGGCTGGGATGCAGGGAATGCAGTTGCGAATTATTCGCATCCCGCCTACGTTGCAGATCGTTACGAACCACCGAGGCGGCGATGTACGTTTGCCTGTGCAATGCGCTGACCGACCGCGATCTGCGGCCGTACACCTCGGGAGGTTCCCCATCGGTCTCGATGGTCTACCGCGCTTGCGGCTGCCAGCCGCAATGCGGCAAATGCGTCCCCTTCGTCCGACAAATGCTGCGGGACGGCGCTGATGCGGGTTTCGGAGAGGGCGCCGGCGCGGATTGATCGATTTTCCAGCGCCGGTGTTAGCCTTCCAGTTTAGGCCTAAGTCCGAGAATTGCGGAGGCCCGTCATGCGCGGCGACCCTACCGTCATCCAGCATTTGAATGCGGCGCTGAAAAACGAGCTGACCGCGATCAACCAATATTTTCTGCACGCCCGAATGCTGAAGCATTGGGGGGTAACCAAGCTCGGCGAGTACGAATACAAGCAATCCATCGACGAGATGAAGGATGCCGACGAGCTGATCGAGCGCATCCTGTTTCTCGATGGGTTGCCCAATCTCCAGGATCTCGACAAGCTCTTGATCGGCGAGAACGTGCGCGAGATCCTCGACTGCGATCTCCGCCTGGAGCACGCGGCGATTGCGCGGCTCCGTGAGGCGATTGCCCACTGCGAGAGCGTGCGCGACTTTGTCACCCGTGACATGCTGCGCGAGATGCTGGAAGGCGAAGAAGATCAGGTCGATTTCATCGAGACGCAATTCGACCTGATCGACCGCGTCGGCATCGAAAATTACATCCAGCTGCAATCGGGGTCGGCCGAATAAGTCGAGCGAATCATAAACTAGGGGAGCGGCGGCACCGCCCCGACGTTTGCCAATTCAATGATCGGCACAACCGAGCCCATTACCGTCACGATTTCGCACCGTCTCGGGCGCGACGAGGCGAAGCGGCGCATCAACAACGGTATCGGCGCTATCCGTGCCGAGATAGCTCCCTATGTCCGCGGCCTGGATTACCGCTGGGAGGGTGATTATGCCCTCGAATTGCATGCCTCGGCGATGATGCAGACGATCAACGGCCGGATTGAGGTCTACGACGATTCGATCAAGATCGAGTTCGGCCTGCCGCCCCTCCTGCATCTGATCGGCAAAACCATTGCCGGCCGCATCGAGAAGACCGGCCGGGCGCTGCTGGAAGGCCCAAAGGGCAAGAGCTAGCCGGAGATCATCCCGTCAATCGAGGCCGGATCGGCAACGGCTCAGGGGTGCTGCGCCGATCGACTATCGTCGAGACCGCGGTGGGTCATCCTGTACCGCCGCGCAGCGGCCTCCAGATCATTCGCTATGTCGCGCAATTCGTCGGCGATCTCGGGCGCTTGCTTGGCTATCGAGCGAATGTCGTTCGCCGCACGCGTCAAGAAGAGGGCATCGTCTCGGGACGGCATGATCCAGCGTACGTTTTGGAACGTATATCAACGCGAACGGGCCGGGATTGGCCGTGTTCCCCGCGGCGCCGCAAAAGAAACCCTCTCCCCGCGAGCGGGGAGAGGGTCCAAAGGCCCGGGCGGGCGAAAAACGCCAAGCGCTCAGCGGGGTAGCGGCTGGGTGTAGGCGTTCTGGCCGTTATAGTTCCCGCCGCCGGCGCCGAGCGGTGCCGTCGTCGCAGGCGGGGTCGTGCTCGCCCCGACCGACGGGGTCGCGGTGCCGGACAGCCGCTGCATCGTCTGCTCGTCGAGCGTCGCCGTCATCGGCAACCCGTTCTGCCGTTGGAACCGCGCGAGCGCGCGCTTGGTCCCGCTGCCGATCAGCCCGTCGATGGGCCCTCTATAGAGGCCCTGGGCCTGAAGCTGCTGCTGCGCTTGCCGGACATCGTCCTGGGTCAGGTTGCGCCCCCAGTAAGGGTCACGCGACGTCGGCTGCATTCCCGTCGGCTGCTGCATGCTGGCCTGCGGCGCGGTTGACGGAGCAACGATGGGTGCGGTTGCCGGCGCCGTCTGGTAGGCCGGTGCGGCGGTCGATTGATACTGGTTATAGGGCGCCGTCCCCTGATAACTCTGCGAAGGCGCGGTCGTCAAAGGAGCCGTGGTCTGCGCCTGGGCGATGCCGGCGACACCCGCGGCCGAAACGATAGCGAGCATGGCGGTCAACGAATGCTTCATCGGATCCTCCACCGATTGGTGCATCTCGTCCGCCGAACGACGCCCAGGCGAAGGCTGTTCCCCGCGCCCGCGGAAGTTGCATTTCGCGGCATCAGGGATCGCCGTTGCCGGAGATCATGCGATGGCGGGGGCGCGCACCACCCGGGCCTCGCGGATCGGCAGGTTGCTCAGCGCCGCCATTGTCGCGAGCAGCGCGTCGGCGTACCACATCCAGCCGTAATCGCCGAAATTGGCGACCGCCAGGCCGCCGAGCCAGGCGCCGTAGAAACCGCCGAGCTGGTGCGACAGCAAGGTCAGCCCGAACAGGGTCGAGAGATAACGCACGCCGAACAATTTGCCGACGAGCCCCGCCGTCGGCGGCACCGTCGCCAGCCATGTCATCCCGAGGACGCCGGCGAAGACGTAGAAGGTGAGCGCGGTCTTTGGCACCATCAGGTACAGCAGCACGGCGACCGCCCGCGTCAGATAGATCCAGAACAGCAGGTGCTTCATCCGGTAGCGGGCGCCGAGCCAACCCGCGCCGAGACTGCCGGCGACATTGGCGAGGCCGATGATCGCCAGCGAATTGGCCGAGATCGACGGCGCGAGGCCGCAGAGCCGGACTTCGCCCGGCAGGTGGGTCACCAGAAAAGCGACGTGGAAGCCGCAGGTGAAAAAGCCGAGATGCAAGAGCCAATAGCTCGGCTCCGCCGCCGCGACCCGCAGCTGTTCTCGCAAGGTCATCGCGCTCGCGGTGCCGGCCGCTCCCACCGCACTGGCCGGCTCCCGGCGGCGCAGCGGCCAGGCCAATGGGAGGGTCAGCAGGCTCGCCGCCGCCACGGCGAACATCGCGGTCACCCAGCCAAAGCCCGAAATGATCGCCTGCGCCGTCGGGGCAAAGACGAACTGGCCGAGCGAGCCGCCGGCGTTGACGAAGCCGGCGGCGAAGGATCGCCGCTCGGCCGGCAGGCGTTGCAGCACCGAGCCGATCAGGATCGAAAAGCTGCCGGCGCCGGCACCGCAGGCACTGACGATGCCGAGCACCCCGATCAGCGCCCATTCGGAGCGGACGAACGGGATCAGTGCCATCCCCAGCGCCAACATCAGCCCGCCAAAGACGATCACCCGCCCGGGGCCGAACCGATCGGCGAGGGCGCCGAAGAACGGCTGGGCAAAGCCCCAGGTGAACTGTCCGATGGCGATCGCCAGGCTGATCGAGACGATGCCGAGGCCGGTCGCCTGGTCGAGCGGCGCGATGAACAGGCCCATCGTTTGCCGGCCGCCGGTGGTGATTAGCAGGATGGCGGCGGCGGCAAGCAGCAGCGACCAGGCCAGACGAGAGCCCATCCGGATGCGTCTCCGTTAAGGGTATATGCGCCCAATATAGCGGCGATCCGGCGGCTTGCAATCCCGCAGCGCGCAATCCGCTCGGCCGGCGGGATCCCTAGAGCAGTATCCGATCAGATCGAATCGCTTTTCCTATCCGTCATGGCCGGGCTTGACCCGGCCATCCACGTAGATCCCCGGGTCAGGCCCGGGGATGACGATTGAAGGTGATGAATCTAAGTGGATCTGGCTCTAGACCGGGTCGAGCGGCCAGACCGGGCGGCGCACCTTGTCGAAGAGTTCGGGCGTGTAGGTCTCGGAGCACAAGGCGCCGGTATCGACGAGGATCACCTCGCGGGCGATCGGCTCGAAAGCAGCGCGGAAATGCTGCATCGATTTCACGCACACCGTCGAATAGCGGGTCGGGTCGATGCCCAATGAGGTGAACTGGCCGAGATCGACCGCCTGGCCGTTATTGGTGATGCAGATGATGTCGATACCGCCGACCCGGAACACCATCGACGGCCCGTAATCGCGCTCGACCCCGCCGCCCATCGGGCCATAGGCGATGAATTTGCCGTTGGTCAGATGCGTGACCTCGCCGGTCAGGCTTAAGGGGCCGCCCCCCATCGCCGGGTCGGTCTTGCCGCCGAGCGCGATCGTCGTCCGCATGCCGATCCCGGCGCGCATCCCGGCCGTGACCGCCTCGGGATCGCAGATTGCGTGAAACGCGACGCGTTCGACGCCAGCCTCGACGAGACCCTTGAGAAACGCGGTCGCGTCGCCGTACCCGCCGCCGCCGGGATTGTCGGTATAATCGGCGATGACGAGCGGCTTGTCGCCAGGCTTGCCCTCTTTGGCGCGCGCGACCGCCTCCGCAACCGAGAGCAGCGTGAAGCTCTCGTACTCGCGGGTCTCCCAGGCGTAATCCATGAAGGCTTCGGCGACTTCCTGCGCCGGCGGGGCGGTGCCGGGCCCGGCCAGCTCATCGACCGTCACCGTGACCGACGGCCCAACATCGCGGATGTTCGCGCGGCTGAACCCGGCGCAGACGCTGGCGACCAGCGCCTCGCCGGAATTTTCCAGCGCCTCGCCGCGTGCGATCAGCTCCGCCATCGGCCCCTTCTGGTGGCGGCCGCGGTCGAGGCCGTAGATCATCGGCCGGCGGGCAATGACGGTGCGCGGCTTGACCTCGCCGTTCATCGCGCGCACGAGCAGTTCGGCGCCTTGCCAGGCGCGCTCGTACTGGTCGATATGCGGATAGGTGCGAAAGGCGATCAGCGCGCTCGCATTGTCGGCCATCTGCTGGGTCACGTTGGCATGCAGGTCGAGCGTCACGATGATCGGCACGTCGGGCCCGAGAATCCGCCGCAGCCGCGCCAACAGCTCGCCTTCGCCGTCTTCATAGCTGTCGACCACCATTGCGCCGTGCAAGTGCAACAGGACGCCGTCGATCGGCTTCTGCCGCTCCGCCGCCTGCAGCATCATGCCGCCGATCTCTTCGAACGCGTCGTCGGTGACGGTACCGGACGGGTTGGCGTTGGCCGAAATCGGGTGGATTAGGGTCCAGCCGTATTTGTCGGCCGCCTCGAAGGTCGCGCCGAGCGCGGAGCGGGTGCCGCGGAACGCCGCCGGGATCTCGTTGTCGCGGTGGAAGTCGCGGCGCCGCCACATCGCGATGTCGGTCTTCTGCACGCTGAAGGTGTTGGTCTCGTGCATGAACCGGCCGGTCAGAACGCGCTTCACAGTTAGGGCTCCCTTGCGATCCATGGTCATTACGCTGGCGGCGACATCAAATCAGCTGGTCGTACAGATCATCCCAATTCGGGTTCGTGACCAGATTCGCCTCGGCAGATTACCGGTCGCGCCGATATAGAGCGTTCCGTTCGGACGGTTCGTCAGGATGTAAACCCACCCCTCGGCCATGTCGGAGAGTTTGTCGCGCCGTGCGAACGACTGCAATGTCGTGGATGGCCGGGCCAAGCCCGGCCATGAACGAGGGCGGCACCCGTTTTGCAGAGGAGCGCGGCTCACAATGGAGGCTTGCGATGGCGAGGTTGTGGCTAAGCTGGGCGCTGCTGCTGGTGCTGGCCTTCATCCCCGCCGACGCGCGGGCGGAAAAGGTGCTGCGGGTCGTGCCGCATGCCGATCTGAAGATCCTCGATCCCTACGCCACGACCGCGACGATCACGCTGATGCACGGCCAGATGGTCTACGACCAGCTGTTCGCCTGGAACGAGAAGCTCGAGCCGAAGCCGCAGATGGTCGACCATTACGAGATCTCGCCCGACAAGCTCGTCTACACCTTTACCCTGCGGCCGGGGCTCAAGTTTCACGACGGCCAGCCGGTCACCACCCGCGATGTCATCGCCTCCTTGAAGCGCTGGATGGTGCGCGACGTCTTGGGTCAGGCGATGACCCCGTTCGTCGAGGAATTCCAGGCGGTTGACGATAAGACCTTCGTGCTGCGCCTGAAGCAGCCCTTTGCGTTTGTCGAGACGGCGTTTGCGATCAGCGCCGGCACCGCGCCGGTCATCATGCGCGAGCAGGACGCGCTGACCGACCCCTACAAGAACATCACCACCGCGATCGGCTCGGGCCCCTTCAAATTCGTCGCCGCGGAGTGGAACCCTGGCGCCAAGACCGTCTACGTCAAGAACGAGGATTACGTGCCGCGCTCCGACCCGCCCGACGGCAATGCCGGAGCGAAGATCGCCAAGGTCGACCGGGTCGAATGGATCGTGCTGCCCGACCCGTTCACCAAATCGAGCGCGATCCAGCGCGGCGAGGTCGACATCATCGACCAGCTGCCGAACGACCAGATCCCGGTCCTAGAAAACAACAAGGAGGTCGTGCTAGACCGCACCTCGCGCCTCGCCTCGATCGGCTATATCCGTCCCAACCATCTCTATCCGCCGTTTGACAGCCCGAAGGCACGGCAGGCCTTGGCCCTCGCCGTCAGCCAGGAGGAATACCTCAGCGCCGCCTTCGGCGACGAGCGCTGGTGGCGGCCCTGCTATTCGTTCTTCGTCTGCGGCAGCCCGAACGAGACCGAGGCCGGCTCGGAGCCGTACCAGAAGCCGGATCTGGCGCGCGCCAAGGCGCTACTCGCGGAATCGGGCTACAAGGGCGAGAAGATCGTCCTGATCAACACCCACGAGATCGCCAGTATCGGCGCGCTCGGTGACGTCACCGCCAACAATCTGCGCAAGCTCGGCATGAACGTCGAGATCGCCGACAGCGATTGGGGGACGCTGGTGGCCCGGCGAGCGAAGAAAGATCCGCCGGACAAGGGCGGCTGGAACATCTTTCACACCACCTCGGGCGGCGTCAGCGTGCATTCGCCGGTCACCAATTTCACGATCGATTCCAGCTGCGGCCGCAGCAACTGGTTCGGCTGGCCCTGCGACGAGGAGGCGGAAAAGCTGCGCGCCGCCTATATGACCGCCGCCGACGAGATCGCCCGGCGGGCGGCGCTGGTGGCGTTGCGCCGGCGCTTGTGGGAATCGCTGCCGACGATCCCGATCGGGCAGTACGTTACGCCCTACGCCGCGCGCAGCAATGTGCACGGCATCCTGCACTCAAGCCCGATCGTGTTCTGGAACATCGACAAGGATTAGCGGCCTACCACGCCAGGGCCCAGCCGTCGCGGCGCGGGTCGGAGCCGCCGGAGAGCATGCCCGTCGCCGGATCGCGGCGGATGACCTCGACGCTGCACGGGCCTTCGAGATCGCCGACCGTATTGACCGGATGGCCGCGCCGGCCTAGTTCGCGGCGCACCTCCTCCGGAAAGCGCCGTTCCATCGTCAGCACGTCCGGCCCGTCATGCGGGTAATTCGCGTATTGCCCGGGCACGTTCGAGGTCCAGCGCGGCATCTCCGCCGCCTGCTGCGGGTCGAACCCGAAATCGAGCATCGCCGTCGCAATCTGGAAATTGATCTGCACCTGGTTGTCGGCGCCGGGGGTGCCAAAGACGCCCCACAACTTACCGTCCTTCAGCACCAGGGGCGGGTTCATCGTGTGGCGCACGCGACGGCCGGGGCGCAGGTAATTCGGATGGCCCGGATCGAGGTGCCAATAGGCCATGCGGTTGTTGAGCAGGATGCCGGTGTCGCCGGCGGTAACGCCCGATCCCCAGCCGCTGTTGATACTCTGGATGCCGGAGACCGCGTTGCCCTCGCCATCGACGGTGCAGAAATAGGTCGTGTCGCCGGCCGCGTCGGCGATGCCGTGGGTCGGGGCGGCCTGGTGCATATCGATGCGGGCGGCAAGCCGCGCCGCGTATTCGTCGGACAGGATCTCGGCCAATGGCGCATCGAGGCTGCGCGGGTCGGCGCCCCAGCGCTCGCGGTCGGCAAAGGCGAGTTTCTTCGCCTCGACCATGACATGCACGAGATCGGCCGAGCTCAGGCCCATCGCCTTCAAGTCGAAATTTTCGGCGATCTTCAGCTCTTGCAGCAGCACAAAGCCGGTCGAATTCGGCGGCGCTTCGAGCACGGTAAAGCCGCGGTAGTCGATCGCGATCGGCTGCTGCGTTTCGGCCTCGAAATCGGCGAGATCGGCCTCGGCGACCAGCGTGCCGCATTCGCCGCATGCGGCGGCGAGGCGGCGGGCAAGCCGGCTGCGGTAGAAGCACTCGGCGCCCTCATCGGCGATCTCTTCCAAGGTTCGGGCGAGGTCCGGTTGTACGATCGCGGTGCCCACGGCCGGCGCCTTGCCGTCGGTTAGAAAGACGGCGGCGCTGCGCGGGTCGGCGCGCAAGGTGTTCGTGTGGTCGGCGGCGAAATGGCGGTAATGCGGGGTCGCGGCAAACCCGTCGCGGGCGTAATGGATGGCTTCGGCGAAGAGATCGCGCCACGGCAGCCGGCCGAATTGCCGGTGCATCATGCCGAGGCCGGCGACGAGGCCCGGGAGCGACACCGACAGCGGCCCGGTGCGCGGGATGCCGCCGGCGTAGCGCTCGGGCGTTGCGGCCTGCGGCGCCGGGCCGGTGCCGTTGAACACGGTGGCGCGGCCGGTCTTGGCGTCGAACACATGGTAGAAGCCATCGCCGCCGAGCCCCGACATCATCGGCTCGACCACCGCGAGCGCCAGCGCGGTCGCGACCGCGGCATCGACCGCGTTGCCGCCGGCGCGCAAGGCCAGGAGGCCGGCCTGCGCCGCCAGCGGATGGTTGGCGGCGACGGCGCCGCGGCGCCCCATGATCAGCGGCCGGTAGCAGCGCATCTCCTCGGTCATGTCATTCCCCGCAGGCTGTCATTGCGAGCGCAGCGAAGCAATCTGGTGCCGGTTGCGCACTGCCGGCGAGATTGCTTCGTCGCCGCCGCTCCTCGCAATGACAAACAGGCCGTCGACGCGCTATTTTCCGCGGACCAACGGAGCAGCCGAATGGAAAAGACGCTTTCTGACGAGGACATCGCGCGCTGCGAGGGCGACGGCTTGCTGTTTCCCGTGGGTGCGCCGCACATGCGCCTGCTGGCGCTGGTCGCTTGCATGATCGTTGCCGGCTGCGGCGGGGTTGGCTATCAGCCGCCGCCGGGCGATCACAGCGGCCCGGTGCACAGCGAGCCCGGCGGCGGTGGCGGCGGCAGCGGTGGAATGTGATGCGGCGGATGAACGCCTTGGCACTGGTTCTGTTGCTGGCAGCGCTTGTTGGCATCGCCGGCTGCGCCGATCGGGACAAGGCCAGCGACAACGACCAGCATGGCACCTTCTACGGCGGCGTTTTGGGCGGGCTGTCGCGGTGAGCGCAAAGACGACCAGCTGCGGCGTCATCGTCACCGACGGGGAGCGCATCCTCCTGGGGCATGCGACGCGGTCGCCGCGCTGGGACATCCCGAAAGGGGTGGCCGAGCCGGGCGAGGATTTCGCCGCCGCCGCCCGCCGCGAGCTGTTCGAGGAGACCGGGTTGACCGCGCCCGACGCCGAGCTGAAGCCGCTCGGCGTCTTCCCCTATCGCGCCGGCAAGGACCTCGCGCTCTTTGTTTGGAGGCCGGCGGAAATGCCGGACCCGCAAAAGCTCGTTTGCGCCTCGTGCTTTTCCTGGAAAGGCACGGAGTGGCCCGAATTCGACCGGTTTGGGCTGTTTCCCCGCGACGAGGCGCTGAGCCGGGTCGGCAAGGCGATGGCGCAGCGTCTGGCCGGCATTTCGCTGGATTCGCTATGTGGCACTTCGAGATGAACCGCCGGTCGTGCTAAGTTGCCGTATTCCGCAACGGGAGGAAGTTGCAATGCCGAAACTCCGTCACATCGCGATCGCCGCCGAAGACCCGGAGGCGATGGCCGAGTTCTACAAAAAGGCGTTCGAGTTCAAGGAAGTCGGCCGGCCGAACGGCCATCTCGCCGACGGCGTGTTCCTGTCCGACGGCACCCTCAACCTGGCCATTCTGAAATTCAAGACCGACCAGCTCGGGAAGGGCATGGATTACCGCGGCCTGCACCATTTCGGCGTCCTGGTCGAGGATGTCGACGCGTTCTCGAAGAAACTCGAGAGCCTCGGCGCCGAGCATTATGTCGACCAGGGGCAGGACGGGCACCAGGCCGGCTATTTCGAGAAGAAGTTCTACGGGCCGGAGCGCGTCCTGTTCGACATCGCCGAGCATGGCTGGGCCGGCGCCGAGCCGTTGCCCGTCCCGATCAAAGCCGCGGCAGAGTAGGGGCACCCCCAATGGCCAAGCTCCGCCACCTCGCCATCGCCTGCAAGGATCCCGACGCGATGGCCGAGTTCTATAAACAGGCGTTCGACTTCGAACTCGTCCGCACCAGCGACGGCCCGCTCGCCTACGGACATCATTTGAGCGACGGCACGATCGATCTGGCGATCCTGCGCTTTAAGAGCGACCAGATCGGCAAGGGCATGGACTACACCGGGCTGCACCATTTCGGTGTCCTCGTCGTGGATGTCGATGCCGCCTCGAAAAAGGTCGAGGGGCTCGGTGGCCGGCACTACCTCGACACCACCGCCGAAGGGCCGGGCGGGTTCGAGGTCAAGCTTTACGGCCCGGAAGGCGTGCTGTTCGACGTCGCCGAGCACCCCTGGACCGGCGCCGAACCGCTCCCCGCGAAAGTCAAGGAAGCCGCGGAGTAGCGCGACCCTCACCCACCCGCGCCCGTGGCGCGGGCCCCCCCTCTCCCGCCGTGCGGGAGAGGGTTCGCAGGTCGGCGCCGTTAGCCCTGCTCCCGCACCGCGGGAGAGGGTGGCCGAGGCCCTGTGCCAAGGGCAATTCGCGCGAATAGTTGATCGTCGCGGTCTCGCGCTTCAGGGCGTCCATAGTCATCGGGGTTCCCGCCAAAAGTCCGCCGCCTTATCATAACGGCGCTTGGGGCAGTTATCGCCGTTACGGGAACAGCATCAAGATCGTTGGGTGGGGGGGATGACGGCAATATTCATCGGCGCGGCGACGGCCGCGGTCTGGCTCTATCTGATCGCGTTCCGTGGCGGCTTCTGGCGGGTTCGCCCGGAAGCGATACCTGGTTCGCCGCCGCCGCGGTCGGTGGTTGCCGTCATCCCGGCGCGCGATGAGGCCGAGGTCGTCGGCCGAGCGATTGCCTCCCTGCTCGCGCAGCGTTATGTCGGCGCGTTGCACATAATCCTGGTCGACGATCACAGCAGCGACGGCACCGCCGCGATCGCCGCCGCGGCTGCAGATGCGGCTGGCGCCGCCGACTGTCTGACGATAGCGGCGTCTAAACCGCTTCCAACCGGCTGGAGCGGCAAGCTATGGGCGGTGCGTCAGGGCATCGAGATCGCTCGCCGATTTGAGCCTGATTACGTGCTGCTGACCGACGCCGACATCGTGCATTCGCCGACCAACATCGGCGAGTTGGTGGCGCGCGCCGAGGCGGGCGGTTACGAGCTCGTATCGCTGATGGTTCGGCTCAATTGCCGGAGCGTCTGGGAGCGGCTGCTGATTCCGGCCTTCGTCTTCTTCTTCTTCAAGCTTTATCCGCCGCGCTGGGTGGCAGATCGGGCGAGCCGCATTGCTGCCGCGGCGGGCGGGTGCATGCTGCTCCGCCGCAATACCCTCGACCGGATCGGCGGGATCGAGAGCATCCGGCACGAGATCATCGATGACTGCGCTCTCGCCCGGCTGGTCAAATCGAGCGGCCGAATATGGCTCGGCGCCACGAAGGACACCTGCAGCATCCGCGAATACACAAGCTGGAGAACGATCTGGGAAATGATCGCCCGTTGTGCCTTCGCGCAGCTCGGCTATTCGGGAGGCGCTCTTCTCGGCACGGTGGCGGGGATGGGCCTTATCTACGCGGCGCCGCCGTTGCTACTGCTCTCCGGTTCAACTGGCGCGCGAGTATTCGGGGCAGCTGCTTGGCTCGGCATGAGCTTGGCATTTCTGCCGATCCTGCGGCTCTATCGTTGCCCGGCGGTGCTGGCGCCGCTGCTGCCGGCGATCGCGCTGTTCTACACGGCAGCGACGGTTGGTTCGGCGATTCTGTTCTGGCGCGGTCGCGGCGGTAGCTGGAAGGGCCGATTTCAGGCCGAGCCGGTGCCTTAGTAGCGGTTTCCGCGAGGGCCTGCGGGGTGCTCGCCTATAGCTGTCGACACACTCCGTTGTTGACGACGCGGCGGTTGAATTTGGAGACGGTGTCCGTTAACCTCCGCGCCCGTCAAGGAGTTCAACTACGCGAAAATCGACCTTGTATTCGTTGCAATCGACCTCTCGCATCGAATGGACAAAGAAAGCGTAGATCAAACAATAGGACCGGATGCAGTGTTTAGCGGATGTGATGAGAAAACGGGAGGATTTACAACGATCGTCGAACCGGAGAACGACTGTCTTCCAACAAAGCCGGTGATCGTTGTTTTAGAATACCGGAGTCAGGGGATTGCTCGTGTACGGACGCTTGGGGTACCACCGGCTACATGCAGCCGGCGCGCGGCTCGACGATTTCCGCGAATGCGGCCCATTTGCGTCCTCGCCAGACGGTGCTCCCGACCTCAAAAACTGGCCTTTGTGGGCTAGGGCGTGTAATGAAGTATGGGCTGTGGCAGCGAGCCGTCACCCGATTTTACTCGCCAAGGGGTTGAATTTATCTCACCGCTATGAGTGACGGGTTGATCGCGATCGTCGGCGCTTCGTGCCGCTTTCCTGGAGCTTCCGGGCTGGAGGCGTTCTGGGAGCTTCTCAGCTCCGGCACGGATGCGGTGACCGAAGTCGACCCCGCACGCTGGTCCACCCGGTTCTACTATCACCCCAACCGCGCCGAGCCGGGCAAGAGCTATACCTGGTCTGCCGGCCTTCTCGATGATGTCGATCTCTTCGAGCCGGCATTCTTCGGCATTTCGCCGCGCGAGGCGGCGCAGATGGATCCCCAGCAAAGGCTGATGCTCGAGCTAGTGTGGCATGCCGCGGAGGATGCCGGGATCACGACGGCCAAGCTGGCCGGCAGCGCCACCGGCGTTTATATCGGCGCCTCTTCGACCGACTACCGCGATCTGCGCCTGGACGACCCCTCTAGCGCCGATTCCTATTTCATGACTGGCGGCACACTCAGCATCGTCGCCAACCGCATTTCTTACGTATACGACCTGCGCGGCCCGAGCTTGACGGTGGATACCGCCTGCTCGTCTTCGTTGGTGGCGTTGCATGAGGCCTGCGAGGCGATCCGTAGCGAGCGGATCGCAAGCGCGATCGTCGGCGGCATAAACCTGCTGCTCGCGCCCTATCCGTTCATCGGCTTCAGCCGCGCCTCGATGCTGTCACAGCGTGGCCGGTGCTTTGCTTTCGACGAACGCGCCGACGGCTATGTCCGGGGCGAGGGCGGCGCCGCGATTATCCTGAAGCCGCTGCGACAGGCAGTCGCTGACGGCGATCCGATCCGCGCGGTTATCGCCGGTACCGGGATCAGTTCCGACGGTCGCACGATCGGCTTGTCTATGCCGAGCGAGACGGCGCAGGCCGGTTTGATCCGCTCGGTCCATGCCCGGGCGGGTGTCGCCGCCGACGATCTGGCCTTCTTCGAAATGCACGGTACCGGGACCCCTGCAGGCGATCCGATCGAGGCGACCGCAGTCGGGCATGCCCTCGGCCAAGGCCGCCGCGAGCCGCTGCCCATAGGTTCGGTCAAGAGCAATATCGGCCATCTCGAACCTGCATCGGGCATGGCGGGGCTACTGAAGGCGGCGCTCGCGCTCGAACACGGGGTCGTACCGCCCAGCCTGCATTGCGACAGGCCGAACTCGAAGATCCCCTTCGACGAGCTCAATCTGCGCCTCGTTAGCGGCGTGGAACCGATCGTGGCCGGCAACTTCGCCGGCATCAATTCGTTCGGGTTCGGCGGCACTAACGCTCACGTGCTGCTGGCAGCACCGCCGCAGCCGGGGACGGAGCGGGAGCCAGAGTCGGAAATCGTTGCGCCACCGCCGCTGGTGATTTCGGCGCGCACCGAGACATCGCTGCGCGCCCTAGCGCAGAGTTGGCACGATGCCCTCGCCGCTGCTCCGCCGGAGCGTGCACCTTGGTTGTTGCGGGCGGCGGCGCGCCGGCGGGATCACCACGCCGAGCGTCTCGTCGCTTCGGGCCAGGACGTGGCTGAGACCGTCGCCGCGCTCGGCGAGTTTGTCGCCGACGCGGCCAATCCCGCGGTTATCACCGGAACCGCCGTGCGCGAGGGCAAGCTCGCCTTCGTGTTCTCCGGCAATGGCGCGCAATGGGCGGGGATGGGGAGTAATGTCTATCGTGGCAGCCAGGCGTTCCGGGCGGCCGTCGCGCAGGCGGATATCGCGCTTCGGCCAGCGCTGGGCTGGTCGGTCGCCGAGCTGATCGAGGGGGGCGTGGATGCCGAGCGCCTCACCCGAGCCGACATCGCTCAGCCGCTGTTGTTCGCGATCCAGGTCGGCATCGCGACGGTTTTGCGAGAGCTGGGAGTCGAAGCATCGGGACATATCGGCCACAGCGTCGGCGAAATCGCCGCCGCGTGGGCCGCGGGGGCGCTCTCCTTGCCGGATGCGGCGCGGGTCGTCGCCGCGCGCAGCCGCAACCAGGAGCGCACGCGCGGTGCGGGACGCATGGCGGCATTGGCGTTGAGCGGCGCCGATACCCACGAATTGCTGGCCGAGATCGGTAGTCCGCTGGAGGTAGGCGCGATCAACTCGGGGCATTCGGTCACCGTTTCGGGCCCAAGCGAGGCGATCGACACGCTTGGCAGGGAAGCCCGCAGACGCGGCATCGCGTTTCGCGCCCTTGATCTCGATTTTGCCTTCCACGCGGCGGCGATGGACCCGGTCCGCGACGATCTCCTCGGCGAGCTTTCCGGTCTGTCGTCGCAGGCCCCGGGAGACTGCCTGATCTCGACGGTCACCGCCGCGCCGGTCACGGCCGGGGTTCTCGACGCCGATTACTGGTGGCGCAATATCCGTGATCCGGTCCGCTTTGCCGATGCGACCGCCGTGCTGGTCGAGGCCGGATACCGGATCTTCGTCGAGATCGGCCCAAACCCGGTGCTGCAGGCGTATCTCCACGATGCGCTGCGGTCGGTCGAAGGGCAGGGGCGCGTACTGGCAACATTGACCCGCAAACAGGCGGATCAGGATCCTTTTCCGGCAATTGCCGCCAAATGCCATGTAGCCGGCCATGACATCACGGGCGCTGCCTGCTTCGATGGGCCCGTCGATCCGCGCGGTCTGCCGCTTTACGTGTGGGATCGCGACCGGTTCTGGTTTGAGCGCACGGTCGAGAACGCCAATCTCGTCGACCCGATCTTCGATCATCCGCTCCTCGGTTTCCGGCAAAAGGGCCCGGTGCCGTTTTGGCTCAATCACCTCGATCCCGAGCTCCTGCCTTGGCTTGGCGACCATGCCGTTGAAGGCGTTCCGGTGTTGCCGGCAGCCGCGGTCCTCGAAATGGCGCTGGCGACGGCGCGCCTCAGGCGGCCCGACGCGCGGGCGCTGGAAGTCGTCGATGTCGAGTTGCGGCGACCCTTGCCCTTCGAAAAAGGTCACCCGCGGGAGGTGCGCAGCATCGTCGCCTCGGAGGACGGCGACTGGGAGCTGCGCAGTCACCTACGCCTCTCCGACGGACCTCTGACGCTGCATGCGGTGGCGCGGCTGGTGACCGCGTCGGAGGATGGACCCGAGCCGCGCCGGGCGGAGCGCACCGCGCCGGAGCGGGAAATCGACGGTGTAATCCTCTATCGGCTCGCCGCCCAGCTCGGGCTCGATTATGGCGAGCGGTTCCAAACCGTCGTGCGCATCGGGCTGATCGCGGATGGTGAAGCCGTCGCCGCTCTCGACCCATCGGTTATTGGCGAGCCTATCGACGCTTATCTGGTTCACCCGGCGCTGCTCGACGGCGCGTTGCAGGCGCTGCTGGCGCTGATTGCCGATAGCGGCGCGCAGCTGGAGGGGGTCAGCTTTCTGCCGTGGCGGTTCGGCCGAGTCCGCATCACCGCGCCGTTCGGACGGGCTCCGCGTGAAGCCAGGGTGCGGCTGAACCGGGTCGGCACGCGATCGGCTTCGGCTCATATCGCTCTCTTCGACGAGACGGGAAGGAGTGTCGCCGAGCTTACCGATTGCTGGTTCCGGCGGATCGAACTGACACGGAAGGCGACGGCCGACGACCGCACCTTACGCCTTGACCTTGTCCCGGCACCGCTCGCGGAGGCGGCGCCTCCTGCCACCTTGGACCGGATCGCCGCAACGCTGTCGCAACTGGCCGGCGCTGCACGCGACAGAACAGTCGATCCTTCCGAGCGCGCATTGCTGCTCGACGCGCTGATCGCCGCCGTCGCCTATCGGTCATTGGTGAGCGTGGTCGATCCTGAAGTGCCTTTCGCGATCGAGGATTTGATCGAGACCGGGGCGATTTCATCCTCTTCGGCTGCTCTTGCCGACTTCCTGCTTCGCCAGATGATGCGATTCGGTGCGGCGCGCGAGGTCGGCCGCAACTGGGAGCTTGCCCACGACAACGAGCTTCCGGGCATCGAGGAAGTGTGGCGCCTGCTGCTTGCCGAGGCGCCGGAATTGGTCGCCGAGCTCGCTCTGATCGCGGCGGCGGTTGAGGACCTGCCGCGGCTACTCGCCGACGGGCCATCAGAGACGGAGGCGTCTCCGGTGCCGATGATCGAGCACTTGCTACACGGTTCGCCGGTAAGTGCGGCCGCGATCGATCTGGTTGCCGACGCTCTCGGCGAGATCGCCTCGGCTTGGCCAGACGGGCGGCCATTGCGGGTGCTTGAACTGGGTGCCGATGGCGGCGCGACGCGGCGAATGCTCGATCGCTTGGCGCAATCAGGGGCGGCTATCCTCTACACCGCGACCCATCCCGATGCCGAACAAGCTGCCCGGCTCGCATCTACGCTTGCGTCGGTTGCCGGGGCGACAGCGATCCGCTGGTCGCCCAGCGATCAGGAAGACGATGTCGCCGACAGGCACTTCGACGTAATCGTCTCGGTCAATGGCTGCACCCGCCTCCAGATCGATCCTGCTGATCTGTCAAGGCTGGCGGCGATGCTCGCCCCGGGTGGCGTGTTTCTCGCCGCCGAGCCGGAGCCCAACGCGCTATGGGATCTTGTCTTCGGCCGGTATGCCGGGTGGTGGCTGGATGGGACCGATGGTCGCGCCGTCTCACCCTTGCGATCGGGCGAGAACTGGCGCAGCGAGTTGGCCGTCTCCGGGTTAGCCACGCTAGGAGCGGCATCGATTGCGTCTGGACCCTGGCCCAGCGCGGTGTTTTGGGGCAGGGCGCCCGCTGTGATCGCGTCGCCGGCGGCCCAACCGAGCCAGCGCTTCTCGATCAGCCTGATCGGCGACTGCGGCCGCCACGACGCGGTGTTATGCGGTCAACTCGTGCGGGCGGGGCACCGGGTCAGCGAGGTCGATGCCGATGCGTTCGCCGCGTCGGAAGAGGACGATGCGCCGGAAGGCGAGAACGATCGCGAGATTGCGCTGCTGATGGTCGACGAGTCGGATGACCCGGTCGCCCGCTCGGCCGAGCTGATCGCCCGCCTCGCTCGTGTCGCGGCCGCTGCGGTTCTCCGCCAGATACCGCTTTGGCTGGTGACCTCGGGTGCCCAGCAGGTGACTGCCGATGCGGGTCTCGCCGGAGCAGCGCTGTGGGGTTTTGGACGAGTTCTCTTCAACGAAATGCCGCGGCTCAGGCTGCACCTCATCGATATCCCACCCGGCATGAGCCCCGCCGACTGCGCCGATCTGATCGGGCGCGAGCTTGCGGCGGAAACCCCGGAAACCGAGATCGTTTGGACTCCTACGGGGCGCCATGTCTCGCGTTTACGTCGCGGGCTGCCGCCGCGCTGGGCCGTACCGGCCGATGCGGTAGCGCTAACGAGCGAGCCGTCCGGCGGGCTCGATTCGCTCGGCTGGCAGCTTGCGGCATCACCCACCCCCGGGCCGGGCGAGGTCGAGATCGAGGTGCATGCCGCCGGGCTCAACTTCCGCGACGTGATGTGGGCGATGGGCCTGCTTCCCGAGGAGGCGCTTATCGACGGCTTCGCTGGGCCGACCTTCGGCCTCGAATGCGCGGGCATCGTCCGTGCCGTTGGCGCCGGGGTCGAGGGGCTGGCGATCGGCGACCGCGTTGCCGGCTTTGCCCCGGCGGCCTTTGGCACACGCGTTACGACGATGGCCCTTGCGGTGACGCCGATACCGGCGGAGACGAATTTCGCGGCCGCCGCGACCATTCCGGTTACTTTTGTGACCGCGATCTACGCGCTCGGCAATCTGGCCAAGCTCTCGGAAGGCGAGTACGTGCTCATCCACGGCGGCGCCGGAGGTGTCGGGCTCGCCGCCCTCCAATACGCGAAATATCGCGGCGCCGTGGTCATCGCCACCGCCGGATCGGAGCTCAAGCGCGCCTTTCTGAGCCTCGTCGGGGCCGACCACGTGCTCGATTCCCGCGATCTCGGTTTTGCCGATTCGGTGCGTGCGATCACCGCCGGCGCCGGCGTCGACATCGTGCTGAACTCGCTGAGCGGCGAGGCGATGGAGCAGAGCCTGGGGGTGCTGAAGCCGTTCGGCCGTTTCCTCGAGCTCGGCAAACGCGATTTCTACCTCAACCGCCGCATTCACCTTCGGCCGCTGCGGCAGAACGTTTCCTATTTTGCGATCGATGTCGACCAGCTGCCGATCCAGCGACCGGATCTCGCCCGTTCGCTGCTAGGCGAGGTATCGGCGGCGCTGGCAGATGGCGCGATCCAGCCGCTGGCGCACCGCAGTTTCGGTTTCGCGGCGGTCGAGGATGCGTTTCGGTTGATGCAGGCTTCCGGTCACATCGGTAAGCTCGTGCTTGTTCCCGACGGCAATCGCGGCATCCGGCTTAGTCGGCCAGCCGAGTCGAGCTTGCGCAAAGATGGGACTTATCTCGTCACCGGCGGCATCGCCGGCTTCGGCTTCGAGGCGGCGCGCTGGCTGGCCGAGCACGGCGCCGGATCGATCGCGCTACTCGGGCGACGCGGTGCCGAGACCCCCGGTGCGGCCGAACGAGCGGCCGAACTCAGAGCCTTGGGCGCCGAGGTTCGCATCTATGCCGGCGATGTCGCCGATCCCGACTCGCTCGGTGCTGTTCTCGACCGCATCCGCACGGACCAGCCGCCGCTGCGCGGCATCGTCCATGCGGCGGCAGCTATCACCGACGCGCTTGCCTCGGATATCGAGGCCGGGGAGATCGCCCTGACGCTGCGCGCGAAGCTTGGCGGCGCGATGCTGCTCGACCGATTGACGCGCGACGACCCCGTCGACCTCTTCCTGCTCTTCTCTTCGGCGACGACGCTACTCGGGGCGCCCGGCCAGGGCGCATACGTCGCTGGCAATCTGGCGGTCGAAGCCTTGGCACGACGACGGCAAGCCGAGGGCAGGCCGGCGCTCGCGGTAGGCTGGGGCCCGATACAAGACGCCGGATACCTCGCCGACCGGCCCGACACGCGCGACACGCTCGCCCGCCGGCTCGGCGCCAAGCCGATGCCCGCCGCGCAGGCGCTTGCCGGTATCGGTCCGATCGTGGCAAGCGGTCTCGCCACGGCCGCGTTCGCCGACACCAACTGGAACGACGCGCGACGATTCCTCCCAATCCTCGCCGCCCCGTTGTTTGCCGAAATGCGCGCCGATACGGGTTCCGTGCCGGGCGACGACTCGTTGCTGGAGCACCTCGCTGGATTGAGCTCGGAAGAGGCGCTGCCGCTACTCAAGACGGCGGTCGTCGAGGAAGCGGCGAACATATTGCGCTTGCCGGTGGCGGCCATCGATCCGCTTCGGCCGCTTTCCGAAATGGGAATGGATTCGCTGATGGCGGTGGAGCTTCGCCTGGCGCTCGAAAGCCGCCTGCGGATCGATCTACCGCTGATGTCGCTGGCGGAAGGGACCAGCGTCGCTTCTATCGCGGGCCGCCTCGCCGGGGCGATGTCGTCGCGGCCGCAAGCGAGCCAGCTGGTCAGGCTCGCCGAGCGCTACGAGGCAGCCGACCAGGATCGCCTGGCGGCCGTGGCGGAAGCAGCCGAGATGTTCGACCCGAGCGATCTCAAATCCGCCGCCGCGGAGTGAGGATTTGCAAGCCGGTCGCAATCTTTTCGGATTGTCAGCCCAAGCCAAGGCGCGGTTGATCGAGAAGCTGTCGTCGGCCGCGCTGTCGCGGGCAGAGACGGCGCCCCCGCCATCCCGCAACCACGCCTCCGGCACGTCGTCCGGCCGTCTGGACGTAACCGAGCTCGAAGCCTACCGCGAACTCCGCATCATCCAAGAAGCAGCGGACTACCTCGGCATCGGCGATCCGTTTTTTCGGGTGCACGAGGGGCTCGCCGGCGCCGAGACAGTGATCGGCAACCATACCTGCGTAAACTTCGCCTCGTACAACTACGTCGGGCTCAATGGCGATCCGCGCGTGGTTGCCGCGGCGAAGGCGGCAATCGACCGCTACGGTACGTCGGTATCGGCGAGCCGGCCGGTGTCCGGCGAGCGCCCCGTGCATCGCGAGCTCGAACGGGCGCTGGCGCGAATCCATGGTACCGAAGACGCGATCGCGCTCGTCGGCGGGCATTCGACCAATGTCACCGTCATCGGTCACCTGCTCGGTCGCAACGACGTCATTGTCCACGACGCGCTGATCCACAACAGCATCGTCCAAGGGGCGATCCTGTCGGGCGCGAGGCGAGTGCCGTTTCGCCATCTCGACCCCGAGGCCGCGGACAAGGTCCTTGCCGAAGCCCGTCCGCGTCACGGGCACGCCCTCCTCGTCGTCGAGGGGCATTACAGCATGGACGGCGACGTCCCCGATCTCGCCGCCTTCGTCGCCGTGGCGCGGCGCCATCGCGCCTGGCTGATGGTCGACGAGGCGCACGCGCTGGGCGTGCTCGGGCCTCGTGGCTTTGGTTCGGCCGACAGCAGTGGCATCGATCCGGCGGAAGTCGACATCTGGATGGGGACGCTCAGCAAGGCGCTGGTGTCATGCGGCGGCTACATTGCCGCCCGCAAGGATCTGATTGAGTACCTGAAGCGGATGGCACCCGGGTTCGTGTTCTCGGTCGGCATGGCGCCGCCTTCGGCGGCCGCGGCGCTCGCCGCGATCGAGATCCTCGAGCAGGAGCCCGAACGGGTGCGCCGGCTCAATGAGCGGGCGCAGTTGTTCCTGCACCTCGCGCGTGAAGGCGGCCTCGATGTCGGCGGATCGATCGGCGCGGCGATCATCCCGATCATCACCGGCAGCTCGATCCACGCCGCACGCTTGGCCCACGCGCTTTTCCAGCGTGGCATCAACGTACAACCGATCCTCTACCCCGCAGTCCCCGAGCGGGCAGCCCGGTTGCGCTTCTTTTTGACGGCGGAGCATAGCGAGGCGCAGGTGCGCGAGTCGGTTGCGATTCTGCTGGAAGAAGCGCGTGCCGTCGCTGCCAAGCCTACCGATCTCACGGCCGTAGTCCGCCATCTCGGACGGGCGATACCGGGTTCGCGCTAGCCCGGCCGACGACAGGGATCGGCTGCGGCAGACGTTTCGGCCAAAAAACGCTCCACCGTCGCGAAATGATCTCGCCAATCCGGCGGCCGCCAGCCGGCGAGGCGCGCTAGCTGCGCCTCTCGGCGTGGCGAGTGAGCCGCCGCGTAATCCAGGATCGCAGCGCGCCAACCGGGCCCGTCGAGCGGATCGAGATATTCCGGAACCGAACCCCCGGTCTCACGCAGCGCCGGGATGTCGCTGCACAAGGCCGGGACGCCCAGCGCCAATGCCTCGATCACCGGGAAACCGAAGCCTTCGGCGAATGACGGCAGCAACAAAGCGCGGGCGCCTTTCACCAGACGGACCATGTCGGCGTCGGGTAGCGCGTTGTGTTCGATAACGGCTCCGCGCAATGCCGGGCAGCGGTCGAGCATGTCGATGACGTTTTCGGTCTCCCAGCCGCGCTGTCCGATGAGGAGGAGCCGAGGCGCGGCAGCTCCCAGCTCGGTTGCCATGCGCCGCCAGAGATTGAGCAGCAGCAGGTGATTTTTGCGCGCCTCGATGGTGCTGACGTAAACGAAATAGGATCGATCGGCCGGCAACCCGCCATCGGCGCTCGACGGCGGAAGTTCGGTGCCGAATGGGGCCACCAAGACCGGCGTTGACCGCCCGGCCCGATCGAGATGAGGCTGCAACGCGTTTCCGGTGACGCGGGAATTGACGATCAGCCCGTCGGCGAAGCGAACTGCCGTGTCGATGCGGCGCAGATGGTTTTCTGCCTGGCCCGGTTTCGCATATTCCGGGTATTCGATCGGGATGAGATCGTGGATGAGGCAGGCGAACCGCGCGCCGCCGCGCGATTTGATTCGCTCGATGATCCAGCGCTTTTCCAGGTGGTGATGCGAGACGAGCAGATAGGTCGGCTTCTCGCCGCTCGCGTGCAGCCGCGAGGTCAGCCCACGCTCGCCGGCGGTGAGTAATCCAATACGGATCTTCCGGGCCAGTCGCCGGAGACGATGATCGCCAATTGTCGTATCGGCCCCGCCACGCCAGGCGGCGGCGATCCGGCCGACAAATTCCTGCGCTATATGCCGCGGCAGCCATGACAGCCCGCCGACATCGTTAACCGCGGCAAAGCCGGTGCTAGGGGCGTTGGCAAGAAAATGTTCGGCATAAGCCAGTTCGACGCGGTCGATCCCGGTCGGCGGCCCCCGCCCCGCGCGCGACAAGAGGCGTGACAGGTCGAGGATGATCATCGCGACAAACCGATCCAACCGGGCTTGATCCCGAACGCGGTACGCCCGAGCCGTATGCCGCCCATCCTAGAATGCTTTCGGGCGAGGCCGAACCTTACTCGCGCTAGCCTCAGTGCAGGATCGCGCGAGGCTGAGCATCGCTAACTACGGGCTGGAATTCCTTACCACGATGCCGGTGATGACCGGTCCGGTGAGCGTGTTCAGCAGGGTGAAGAATTTCTGCAGCTCGTTCAACTCGGCATTGGCCACGTAGACGATGTCCTTGTCCTCGATCGGAAATCGCTGCGCCAGGAAATAGGATTTGGCGTCGCTCAGATCGAGCCGAAACACCACCGGCGAAGAGCCCCCCGGCCCGGTGCCGAGTTGCGGGCGCCCGAGCGCACCGACCACGTCCGGCGGCTCGAAGCGGAACAGGAACACCCCAGATGGATCCGAGCGCATGTCCTGCAATCCGCCTGCCTTGGCCAAGGCTTCGACCAGCGTCATCTTCTCGCTAGTGAACGGCACCTGGGAGTTCTGTCCGGTCGCGCCAAACGCGGTGAAGGATTGCGGCAAACGTACCAGGGTCAAGACGTCTCCCGGCTGGGCGTAGATGTTTTCGGCTGGATCGGAGACGAGCGTCTCCATCGGGATCGTCGCGGTGATGCCGTCGCGCGAGAGGCGCACGAAAGTCTCGTAGACCGGCGAGCGGGCGCCTCCGGCGGCGGCGATCAGGTCGAGGAGACGGTCGCCCTTTGCGGAAAGCGGAACGCGCGCGCCGGAGACCACCTCCCCGGTGACGGTAACGCTGTTGGCGAGGCTTTTGGTCACGGTGACGATCGCTTGCGGCTCGATCGCTTTCTCGGCCAGGCGCTCCTCGATCGTTTTCTGGACCTCGACGGGAAGCCGCCCCGCCACCGGGATGCGGCCGGCGAACGGAACCGTGATGGCGCCGTCCTGCTGGATCACCTGTTCGGGGATGGTGACGCTGCGCGAGCCGGAGGAGACGTGTTCGGTGGGCGAGGCGCCGAAGAGGCCACCGCCTGCAGCCTCCCAGATCGACACGACGACGCTGTCGCCGACGCCGATCTTGGGCTGCGGGGGTCGACCGTATTTCTTGAACCGGGCATGGAAGCTTTCAGGCGGCTGAGCGAGAAGCGCCTGAACCACCTTGTCGTTGATATCGACAAGATCGAAGCGCTGTTCGCTGTCCTTGACCTCCTGATGTTCGACATCGCTTGCCGTCGGTCCCGCCGTCGGCAGCGTCGAGCAACCGGCGAGAATGCCTCCCGCCAGCAAAGCAATAACGGCGAGTGCCTTCATCGCCCCCAATTCCCGTTGCGGGATGCTGTTG
The DNA here is from genome assembly GCA_036008175.1 of Allostellaceae bacterium. Lineage (GTDB taxonomy): Bacteria > Pseudomonadota > Alphaproteobacteria > ATCC43930 > CGMCC-115725 > DATARH01. The sequence continues at coordinate 33,937 of DASYOB010000070.1, forward strand.
GTGCGTCAACTGGCGCGCCGCGCCGCGACCGGCTCGTCGGCACGCTCCCGCTCCTGCAGCTGCACCGGATGTGCTCGCCCCGCGAGTTCCCCTACGCCGTTTCCGAGCACTGGTGCGCCGTGGCGCCCCAACCCATCGCGGCGGCGCTACCCTGCCGGTTCACCCTTAGGTAGTCAAACCACTTGTACGGCTGTCGCAATCATTCGCGAGGCGTATACGCCCATCCAACCGGAAGGGTCGAGCCAGCCCTTCTCATTGCGCGGCGGGTGGATCGCCCGGATATGCGCATCGGTGATTTCCGACAATTCGCCGATCAGGCGCGGCGGATCGCCTTCCGTCGACCAGAAAAACCGGGAGCTTCCGCCGACTTCATGCTTGGCGATCAAGCAATTCGGCGCACCGCCAGCGCGGTTGTAGAGACCTACCGCGGAGTAACTGTCTCGGTGGCTGACGATCATGACGCCTTCGGTGCCCGGGAATGCGTACTTCATCGCCGAGAACCATCGACACAACGCCGCCAGCTCCTCCTCGTCGAACTCATATTGCCGGCGGGGCACGTAAGATGCTGTTTCCGCTGCTGATTTCAACGTCCGGATCATCAGCGGAAAGGGTATCACGTTCGTCTTCTCGAAGACTTCGTCCACTTTGCCCCCAATCGTCCAGCCCCGCATCGCGGCGCACGTGGTCCCAGACGGTTCCTCGTGGCAGACGCCCGCCAGGCGTCCCCCCCTTCCCTGCACCGGTACCGACCAATCAAGCGAACCGAAAAGGCGAGTTGTTGCCGACTACTTTCCGAATTCCGATTGATACAGTACGCAGGCAGGGCACGACCCCGAGAATACAATCGAGGGCCGATTCGGAGTCAATTGAACCCATGGGCAGACACGGCTTTTCGCGCCCGTTGTGCCCTTTGGGCAACAGTGGCAAAAAGGCGACAGGCTGTGAAACTGGAGGTTTTGCCGCCGGCGTCGAGATCCGGCCCAACCGGGGCCGTGGGGCGCCACCAGGTGCTAATTCGCCCCGCTAGTAATGCCGCTGGCTAATTGCGGCTTCGGGGCCGCCGGGACCAGCGGCTCGATCCTCACCTGGACGATTCCGGCGCTCTTCATGTCGAGCTCTTCGGCGGCCCTCGGAGAGACGTCTATCAGCAGATTGGAACTCCAGGGTCCGCGATCGGTAACCTTGACGATCACCGAACGTCCGTTCCTCAGATTGGTCACTCGCGCAAGTGAATTGAGCGGCAGAGAGCGATGCGCCGCTGTCGCTCGGCTTGCATCGAGCCGGTCCCCGCTTGCGGTGCGGTGGCCGAGGTGGCGCGGCCCATACCAGGCGGCCGAACCGACCTCCTCTTTTCCAACCACTTGCAGCGGGCCGAGGTATTGATCGGGGGGCTCTGTCCGCTCGGCGCCGCGGTGCGGTGGAGTTTCGCGCCGGGATGCGTGTTTGGTCGTCGCCTTGCGCTCGACCTTGTGTGCTTTGGCGGTGCTGCGGATCGTCGCGGCATCGGCCTTGGCATGCTTCTCTTTACTTGTCTGCTGAGCCGAATGGGCCTGTTTGGCTACCGCCGCGACCATAATCGAGACGATTAGCAGCGTCAGCGACAGACCGATCGTTCGTCGCATCCTCATCCGCAGGCGTCTCCTTCTTGTTCCAACAATGCGCACGCGACGGAGCCGGCGCGCGCCGCCTCTCTTCCGAGGAAGGGCAATTGCGGGTGTCGTCCCGGATCGTTCGAGGGGCTTGTCCGGGTCGGACGGGGGAAACGCAGGGGCAAATCTAGACAATAACTCCCGAAGCTGTCAACCCTTACGCACATTGAATACAAAATAGGACTTGAGCCGGACGAGTATTTAGAAAGATTAAGCAAATTCAAAATCCTGCCTTCTATAGAATAATAATAGATCTGCGCTATTCTTAAAGATGCGAAGATCGGTGAATTTCCTAGTGCACAGGGCAAGTTCTAAACGCGGCGAGACGGAAATTGCGCCGTAGCCTACCAATTGTTGGGTGTTCAATCGGTTGTGAGCGCCAAATCTTGAGATTTGCGACCCTAACGTCAGTCCGCCGGCATAACGAGGCGGGTTTACGCAGAGCCCCCGACGCGTTCGGCGGGCGGATGGCATCAGCGAGGGACTGGGAGCTTGGCCGAAGATGAAACCTGGCGGATGCGGCCCCGGGTCGAGCCCTTCCGATCGAGTGATGCCGGCCAGCCGGTTGACTTCCCCGCCCGGCCTCATTAGTTTCCGTTGCACCATGACCAATGCGCGTAACGAGCTTCGACTTATCATCACGGCGTCCTGAAGACGCCGTTCGGTCGCTCGTTCGTCCCGTCAGGGAATCTGTTTTCGCGCTTGGTGATGTTCATGGACATGATGGTTATGGCTCGTCGCGGCAGTGCGTCCCGATACGCCCGGCGTCGGCGACTTAGCATCGGCAGGCGGGACTGATCCCCGCCGGCCGCACCGCTCGCCCAGACCATCACAGCGCCGCCACCAGTTCGACCTACTGGCGGCCCGATCCCGGAGTTCCGTTATGACCGCGATGCCGATTCACAAATACCGCCCGTTCCCGCCGGTGCATTTGCCCGACCGGCAATGGCCCTCGCGCACCATCGACAAAGCGCCCGGCTGGTGCTCGGTCGATCTGCGCGACGGCAACCAGGCACTGATCGAGCCGATGGGGCCGGAGCGCAAGCGCCGCATGTTCGACCTGTTGCTGAGCCTCGGCTTCAAGGAGATCGAGGTCGGCTTCCCGGCCGCTTCCGAGACCGATCTCGCCTTCGTGCGCGAAATCATCGAGGAAGATTTGATCCCCGAGGATGTCACGATCCAGGTGTTGACCCAGTCGCGCCCCGAGCTGATCGACAAGACCTTTGAGGCGATCCGCGGCGCCCGTCGCGCCATCGTCCATCTCTACAACTCGACCTCTGAATTGCAGCGCCGGGTCGTGTTCGGGCTCGACAAGGCCGGCATCACCGACATCGCCGTAACCGGCGCCAGGCAGATCCGCGAGCTCGCCGCGGCGATGCCGGAGACCGAGATTGTCTACCAATACTCGCCCGAGAGTTTCACCGGGACGGAGCTCGAATTCGCGATCGAGATCAGCGAGGCGGTGATGGATGTCTGGCGCCCGAGCCCGGACAACAAGATGATCCTCAACCTGCCGGGCACGGTCGAGATGGCGACGGCCAATGTCTACGCCGACCAGATCGAGTGGTTCGCTCGCAACGTGCGCGACCGCGACAGCCTGATCCTGTCGCTGCATCCGCATAACGACCGCGGCGCGGCGGTGGCGGCGACCGAGCTCGCGCTGATGGCCGGCGCCGACCGGGTCGAAGGAACGCTGTTCGGCAACGGCGAGCGCACCGGCAATGTCGACATCATGACCCTGGCGCTGAACTTGTTTAGCCAGGGCGTCGATCCCGGCCTCGTCGTTAGCGACATCGATGACGTGGTGCGGATCTCCGAATACTGCACCCAGCTGCCGGTGCACCCGCGCCACCCGTATGCCGGCGAGCTGGTCTACACCGCCTTTTCCGGCTCGCATCAGGACGCGATCAAGAAGGGCTTCGACGCGCTCGCCAAGCGCAACGATGCGTTTTGGGAGGTGCCGTACCTGCCGATCGACCCGAAGGATCTGGGCCGCACCTACGAGGCGGTGATCCGGGTCAACAGCCAATCCGGCAAGGGCGGCGTTGCCTACGTGCTGAAGGCCGATCACGGGCTCGACCTGCCGCGCAGCCTGCAGATCGAGTTCAGCCGGATCGTGCAGGAGGTCGCCGATCGCACCGGCAAGGAGATCACCAGCGAGATGATCTGGTCCTTGTTCCGCGACACCTATCTTCGCGAGGATGGCATCCAGCTCGTCGATTACACGCTTCTCCCGGAGCCCCGCGCCGGCGAGCGCCGCATCGCCGCGACGGTCGAGATCGACGGAGCGGAGCGACGGATCGAGGGGATCGGCAACGGCCCGATCGCCGCCTTTGTCGACGCGCTAAAGCGGGAGTGCGGCGTGGCGCTGACCTTTCTCGACTATCACGAGAATGCGGTCGGCGCCGGCGCCGACGCGCAGGCCGCCGCTTATATCCAGATCAAAAATGGAGGGGACGAGACCCTGCACGGCGTCGGCATGGACAGCGACATCGTCACCGCCTCGTTGAAGGCGGTGGCGAGCGCCGCTACCCGAGCGACGCAGCGGGCGCGTTCTGACTGAGCGGCCGCCCGCAGCCTCTCGGTAGCACCGCAACGGCCGGGTTCAGCCACCCCGCCGGTCAACCCGATGTCAATGTCGGAAGTGGCGGATGCCGGTGAACACCATGGCGATGCCGGCGGCATCGGCGGCGGCGATGATTTCGGCATCGCGGCGCGAGCCGCCGGGCTGGATCGCCGCGGTCGCGCCGGCGGCGATCGCCGCTTCGAGCCCGTCGGCGAACGGATAGAACGCGTCCGACGCCACGACCGAGCCGCGGGTCAGCGACTCACTTAACCCCGCGGCCTTCGCGGCGTCGGCCGCCTTGGCGGCGGCGATCTTGACGCTGTCGACCCGACTCGGCTGCCCGGCGCCGATCCCGACCGTGGCGCCATTTTTGGCGAAGACGATGGCGTTCGATTTGACGTACTTCGCCACCGTGTCGGCGAACAGCAGATCGGCAATCTCCGCCTCGGTTGGCGCGCGCTGGGTGACCACCTTGAGCATGTCGCGCGTGGCGGTCACCCGATCTCGCTCCTGGATCAGCAGCCCGCCCGCGACATCCTTGGTCAACCAGCTTTCCGCCTTCGGGTCGGGCATCGCGCCGGCTTCCAGCACCCGCACCAGCCGCTTCTGGGCCAGCACTTCGGCGGCCGCCGGCTCGATCGCCGGCACGATGACGACCTCGACGAAGATTTCGGCGACTGCCGCTGCGGTCACCGCGTCGAGCGGCCGATTGACCGCGACGATGCCGCCAAAGGCGCTGACCGGGTCGCAGGCGAGCGCCTTCGTCCAGGCGTCGTGCAGGTTCATCCCAACCGCGGCGCCGCACGGGTTGGCGTGCTTGATGATCGCCACCGCCGGCTCGACAAATTCGGCGACCAGCTCAAAGGCGGCGTCGGTGTCGGCGTAGTTGTTGTAGGACAATTCCTTGCCTTGCAGCTGCCGCGCCGTCGCGACCCCGGGGCGCTTGTCCCCGGTGCGGTAGAACGCCGCCTTCTGGTGCGGGTTTTCGCCGTAGCGGGTCTCCTCCACCAGTTCGGCGGCGCCGACCAGCGTCTCGGGAAAGACGACGCCCTCGTCCTTGGCGAACCACAGTGCGATCGCCGCATCGTAAGCAGCGGTCATCGCATAGGCCTTGCGCGCCAGGCGCCGGCGCAGCGTCAGGGAGAGGCCTTCCTGCGCCGCCATCTCGCCGAGCACCACGTCGTAATCGGCCGGGTCGGTCACGACCGCGACGAATTCGTGGTTCTTCGCGGCGGCGCGGATCAGCGCCGGGCCACCGATATCGATGTTTTCGATGCAGTCTTCCCGACCGGCGCCGGAGGCAACCGTTGCGGCGAACGGGTACAGGTTCGAGACCAGCAGGTCGATTTCGGCGATGCCGTGCTCGGCCAGCTTGGCGAGGTGGTCGGGCCGGTCGCGACGCGCCAGCAGCCCGCCATGAATTGCCGGGTGCAATGTCTTGACCCTGCCGTCAAGCATCTCGGGCACGCCGGTGATGTCCGCGACCTCCGTCACCGGCAGCCCGGCCTCTTGCAGCGCTCGAGCCGATCCGCCCGTCGATATCAGCGCAACGCCGCGCGCCGCCAACTCGTGCGCAAATGCCACAAGCCCGGTCTTGTCACTGACGGAGACCAGGGCGCGGCGTACCGGGCGAGGCGCGTCAGTCATCGCAGGCCGATCCTCCGAGGGCCGACGCCGGCGGGTATAAGGTGGCGCTCGAATCGCGACAAGATCCCTCGACGCCTATTGCTTGGCGCTTCCGCTGGTTTCCGCTGTGGTCGATTTGGCGGCGTCGTCCGCCGGCTTCGCCGGATGGGGCTTACGAATTTTCTGGACCCGATCCATCACCTGGTCGAGTTCCGGATCGCGAGAGAGACTGCTGAGGTCGAGGTCTACGCCGGGAAAAGCCACCGCCCCGACGCGGAGCTCGACCGGTGCCGGCGCGGAGATCAGGGTCGGCTTTGAAGCGACCGGAGCGGCCTGCGGCGCCGGTTTCTCCGGCTCGGCTTGTGCCGCGGGCTGGTCCGGCAATAGCGCGGCGATTTCAGGCGGGATTTTGTCGCGGATCGGATTTGCCGTCTGCACTATCCGCCGCAGTATCTCTTGCTGTTCGTTGCGGAGAGAGGCCGGCGCGGTGCCGGGGAGTGCCCGACGCTGTGCTTCAAGCCGATCATAGGCCTGTTTTAAAAAGACAAGCTCGTGTTGCCGCCAGTCGCCGTGGTCCTTGGCGAGCGTCGACCATACCTGGCCGGTCGCCCACCATGCCGACAACCGGTCCTGCATGACGAGGATCGCACCGCCCGCGACCAACATCGCGGTCAGTCCGATCCAAGTTCGGATCCCAAACAGCTTGAGCATTTGTCCGGCTCGATGCCTATAAATCAGCCTACCCGCGCGGCCAATACTGGCGACAATCCGAGCCGCGGTCGAGCCTGCTGTGCCGCCCCCCGTACGGGCAGGATCCGCGGGGAGCCGCCACCGGCGATTGGCTCTCTCGGCGTTGGAATCGTGGCTCGCCGTGAAGTTTCTCGGCTGCTGCCGGTTTTCTCCCCGCCGAGATCGATGTAAATTTGACTGTTCTCGTAGGTAACGAACCTTTTTATCGCGAACTGAAGCAGCCGCAGATCGGGTCCCTGGCCTGATCGGAGGAGAGCTTGTGCCGGAAAAGCGCATCCTCTTGGTCGAGGACGATGAAGACGTCGGCGAGGTGCTGATGATTGCCTTGCTCGGCGCGGGCTACGCCGTGGATTTTGCCACGACGGCGGCCGAAGCATGGCGCCACCTTGCTGCGCACCGGTATGCGATGGTGCTATCGGATTGGCGGCTCCCGGACGGCGACGGGTCGGTAATTGCCGATGGCGGGGCCGAGCTGGGCGCAAAGACTTTCATTATGAGCGGCTTTCTGCCGGAAATGCCCCTCGATCGCCGCGAAGGGCACCAGTGCATGATGAAGCCGGTACGGATCGACGACCTGCTCGCCATTGTCGAAACCGCGATCGGCGCGCCGGGCGGAAAGTAGAGAGCGGCCCTGTTCAGCTGAACCCGAGGCCGGCTCCTGTGTGAAATCCGGTGGGTAAATCGCGGCGTTCCGAGGGTAACTGCGTTATTCGGTGGATAGGTCCCCGGCGAGCGGAGTTTGGATTGCCTACCGGCTGAATTTCAGTCCGAATTCGATCCGCTTCGTCAGGCGGGATCGTCGGAATGTCAAATCCCTATAACCGCTGCTGTCCACGGCACGCTGGTCGTCCCGCTATCCACCGGGTGGGGCGGTGACCTTCAGCATCAGAGCCGCAACAGCGGCGCGGGCTCTCGGCATCTATTTTCTTGTCCTGGTTTGCAGTCTGGCGGCGGCGGCACTTCTCCTTGTTGAAGCCGCTATCGAGGCGCCATCCGTAAAACCCGACGCAGACGCCCAAATCACCTTTATGGCGGACGTGGACGCGGTATCGCCGAAACTACCTGGCCGAAATCGGCTTTCGGAGGCTTCCAGTTCAGCGGTGGCTCAGGACGGCCGCCAGCTTACCGTCCAGGCAACAGCGGTTTTGCCTCCCAGGGATCAACTCATCGGGAATGGCGAGGCGGCGCCGGAGCGCCTGCTTCCGCAACGCGCCGCCGTATGGAACGCGAACCGTTCTACACTCGACGGCTATCCAATCAGCCGGGATCTCCGCCCGCAAAGCGGGACAGTATCCGACGGATTGATCGCAACTCAGCAGGATACGCTCGATCAAACATCGGCGGCTGCCACCCCGATATTCCAGGGCACCGAAAGAAAAACCCGACGGAATTCAAGCTACGCGTCGCAACCGGCGTCGCGTCGGCGTTTACCTCGAGCGCCGCCGCCGGGCGCTCTCGCCGGGACGGCACCGCCGATATCGCCCGGCCTCGTCGGCGCCGGATGTCCACCAGGATCAGACCCTAGGTGGAGCGGACCCGATGGTGCTGGGGCGCCGGTGCTGATCTGCAATCCCTATTACCGGCGCGTGGCCGTCCAAACCTATTAGAGCTCCGACGGGTCGCTGTGGCGCGACCGCCCATCCGAGGCGGGGGTGCCATGGAGCCGCCCTAACGCAAAACCGGTGGCAGCCAGCTGGGAGCGGGATTAGTCCGCCACCAAAGCTCATTGGCCGGGGCGGTTTTGCGCCCGGCTCTCGGCATTCGCTCGAAATACCTGATCGGCAACCTGCTTTTGTTGCGCCGGCATCGTGTTGTACAGGGACTCGAACGCCGGGATCAGCTTTTGCAGGCGTTGCACATGCGCCTCCGCGAGCTGCTCGTATGACTTCAGATCCTCCACCGCACCCATCGAGGGAACCTGCTGGGCGTGCTCCATGGCGGCCTTATTCATCTCGCGGGCGTTATCGCGCATGACCTCGGCGAATTGATCCCACTGCGCCTGTTCGGCCGGCGTGATGTGCAATTTTGCATGCAGGTCCTTGATGCGGGCCTCGACGCGCGCTTCGACGCCGTTGTTCGCCGTAGTGTCGGCGGTCGTTTCGCGAGGGGCGGCGGGAGACGGTGTCGGGGCCGATTGCGCCCAGACCGCCGCCGGCGTCGACAGCAGCACGATAATCACAGCAAGCGAGCGGGTAGTCCGAATCATCTTCATTGAAGAGCTCCTATCCTGGATGCGGCGCGAAGCCGGTCTATTCAATAGCCGTAATAGACGGCCGGCGGCGGTGCGTAGTAGCCGGGCGGCGGCCCGTAATAGGCGGGCGGCGGCGCCGCGTAGCCGCCACCCGAGGCGATCGCCGCCCCAAGACCAAGCCCAATCAGACCACCGATGATGGCTCCGGTATTGCCGCCGTGGTGACCGTCATCGCGTCCGCGATCGTGCCAATCGCGTCCGTGATCGTGCGAATCCCGTGCCTGCGCGACGGGAGCGATTGTCAGTCCGGCCAGGACTGCCATGGTCAGCAAACGCATACGAAAATTCATCAGCTATTTTCCCTCACTTTGTGACGGTCTAAACGCCATTCAGCGATCCGCGCGGCAGCGCTCATTTTGACCCGTTCCGGTGCGCCGTGCGGGGCGGGACCACCTCCGGCATTTCTACCTTCGGGCCCGCGACGCGGTCCGCCAGCTCAAGGTACTGAAGCGCGAGTTCGTGCAGCCGGCCGCGGCCGCGCGGCTGCGCGTCCTCCTCGGCTAATTGTCGGAAGCGATCCGCTCGTTGGCGATTGCGTTCAAGCCGATCCGTCTTGGACCAAGCCGTCCGCTGGCCATCGCCGAGTGCCGGTCCGCCCGGCGATGCACTCATCCCCCAGACCTAAATACCCCAAGCGCAGAAGGTACGAAGCAAAGGTGCCGATCGGGAAGGTGCTGCGCCGCAGCTTTTCGTTAACCCTGAGCCGGATGTCAATACTCAGCTTCACCCTGCGTCAACTTGAAAGGTTGGTGGGTGCACGGCGAAAGCGTCGCCGTAAACTGAATGCCACCGCCTCTATTGGGACCAGGCCACGATACTTTCTCAGTTGGGGGTTCTGGGTGATCCAGTCGCGGCCACCGCCGTTGGAAGCGCGGCGCAACTTCTGAGATTTCCGCGAGTGCGCGAGAATGTCCGCTAAGGGTCCAGGCCGTGTACTTCGCGGTTCTATTGGGGTCCCACGAACGGCGGGAAGCGGCGCGAACGAGCCACCGGCTTCGCGTACGTGAAATGGCCCGACCTGCCACTTTCCGGCCGTTGGCCGCCGCTGCCCGGATCTGCGCAGGAGGATGGAAATCGGGAAACCGGGCGTTCGCGCTCGGTCTGGCCGTTGAGCCCTTTCAGACTATTCGCCTGGTGCGGGTTCCGGAGGAACTCAGCGAACGGGGCGCATCTCGCCGAGCATGGTCGGGATGAGTTCCGAGACGGTCGGGTGGATCGGCACGGCGCGCTGCAACGCGGTGTAAGGCACGCCGGCATTCATGATGTCGAGAATGCCGTGAATTGCCTCATCGCCACCGGTTCCGAGGATCGCGGCGCCCAGGATCTCATGGGTCTCGGCATCGACGGTAATTTTCATGAAGCCCTGCGTCTCGCCCTTCTCGATCGCGCGTCCGACGCGGCTCATCGGCCGACGCCCGGTGAGTAACGGCCTGCCGCTGGCGCGGGCTTCGGTATCATTCATACCGACGCGGCCTAAAGGCGGATCGATGTAGAGGGCGTAGCCCGCGATGCGTTCGCTGACCTTGCGCTGCTCGCCGTCGAGGAGGTTGGCGGCGACAATCTCAAAATCGTTGTAGGCGGTGTGAGTAAAGGCGCCGCGGCCGTTGCAGTCGCCAAGCGCCCAGATGCCTGGCGCGCTGGTAGCAAGGCCGTCATCAACTTGTATGTAGCCTCGGGCATCGGTGATGACGCCGGCCTTGTTGAGGCCAAGATCGTCGGTGTTGGGACGGCGGCCAACGGCGAGGAGCACATCCGAGCCGACGATTTTGGGATCACCGACCGCGCAATCGACCCCAACGGCGACCCCGTTCGCATGCGGGGCGAGGGTGATGCATTCGGCGCCGGTGCGCACTGTTATCCCCTCGCCCTCGAAAATCTCGCGGACGGCCTGGGACACATCCTCGTCCTCGCGGCCGATAAGACGCGCGCCCATCTCGATGACCGTTACCGAGGCGCCGAACCGCCGGTACATCTGCGCGAATTCGAGCCCGACATAGCTGCCGCCGACGACAACAAGGTGCGCCGGAACCCGATCGAGCGCGAGCATTGTGCTGTTGGTGAGGAACGGAACTTCGTGGACACCCGGCAGATCCGGGACGATCGCTCGACCGCCGACATTGATGAAAATACGCGGTGCGCTCAGCGTCTCGTCACCGACTTGGACCGCATCCGACGCCAAGAAGCGCGCATGACCGTTGATGACCATGCAGCCTTTCATGCCGCGCAGCCAGCGCTCGACATTGGCGCGCGCATTTGCCGATACCGCGTCGGCGCGTGCCTTGACGCGGATCATGTCGATATGCGGCGGCGTATTGAGCATGACGCCGTAATCCGCGCCGCGCCGGGCAAGGTGGGCGGCATAGGCGCTGGCGACAAGGGTCTTGGTCGGCATACAGCCGGTGTTGACGCAGGTGCCGCCGAACAGGTGGCGCTCGATCAACGCCACCGACATCCCGGCACCGGTGAGCCGACCGGCAAGCGGCGGACCGGCCTGACCGGCGCCGATGATGATCGCGTCGAAGTGCCGGGTCATTGGATCGCCAATACAATGACGATCGCGGCGAGTATCGCAACCGCATCCTCGATAAACGCCGCGGGCATATCGTTGCGAAGGGCAGCGGCGAGCTTCGCTCGAGCGGCATATCCGCCCAGGGTGCCGATTACCGCGCCGACAATCCCTGCAATTCCGCCGACGATCAGCCAGCCGACAGGCGCGGCGGTCGCTGCTCCGGACAGGGCGCCCGACACGATGCGGGCGCCGAACCCGCCGGGTGCCTTACGGCTCGGGGCCGAGGGCAACTGATCGATGACAAGTTCGACCAGCGCCAACAGAGTGAGTATCCACGGCGTCCAGGCGGACCCGAAAAACGCGAGCGGGCTATCGCCGAGCGACAGCCAGCCCGTGTGTGCGGCCCAACTGACCGCCGCCGGCGCCGTAAAGGTACGCAGGCCGGCGACCACGCCGATCAGAAGTGACATCAGCAAGATGATCATAGTCGCCTCCCGTGCGGCACCGGCCATGACGCCCGCCCGATTGCTTTTCGCGGATACCAGTCTGGATTGCGTCAGAGATCGATCACGATGTCGCCCTTGGGCTGGCTACAGCAGATCAGCACATTGCCCTCTGCCGGCGGCTCAACCGGGTCGGGACGATAAGCGACAGCGCCGGCGACGAGCCCGGTCTCGCAATTATGGCAGACCCCGGTCCGGCACGACCATCGGACCGGCACATCGCATGCCTCAGCGAGTTCAAGGAGGCTTTGGCACGTCGAGTTCCAACGGACATTGAGGCTGCTGCGCGCGAAGGATACCAGTGGTCCGGCGCCGGCTGGTCCGGCCGGCAAATGCGGCGGCGGGTGCGGCGCCGCGGCGACGCCCGGCGTCATCGACGGACCCGAACCGAAACTCTCGGTGTGAACGCGATGGGCGGCGACACCCCAGGCCGCTAGGCCGGCGGTGAGGTCGGTCATGAAGGCGGGAGGCCCACAGAGATAGAAGTCGGCATCGCGGGGGACGCCCAGCTCCGCAAGCACGCCGACGCTCAATCGCCCGGGAGCGTCGAAATCGACAGCCGGCCGGTCTCCGGGACCGGGCGAGCTGTAGCGGATATGGCTGTGGGTGTGGGGTAAAGCTTTAAGGCGGGTGCGCACCTCTTCGGCGAACGGATGCTCACGGCCGTCGCGGGCTCCGTAGATCCACCACACCTCTCGCGGCGACACGCCGGCAGCCAGCGAGTGAAGCATGGCGAGTACCGGGGTCGCGCCAATGCCGGCACTGAGCAGGATGACGGGTCCCTGACCAGGCTTCAACGTGAAGGCGCCGCGCGGTGCGTTCACCTCGAGGGTGTCGCCGATTCGAACCCCGGTGTCGATATAGGCTCCTGCCGCACTGCCGATCTCGCGCTTGACGCTGACACGGTAGGAAGCCTCGCTCGGCTCTGCCGATAGTGAATAACTGCGCAGCAGAGCGGGCGCATCGGGCGTCGCTCGCAGCCGGAACACGATAAACTGCCCGGGCAAGGCGGCCGCCAGAGGCTGCCCGTCACTAGACTCAAGTACCAGCGAGGTCACGTTGCTGCTCTCGCGGTTCTTGCCCGTGACACGCAATGAACGGAACCCCGCCCAGGCCGGAGGCGGGCCGGCCGCCGGACCGAGCCCAGCGTTGCCCGTCGTCGAGCGGCCGCTCCGCGTCTGGTCGAGCAGCGCCTCGAAGGAGGTGCGCCAGCCCGCGCTCAGCGCCGGAATCCGCAATGCCTGTTCCACCCGGTCTTTCGGATGATAGGGCAGGTACAGGAGCGCATTGACCTCGGCAACGGTCATGCGTTCAGGACCCGTGGAGACTTGTACGATCTCGTCGCCAGCCTCGACCTCGCCCTCCTCCAGGACGCGGAAATAGAAACCAGGTCTGCCATGCGCGACGAGCAGCGCGGCCATCTGCGGCTCGATCATGCGGATGCCGATCCGGTAGCAAGTGACACGCGGCTGCGTTACTTCGAACAGTGCGCCACCGATCCGATACCGATCGCCGATGCAAACCTCATCGTCTGACAGGCCGTCAATGGTGAAGTTCTCGCCGAACTCGCCATAGCTGAAATCACTCCGGCCGAGCTGGGTTTGCCAATAGCGATAGGAGTCGATCTGGTAGACGAAAACGGCCCGATGCTCACCGCCGTGCCCCACCAAATCCCCTTGACCGTCGCCGTCGATGTTGAGCCGCCGCACCATCCGCCGGCCTTCGATCGGCGCCTTCCAGACGGCGGTGTGGACCGTCTTTCCTTGCCAGGCGATGTCCCGAGGCAGTCCAACATTGACCGAAAGTAAGCGTGCCATCAGGTCCGTCTCCCTCTCCGAAAGGCCGCGCGCTTGACGTTTCCGGGCGTTCCCAACCCATTCGAGCGACCGTTTCGGCGCGCTTCTCATGCGTTGGCGAACAGAAGGTTCGCCCCTCTGCAATCGTCGGCTGCGCGGTCAGCTTCAAGGTGCGGAGCGTGTAAAGACGAAGTCGCGCCCTTTCACGTTAGCCTCGTGGCAAGGGAAGCATGTTTTCGAGCCGCAGCTGCTTCCAGACTGCGCCTGCGATCTCTGAAGCTGGCTAGCTTTTGATGAACGCCAACAGGTCGGAATTGATCGTGCCTGCTTCCGTAGTGGGCATGCCGTGCGGGAAGCCCTTGTAGTTCTTCAGTCTGCCGTTCTTCAGCAACTTTGCCGACAAGGGTCCCGCGGCGACATAGGGCACGATCTGGTCGTCTTCACCATGCATGACCAACACCCGGACGGTGATCTTCTTGAGGTCTTCCGTGAAATCGGTCTGGGAAAAGGCCACAATGCCGTCGTAATGCGCCTTGGCACCACCCATCATGCCTTGGCGCCACCAATTCTGGATGACGGCCTCCGAGGCTTTCGCGCCGGGCCGGTTGTAGCCGTAGAAAGGCCCCGCCGGCAGGTCGCGATAGAATTGCGAACGATTGGCAGCTAGTTGCGCCTGCAGGCCATCGAACACCTCCTTGGGAAGCCCGAGCGGATTGGCCGGCGTCTTCACCATCAGCGGCGGCACCGCGCTGATCAGCGCCGCCTTGGCCACCCGGCTTTCGCCATGCCGTCCCAGATAGCGCGCCACCTCGCCGCCGCCGGTGGAATGGCCGACATGGATGGCACCTTTCAGGTCGAGATGCGCCGTCAGAGCCGCCAGGTCGTCGGCATAATGGTCCATATCGTGGCCGTCGGCGGTCTGGGTCGAGCGACCATGGCCACGGCGGTCATGGGCGATAACGCGATAGCCATGGTGCAGAAAGAACAGCAACTGTGCGTCCCAATCATCGGCCGACAGCGGCCAGCCGTGGCTGAACACGATCGGCTGGCCCGAACCCCAGTCCTTGTAGAAGATCTCCGTGCCGTCCTTGGTGGTAATCGTGGGCATGTAAACTCCTGTGAAAGGGGTGCCTGCCGTTCTGATAGAGCACATCTAAACAATTGCTGCCGATCACCTTCGCCTGCAGCTTCCTCGGATATACTCAGCGCGCCTCTCGCCATCACGCTCGCGAACTTTTGACTAGGCCGCGAGCTGGTTGAAGACGCTCAACTCCTTACCGTCGCTTTCGGGACGTGACGGCGAGTTCTCGAGCAGAGGCCTGCCGGGTCACGCGTCGAAGTCGGCGTCGAAGTCGGCAAAGGGTCTGTCGATCTCAGCGCGTGCAGGCGGGCGCCGCCTCAGCGGCAATACTTTGTGAAGCTCTTCGTCACAGATGTTCATCCGAGGCTCAGCTCTTCCGAGAGGTGACGAGCCCGCGCCTCTTGGATCGTTTCTCGTGCCGCCTCTCGCCGTTCTGCCCGCTGTCGCAACACGAGCCGGTCCGCCGCGGCAAGGACCGCCTGGGTCGGCGCGGCGCACGCAGTTGGGCAGCGGGTCACTCCTTTGGCGCGAATGAAAGCGGTAATCGCATCATCGTCGTGCAGAGCCATTTTCGGCCTCCGACGCTAATTATTCAGTGCGCCGGGACACGCCCAATAAAGTCGCGGAAGGTAGGAGGTTCTTCATGGCAGTACCCACCCCTTGGTCGCGAGCTTGCTTGGGGTTGCCCGCTCGCAATCTTTGATAACGCGGACGTGATGACGCGTCCTTCGTCCGATCGTGAAATCGAGTTTAATTTCGACCAGAGCCGCGGCAGCGCTCCGCCACTGAGGGTCTACTTTAGTCTAGGGTGACCGGCGCGCCAGAAGCCGCTTTGGGGTCGAACCCGTGGTCAGCTCCCGGTCCCGGGAATGACTGCTTCCGGCGCAATCGCGCCAGGTAGACCGGAGTGACGCTCATGCCCATTAGCCGTCATCCAGGCCATCGTGCAGCTGTTCAAGCGCCTGCCATAAGCACTTGCTGGCGAAGCTAATTAAATCCTAATTCACCTAATCGTAACCGAGGCTTCAGGTGCCTGCCGCCATCTTATGCGCATGACGCGCACCGAAGTGGAAACGATTGCCGAGACTGTCCTAATCCGTAATGGCATCGCGGCTGTTTGGAAACTGGAAGAGGCGGCAGCCGAGGCGCACCAGATGGGAAAGGACACGGTAGCAGTCACGATCATGGAAATTGCTGACGCCGCGGAGCGGCAACTCCGGCTGGCAAGCTTTCCCAATGGCGCGCCCAGCCCGAGCGCCGGCATTGCCGCTCCCGGGGAACAAATCGCTGTCGAGGTTTTTTCCTGGGTGGTCCTGTTTGCGTTTATCGCGGCACTCTTCGCCGAGGTGTATGGTTAACTCACCCAGTTTCAGACGAGGAAATCCGCGTCGTCCCCAATCGTCCAAGTCTAATGCCGCTTCTTAAGCCGATTTCGATGCGCGGCTTGTTTTGCTCGATTGCCGCAGACCGCCATGCTGCACCACCGTCGGGCATGCCCACGAGTTCGATCGACGAAGAGAAGCGTGCACGGGGATCCTTCGCAGGCCTTCACCTGGGTGAAATCTTCCGTGCAGACGAGGTCGGCCAGCGATCGCGCCAGCGGAAAGAGCAGCGCCTCAGGTGACCGCCACCGTCGCTGCGGGTGCCAGGCGAGGCCGGGCGCCTCTCCTTTACCCGGTTCTCGATCATGGCGCCGATGGCGAAGCGCGATCTGGCCGTACTCCTCGTCGCGTGCGAGGAGCTGATTGAGCGGCTGCAGTTCGCGCAATGCAGCCGGTTCCAGCGGTCTGCCCATGTGCTTGTAGACAAACAGCTTGAACCAATCCCGCAGCGCGCGCGCTTGCGCGGCGATGCCGTCGAGTTCGCCCGGAACAGCGCTTTGCCGAAAAGCGTCCAACACCCGGTCGGGCACTAATCTCGATTGCTTCAGCCACGCGAGCAGGTCTTCCCCCGAAGTCAGCCACTCGACCTTGGTGTCCACCGAGACTGCAATCGTGTTCAGGAAATCCAATCCCGGGTGGTCGGCGATGAAAATCGGCGGCGGGCGCGCAACGGTCATCGATTGCCGTGGAAAGTGCAGTGAATCAATGGCTTGTAAATAACCTCTTGCTTTTACTTTTACAAGTTATTGTTAGCTTCAACGACATAATGAGCGAGAGAGCAACGTCGACGGCTCTAGCCCGCACCCCTGCGGCCGACGCTGTGATTTATCGCCGATAGGTAACCTTTTAACCAATCGTTGACAGGTTATGTGAACATAACCTTTTCTGGGTTAGTTGGGATAACGCCGGGGTTCGATGATGGCCGAGTCCAAAGGGAGGCCCACCGTCGTTTTGGTTCACGGAGCCTGGGCTGACGGCTCGAGCTGGAACGACATTATCGGCCCACTGCTCGGCAAGGGACTGAATGTCCTGGCAGCGCCCATGCCACTGACATCCTTGTCGGATGACGTCGCGGCCCTTGACCGCGCGCTGGAACGCACCAGCGGACCCGTGGTCTTGGTAGCCCACGCTTATGCCGGCGCGGTGATAGCGGCGACTACCAGCACGCGAGTCCAATCATTGGTCTTCATAGCGGCCTTGGCGCCTGACGAGGGCGAGACGGTCGCCGAAGTGTTCTATCGAGAGAAACCTCACCCGAAGGCGCCGCAACTGGCGCCTGATGCGCACGGGCTGATCTGGATGCCGCAGGCGGAATTTGGCGCCGCTTTCTCCCACCATGCATCGCCCGAACGGGCCGCACTTTTCGCCGCAACACAGCGGCCAATCGCCGTCGCGTGCATCCAGGAGAAGGCTCCAAGACCCGCTTGGAAAGTAAAGCCGTCCTGGTACCTCCTCGCCGAGGAAGACCGGATGATCAACCCCAACACCCAGCGGTTCATGGCGGAGCGCATGGGCGCGCGCATCCGCGCGGAGAAGGTCGACCATACGCCATTGGTCACCGCGCCAGAGCCTGTCATCGAAGTGATCCTCGACGCCGTAGCGAGCCTGGCGGCGTAACCGCCACTCACGAGCCGGCATATCGCCGCAAGCGCGACAAGGCCCTTAATCAATGAAAGAATTTTACAGGGGTTATCCACAACTCAGGAAGTCGCTGATGCTTAAGGTCAGTTTCCGCAAGGCCGACGTCGACGGGTTCAACATCTTTTATCGCGAGGCCGGGTCGAGAGACGCGCCGGCGATCCTGCTGCTGCACGGTTTCCCGAGCGCCGGCCATATGTTTCGCGACCTCATCCCGCTGCTTGGGGATCGCTTTCGCCTGATCGCGCCGGATCTCCCCGGGTTCGGCCAGTCCGACATGCCGGACCGCGGCGCGTTTGCCTACACATTCGACAATATCGCGCGGGTCATCGGCCGTTTCACCGAGGTCGTCGGCCTCGGCCGCTACGCGATCTATGTGTTCGATTACGGCGCGCCAACCGGGTTCCGCCTGGCGATGCGGTACCCCGAGCGCGTCACCGCCATCATCTCGCAGAACGGCAACGCCTACGAAGAAGGTCTCAGCGAGGGTTGGAGTCCGATCAAGGCCTATTGGCAGAATTCGTCGGAGGCGAACCGAAGCGCGCTCCGCGCCTTTCTCACGCCTGAGACGACCCG
>DASYOB010000071.1:0-2925 GCA_036008175.1 Allostellaceae bacterium
GGATGCCCATTACTGGGCAGCATCGCTTTCCTCCCTGAAGTCTCAAAGTCGCGTCTGGCAGATCGCGCGCCAGAGCTTTTCCGGCGTAGCCGGCAATTCGACGGCGGGCGCGCCGATCGCGGCGAGCGCGTCGTTGACCGCGTTCATGACCGCCGGGATTGCTCCGATCGTGCCGGCCTCGCCGACGCCCTTGACGCCGAGGGGGTTGCGCTCGGTCGGGCTCGAATTCTCGGCCAATTCGAACGCGCAGAAATCGTCGGCGCGCGGCATCGCGTAATCCTGGAACGAGCCGCTGACCAGCTGCCCCGTTTCCGCATCATAGGCGAGGTTCTCCAGCAACGCCTGGCCGGCGCCCTGGACGATACCGCCATGGATCTGCCCCTCGCAGAGGAGCGGGTTTAGCATGTGGCCGACATCGTCAACGGCACAGTAGCGGGAGAGCCTAACCTCGCCGGTTTCCGTGTCGATCTCGACCTCACACACATGCGCGCCCGACGGAAAGGTTGCTGCGTCTGCGGGGCCGAAATTGGAGCGCTCGGTGAACCCGGTTTCGATGTCGTCGGGCAACTGCGCTGAGTGGAAGGAGTGCCGCGCCACATCGGCGATGTCGACTGTGCGGTCGGTGCCGGCGATCGTGAACTTCCCGTGCTCGAAGACGATGTCAGCGGCGGCCGCCTCCAGCATATGCGCGGCAATCCTGCGGCCCTTCTCGATCAGCTTGTCGGCGGCGAGCACAATCGCCGAGCCGGCGAGCTGCGCCGAGCGCGAACCGAAGGTGCCGATGCCCATCGTCACAAGATCGCTGTCGCCATAGCGGTAGCGGATCAGATCCGCGTCGATGCCAAGCTTTTCCGACAGGACCTGCTTGAAGGTCGTACCGTGACCCTGGCCGTGATCCATGCTGCCGGTGATTAGAACCACACCGCCCGCCGGATCAAACCGAATCTCGGCATGTTCGTAGTCGCGACCGCCGGTTGCCGCTACCGTGGTCGCGACACCGATGCCTAGGAGCTTGCCGCGCGAACGCGCAGCAGCACGCCGCTCTTCGATCCCGTTGTAGCCGGCCATGGCAAGGCAATTGGCGAGGTTTTTCGAGAAATCGCCGCTGTCGTAGGTCTGCCGCATCGGCGTCGTGTACGGCATCGCGCTCGCCGGGATCGTGTTGCGGCGGCGCAGCTCGGCCGGGTCCAGCCCGAGCTCGCGCGCTGCCTTGTCGATGATGCTCTCGACGACATAGATTGGCTCGGGGCGGCTGCCGCCGCGATAGGGTGCGGTCGTCATCGTGTTGGTCAACACCGCCGTGACCTCGGCACAGACCGCCTGGAAGGTGTAGGTGTTGACAAGGCACCCCATACCGATCGTCAACGGGATCGTCGGCCGGTCGCTCGAGTAATAGGCGCCGATCGACGAGCGCCACTGCGTGCGCAGCGCCAGGAATTTGCCATCGGCATCGAGCGCCAACTCGGCATCGACGGTGCTGCCGCGCGCCTGCTCGTCACTCAGCAGCCCTTCGCTGCGCTCGGCGACCCAGCGCACCGGCCGCCCAATCACCTCGGAGCCCCAAAGCGACAGCGCGTATTCCGGGTAGCAGCCGCCCTTCATGCCAAAGCCGCCGCCCATATTGTCGCAAACGACCCGGACCTGATGGTGTGGCAGCCGGAAGATCTGGCCGGCGAGCGCAGCGCGGATCTGGTGCACCGACTGTACTGTGCAGCGGATCGTATAGCGATCATCCGCCGGGTTGTATTGCGCGAGACAGCCGCGCGGCTCCATGCTGTTCGCCGTAATCCGGTTGACGACAATGCTGTGACGAACGATGCGCGCCGCACGCGCGAACGCCGCTTCGACCCCAGCCTTGTCACCAGCCGTGTGGGTGAAGGCTTCGTTGCCGGGATTCTCGTCCCAGGCGGCGGGTGCGCCGGCGGCGAGCGCCGCCTCGGCCGTGATCACGGCGGGCTGCGGTTCATACTCGACTCGGATCAGCTCGGCGGCATCCTTCGCCTGGTTGAGGTTTTCGGCGACGATGAAGGCGACGGGATCGCCGACATAGCGCACCCGGTCCTGCGCCAATAGCGGCTGCGGGCAGACGAACGCCGGCGAGCTATCGCCCTTGCGGCGCGGCACCAGCGGCCGCAAGGTGCCGAGGCCGCGCCGGCGCAGATCGGCGCTGGTCAGCACGGAGAGCACACCGGGCGCCGCCTTGGCCCGTTCGAAGTCGATCGACACGATACGCGCATGCGCGTGCGGTGAGCGCAGCACATAGCCGTGTGCCGCGCCGATCGTCGACACGTCCTCGACGTAGCGACCCCTGCCGGTCAACAGGCGGAAATCCTCTTCCCGCCGCACCCTGTCACCGATCGCCTGCACGGCCATGCGTTCGCTCCGACGCCTTCAGCTGTGATCCCGGCGAAGGCTGGATCCATCGTGCTGCAAGTCAGTGCACCGCACAAACTGTTCCATCAAACACGCCGGTTCCGGAGCAATCGGAAAGGGAAAAGCGGATCCAAGCCTCCTTCGTAATGGCGGATTTCGCGGCTTACCGAGCCGGCTATGGGATTGGGTGGCAGAAAACTGCGCCCGACTTGAACCAGCCAATGATCGAACAGACCTTGGACTTCGCCACCAAGGACGGCGCGATGGCGACCTGCATCTGTCGTTCCGACGTAGTGGTGGTTAGCGGCCTCGCTCCCGCCACTGCGCTACGTGCGCTTGCGTTGGTAAGGAGGCTGAAACGCCCGTGTGCGCGAGCTGTGCTATGCTCTCGGCAAAACCGAGAGGAACACGGATGGTGGCAACGGCCCTACCCTCGGCGGCGCGCGAGGCGATGGAGCGGCTGAACGGCGAGGCCGAGGGACTGCACATCTGGCTGCGTACGCAGGCGAACGCGCCGGCGCAGCGCTCCTGGTTCGAGGATAGCGGCATCGA
>DASYOB010000072.1:0-4326 GCA_036008175.1 Allostellaceae bacterium
CGGCGGCAACATCCCCTTCGAAGTCGAGCGCATGGACCATCGCTGCCTGCTGGACACGCCGATGGAGGAGCTGCCGTCATCGCGGTTTCGCAAGGCGAAGGTTTACGTCGATTGCAATTCGTTCGGCCCGCGGGCGATCGAAGCAGCCGTCCGGCTGTACGGGGCCGAGCGCATTGTGTGCGGCACCGATGGTACTGAGTTCGGCGTCGATTGGACACGCAAAGCTCTCGCCGAGGCGGAAATCGGTGATGATGCGCGCGAGCAGATCCTGCATGGCAACGCCGCGGCGATGCTCGCCCGCGCCGGAGCCGCGCAGCGTCAAATGGCGGCCGAGTAATTCCCTGCCCTCGGTCGCCGACCCCGCTTCGATCTCACGAAGCGAGCAGCGGCGGCGTGCCCAGCCGGTCGGCGGCTGTGCCGAGCACCCGCTCCGCCGCGAGCGCGATCATCAATAGCTTCTCTTCCGCGCACGCGGGCGCGATCAGCTGGAGCCCGACGGGCATGCCGACGCGATCGCGTCCGACAGGTATCGTGATCGCGCAGAGCCCGAGATAATTGACCGCGACGGTGTTGCGGACGATGCGGCGGTTGGCGCGAAGATGGCTATCGGCATCCGCAACATCCGATATCAGCGGCGGCGTCAAGCACAGCGTCGGGGAGGCGATCACGTCAACGGCATCGAGACGCGGCGCCGCGGTACGTGCCAAGGCGCGCAAACGCGCGATGCGGGCCAGGTAATCTTCTGCACTCACGTTCTCCGCGTTCCGCACCGCCGGTGCGATGACCGGATCGAGCTGCGCCAGCCAGTCAGGCAGCTCCTGGTCAAGAAAACTGCGCAGCTCGACCGCGCTTAGCCCACCTTCGAGAAAGACCGAATAGGCCCCGGCCGCCTCCGGCAAGGTGAATTCACGCGCGATGGCGCCGGCGTGCACGAGCGCGTTCACCGCCTCCTCGACGGCTTCCGCGATCCCCGGATCGCAGTCGCGCCACAGGAAAGGATCGCTGATGCCAATGCGGATACCGCCAATCTCCCGTACGCTTGCTCGCGTAATAAAGCTGACCAACTCAATTCCGGTGGGGTCGAGCGCAGCAAATCCATAGGCGATGTCCGAAACGCTGCGCGCCAAGAGGCCCGGGGTATCGAATGTCGGGGAGAGCGGCACCACCCCCTCGGCGGACCAGCGACCAAGCGTGACTTTCAGCCCGACCGTGCCGGTCATCGAGGCCGGGATCCGCACCGAGCCGGCCGTGTCGCTGCCGAAAGCGAGTAGCGCCGAGCCCTCCAGCAAACTAACGCCGGCACCGCTCGACGAACCCAGAACCGCGAGAATGCGGAAAATCCCGACCCTGTTGCCGTATTCGTGGTTGCCATAACCGCCGATATCCGGGAATTGCGGCTGGTTGCCGGTCCACAGTCCCTCGGGACCGCCCATCGGGCTCACCGCCACAGGCGTACCAGCCGGGACCTCCCAATCCCAGTGCTCCAAGTTGACGATGACCGCCAGGGCTACCCGGGCATCGTCCGGCCATTGGAAAATGGGGCGAGTGACAATCGGTGACCAGGGATAGAAGTCCTGGTCCATGCCGTAGGCGCGATTTGCAGGCAGCCGTCGCTCCGGGGTGCGTCGTGCAAACCGACTATGACACACCGCGATCGATTGCGGCTCACCCCTCATCGGGGCATACACGTTGCAGATTGTGGACGGCGGACTTAGCGTTCCATCGACGCTCTTGACGGAGTTAGCCATGCCGCCTGACGGAACCGCTACCGTCGCTCAAACCCCCGAGGACCTCCGCACCAAGGTCAATTCACAGATCGTTGAAGGGAAGCCGACCTTCTTCAAACTCGAGGCGCAGCTGCCAAAGCAAGGTCGCACCGATACCCCGCTCGCCGCCTCGGACAAGATGTGGGTTGTGCTGAAAACTTATGCGGCGGATGGCGAGAACGGGCTTCATGCGCACCCGAACGAGGACCACACCTTTGTCGTGCTCCAGGGCGAGGCGACCTTCTGCGGGCCGAACGGCGAGATCCGCACGATCGGTAAGAACGAAGGCGTGCTGCTACCGCATGGGACGTTCTACTGGTTCAAGGCGATGAGCGACGATCCGCTTGTCATGGTTCGTATCGGCGCCGCCGCGTTCGACGGCGTTGACCGCCATGGCCGTGTCGGCCCTGACGGCAGCGAGATGCGAGGCGACTCGGTCGAGAACAAGCAAGTCGAGCTGATCATGTCCAACCGCTGGTTCCGCTGAACTGGCGGAGCGTCCGAATACAGTGCCGCGTGGTGACGTACTCCCGTCGGCATACTCTCTATGCGGCCGGCAGACGGTTCGGGCAGGCCTGTTCGCTCATGGCGAGATCGCGCCGGCAGGCAGTGGATGATCGCATGCCGCTGGGTGCCTCGAGACGGTTGACGTGCGCGGCACCGGCGCTAGCCTCGGGCCTCGCAACAGTTTCCGATCGCCGCATCAACGCGATGGCGCACACCCCGATGCGGCCGAATGCGGTGCGCGCCGCGAACGATGGCTTCAAGGATCGCGTCGACGACGCGATGCATGCGACCCGCGCCGCGGTCGAGGAGGGTGTGGTTCCGGGCGGCGGCTCAGCGCTCCTCTATGCGATCCGCGCCCTCGACAAGCTGACCCCGTCCAACCCGAACCAGAAGGTCGGCATTGAGATCGTTCGCAAGGCGTTGTCGTGGCCGGCCCGGCAGATTGCCGAGAATTCCGGCGCGGACGGCTCGATCGTGGTCGGCAAGCTGTTGGAGAGCAAGGACGCCAACTATGGCTACGACGCGCAAAAGGGCGAGTTCACCGACATGATCAAGGCCGGCATTATCGACCCGACCAAGGTCGTGCGCCACGCGCTGCAGGACGCGGCGTCGATCGCCGGCCTTTTGATCACCACCGAGGCGATGGTGGCCGAGAAGCCCGAGCCCAAGACCCCGCCGGCGGTGCCGCCAGGCGGCATGGGCGGAATGGATTACTGAACCCGTCGTAGCGCTTCGTCGACAACATACCCCCAGCCCGGGCGAACCTCGGGCGGGTCTTTTTTTTCAACCCACCGCTCCGGCCCTTCCTGCTACGTACGCAGCCTCTCAGGAGAAGGGTGCCGCGCTCGCAGGGGCTGCCCGTTGCCAAGCGATACTGGTTCGGTATAGGTGGTTTCGCGTCCCCGCAACCACCGACAGTAGCGACCCCGACCCGCCAGGGCCGGGGTCGTTCGTTTTGCGTTCCGTCCCCTCAGCAAAGGCCATCAAGCGTGCGAGGTCGCCATAGAGCTCAACCTTGAGCGTGCCATCGATCGGGGTCAGCACAATGCGCTCGATCAGATCCCGCATCACCTCGCCGGCCTCGGGAGCGATGCCGGGGTCGTTCAGCGCAGCACCAAGTTGCTCCAGCTTGGCCTTGTACAGCGCCGATAGGTTCGGATGCAGTCGCGGCACCGGCTGGGTTTTTGTCGCCGCGAGTTTGGCGGCAGCCTCGGCCTTTTGCCGCTCGAGGGCGGCGAGCCGGTCTTTCAGCGCCGGCGTGTAGGCGCCGTCCTCGATCGCCTTGACGATGCTGGCGATCTTGCGGTCGGCCTCGGCGAGCATGCGCTGTGCGCTGTTGCGTTCGGCGGCGGAATCGGCTGTCAGGCGGCGGAGTTCGGCGTTGAACTCCTCGATGAAGGTGCCGACGAGTTCCGGCGCCATCATGTGTTCCCGCAAGCCGGCAAAGACCCGGTCCTCAATCTCCCCGCGCCTGATCGTCAAGCTGTTCGGACAGGTGCCCTTCGAGCGACGTGTCGCACAGCCGTAACGGTCAACGCCGATGATCGTATAGCCGCCACCGCAACATCCGCAGACGAGAAGCCCGCTCAAAAGGAAGCGACGGCGGTGAGCGCGATTGAGCGCGTTGCCGTCTTCGTCGCGGGCGATTGTAAACTTGATCTGCTGCTGGCGCGCCTTGACCCGGTTCCACAAATCCTCGCCGATGATCCTGAGGTACGGGATCTCGGCGGTTTCCCAGCGCTCGGGAGGATTAGGGCGGGCAACCCGCTTCCCGTTGCGCGGGTCCTTGACGTAGCTGCACCGGTTCCATTCGAGGCGCCCGATGTAGAGAGCATTGTTGAGGATTCCGGTGCCGCGGTCGGCTTGACCTCTGATCGTGGTGTCGCCCCAAGGGCGTCCTCCCGGCCCCGGGACATTCTCGGCATTGAGCTGCTTTGCGATCGCGCGTGGGCTGCGGCCCGCGGCGAATTCGGCAAAGATGCGGTGCACGATCGCGGCCTCAGCGTCGTTGATGCGACGCTCGCCGGTTGTCTCTGTGACGATGTTGTACGCA
>DASYOB010000073.1:0-6879 GCA_036008175.1 Allostellaceae bacterium
TCTCGGCATCGCCGCCATCGGCGAGACGCTCGTGCTCATGGCGCGCGGCATCGATCTTTCGATTCCGGCCGTCGTTACGCTCTCGAGCACCGTGGTCCTGGGTTTCTCGGGAGGTCAAGACGACGCCATACTCTGGGCGACGTTTGCGGCGCTGTTCTTCGCCACGCTCGTCGGCCTGATCAACGGCCTCCTGGTCGCGGTGTTCGAGCTCAACGCCTTGATCGTCACGCTCGCGGTCGGCGCGATCACGACCGGCGCCACGCTTTGGTATCGCGACTCGCTGCCGCAGGAATCGCGCGTGCCGCCGGGAATGGCGGCTTGGGGCGATGCACGTTTCCTGGGGATCAACGTCTCGGTCTGGGTCGTGGCCGCCCTGGCCGTCATCCTCAACGTCATCCTCCGCAAGACGACAATCGGCCGGCATTTCTCGGCGGTAGGCGCGAACCCGCGGTCGGCCTGGATCGCCGGCATCAATGTCGCTGCCTACCAGTGCGCCGCCTTTACGGTCGCCGCCTTCCTCTATGGAATTGCCGGAATTCTCGTATCCGCGTTCATCCGCAATCCGACGCTGCGGGTCGGCGAACCCTATCTCCTCGCCCCGATCGCTGCCGCCGTCCTTGGCGGAACCGCGTTGTCCGGCGGCATCGGCAGCATGGTCGCCGTCGCCGGCGCCGCGCTGTTTCTGACCCAGTTGGGCCAGATGTTGCAGATGCTGGGCCTTTCCTCGGCGCTGCAATTCGTCATCGAGGGCGTGGCGATCGCGCTCGGCATGGCCGTGTCACGAATCGATCCTGCACGGGCAAGGTTCTATCTGTCGCGGATCGGCGAGCTTGGCCGCGCAAGCCTCTCCTCACACCGCGCTGGTTGAAGCGCGATAGCGCGGTCGCCGCCGTCGAATTTCGTCCATTGCCGTGGTAAGCGACGTGCCGCGCGCGCGATTCGGGGATCGGATGGGCACCCAGCACACGCTCGAAGAGGTCGGTTCGCGGCTCCCGCCGACCCGCGAGCGGACCGGCAGCCTCCAGCACCGGCCGCGGAAGCTGCGAAGCTCTCCGGATCAGCAAATGCGTCGGCGCAGCCCGCGGTTTCCGCGCTTCGCTGCATCGCGGTTGGGGACGCTCGCGCTGTGCGTCGTCGCGATCGGCGTCGCCGCGTTGGCCGGCTGCGGCGAGAGCGCACCGCCGCCGCCCGGGCAGCCGACATTCTATCAGGACCTCGCGCAGACCGACGCGGCGGTCGATGCCGCCGTGGCGCAGTCGATGATCTCGGGATATCGCAGCAACAACGGCCTCGGCCCGGTCGTCGTTGATTCCGACTTGATGCGGCTTGCGGGCGAGCAGGCCCGCGCCATGGCGGCCCGTGACAAGATGGACCGCGACGTCGGGCACCCGTTTCACGAGCGCATGCGCAAGGCCGGCGTCGGCGGCAGCGTTGCGGTCGAGAACGTCGGCGCCGGCTATCACACGCTCGCCGAGGCCTTCTCCGGCTGGCGCGATTCGCCGCCGCATCGCGCCAATATGCTCAACCGCGGCGTCACCCGCATGGGAATTGCCACGGCCTATGCTCCGGCCTCCAAATACAAGGTGTTCTGGGCGCTGATCCTTGCCGGGCCCGACGGGCGTCGCGGGTGACGCCCGGCCTCCGGCGCCGGCTCCGAGGTTCAACGCGGGGCGCGCGCGTTGCCGTAACTCGCCATCGCCGGCCGCACCCTCTCAGGGGTCGCCAGCCTCAGTCTCAGGATATGACCGCCTTGGTCAGGACACAGCCGCTGATTTTCAGGCTTCCGTCGGGCTGCGTCTCCAGCGTGTAGAGCGCCTCCCAGGCCACGCCGTTGGCGTCGATGATGTGGACCTCCTGCAGAATCGCGCCGTCCGAGGCCTTCGCCTCGCCGAACTCGAAGCTCCGGTGGCGATAGACCGGAGTATAGCCATTGCGCACCATGGACAAGAAAGTTTCGGGGTCGTGAAACCTCCTTTGGATGCCGGGCGAGGCAAAGGTGTAGGCCGTCGCTGCGTCGTCGCGGCTTAACGCTTCTTCTTGCGCGCGGATGACAGACTGTCCCGCCGTGACATCCTCGGCGGCGCTGGCGACTGTCGCAGAACCGATCAAAAACAGGGCGAGTAGGGCGAGGATGCGCATCGTGCTGCTCCCGCGTAACGGGTCACCCGGCGAGGCCAACCCATAGAAGCAAAATGCCGGCCGCCGATGATGCGACGAGAGTCATGGCGGCGCTGATCTGGAAACGGAACACCGCAATCGCGGCGCAGGCAAACAGCGCCAATGCCCACGGGTCGAAGCTCGCGAAATCGGGTACATCGAAGTTGAGCTGGCCGTATTGGACCGGTTGGACCACGCGGAACAAGGTCCGAATGCCGAACCAGACCGTGAGGTTGAAGATCACGCCGACGGCGGCGGCGGTGACGGCCTGCAGGGCGTTGCTGAGAATCGCCTTGCGCCGCAAGCCTTCGATGAACGGAGCAATCGACAAAATCCAGAGAAAGCAGGGAATGAATGTCATCCAGGTGGCCAAGAGGCCGCCGAAGACGCCGGCAAGTAGCGGTGGCAGGTTGCCCGGATCGCGATAGGCGGCGACGAAGCCGAAGAATTGCGTGACGATCATGATCGTGCCGGGCACGATCTCGCCCATCGCGATGCCCTCCTGCACCTCCCGCGTCGAAATCCAGTGGTACGAATCGACGGCCTGCTTCGCGCCGTAGACCACGACCGCATAGTCGCCGCCGAAAGCCATCAGAGCGACTTTCCCGAACGCCAACGATATCTGGGTGTAAATGTTGTCCATGCCGAAGATGGCAAAGAGAGTTATCGCCGGCGCAAGCCAGAGCGCCAGCCATATGGCGAGCGAGCGTGCCAACTGCGCGATGCCGGGCCGCGCATGATCGGCCAATCCTTCGCGCTTGTGCGCGCCGGCGGCGCGGTCCGTCGTGGCGGCCGCCGGTCGCGTGAAGCCGGGCAGCCTCGCCATCGCGGCAGCGATGCCCAGCAAGGCCGGCACGAAAATGATCAGGGGGAGCGGAAGCTTGAAGAACGCGGCGAGGAACGCCAATGCCGCAACCGCGAGCATGAGTGGACCGTGCAGCACGTGCCGGCCGAAGCGCACGATAGCCTCGGCCATGATCGCCAGGATCGCCGGCCTGACGCCGACGAATATCGCCTGCCCGGCTTGCGACTCGGCGCCGAGGACATAGCCGAAGGAGAGGGCCATCATGCAGATCGCGCCCGGCAGGATGAACAGGCCGCCGGCAATGATGCCGCCGATCGTGCGGTTGGCCAGCCATCCGACATAGATGGCCAGCTGTTGCGTCTCCGGCCCCGGCAGGGCGATGCAGTAGCTCAGTGCATGGAAGAAGCCGTCCTCGGAGATCCAGCGCTTTCTTTCGACGGCCAGCCGGTGCATGGTCGCGATCTGCTTCGCCGGCCCCCCGATCCCCGCAACCGACACGTGGGTCCATACGCCGAAGGAATCGCGCAGCGCGTCACGGGCGGCGAGCGCCTTACCCGTGGCCTGTCGGGACTTCGTATCGACCATCGCGTCCATGGGCCTACATCACCGGTTCACCGCGGGAATTGCAAGGATAGAGGGGGAATTCCAGGGATAGAAAGGTGCCGATTCCAGCCGACGCGTCGTAAATTTGCATCAGTCGAAGGCGGGGTCGGACGGCCGGCACTTCACCCTCGCAGGATGCGCGACTGAAATGCTTGGGCGGGGGGA
This sequence comes from Allostellaceae bacterium, assembly GCA_036008175.1. Taxonomy (GTDB): domain Bacteria; phylum Pseudomonadota; class Alphaproteobacteria; order ATCC43930; family CGMCC-115725; genus DATARH01. Next base: position 3,731 of record DASYOB010000073.1, read on the forward strand.
ATTTTCGCCAGAGCGCTTCGCGATTCCGCGGCCGATTGCGCGCATGGTTCAGCGATTGTGGCCGCGTGCCTCAGCGCTTTGGCACCGCGATCGAGCCCTTGTAGGTCGGCGCGCCGCCGCCGGGAATGTGCAGGCGCCAGATCCGGCCCTCATTCGAGGGCTCGGCGCTCACCGCCAGTGTGCCGGCATCGGTGAGCCAAAGAGTTTCGCCGTCGAATGCGCAATTGGTTGGGGCAATCCCGCAAGGGATGAACCTGTCGACCTCGCCGTCGGGCGCCAGCACATGGACCCCTTTGGCCAGGATGTCGGTGACGTAGAGCCGGCCGTCGGCGCCGACCTTCAATCCGTCGGGGATTGGATTGTCGCCGGGGAGCCGCCCGAGATCTTCGATCTTGCCGTTGGGCCGAATGCGTCCGACCCGCCCGGTGTAGGACTCATCCCAGACGATCGAGCCGTCCGCCTCGACCGTGACCCCGTTGGGAAAAACGGGCTTCGGGAAGGCGATGACGACCTTTGCCACACCATCGGGAGTGATCTTGTGGATGTAGCTCGGATCGGGGTTCTTCAGGTTATAGGTGCCGGGGTCGGAGAACACGAGGCTGCCGTCAGGCGCGAAGGCGAGGTCGTTGGGGCCGTTGAGCTTGATGCCCTCGACGTGAGTGATCAGGGTTTCGGCCTTGCCGCCCGCATGCACCCGCTGGATCGACGGCTCGACCATTTCCTTGGCCCGCCAGGGGCCCGTCGTGCCGCCGTTCTGGCACACGTAGAGCGCGCCATCGGAACCGAGCACGCACGAGTTCGGTCCGCCGGCGGTGTAGGCGAAGCGTCGAGGGACACGGTCCGGGCCGATGGTCGTCAGCTGCGACCGATAGGTGTCGACGAACACCAGCGAATGATCCGGCATCACAGTCGGTCCCTCGGGCCAGCCGAGGCCTGCGGCGATGAGTTCGGGCGCGCCGGGCTTCGCCGCTCCCATCGACTGGTTGCTCATCGACGGTTCCCGTGTTGAGGCCGCGCCGATCTACGCAGAATGGCCGCGATGTGCAGCTTCCCGGCTCGTGCTATGCTCTGCATCGCATTCATCTCCCGATGACAACCGCATCTCCGTCTTGGCATCGTTCTGCGTACAGTCTCGCAGCCATCCGGGCGATGGCGCAACGCACCCTGCCGCGCCCGGTGTTCGACTTCGCCGATGGGGGCGCCGAGAACGAGTATACGCTTCGGCGCAACGAGGACGCGTTTGCGCAGTTCGAATTGCTTCCGCAGCCGCTTCATGGTGCGGCTGATCGTGAACTCTCGGTCGAATTGTTCGGGCGGCGCTTGGCACTGCCGGTGATGATCGGTCCGACCGGGCTATCCGGCCTGTTCTGGCCGGGAGGCGAGATCGCCGCGGCGCGCGCGGCTGCGGCAGCCGGCACCGCCTTTTGCCTGAGCCATGCCTCGACCTGTACGATGGAGGAGCTTGCCGCGAGTTCCGCCGGGCCGCGCTGGATGCAGGTCTTCATCTATCGCGACCGCGGCCTGACCCGCGAATTCGTCGAGCGCGCCGCGGCGAGCGGCTTCGATGCCCTGGTGCTGACCACGGATAATCAGCTCGTCGGTAACCGCGAGCGCGATATCCGCAACGGCTTCACCATCCCGCCGCGGTTCTCGCCGCTCGACGTTATGGCGATGGCTGCCAAACTGCCTTGGCTCCTACGCATGGGCCCCCGGCTGTCAAAGATTAACTTCGCCAATTATACGAGCCCGGGTGCCGCGGCTGACATCAGCGCGATGGCCGCCAAGATCGCAAGCCTGCTCGATCCGTCGATGTCCTGGCGCGACGTCGAGTGGCTGCGCGGGATGTGGAAGGGTCCCCTGCTGCTGAAAGGCATTCTTCATCCCAAGGAGGCCGCCGAGGCGATCGCGCGCGGGATCGAGGGGGTGATCGTTTCCAACCATGGCGGCCGGCAACTCGACGGCGCGCCCGCGGCGCTGGACGCCCTGCCGGGCGTGGTCGCCGCGGTCGGCGGGCGCATCCCCGTTCTGATCGATGGCGGCATCCGGCGCGGGGCGGATGTCGTCAAGGCGCTGGCGTTGGGCGCTTCGCTGTGCCTGATTGCACGCCCGCATCTTTTCGGTCTCGCCGTGGCCGGGGAGGCTGGTGTGGCGCGCGTTCTCGACATCCTGCGCCGCGAGGTCGACCGCGTGATGGGACTTCTCGGCGTCCGCACGATCGCGGAGATCGGACCGGACTATCTGACGCGGCGAGCCGCGAGGCACGATGAAAGCACCGCGAGCAGCCGCCCATGATGATCTTCCTCGAGGGGACCGCGATGACCTGAGCAAATTCCGGCGGATCATGAGTCTCGGCGACCATGCGCCGAGATCGTGAACCGCGTGGCGGCAGCTTGAACCGATACCGCAATGATCACGACCCAATGCGTGCAGGCGAGGTAACAGACAATGATCGAAGATCCGCCCCTGCTGACGATCAGGCGAAACTTTCCGCGGCCGTCCGATGAGCTGATCGCCGGGTTCTCCGGCGTGCCGACCGGAAATGTGGTGGATGCGATGGGCGGATTGGGCTGCCTCGATTGCCGGATCAAGCCGCTGGTCCAGTCCAGCCAGGTCATGGTCGGAACGGCGGTCACTTGCTACGCCGGCCCCTCCGACGGCCTCGCGGTTTTCGGCGCGCTGCATGCCGCCAGGCGGGGCGACATCGTCGTGGCCGCGACAGACGCTTTCACTCACACTGCGATCGCCGGCGATCTGCTGCTGGGCATGGCCCGCAATCGCGGCGTTGCCGGATTTGTCACCGACGGTTCGGTGCGCGACTTAGCCGGCGTCCTTGCCGTCGGCCTTCCGGTCTACTGCGCGGGGCTCACCGCGAATTCGGCGGCCCGCAACGGGCCGGGGACGGTAGGATTGCCGATCGTGGTTGGCGGCGTTGCTGTTGAATCCGGCGATATCCTGGTCGGCGACCGCGATGGCGTCGTCGTCGTGCCGCTCAAGCAGGCGCAGGCGGTGCTCGCGAAACTTGCCGACGTGCGGGCGGCCGAGGTGAGCCTCGAAGCGAAGGTCAAAGCCGGTCTCGAAATCCCGGACTTCGTGAGCGCCCTCATCAATTCCGATCGAGTTCGGGAAATCAAATAGGAGAATGTTGCAAG
>DASYOB010000074.1:0-15687 GCA_036008175.1 Allostellaceae bacterium
TGCCGACCCCCGGCTCGCCGATCAGCACCGGGTTGTTCTTGGTGCGGCGCGAGAGAACCTGGATCGTGCGGCGGATCTCCTCGTCGCGGCCAATGACCGGATCGAGCTTGCCCTCGCGCGCCGCCGCCGTCAGATCGCGCGCGTATTTTTTAAGGGCGTCGTAGCCCTCCTCGGCCGAGGCGGTGTCGGCCTTCCTGCCCTTGCGCACTTCTTCGATCGCGGCGTTGAGCTTCTGCGCGGTAACCCCGCCAGCGGCCAGAGCCTTGCCGGCCTCGGTATCGGCAGCCAGCGCCAAGGCCAATAGCAGCCGCTCGACCGTGACATAGCTGTCGCCGGCCTGCTGCGCGAGCTTTTCGGCCTGGTCGAACGCCCGCGCCAGCTCAGGAGAGAGATACACCTGGCCGGCGCCGCTGCCCTCGACCTTGGACTGCTTGGCAAGATCGGCCTCGACCCGCGCCGCCACCGTCTTCTGGTCGCCGCCCGCCGCCCGGATCAGATTGGCGCAAAGCCCTTCTGCATCGTCGAGCAGCACCTTTAAGAGATGCTCCGGCACCAGCCGCTGATGCCCGCCGCGCAGCGCCAGCCCCTGCGCCGACTGCACAAATCCCTTCGACCGCTCGGTATACTTCTCCAATTCCATCACTACGCCTCCAATGAACCGGCCGCGGGTCCCCTATCAGGCAGACGCCGCAACCCTTCGGCGGTTCATGTAGGGAGGCAACAAAACCGCCTCAAGCAGGGAGATGCGCTACTCCGGCCGGCCGACGATGAACGAAGGCAGTTGATCCTCCTCGGGCATCGGTGGCTGCGGCAGCGGGGCATGCTGGACCTGGACGGGTTGCATCTGCTCCTCTTCGCTGGGCGGCGGCGGTTCGCCGTCGCCAGGGGCCATCTCGGTATCGGCGGGAGTCATCGGGCGCTGTTGGCCCTGGTTGTTGCTGCCCTCACCGGCCGCGTTCATGACGCGGAAATAGTGCTCGGCGTGCTGGTACAGGTTTTCCGCGGCGATCCGGTCGCCGCTCGCCGCCGCCTCGCGCGCCATCGCGACATAGCGCTCGAACACCTGATAGGCGTTACCGCGAATTTTGACGCTCGGGCCGTTGCTCTCGAAACTCTGCACGCGATGCGGCGGGCGGGGTCGATTGAGATGCGGGCCGCCGCCGCCTCCATGCGGACCACCGCCGCCTCCGTTGCGACCGCGTGAGCGCTTGTGCTGTCCTGGCCTCATGTCACCTGTCTTATCACGATGGATACGGCGGACCTCTGGGTCCAGCGAGAGCGTGGGCGACCGCCGCTGTTAGCGCCGGACCCGCGATGGTTGCGCCGCCACATTGTCCGGCGCGAGGCTCCCGAATACGGCAACCCTAAACGGGACCCGAGTGCATTCCAACCTTTTTTTCTTTGCGCCTCGCGCGGGGGAATCGGCCCTATTCCGTTGCGACGGCCGATTCTAGCGCGGTACAATTTCAGTTTGATGTCCGCGGCCATTCGATGGCCGTGCCCTTGGCGCACAACAGGCACGAGGATGGGATTGTAGGCCTGGGCGGCAAGGGTGAGAGCTAGCGAGCGGGAGGAACGGAAATGGCGGAAATTCTCGGGCTCGGCTGCACCCATTGGCCGACCTTGTGCCTGCCGAACGAGCGCCTGACCGACGTGTTCAAGCGGGTGCTCGACGCGCCCAATGTCGATCCGGCGCGGAAAGACCCGGCCAATTGGCCCTCGGAGTTGTTGGCCGAGCTCGGCAACGATGACGGCCTCTCGGCCGCGCAGCGTTGCGGCGAGCGGTTCGGCAACGATTTCCGCGCAACCCGCAAGATCCTCGACGATTTCAACCCGGATTTCGTGCTGGTCTGGGGCGACGACCAGTACGAGAACTTCAGGGAGGACATCGTCCCGCCGTTCTGCGTGCTCGGCTACGACCCGGAGTTCGCATTGCAGCCGTGGGACAACCGCAACGGCGGCAAGCCGAATCGCTGGAGCGAGCCGGGCGATTGGACATTACGCCTGAAGGGTCATCGCGAGGCGGCGAAATTCCTTGCTACTGGGCTGATCGAGCGCGGCATTGATCTGGCCTACGCCTACAAGCCACTGCACCACCCAATGGCGCACGCCTTCACCAACACGTTTTTGTATCTCGATTGGGACCGGCAGGGCTTCCCCTATCCGGTCGTGCCGTTCGCGATCAACTGCTACGGCCGCAACCTGATCCACGCCAAGGGCGGCTTCGGCCATCTCTACGGGCCGCCGCGGCCGGAAGGCGAATCGGGCGACCCGCCCTCGCCGCAGCCCTGGCGCTGCATGGAGGTCGGCGCGGCGATCGCCGAGGTGCTTGCGGCATCGCCCTACCGTGTCGCGCTCGTCGCCTCGTCCTCCTGGTCGCACTGCTTTCTGTCGCCGAAGAATGGCTATCTCTGGCCGGACCACGAGGGCGACCGCATCCTGTTCGACGCGATCAGCCGCGCCGATTGGGGCATCTGGCGCAAGCGGACGCTCGACGAGATGGAGTACTCCGGGCAGCACGAGATGCTGAACTGGATGGCGCTGGCCGGCGCCATGGAGGCGCTCGACAAGAAGAAGCCGGTGATCCAGGACTACATGGAAACCTACATCCTCGCTTCCGACAAATGCTTCCTGTCCTTCCCGGCGTAACGGTCGCGCTGGAGGCGTGATGGACGGAGCGGCCGCGGGCCCCGCTGCCGGGACCGGGATCGGGCAGCCGGTCAGGCGCCGCGAAGATTTGCGGCTGCTGACCGGCCGCGGTCGCTATAGCGACGATCTGAACCTGCCCGGCCAGGCTTATGCGGTGATGGTGCGCTCGCCGCATGCGCACGCGATGATCAGGAGGATCGATACCGCAGTGGCGCGCGCCGCGCCGGGCGTGCTCGCGGTGCTGACGGCGGAGGACGTCGAGGCCGACGGCCTCCATCCGCTTCCCAACATCGCCAACACTCACCCGGCCGACATCAGCATCCGGAACAGGGACGGCTCGCCTGCCGTCCGGCCACAGCAGGCGGCGATCATCGGGCCCGAGGTGTGCCATATCGGCGAGATCGTCGCCGCGATCATCGGGACGAGCGTTGCCGCCGCCAAGGACGCTGCCGAGCTGGTCGCGGTCGATTACGAGGTGCTGCGCTCGGTTTGCCATTCGCGGTCGGCGGCCGAGCCGGAGGCGCCGCGGGCGCGGCAGAACAGCCCCAATGTCATCCTCGATGGCGAGGTCGGCGATGCGCAGGCGACCGAGATCGCCTTCGCCCGGGCTGCCCATGTTGTACGCCTCGACACCTGGGTGCAGCGCATCGCCGGAGTGCCGATGGAGCCGCGCGCCGCGATTGGCGAGTTCGATCCCGCCACCGGCCGCTACACGCTCTATGCCGGGGCGGGCGGCGCCGTCAGCCCGCGCCGCGATCTGGCGACGGTGCTGGGCGTGCCGGTGGAGCAGGCCCGCGTCGTGATGCACGATGTCGGCGGCAATTTCGGCACGCGCGGCGGCTTCAACCCGGAATTCGCGATCGTCCCCTGGGCGGCGCGCCGGATGGGCCGACCCGTCAAATGGACCGGCGACCGCAGCGAATACTTCATGGCCGACCATCAGGCGCGCGATCTCGCGGTGTCGGCGGAACTGGCGCTCGACGCCGAGGGCCGTTTCCTCGCAATGCGCGGCTCCAACCTGGTCAACCAGGGCGCTTACGCGCTCGCCTTCGGCTCCCTCAACAAGGGGGTCGAGATCATGTCGAGCATCTATCATGTGCCGGTCGTGCATTTCCGTGCGCGGGCGGCGCTGACCAACACCGCGCCGACCCGGCCCTATCGCAGCTCCGGCCGGCCCGAGGTCATGTTCGTCATGGAGCGGCTGATCGATCTGGCGGCGCGACAGACCGGGATCGACCGCATCGAGTTGCGCCGGCGCAACCTCGTGCCGGAATCGATGATGCCGTACACCAACCCGTTCGGCATGGTCTACGACAGCGGTGCCTATCACCGGGTCATGGAGCGGGTGCTGGAGATCGCCGATTGGCGGGGCTTTCCGTCCCGGCGCGAGGAGGCGCGGCGGCATGGCAAACGCCGCGGCATCGGCATCGCCAATTACGTCGACACCGCCACCGGCGCGCCGCGCGAAAAGGCCGAGATCACAGTAAAGCCCGAAGGGGTGATCGAGGTCGTGGTCGGCACCGTGTCGCAAGGGCAGGGACACGAGACCAGCTTTGCGCAGCTGGTCACCGAATGGCTGGGCGTGCCGATCGATACCGTGCGCCTCGTCACCGGCGACACCGAACGGGTTTCAATCGGTGGCGGCGCGCATTCTGGTCGCGCGCTCAGGCTTGCTAGCATCGTCATGCTGAATTCCTCGAACCAGATCATCGAGAAGGGGCTGCGCATCGCCAGCCATGTGCTCGAAGCGGCGGTCGAGGACATCGACTTCATCGCTGGGCGTTTCGAGGTCAAGGGCACCGACCGCAGCGTCGGTATTTTCGAGCTTGCGAAGGCGGCGTTGGAGCGCAGCGACCTGCCCGAGGAATTGCGCGGCCCACTGCGGGGCGAAAGCGACGAAACAGTCAACCTCGCCGCCTTCCCCTATGGCTGCCATGTCTGCGAGGTCGAGGTCGATCCCGACACCGGCGTGGCCGAGATCGTGCGCTACAGCGCGGTCGACGATTGCGGGCGCGCGATCAACCCGCTGATCGTGCACGGCCAGATCCATGGCGGCATCGTCCAGGGGGTCGGCCAGGCGCTATGGGAGCAGGTGGTTTACGATCCAGAGAACGGGCAACTTCTGTCCGGCACGTTCATGGATTACGCGATGCCGAAGGCGGACCGGCTGCCGTTCTTCACGACGGAACTCTCCGAGGTGCCGAGCCCGACGCACCCACTCGGCATGCGCCCGGCCGGCGAGGGCGGCACGACCCCGGCGCTCGCGGTCGTCGTCAATGCGATCGTCGATGCGCTGTCGGAATTCGGCGTAAGTCATATCGAGATGCCGGCGACCCCGGAACGGGTTTGGCGCGCGATTCATGGTAGGGATACAAGCAGCGAGAGAGCCGCCTAGGGAGGAAAATCATGGCACGGATCAGGCATATCGCGATGACGACAAAGGAGCCGGCGAAGGTCGCCGAGTTCTACAAATCGGCATTCGGCCTCAAGGAATTGCGGCGCAGCCCGAACGGCGCGGTGTTCCTGACCGACGGGCATATCAATATCGCCATCCTCAACCATAAGACCGAAAAATCCGCCGATGTCGGCGCGCACGGGCCGAATTTCAACGGCATCCACCATTTCGGCTTCGAGGTCGACGACCTCGACGAAGCCTGCGAGAAGCTGGAGAACGCGCACGCCCAGCGCCTCACCGGGAAAGACCATGTCGATGCGACGATGGCCGCGGGCGGCCACGCCAATTTCGAGATGAAATGGTCGGGGCCGGACGGAGTCGTCATCGACATCTCGCATACCGGCTGGGAAGGCACCCACTGACGTTCTAATACCGGGCGCGTCTGGCGAATTGCTGGGCGCGCCCGGCCGGCATTTGCCTCTAAGATCGGCGGATGCCGGCAGACCGTTCCATGATCCGCGCCGAGATCCGCGCGACCTTAGCGCTGGCCGCGCCGCTCGCCGGCGCAAACCTGGCGCAGATGGCGATGGGCCTGACCAACGCGATCATGGTCGGGCATCTCGGCGGTGCATCGCTGGCGGCGGCCGGGCTGGGGTCCGCGCTCTACTTCACCCTCGTCATGATATGCCAGGGCGTGCTGATCGCGGTCGCACCGTTGGCCGCGCATGCGATCGGCGCCGACGACCGCCCGGCAGCGGATCGAATCGCCGGCGCCGGGATGGTCCTCGCCGCAGTGCTTGCTGTCCCGGTGTTTGTTCTGCTGACGATTGCGCCGCGCCTCTTGACGCTGCTCGGCTATGACCCGGTATTGGCCGCAGACATCGCCCGCTATTTGTCGGCGATCCGCTGGGGCGCGCCGGCCTTTCTCGCCTTCGCCGTATTGCGCGCGATGCTGTCGGCGGCCGCGCGGGTTCGCGCGGTGATGTTGGTGGTCCTGCTCGCCGTCCCGGCCAACGCGCTGCTGAATTGGGCGTGGGTCTTCGGCCATCTCGGCCTGCCGGCGTTGGGTATCCGCGGCTCGGGCTGCTCGACCGCGGTCATCCAATGGCTGATGGCACTGGGGCTGGCCGGCTACGTTCTGATGCTCCGGGCGCGATCCCGACCGCGCTTCGGGAAGCCCTCGCGCGTCGAGTTTGGACGAATCGTCCGGGTCGGGTTGCCGATCAGCGCCATACTGGCGCTCGAAGTCGGCGTGTTCAATGTGACCGGCGTGTTGATGGGGCTGCTCGGCGCCGACGCGCTCGGCGCGCACCAGCTGGCGATCAATTTCGCCAGCCTGACCTTTATGCTGCCGCTCGGGATCGCGCAGGCGGTAACGGTCCGGGTCGCGTTCGAGCTTGGCGCCGGTGAGCCTGCCGCGGCGCGGCTGGCGGGATTTGTCGCGCTGGCGCTCGGCGGCGGTTTGATGCTGGCGCCTTCGGTTTTGATGCTTGCCTTCCCGTGGGCGATAGCGGGCATCTATCTCGATCTCGCCGATCCGGGCAACCGCGCTACCGCCGCGATTGCCGCCCAGCTACTGGCGATCGCCGCGCTGTTTCAGGTGTTCGACGGGCTCCAGGTAATCGCTATCGGTGCCTTGCGCGGCTACCGTGATACCGCGGTGCCGATGCTGATCGCGGCGTTCGGTTATTGGGGCGTGGGGTTCGCCGGCGGCTGGGCGCTGGCCTTCCCGCTCGGTTATGGCGCGACGGGGCTGTGGTGGGGTCTGGCGCTGGGGCTCGTGGTTGTCGCGCTGCTGCTGACCTTGCGATTGCACCGCCGCTCTAGCGGCGCCTACGCTGGCGCTGCTGTCGCCGAACCGCAGCCGATGCCGGGTTAACGGGTTAGCTTCTGTTAGCCGCGTTCTTGCGGCTGGACCCGCCGAAGCCTTATCGTTGCGAAAAATCCGCCGCTCGTCCCTGGACCCTCGGTGAGCGGGGGGCATCGGTCATGGTGATAATGAATCGGGAGGAAGGAGCCATGTCTGGCAATTACACGATCTGCGTCGGCACGATCGGCAGCGGTGCCTGGCTCAGCCCGAACGGCGGCGAGAGCTGGCGCCGGGTCGGTCGCGGACTTTGGAGCGAGAGCCGCGTCTTCGCGCTGACCGTGCATCCCACGAAGCCGCGCACCGTCCTCGCCGGCGCCGACGATGGCATCTACCGCAGCGACAATGGCGGGCAGAGCTTCGAGCGGCTCGAATCGCCGATGGACAAGCTGCATGTCTGGAAGATCGCGGTCGATCCGGTCGATCCCGACATCATCTTCGTCGGCACGCGGCCGGCGGCGCTGTTCCGCTCCAAGGATGGTGGGCGCAGCTTGCAGAAATTGCCGGCCGAGATGGCCGAGGACTGCCCGAATGTCCGCATCCCGCGGGTCACGGCACTAAGCGTCGACCCGAGCGACCATCGCGTGGTCTGGGCCGGGATCGAGGTCGACGGCGTCCGGCGCAGCACCGATGGCGGCGACAGCTGGCAGACGATTACGAGCGGCATCCCCGACCCGGACATCCACGACATCGGCGTCTTCGTCAACGGCGGTGCGCGGGTGCTGACCACGACGCCGCACGAGATCTTCGAGAGCCACGACCGCGGCGAGAGCTGGCAGGGGCTCGGCATCGGCGGCCGGTTTCAGCTGCCCTATTGCCGCAGCCTGGCGCAAAAGGCGGACGATCCGCAGACGCTGTTCGTCGCGACGGGCGATGGCGCGGCCGGTACCACCGGCGCGATCCAATGCTCGAAGGATGGCGGGAAGAGCTGGCAGGCGCTGGAATTGCCGGTGGTGCCGAACTCGCCGATCTGGGCCTTCGCGACCCACCCGGCCGATCCCGGGCGGATCGTCGCCTGCAGCCATTACGGTGAGCTGTACACGACCGAGAACGCCGGCGATTCCTGGATGAAGCTGCCGCGCGAATTCACCGAGATCCGCTCGATCAGCTGGGTCCCGAACTGAAGCCGTCGCCAGTCGTAGGGCGGGTGGACCCGGCAAAGCCGGGGTAACCCGCCATCAATGAGTGGTCGGACTTGGCGGGTTGCGCTGCGCTCCACCCGCCCTACGAAGACGGATTGGGAGCGCCGCTCAGGGCCAGGCGGCTTCCGGCGGCAGCGACATCAGGATCGCCTCGACATTGCCGCCGGTCTTGAGGCCGAAGCGGGTGCCGCGGTCGTAAAGCAGGTTGAACTCGACGTAGCGGCCGCGGCGGATGAGCTGATGGCGGCGCTGCTCCGCAGTCCAGGTGCGGTTCATCCGCTCGCGTACAATCTTCGGATAGACGCCGAGAAAGGCCTCGCCGACAGCACGAACGAAGGCGAAGTCGTGAGCCCAATCGCCGCTGTCGAGATAGTCGAAGAAGACGCCGCCGGCGCCACGCATCTCGCCGCGATGCGGCAGATAGAAATATTCGTCGCACCATTTCTTGAAGCGAGCATACGCATCCGCTTCGTAGCCGTCGCAGGCCTCGGCGAGCCCGGCGTGAAACGCGGCGGCGGCCTCGGGGTCGGGGTAGATCGGCGTCAGGTCGGAGCCGCCGCCGAACCAAGCCTTCTTGGTGACGATGTGCCGGGTGTTCATGTGCACGGCCGGGACCAGCGGCGAGCGCATATGCGCCACCAGCGAGATGCCGCTCGCCCAGAAGCGCGGGTCCTCCGTCGCGCCCGGGATCTCGCCGCGAAATTCCGGTGCGAACTCGCCGAATACGGTCGAGACGTTGACGCCGACCTTCTCGAACACGCGGCCGTGCATGATCGCCATCGTGCCGCCGCCGCCGCCCTCCCGCTGCCAATCGCTGCGGACAAAGCGGCCGGGGGCGAGCGTGCCGGCATCGCCACCGGCATATTCGTCTTCGATCGCCTCGAACACGGCGCAGATCCGGTCGCGCAGCTCGGCAAACCAGGCCGCGGCGCGCGAACGCCGGTCTGCATCGGCCGAAGGAAAAGCCGTGTCCTCGTTCATATGCCGCCGGTCAAGGTTGCGGAAGCAGGCCGGTCTGGCGCAATGCCTCATAAAGGCCTATCGCGCCGGCGAGTGCGACGTTGAGCGATCGGGCGCCGCCATGCAAGGGGATGACGACCCGGGCAAAGGCGGCGCGGTGAACGGAATCAGGCACGCCGGCGCTCTCGCGCCCCAACAACAGCGTGTCGCCCGGCTCGAAGGCAAAACCGTGCAAGGGCATGGTCCCAGCCGTGGTCAGCAGGATCAGGCGCGAGGTTGGGTCGCGCTCGGCAACAAAACGGTCCCACGAAGAATGCCGATGTATCGTCACGCGTGCGGCATAATCGAGCACTGCGCGCTTCAATCGCCGGTCGTCGAACACGAAGCCGAGCGGCTCAATCAGGTCGACGGCGACCCCGAAGCAGGCGGCGAGCCGCAACAATGCCCCGGTATTCTGGGGGATATCGGGTTCGAATAGAGCGAGCCGCAAATCGATTCTTCGCGCGTGCGTCTGACTATTGGCGGTGGCATCATAGGATCGCCTATTCACTTCGTCTCGACCGCCGATTTATGCGGCAGTCTGTCGCATAGTTCGGCTTCTTCAACGGTATAGCGTTCGGCGCGTTTTCGCTTGGGCGGAAAGCAGCTGAACGACGAGGTTTCGGAATGGCCGACGCCACACAATCAGAAGTTACGCACGGCCATTACGGCGGTACGCGGCGCGATTTCCTGATCCTGACCGCCAGCGCGCTCGGCGGCGTCGGTGTGCTGATTACCGCCTGGCCGTTCGTCGACAGCCTCAACCCGGCGCGCGACACGCTGGCGCTGTCAACGACCGAAGTCGATCTGGCGCCTATCCAGGTCGGGCAGCGGCTCACCGCCGTCTGGCGCGGCAAGCCGGTCTTTATCGACCATCGCCCGCCGGAGGAGATCAAGGCCGCGCAGGATGTCGATGTCTCCAGCCTGCGCGATCCACAGCCGGATTCGGCGCGGGTCAAGAAGCCGGAATGGCTGGTCATGATCGGCGTGTGCACGCATCTCGGCTGCATCCCGCTCGGCAACAAGCCCGGCGACGATCGCGGGCCTTTCGGCGGCTGGTTCTGCCCGTGCCACGGCTCGGTCTACGACACCTCGGGCCGGATTCGGCAGGGGCCGGCGCCGCTCAATCTCGTCATCCCGCCCTACGAGTTCACCTCCGATACCGCGATCAAGATCGGCTAGGAAGCGCCATGGCCGTCTCCTCCCACACTGCACCTTCGACGGGGCCGCGCAACCGCATCCTGCGCTGGATCGAGTACCGCCTCCCATTCTGGGGGATGGTCGAGGATCACTTCCTGGGGTATCCGACGCCTCGCAACCTCAATTACTGGTGGAATTTCGGCTCGCTGGCGGGGGTCATCCTCGTCATCATGATCGTCAGCGGCGTCGTGCTGGCGATGCACTACACCCCGAACGCAGACCTCGCCTTCGATTCGGTCGAGCGCATCATGCGCGACGTCAATTATGGGTGGCTGATCCGCTACATCCATATGAACGGCGCGTCGATGTTCTTCCTGATTGTCTATATCCACCTGTTTCGTGGGCTTTATTACGGCTCCTACAAATACCCGCGCGAATTGTTGTGGATGCTAGGCGTGGTGATCCTGATCCTGATGATCGCCACCGCCTTCATGGGCTATGTGCTGCCATGGGGGCAGATGAGCTATTGGGCCGCCACCGTGATCACCAATCTGTTCTCGGCGATCCCGGTGTTCGGCCAAGACATCGTGACCCTGCTATGGGGCGGGTTCACGGTTGGCAATCCGACCCTCAACCGCTTCTTCTCGCTGCACTACCTGTTGCCGTTTGTGATCGTCGCCGTCGTGCTGCTGCACCTGGTCGCGCTGCATCAGCATGGTTCCAACAATCCGCTCGGCATCGACAAGCGCGGGCCGCAGGACACGATCCCGTTCCATCCCTATTTCACGATCAAGGACTTGTTCGGGTTGACGGTGTTCCTGTTGGTCTTCGCCGTCTTTGTGTTCTACGACCCGAACGCAGCGGTGAGCCCGGACAATTACATCCCCGCCAATCCGTTGGTGACGCCGAACCACATCGTCCCGGAATGGTACCTGCTGCCCTATTACGCGATCCTGCGTTCGGTGCCGAACAAGCTCTTGGGCGTCATCATGGCGTTCGGCTCGCTGTTACTGCTGTTCATCGTGCCGTGGCTCGATACCTCGCGGGTGCGCAGCGCCACCTTCCGGCCGATCTACAAATGGGTGTTCTGGCTATTGCCGATCGACGTGCTAGCGCTCGGCTATGTCGGCGCTAACCCGCCGGCCGGCCTCGTCGTAACGATTGGGCAGATCGCGACGATCTATTACTTTGTCCACTTCCTGATCCTGCTGCCATTGCTCGGCAAGATCGAGCGGCCGCGTCCGCTACCGATCAGCATCGCCGAGGCCGTGCTCGGATCGGGCGCGGGCGTGGGCGCCGCGGGGGAGGGGCAGTGATGCGCAAGCATGCGTTCACGCTGGCCGCGACGCTGGCGCTCGTCGCCGGCTTTACGGTCGGTGCGCGCGCGCAGGAGGAAGCACCGACACCGCCGCATCAGGAGTGGTCGTTTGACGGTGTGTTCGGCACCTACGACCGCGCCGCGCTGCAGCGCGGCTTCCAGGTCTATAAGGAGGTCTGCTCCACCTGCCACTCGGTCAAGCACCTTTATTACCGCGACCTCGAAGAGCTCGGCTACACCGAGGACCAGGTCAAGGGCATCGCCGCGCAGGCCCAGGTGACCGACGGTCCCAACGACCAGGGCGAGATGTTCCAGCGGCCGGGGCGGCCTTCCGATCCGATCGTGCGGCCGTTTCCGAACGACCAGGCGGCGCGCGCCGCGAACAATGGCGCGTTGCCGCCCGACCTGTCGCTGATCGTCAAGGCGCGAGAAGACGGTCCCAACTACGTCTACGCGATCCTGACCGGCTTCAAGGACCCGCCGCAAGGGTTCAAGATGACCGAGGGCACCTATTATGACGAATACTTCGCGGGGCATCAGATAAAGATGCCGCCGCCGCTCAATGACGGCCAGATCACCTTCGCCGACAAGGCGCCGAACAAGACGGCCGACGAGGCGCATGACGTGGTCACCTTCCTGGCCTGGGCGGCCGAGCCCACCCTCGATCAGCGGCACCGCATGGGCGTCAAGGTGATCCTGTTCCTGGTCATCGCGACGGGCGTGTTCTACGCCGGCAAGCGCAAGATCTGGTCGCGCATCCATCACTAGACCGAGACCGGCGCCCGCCTCTTAGGCGGGCCGCTGCCATGCGCTGCGCACCGATTGTTCACCGCGGCCGATCACCCTAAAGTTTCTGCCTGGCTTTTAGGCAATTCGGGGCAGGGATGGCGGACCAGACGATCGCCGAGCAGGTGCAACCGGCCGTTGTCGTTCCGCGCCGCACCTTGATCCTCGTGGCGGCTCTGATCGCGACCTTCATCCCGGCGGTGGAGAGCAGCATTGTCGCTACCGCGATGCCGACGATCGTCGGCAATCTTGGCGGCTTCAAATTGTTCAGCTGGGTCTTCGCCGTGCCGCTGTTGACGATGGCGGTGACGATCCCGCTCTATGGCCGCCTCGCTGACATTTACGGCCGCAAGCGGGTGTTTTTTGTCGGCACCGGGATTTTTCTCGTCGGCACGACCTTGTGCGGCTTTGCTCGCTCGACCGAGCTTCTGATCCTGTGCCGCGCGGTCCAGGGCTGCGGCTCCGGCGCGATCCAACCGATCGCCATGACGATCATCGGCGATATTTACACCCCAGCCGAGCGGGCACGGGTGCAGGGCTGGACCTCGAGCGTCTTCGGCCTCGCCGCGGTGGTCGGGCCGGCGCTCGGCGCGTTTTTGGTGCTGCACGTCCACTGGTCGGTGGTGTTCTGGGTCAACCTGCCGATCGGCATCCTCGCCATCGCGATGTTCGCGATTTTCCTGCCCGAGACCGCCGATCGGCGCCAGCACCGGCTCGACTATTTTGGTGGCGTCTTGTTGGTTGTCGGGGTCGGCTCGCTGATGCTGGCCCTGGTGCAGGCGCGCAGCCTGGGCCTGGAGCTGATTGGCCTGTTGGTCGCGCTCGGTTTCGTCGTGCTTACGCTGCTGTTCGTGCACGAGCGGCGCACCGCGGAGCCGATGCTGCCGCTGGCGATGTGGCGGCGGCGGGTGGTGGCGCTGTGCAACTTCGGCGGGTTCGGCGGCTCGGCGACGGCGATGGCGGTCTCGGCCCTTCTGCCGACCTATGTTCAGGGGGTGATGGGCGGCAGCCCGGCAATTGCCGGGGTGGTCATAGCCGCGCAGTCGGTCAGTTGGATGTTCGCTGCCTTCGCCGCCGGGCGGCTGATGATCCGCACCTCCTATCGGCTGACCGCGGCGATCGGCAGCGTGTCGCTGCTCATTGCCGCCCTGATGCTGGCGGTGCTCGATCCGGGGAGCCATTGGTTGTGGCCGGCAAGCGCCGCGTTCATCTCCGGGATCGGCATGGGGTTCTGCAACACGACCTATCTTGTCGCGATCCAGGCGAATGTCGGGTTTCACGAGCGCGGCATCGGCACCGGCTCGCAGATGTTCATGCGCATGCTAGGCATGTCGGTTGGCGCTGCCGCTTATGGCGCCATCCTAAATTTCGGCGTCGACCGGCTGCTGCCGGGCAGGGGCGATCTGGTCAACCGCATGCTCGACCCGGTGACACGGCAATCGCTTGGGCCAGACACTCTGGCTCGGCTCGGCGACGCGGTCGGCCTCGCGGCGCATCACGCGTTCCTGCTGGCAGCGGTGATCGCCGCGGTGACCGTCGTGGTGGCGCTGGCGCTGCCGGCACGGCTGAGTCCGATCCGCCCGGCCGGCGCTCGCCCTAAGCCGGATTGAGCGCCGCCTTGTAGGCTTTGACCGCGGCGGCGAAACCCATCGCCAGCGCGTCGGCGGTCAGCTCATGACCGATCGAGGCCTCGGCGAGAAACGGCATCACCGCGACCAGCGAGGGCAGATTGTCGAGGTTGAGGTCGTGCCCGGCATTGACGACGAGCCCTCGCTCGCGGGCGCGCGCGGCCGTCTCGGCGCAGACCCGCAATTCCTTCGCGCTGTCGCCGGCGCGAAACGCGGCCGAATAGGTGCCGGTATAGATCTCGATGCCGTCGGCGCCGGTGCCGGGGACCCGGTCGACGACGGACGGGTCCGGATCGACGAACAGAATCACCCGGCAGCCGATGCGCTTCAGCTCGGCGACTGCCTTGTTGACGATCGGGACATCGCGGTTGTCGAGCTTCCAACCCTCTTCCGAGGTGAAAACCCCGGGCGGGTCGGGCACCAGCGTGCATTGTTCCGGCCGCACCTCGCGCACGATTTCGAAGAGCCGCTCGTCGGGGTAGCCCTCGATGTTGAGCTCGCAGGCCGGACGCCAGGTCTGCATCAGCGCCGCGATCGCCGGGACGTCGCTGCGCCGGATATGCCGCTCGTCCGGGCGCGGATGGACAGTGATGCCGTCGGCGCCGGCGTCATGCGCGATCCGGGCGAATTTCAACACGTCGGGCACCCCGGTATGTCGCGAGTTGCGCAACAGAGCGACCTTGTTGAGGTTGACGCTGAGCCGGGCCATCGCCCTATCCTACGAAAACGGACGCGAGGAGGAAATGCCATGTCGGTCGTGCTGGGGACGGACGGCTATCGCTACGAGGTCGAGGACCGTTGGGCGAAACTGCCGCCCGGCTACGAGTTCAACGCCGATGTTGCCGCGGTCGGGGTCGACAAAAACGACAATGTGTATGCCTTCAATCGCGGCAAGCACCCGATGTGCGTCTTCGACCGCGACGGCAACTTCCTGCGCTCCTGGGGCGAGGGGGTTTTCGTGCGGCCGCACGGGGTGTTTATGGCGCCCGACGAGACGGTCTGGTTGACCGATGACGGCGACCACACGGTTCGGCAATGCACGCTCGACGGCAAGGTGCTGCTGACCATCGGCGTTCCCGGCAAGCCGGCGCCCTATATGTCGGGCGAGCCGTTTCACCGCTGCACCCACACCGCGATGTCGCCCGATGGCGACAGCATCTACGTGTCGGACGGCTACGGCAATTCGCGCGTCCATAAATACACGCCGGACGGCAAGCTGCGGATGTCTTGGGGCGAGCCGGGCACCGATCCCGGCCAGTTCAACATCGCCCACAACATCTGCTGCGACCCGGACGGCTGGGTCTATGTCGCCGATCGCGAGAACCACCGGGTCCAGGTGTTCGACGGCAACGGCAAATATGAAGCGCAGTGGAACAACATGCACCGCCCGTCCGGGCTCTATCTCGAGCCGGGCAAGCAGGGCCGCATGTATATCGGCGAGATCGGCCCCGATATGGCAGTCAATATCGAGCTGCCGAATTGCGGGCCGCGGGTCAGCATCTACAGCCATCAGGGCGAACTCTTGGCGCGGCTCGGCCACATGCATGCCGGGCTCGCCACCGGGCAGTTCATCTCGCCGCACGGCATCAGCGTCGACTCGCGCGGCGACATCTATGTCGGCGAGGTTTCCTTCACCAATTGGGGACGCCGCGTCCGCGCCAAAGGCGAGCCCTTGCCGTCCGGTCTGCGCAGCCTGCAAAAGCTGGTGAAGGTAAGCTGACCCCCGGTCGTCCCATGCCCCTCACCCGCCTCGCTGCGCTCGG
>DASYOB010000075.1:0-3452 GCA_036008175.1 Allostellaceae bacterium
GTAGACCGTCTGCGCGGCGATTCTCGCCCAGTTGATCGAGTTGACCGCGGCGAGATTGAGCGTGCGCCGCAATTCGGCGTCGGCGAACAGCGCTTTGACCAAATCCTGGCAATCGTCGAAGGTGCCCTCGATCGCGATCGCATGCGCATTCCTCGATGCGACCGTCGTCATCTGGCGCCGCTGCACCTCGGAAATGCGGCCATGCGGGTAGAGCATGAAGATGTCGATCGCGGCGCGGTCGCGGCAGGCCGCCAGTGCGGCCGAGCCGGTGTCGCCCGAGGTGGCGCCGACGATTGTCACCTGCTCGCGCCGCCGCGCCAGCGCCGCGTCGAACAGCCGGCCGACGAGCTGGAGGGCCAGATCCTTGAAGGCCAGAGTCGGGCCGTGAAACAGCTCGAGCAGCCACAGCCCTCGGTCGACCTGCACCAGCGGGGCCACCGCGGCATGGCCAAACCCGCGATAGGCCGCTTGCGCCATCGGCCGCAGCTCGTCCGCCGAGAACGCTGCGGCGGCGAACAGCGCCATCACCTGGGCGGCAAGGTCGGCATAGGGCAGGCCGGCAAAGCCGTTCAGCACCGCCGCGTCGAGCGCCGGCAGATGGTCCGGCACATAGAGGCCGCCATCCTCGGCGAGGCCGCCGAGCAGCACGGCCTCGAACGAAAAGGTGCGGGGTTGCGGCCCCGGGTCGCGGGTGCTCAGGTACCGCATAGAGTCGGACGCGATCGGCATCGGCCGAGCCTATCGCCGCTCCCGCGCTATCGCAACCCGGCGCCTCATGCGCCGCGGCGTGCGGCGACGACAGCAGCAACGGGCGATCTTGGCCGGACAGCGACGGAAAATGTTACGGTGGTGAAGACTCGGGTTGCGGTGTTATTTCGGCGCTTTCAATAGGTTGAGCCGTTCGCCTCGGCGTCGCCATGTCGGAGAACTTTACAAATGGCCCCGGCAACGATCGCTCACAGGTTGCTTGGTGATTGATCTTGCTCCGTTAACCAGCATTGGCGTGAATATTGCTGCAGGATTCCAAGGGAACCTTTTTGGTTTGGGAAAGGGAATTGGGAATGAAGCATCTCGCCACTTGCATCATCGGATCAGCGGCCCTCTTGCTGTCGGTACAGGCCAACGCGAACCTAATTGCCAATGGGAGCTTTGAGACACCCGTGGTTCCGACCGGCAGCTTTACGAATTTCCCGGTCGGTTCGGCCCTGCTGACGGACTGGAGCGTTTTTGGACCCCTCGGCACGAACGTATCCATTGTCAGCGGGTCCTTTTCACAGAACGGTGTCACATTCCCAGCCGAGGACGGCAGCCAATTCCTCGACCTTACCGGCGACGGCAGCAACTCGACCGAGGGCGTCTCGCAGGCTGTAACGACGACGGCGGGGGACCAATATCAGCTCTCCTATTGGATCGGGAACACGACCGGCGGCGGCATATTTGGAACGACAAGCACGGTCAAAGTATCTCTGAATGGGACGTTGGCCTTCAGCGACACCAACTCGAACGTCAGTCCCATCACCCTGAGTTGGGAGCAGTTCATCCACACCTTTGTTGCGACCGGGACATCGACGATACTGGCCTTTCAAAACGGCGATCCCGCCGGCGACAACGCCAATGGGTTCGATAATGTCATTCTAACCGACCTTGGGCCGGCCCCGCCCGCCGTCCCGGAACCGGCTTCGTTGGGATTGCTCGGTGCGGGCCTCGCCTTCTTCGGCCTGATCCGCAAAAGACGCGCTCGGTCCGCCCCCGCCTGCTGATAGGAAGGCGGCCTCTTCGATCGAGCTAAGGGTTGCTTCGGCGGCAAGAAAACTGTTCCGTGGCGCGGATCACGGGGCCACATCGTCAATGACGATCGCCTGCGTGATCACCGCGCCGAGCCGGGTCATCCGCTCGCCGAGCCATCTGGGTACGTGCCCGCCGTGCAGCGGCAGGTTGGCGCTGCCGGCGCGCCTGGCCATCAGCGCGACCCTGTCGCGGCGCCGCTTGGAAGGACATCAGCCTCGGGCGTGATCAGCTCGCCGGCGCCGAACAGCGGCAGCCCATCGGTGGCAGCTGGCGCCGGCGCAAAATTCGAGACGGCGACGCCCAGCAGGCGAATGCCCTTGGCCGCGGGCAGGATCGTGCGTACGAGCTCGGCGCTGGCTTGCCGCAATAGATCATGGCGCGCAACTGCGGCGGGGAAGCTGCGGCTGCGCGTGACAGTGCGAAAATCGGCGAACTTCACCTTGACCGTGACGGTCCGGCCAAAGGCCTTCGCCTTCTCGCACCAGGCCCAGACCGCGTCGGCCATGGCCTCGACGCCGGCCACGATCTCGGCGGCTGCGGTCAGGTCGCGCTCGAAGGTGGTCTCGCAGCCGGAGGATTTGCGCTGGCGATCGCCGACGACCGGCCGCTCGTCTTCGCCGTTCGCGATGCCGAGATACCAGGCGGCGGATTTGCCGAAATGCAGCTGCAAGAACGGGAGCGGCTTCGCTCTCAGATCGGCGCCCGTCTCGATGCCGAGCCGCTGCATCCGAGCCGCGGTCACCGGGCCGACCCCGTGAAATCTGGCGACCGGCAAGGATGCGACGAAGCCCGCGCCCATCTCGGGGGTAATGACGAACTGGCCGTTCGGCTTGCGCTCGCCGGACGCGAGCTTGGCGAGGAACTTGTTGTAGGAAACGCCCGCCGAGGCCGTCAGCCCGGTTTCCTCTAGGATGTGCGCGCGAATCGCCCTGGCGGTCGCCGATGCGGTCGGCAGGCCGCGCCGGTTTTCGGTCACGTCGAGATAAGCTTCGTCGAGCGCCAAGGGCTCGATCAGCGCCGCATAATCGGGGAAAATCGCGTGGATCTGACGCGAGACGGCGCGATAGACCTCGAAGCGCGGCGGCACGAACACGAGCTCGGCGCAGTTGCGCATCGCGGTGGTCGAGGGCATCGCCGAGCGCACGCCGAAGGCGCGGGCCTCGTAGCTCGCCGCGACCACGACGCCCCGCTTGGCGCCGTGCCCGACCGCGACCGGGCGGCCCCGAAGCGCCGGGTTATCACGCTGCTCGACCGACGCGTAGAACGCGTCCATGTCGATATGGATGATCTTGCGCACCGGCACGCGGCCACCATATCAGGACGTAAACATAAAGTGAACAGCGGCGTGTCCGGCCGGCTGGCGGTCGGGCATAACCTCCCATATAGGGCGGCATGGGTCGGATCTGACCGGCGGCCGGCCCTGAGCCATGGATCAAGACAAAACGTGTCTGCGGCGCAATCCGATCTGTTCAACCGGCCCGGCCTGGCAGGCTTGACCTTGGCCGAGGCCATCGTCACGCCGGGCGAGGAACCGGCGCTGATCGCGTCGATCGATCGGGCGGAGCTGTCGCCGTTTCGCTTCCACGGATGGCTCGGGAAGCGCCTCACCGCCTCTTACGGCTGGCGCTACGACTTCGACACGGCGAGCTTCGGCCCGGCCGACC
>DASYOB010000076.1:0-20534 GCA_036008175.1 Allostellaceae bacterium
CGCTCGGCGAGGTTGATCTCGCCCCATCGTGCGCCCAGCGCCTCGTTGGTGCGCGCGGCCGTCAAGATCGTGAATTCCAGCGCCCTCGCCGACATGCCATCGCGGCTCCCCAGCTCGGCCATGAACGCGCCGATCTCGGGATAGGGCAGCGCAGGATGGTGTTCGGCCCGATGGACCTTGCTTGGTTTCGGCAGTAGCGCATCCAAATGCCCGCGTCAGCGCGCCGGGTTTTCGCCGTCGCGATAACCGTGCACCTTGGCGGCGTCGAGCACAGCCTCGATCCGACCGCGCAGCCGATTCGCGGTTTCGGTCCTGGTCGTCCAGATCGGGGTAAGCACCTGCATCATCATCGCGGTGTTGATACTCTCAACCGGCGCGTCGCCCAAGATCGGGTAGGCGTAGGTGGCGAGCGTGTAGCTCCATTGCTGACGGTGGCTGGCGTTCCGCCAACCGGCTTGCTTGCTCTGCACTAGGTCTTCGGCAACCTGACGGAACGTTCGCCTGGTAAGGCGCATCGCTTGTTGCCGAGCAACCTTCGCAGCGAGTGGGTCTATGCCCTCGGTGCGCTGCTTCCGATGTGCCGCGGCCCTCTCGCGCGCACCTGCAAGACTGACGGCAGGGAACGCTCCCAAGCCCATGTCCCGGCGCTTGCCGTCGAGCTGATATCGGAAGACCCAAGCTTTGGCGTCGGTCGCCGATACCCGGAGGTAGAGGCCGCCGCCGTCGTGCAGCACGGCTGGCCCGCTGGCCCTGTTGACCTCGATCGCCGAGAGTTTGCCGATCCGCGCCATCGCTTATTGCCCCGCTAAAATGGGGGAATGCCGGTCGTTCCCCACTTTGTTCCCCCACTTTCTTTGAGATTGTACGATACGCCCGGATACGGTGGAAGACAGATCAGCCGCATAAAGCCATGCGTTTTTGTCGAGCGTGCGACAGTGAGAGATGGCCTGAAATAACAGTGATACGGATGTTCCTGCACGATCACGGCGTCGGCACGGCGCGGGCAGTGCGCATCTACAAGACGTATGGCGCCGACGCCTTGCAGCTGATCTCGCAGAACCCGTACCGGCTCGCGCGCGACATCCGCGGCATCGGCTTTGCCAGCGCCGACACGATCGCGATGCGGCTCGGCATCGACAAGAGCGCGACGATCCGGGTGCGCGCCGGCATCTCGCATGCGCTTACCGAGGCGATGGATGACGGGCATTGCGGATTACCCGCCGAGGAGTTGATCCCGCTCGCCGATAAATTGCTTGGGGTGCCGCCGGAGCTGATCGAAGCTGCGCTCGCTCTGGAGATCGAAAGCGGTGCGGTGGTTGCCGATGAAGTCGAGGGCCGCCGCTGCCTGTTTCTCGCGGCGCTGCACCGCGCCGAGCGCGACATCGCCGAAAAGGTCAAGACGCTCGCCGCCGGCAAGCCGCCCTGGCCGGAGATCGATGCCGACAAGGCGATCCCCTGGGTCGAGCAGCGCACCGGCCTCGGTCTCGCCGACAGCCAGAAAGAGGCGATCCGGGTCGCGCTCGGCGCCAAGGTGCTGGTCATCACCGGCGGCCCCGGGGTCGGCAAGACGACGCTGGTCAATTCGCTCTTGCAGATCCTCATGGCGAAAAAGCTGCGGGTCGCGCTCGCCGCCCCGACCGGGCGCGCCGCCAAGCGCCTCGCCGAGAGCACCGGCCTCGAGGCGATGACGATCCACCGCCTGCTGGAAGCCGATCCCGCCAGCGGCGGCTTCCGCCGCGACGAAAACCAGCCGCTCGATTGCGACCTCCTCGTCATCGACGAGATTTCGATGGTCGATGTGCCGCTGATGCGGGCGGTGGTGCGCGCGCTGCCGGACCGCGCGGCGCTGCTCTTGGTCGGCGACGTCGATCAGCTGCCCTCGGTCGGACCCGGGCAGGTGCTGGCCGACATTATCGCCTCGGGCGCGGTGCCGGTCGTGCGCCTGACCGAGATCTTCCGCCAGGCCGCCGAGAGCCGCATCGTCCTCAACGCGCACCGCATCAACCAGGGCGAGATGCCTGACCTGGCCGCGGCGGAGGGCGGCGATTTCTATTTCGTCGACGCGGCCGACCCGGAAGACGCGGTCAACAAGCTGGTCGCGATTATCGCGGAGCGCATCCCGCGCCGCTTCGGCCTCGACCCGGTGCGCGACATCCAGGTGCTGTCGCCGATGAACCGCGGCGGGCTCGGCGCCCGCGCGCTGAACCTCGAATTGCAGCAGGCGCTGAACCCGCCGGGCGAAATCCGCATCGAGCGCTTCGGCCAGGTGTTCGGCCCGGGCGACAAGGTCATGCAGGTCGAGAACGATTACGACAGGACGTCTACAACGGCGATCTCGGCATCGTCTCGCGCATCGATGCCGAGGCCGGCGAGATCACCGTCGATTTCGACGGCCGCCCGGTCGAATACGCCAGCGGCGAACTCGACGAGCTGGCGCTCGCCTATGCGACGACGATCCACAAGAGCCAGGGCTCGGAATACCCGGCCGTGGTGATCCCCTTAGCGACGCAGCACTACCCGATGCTGCGGAAGAACCTGGTCTATACCGGCATCACCCGCGGCAAGCGCCTCGTCGTGCTGGTCGGCCAGCGCCGCGCCTTGGCGATCGCGGTGCAGGGCCAACAGGCGAAACGCCGCTGGTCGAAGCTGCGCGAGTGGCTGGCGGCCGGTTGACCCTACCTCGCCGGGATTGCTTCGCGGAGTTTATCCTCGGGCGGCGCAACGCCCGGCCCGAGGGCTCGCAATGACGCCAATAATGCTTGTCATTGCGAGGAGCGCAGCGACGAAGCAATCTCGATGAGGACGGAACATCAACATGTCATCGATTGAGCCGATGCCAACATTGCATCCGCAAGTTCAACAAGCCTTGAAGGCCATGCAGGCGGCCGGGCTGCGGCCGATCGAAGCGATGAGCCCGGCCGAGGCGCGCCTCCAGATGGAAGAAACCGCGCGGGCCCGCAAGGCCGAGCCATTGCCGGTGGCCCGGATCGAGGAGCATACGATGCCCGGCCCCGCGGGGCCGATCCGCCTGCGGCTCTATTTCCCCAACGCGGCCGGCCCGCCGCCGGCGATCGTCTACTACCATGGTGGCGGCCATGTGATCGGCAGCCTCGACACCCACGATCTGATCGCGCGCAATTTGTGCGCCGGCGCCGAGGCGCTGGTCGCCTCGGTCGATTACCGCATGGGGCCGGAACACAAATTTCCGGCCGCGGTCGAGGATTCGTTCGCGGCGCTGGAATGGGTGCACGCCAACGCCGGGAGCTTCGGCGCCGATCCGGAAAGGCTCGGCGTGCATGGCGACAGCGCCGGCGCCAACCTCGCCGCGGTCGTCGCGCTGATGGCGCGCGATGCCGGCGGCCCGTCTTTGCGGCTGCAATCGCTGGTCTATCCGGTCGCCGATTACACGCTGAGCACTCCCAGCTACCAGAAATTTGCCGCGGGGTACGGCATCCTGACGCGCGACGCGATGGTCTGGTTTCAGAAGTACTATCTGCGCAGCCTGGCCGATGCCGAGGATTGGCGCGCCTCGCCGATCAAGGCGCCAAGCCTCGAAGGGGTCGCGCCGGCGATCGTCGTGACAGCCGAATGCGACGTGCTGCACGACGAGGGGCAGAACTATGCCGAAGCGTTGCGTGCCGCCGGCGTCCCGGTCGAGTACCGCGAGTTTCCCGGCATGATCCACGGCTTCTTCGGCATGGTGCCGGCGGTCGACGACGCGATGGCGGCGCAGCGGATCGTCGCCGCCGTGTTCAAGCGCGCCTTCGGCTGAGAGAGACAATTGCGCCAAGCGTACGCCTCAATTTGCCATCTCCGTCCTTTAGGGGGGAGAGGGAGGGGACCCGGTGCGCAGCGCCGGGGAGGGTGAGGTGGGCGTCGAGCCCCTGGAATCCACCACCTCACCCCAACCCTCTCCGCCCCCGGGGGTGGAGAGGGAGCACGTCGGCGCTCACGCCCCCGTCACATTGCCGGCGCTGTTCGTCACTTTCCTGAAGGTCTCGCTCGCCGGCTTTGGCGGGCCAATGGTCTGGGCGCGGCGGATCGTCGTCGAGCGGTTGCGCTGGATGAGCGATGCGGAATTCGCCGACCTGCTGACCCTCTGCCAGTTCCTGCCCGGACCCAACGTCGTCAGTATCGCCGTCTGCGTCGGCGCGAAATTCCGCGGGTCGGCCGGGGCGCTGGCCAGTCTGGCAGGGTTCATCCTGGTTCCGTGTGCGGTCGGCTTCGCGCTCGGCGCGCTCTTTCTCAACTACGCGCATCTCGGCCTGCTGCAGAATGTCCTGCGCGGGATTTCCGCCGCGGCGGCGGGGCTGATCATCGCCACCGGCGCCCGGCTGCTGTTGCCGCAGCGCCGCCGGCCGATCGCACTGCTGTTTGCGGTGCTCGCCTTCGCCGGCTTGGCCGTCGTCAAGCTGCCGCTGCTGCTTGTCGTGCTTGCTCTGGCGCCGGTCAGCATCGCCGCAGCGGCGATCGAAGGCGCGAGGGCCGGATGAGCGCCCCGGCCGCCCTGGTCTCGCATCTTGTGCTGCTGTCGCTGATCAGCTTCGGCGGCATCCCGTCGGTGCTGCCGGATCTGCACGATTTCGTGGTGACCGCCCACGGCTGGCTCAGCGACCGCGACTTCGCCAATTGCTTCGCGGTCGTACAGGCGATCCCCGGCCCGAACATGATCCTGATGATGAGCTTTATCGGCTGGAAGGTCGGCGGGCTGCCGACCGCGATCGCCAGCGGATTCGCCACGTTCGCGCCATGCTGCGCGGTGAGCTTCTCTGTATTTCGGGTATGGGATCGCTTTCGCGACACGGCGTGGCAGCGAGTGGTGCGCCGCGGTCTGGCGCCGGTCACGATTGGGCTCGTCATTGCCGGCGGCTATGTCATGGCGCGCGCCGGCGATGCCGGATGGACGAGCTTCGCGGTCACCGCCGCGGCAGCGGCGCTGCTGCTCGCGACGCGGATAAATCCCTTGATCCTCGTGGCGGCCGGCGCCGCGCTCGGCGCCATCGGCGTCCTTTAACCCGGCGGCGGAGCCTTGCCGGAACCGGAGATCAGCCCGGCGGGAGGTGCGTTTGACTCGCCTGCAGGGCGAGCCTAGCCTCGATCCTGAACCATCAGGCGGTTCGAACCGCCATCTACCGGGAGGAAAGCATGAGCGCCCACCGCACCCCCGAGCAGATCCGCTCGCAGTTGAAGCATCCGGTCGTCGACGGCGACGGCCATTGGCTCGAATACGCGCCGGTCTTCAGCGAGAAGATGCGCAAGGCGGGCGGCGACAAGGCCGCGGACGGGTTTCTTGCGGCGCTGCGCTCGACCACCGACGCCCTGAAGATGACCCCGGAAGAGCGCCGCCGGCGCCGCGTCGCGATGCCCAATTTCTGGAACCGCCAGGCCGAGAACACGCTCGACCGCGCCACCGCGATGATGCCGAAGATGCTGTACGAGCGGCTCGACGAAATCGGCCTCGATTTCGCGATCGTCTATCCGACCGCCGGCCTCAGGCTGCCGCGCATCAAGGACGGCGAGACCCGCCGCGCCGTGATCCGCGCCTACAACATCGTCTCGGCCGAATATTTCCGCGGCCTCGAAGACCGGCTGACCCCGGCGGCGATAATCCCGATGCACCACCCCGAGGAGGCGATCGCCGAGCTCGAATTCGTGACCAAGCAACTCGGCTCCAAGGTCGGCATGTTCGGCAGCGGCATGAGCCGCAAGATCCCCGCCGCCGCCAATGACCCGGAATCGGAGAAATTTGCCGTTTCGTACGACGTCTTGGCGATAGACAGCGAGTACGATTACGACCCGGTCTGGGCGAAATGCGTGGAAGTCGGTATCGCGCCGACCTTCCACAGCAGCGCCAGCGGCCAAGGGTTGCGCAACTCGCCGTCGAATTTCGTCTACAACCACATCGGCCATTTCGCCGCCGCCGGCCACGCCGTGTCCAAAGCGATCTTCCTCGGCGGCGTAACTCGACGCTTCCCTGAGCTCCGCTTCGCGTTTCTCGAAGGCGGCGTCGGCTGGGCCGCCCAGCTGTTCGGCGATCTGATCGAGCATTGGGAGCGGCGCGGCGCCCCGGCATTGGAGCGCATGAAGCCGGAGAAGCTCGACCGCAAGCTGTTGCTGAACCTGGTCGAGAAGCACGGCTACGACGACATCGCGGCGGCCTTGAAGGCGCGCGACGGCTGGCCCAGCCCCGACACGCAGGATCTGACCGGGAATCGCGACGAACTCGACGATTTCGCGCCGTGCAAGATCACCCGCAAGGAGGATTGGATCGACCTCTACGCCAAGCCCTTCTATTTCGGCTGCGAGGCGGACGACCGCATGAACGCGACGGCCTTTGGGCGCGGCAACCCATTCGGCGCCAAGCTCAACGCGATCTTCAGCTCCGATATCGGCCATTTCGACGTGATCGACTTCCGCGACCCGCTCCCGGAAGCGCACGAGCTGGTCGAAAAGGAGCTGATCACCGAAGCCGATTTCCGCGACTTCGTCTTCGCCAATTCGGTGCGGCTCTGGGGCACCCAAAACCCGCGCTTCTTCGACGGCACGGTCGTCGCCAAGGAGGCCGCCGAGGTGCTGAACGGCACCGCGATGCGCGCCGCCGCCGAATAAACTCGCGCACCTGAGATCCCTCGGTTCGGCGGGGCGGGCATCGGCGCGAGCCGCAAAAGGGTGCGCGGATAATTCGCCGCTGACGCCTGCGGAAGGGGGCGATGCGGCGCGCCCCCGGCTTTAGCCTGCGGAAATTCCCGCTAGCCAATTGCGCGCAAGTGAGCGGCTGGTTATTCTACCTGTCGGTATCGGGCCGAACAGTCGTCGACTGCGTCCGCTCGCAGAACGAGGGAGACCAATGAAGCGCTCTTGGATGATGAGTTTCGCCGCGCTGGCGGCCGCGACGAGCCTCGCGGCCTGTGCCAATATGGGCCCGCCGCCGCCGCCTCCGCCCCCGCCGATGGCGGCAGCGCCCCCGGCCACGCTTTATCAACAGCTCGGCGGACAGCCGGCGATCGAGGCGGTGGTCAAGGATTTCGTTGAAAACCAGGTCGCCCCCGATCCTCGGATCAACCGCTTCTTTGTACCCACGATCAAAAACCATCGCGTTCCGGAGCTCGAGGCCGCGCTGGTTGACCAGATCTGCCAGGCGACAGGTGGCCCCTGCGTCTATAAGGGCCCATCGATGGTGGCCGTGCATCACGGCATGCACATCACTGACGCCGACTTCGGCGCGCTGGTCGATGATCTCGTCAAATCGTTGAACAAGTTCAACGTTCCGCCGCCGCTGCAGCAGCAGCTGCTGGGGATTCTCGGGCCGTTGAAAAGCCAGATCGTAAACGTCTGACCCGGTAGCCGCCGCACGGGCGCCGCGGAGTTGATCCGCGGCGCCCATCATTTTTCAGGCGCCCGGCAAGGCGCGAGATTTTTTTATCGACTGGCCATATCGCCTCCGAGGCCGCAGACCGCCAGAATTAATCGCGGTCAGTCAGAGCATCGGAGAAGTTGCGTAAACCGCAACGGTTATCACCTCTGCTCCATCAAATAACAGCGAGGGCACTGGAAACGCGGGAACTTCATCCGGGATCGCCCGTGTATTTTACGGAATTTTTACTATCATAACGTAGAAGCCGCCGGACACCCGCTCGGCTGCGGCTTATGGAGCCTGCCGACAAAGATGGGGCGGTGATTTTGCTCCGCATGCCCAAGCAGTTAGCGGCGCCGAGCCGCCGCCTTTCCCTCACCGGGCTCGTCCTCATTGGGGCGACGATTGTTGCCGCCGGTCTGGCGATTTGGGACCGGCACGAAGAAGCGATCTCTCATGCCCGGCAGGAAATGAGCAGGCTGAGCGTCGTTCTTGCCCAGCAGACGGCGCGCTCGATCCAGGCGATCGATCTGGTGCTTCAGGAAGTCCAAGCCAAGGTGCTCGACGCCGGCATCGACAGCGCAGAGCAATTCAAGCGCCAGATGGGGACCGAAGCGGTCCACCAATTTTTCGTGCAACGGATGCACAACCTTCCGCAGTCATCCGGGCTCGGATTGGTCGCCGCCGACGGCACATTTCTCAGCTACTCGAAAGAGTGGCCGGCACCGGCGATCGACCTGTCCGGCCGCGACTACTACACCCATTTCCGCAATCACGACGATAAGGGGGTGTTTATCAGCTCACCGGCGATAAACATGAGCGGCGCCTGGACTGTCTTTCTGTCGCGCCGGGTCGACGGGCCGCATGGCGAGTTCATCGGCGTCGTCGTGGGCTTGGTCAATATCGAGTATCTGGAGGGATTCTACGGCTCCGTTACCGCCGGCGCAGGCGATGCGATTGCGCTGTATCGCCGCGATGGCACCCTGCTCGCCCGCCAGCCGCATCTCGAGGGGACGATCGGCAAGAAACTGCCGGACGTCTCTCCTTGGTATGCGGCGACCGCGAATGGCGGCGCCAGTTATCGCACACCGGGATTCATCAGCGAGTCTCCGCGAATCATCGCGGCGCAACCCCTGCATGAGTATCCGCTCGTCATCAATGCCGGCGTCTCGGAGAACGCCGCCCTTGCCGGCTGGCGGCGCGACGCGATCTTGATCGACCTCACCGCGGCCGCGGCGGCCATCGGCTTCGCCGTGCTGTTCCACGCGCTGGCCGCCCGATCTCGGAAGCTGGAGCGGCAAGCGACCGAGTTGCGGCTGATCGCCGATGCGCTGCGGGACAGCGAAACCCGCTTTCACGACTTCGCGTTGACCAGCTCGGATTGGTTTTGGGAGACCGATCGCCAGCACCGTTTCACCCATACCTCGGAGGAGATCAGAGGCTTCGGCCATGATCCGATGAGAGTCATCGGCCACACCCGCCAGGAATTGGCTCTCGATTCCGAGAAGGACGACGATAAGTGGCGCGAGCACACGGCGATCCTCGATCGGCATGAGGTTTTCCGCGATTTTGTCTATGCCCTGAAGTTCGAGACCGGCGGTGAACGCATCGTCGCGATCAGCGGAAAACCGATTTTCGACCCGGCCGGCCAATTCCTCGGCTATCGCGGCAGCGCGCGCGACATGACGGAAAAGATCTTGGCCGAGCGCAGCCTGCGCGAGGCGAAGATCGCGGCCGAGGCGGCGAACATCGCCAAATCGCAATTCCTCGCCAATATGAGCCACGAGCTGCGCACCCCGCTCAACGCGATCATCGGTTTTTCGGAGATGCTGGCCTTGGGGGTTACCGGCCCCTTGCCGCCGCAACAGCAGGAATACGCCCAGCTTATTACCAACAGCGGCAAGCACCTGTTGCAGATCGTGAATGACCTGCTCGATCTCGCGAAGATCGATGCCGGCCGCGCGGGTCTGGAAGAACAAAGGATCGATTTGCCCCGCTTCGTCAACACGTGTGCCGAAATGGTCAGAGACCAGGCACACGCCGCCGGCCTGGGGTTGAGCCTCGAATGCGAACCGGAGCTGCCGATGCTATGCGCCGATCCGCGGCGCCTCAAGCAGGTCTTGCTCAATCTGCTGAGCAACGCCATCAAGTTCACCGAGCCCGACGGCTGCGTGACGCTCGGGGTGCGGCGGACCGAAGACGACGGAGTGGCGCTGTATGTGCGCGATACCGGCGTCGGCATGACCGCGGACGAGATCGCGATCGCGCTGGAGCCGTTCGGGCAGGTGGACGCCGGCCTCGCGCGTCGCCATGACGGCACCGGCCTCGGCTTGCCGTTGGCCCAGTCGCTGATGGAGATGCACGACGGGTCGCTTCGGATCGACAGCCGAAAGGGCGGCGGCACAACCGTCACCGCGCTGCTGCCGGCAAGCCGGGTTATCGCCGCGGCGGTATTGGCGGCCATCTCCGCGGAGCAGCCGGCGACGGTATAGCGCTTCTTCGGGCTTCAGATCGCGATTTGCCGCCCGAGCTCGACGACGCACTCCGGCGGCAATCGGAAATAGTCGGTCAGGTGGGACGCGTTGCGCTGCATCAGCGCAAACAGCGCCTCCATCCAGCGCGGCAGCACCTTGGCGTCGCCGCCAGGGGTCACGGTCTCGTGCCCGACATAATAGGTGACGTCGGACAGATCGATCGTGCAGCCGCGCTCATGCGCCTGCTTCAGCAGCGCCGGTATGTCCGGCCGCTCCATAAAGCCGAAATGAACGGTAGCGCGCCAGAAGCCCGGGGCCAGCTCCTGAAACGCGAGCCGTTCGGAAGCCCTCGTCCACGGCACCGACTCGGTGACGATCGTCAGCACGAACAGGCGTTCGTGCAGCGCGCGGTTGTGCTTCAAGTGCCAGACCATGACCGGCGGTGCGTCGCGCGCGGTCCGGGTCAGAAACACCGCGGTGCCAGGAACCCGCGGGATCTTTCCTTCGACGATCCTCGCCATGAATTCGTGGACGGGCACCGTCTGCTCTTGCAGCCGCGCCAACACCGCGACTCTCCCGCGATGCCAGACATACATGAGACCGTAGACCAACCCAGCGAGCACGAGCGGCACATAGCCGCCCTCCGCCACCTTCGCCAAATTCGCCGCAAAGAAGCTGGCATCGACCACGACAAAGGCGCCAGCGACCGCGCCTGCCAGTACGAGGTTCCAGCCCCAGATCTCTCGCATCGCGATAAACAACAGCGCCGAGGTGATCAGCATTGTCGCCGACACCGCGATCCCGTAGGCGGCCGCCAAATTGTCGGATTTGCCAAAGCCGATCGTCAGCCCGAGCGTCACCAGCATCAGCATCCAGTTGACCGTGCCGACATAGATCTGGCCGTAGCCCTCGGCCGAGGTTTGGCGGATGTGGAGCGGCGGGAGCCAGCCCAACCGGATCGCCTGCCGGGTCATCGAAAAGGCCCCGGTGATGATCGACTGGCTGGCGATGATCGTCGCGACTGTGGCGAGAAGCACGAGCGGAATCAGCAGGCCGGACGGGCACAGGCGGTAGAAAATGTTGTCGGCGATGCTGGCGCCGTCGAGCACCAGGGCCGCCTGTCCGGCGTAGCTCAGCACGAGGCTCGGAAACACGATCGCCGACCAGGCCAGGCGTATCGGTCCGGCGCCGAAATGGCCCATATCGGCGTACAGCGCCTCGGCGCCGGTGACGCACAGGAACACCGCGCCGAGCACCAGGAAGCCGATCGCGCCGCTTGAGAACAGGTAAGCGATGCCGTGTCGTGGATCCAACGCGACGAGCACGGACGGGTGTCGGACGACCCCCCACAAGCCGAGCACCGCGATGGTGACAAACCAGAAGGCCATGATCGGGCCGAACGCCCGGCCGATGCGAGCCGTGCCCTGCGGCTGGATCGCGAACAGCGCGATCAGGATCAGCACCGAAATCGGCAGCACATAGGGCGCAAATCCCGGGATCGCGATGTCGAGCCCTTCCAGCGCCGACAGGACCGAGATCGCCGGCGTGATCGCGCCGTCGCCATAGATCAGCGCCGCGCCAAACAACCCGACGGCGATGACGGCCGGACGATGGCTGCGTTTGACGCCGAGCAGCGACAGCAGCGCGAGGATGCCGCCTTCCCCGTCATTGTCGACGCTCATCGCGACGCAGACATATTTGATCGTCGTCACCACGATCAGTGTCCAGATGACCAGCGACAATACCCCCAGCACCTCGGCGGCGTCCGGAGTGCCGCCGGTCACACCAAGAACCGTCTTCAGCGTGTAGAGCGGGCTCGTGCCGATATCGCCGAACACGACTCCCAAGGCCGACAAGCCGAGCACCGGCAGGCTTCCCGTCACCCTCGGCGCCGCTGGTGTCTGGGCAGCGATTTCCGACACGCGATCACTCCTCTACGCCTAGTCTCACTGGGCGTACCGGAACCATGCGATGGCGGCAAGCCGCTCGGCCGATGGGGGGCCGTTCGTGGTATTCGCCAGGCGCGCCGCGTACAAAAGAAAGATGCGTCTATGCGTAATTGAAACAGCAGCTTCGTTGAAGTTATTCCAATAATAATAAGCCGTACCTTACAATTTATTTCGCTGGACGCGGCCGGCGACGGCGCGGACCTTGCGCGGCGCGGCGAACCAGATCGCGGTGGCCGATATCGCGCTGCACGCCGCGGCGATCCAGAACGCGGAGATGTAGCTGCCGGTCGTGTCGTGCAGCACGCCGGCCACCCAAGGTCCGGCGGCGCCGCCGAGGATCGCCGACAGCATCACCGTGCCGAAGATGCTGCCGTAATGCCGGCCCTCGAAGATTTCCGCCGGGATCGCGCCCATGACCGAGGTCAGGCTATAGCCGAGCGTCCCCTGCGCGACGATCATCAGATAGAAGAGGGGTGCCGCTGGATGATCGCGCAACAGGATCAGCACGAGACAGCATAAGACGAAGCCGAGATTGCCGATCGTCCACACCCATTCGCGGCCGATCCGGTCGGACAGATGGCCGAGCGCGATCTGCCCCGGCACAGCGACCAGACTTACCAGACCCAGGGCCCAGGCCGCCTCGCCCGGGCCAAAGCCGATCTCGATCAGGTATTTGGTCTGGTGCACCTGAACCGCGTACCAGGAGAACAAGCCGCCGAAATAGGCCAGCGCCATCCACCAGAAGCGGGCGGTGCGCACGGCGCGGCCGAGCGTCCAGTCGATTGCCGTCCAGGCGGGGTCGACAATGTTGTTGCCGCCGCCCGCGGTGCCGCTCTTCCCGGCCATTCCGTCCGGCTCGAGACCGAGATCCTCGGGGCGCCGCTTCAGCAAGAGGTTGAGCGGCGCCAGCACGGCCAGCACCAGGATCCCGAGCGCCCAGCAGGCGGCGCGCCACCCGGCGCTCGCGATCAGCCCTTGCAGCCAAGGCAGTATGACGATCGCGCCGATTCCGACACCGGAAAAGGCGATGCTCAACGCCAGCCCGCGCCGACGCACGAACCAGTTGGTCAGGTACAACGACTGGCCAGTGTAGGCTAGGCAGTTGACCCCGCCGCCGACGAGGGCGCCAAGCGTCAAATAGAGCTGCCACGGCTCGCGCACGAAGGTGGCCAGCAACAGCCCGGCGCCCATCAACACGACGCCTATTTCGATAACCAGCCGCGGCCCGCGCAGATCGTTGAGCCTGCCGATGGTCGGGGTGACCACCGCCGACACGAGAAAGCCGAACGAGAAGGCACCGGCGGTGACGCCGCGCTCCCAGCCGAACTCGTCCAGGATCGGCGGAAACAAGAGCGAGAAGGCGGTGCGCGCGTTGACCCCGACCGCCATCGTCACAAACGCGATCGCGACCAGAAGCCAGCCGTAGAAGAACGGCAGGCGGACGCCGCGCGGGTATTTCGGAAGCGGGGAAGGGGAGTGAGGCGAGGCCGTTTCCACCATATCGCGCGATGCGGGCCGGGCAGGGTGGCGATTCAGGTCGGGCGGTCGGTGCGCTGCGCGTAGAATACGATCAGGTCCCACGCGTTGCGGATGCTGGCGACTACCAGCAGCACCAGCCCTACCGCAAGCGTTTCGAGCCCGCCTTGCGGGTGCAGCGCCATCAGCAAAGCCGCCGCCGCGATGACGCCGTATGCGATGGCGGGAATGAGGCCGTACCAGAGCCGATCGACGAATACGACCTCCGTGCCGGCGATCCTCAGCGCAGTGCGTCCCGAATAGACAGTGCCGGCCAAGCCGCCAAGCCCGAAGCACACGCTCAGCGCCGTCCATTCGAGCGATGGCACCATCGCCAGCGCGCAGCCGAGCAGCACGGTCGACAGATGAATGACGGTCGGCGTCATGAACGCGCGGATCTGCGGCTCATTTTCTTCGGTGAGAAAACTGCTGCCGATCGAGGCCACCACGAACATCGCGCCGATCAAGGTCGCGGCGCCGGCGCCGATCAGGACGTAGAAATCGTGCCAGGCACGAAGCGCCTCTACCGCTGCAACGGGCATTTGCGTTGTTTCCCAACCGTGCCGGCGAGGGCCGCAACCGCGATGCCGCGAGGCGCCGCCTCCCCGCTTATTTCATTCGCCGACGCATTGCCAGTTCAGGGGCGGGTCCCAGCCTTTGGCCTTGACGGCGACCTTAGCAGGCTTCGGCGGGACGCGGCTGACCGTTTCAGGCGGTCTCGTCGATCAATTCGCTGATCGCGCGCAGCAATTCCCCGGGGCGGTACGGCTTTGTCAGCACCAAACCGCGCAGTTCCTCTTCCCGGTGCTCGCGCACGAGGTTGGCGAACCCCGTCGCATAGAGCACCTTCAATTGCGGTCGAAGGGTCCGGGCCTCATTGCCCAGATCGATGCCGTCGAGCCGTCCGGGCATGACGATGTCGGTAAACAGGAGGTCGATCCGCAGATCGGGATGCGCGAGCAGCAGCCGGTAGGCATCATCGCCGCTTGCCGCTTCGAGCACGCGATGCCCGGCGGCTTCGAGCACGGTGATCGCCAGCTCGCGCACATCGCGATCATCCTCGACGACAAGTATCGTATTCGCCGTTTCAATCATGTTTTTTCACGTGAATGCTTGATCAAACGGCGCTGGCGGCGGATCGCTCCCGCCGACCAATGGCGAAAACCGCCGCCGCACCGCCGCCGCGTGAGAATGACGCAATTCCTCGGAGGGCCTCAATGCACGCCTGGGATGCCGGACAATATCTCCGCTTTGCCGATCAGCGCACGCTTCCCGCCCGGGACTTGGTGGCGCGAATCGATCTCGCCCAGCCGCGCCGGATCGTCGATCTCGGCTGCGGGCCGGGCAACAGCACAGCCGTGTTGCGTGAGCGCTGGCTCGACGCCGCCGTCACCGGGATCGACACTTCGGCCGAGCTGTTAGCGGCGGCGCGGCTAGAGCATCCCGGCATCGACTTTGTCGTCGGCGACATCGCCGGATGGGCGCCGGACGAGCCT
Organism: Allostellaceae bacterium; assembly: GCA_036008175.1. Classification (GTDB taxonomy): domain Bacteria; phylum Pseudomonadota; class Alphaproteobacteria; order ATCC43930; family CGMCC-115725; genus DATARH01. The sequence continues at coordinate 14,789 of DASYOB010000076.1, forward strand.
TACGACCTGGTCTTTTCCAACGCGGCGCTGCAATGGGTCGGCGATCACGAGCGCCTGTTGCCGCGGTTGATGGAGGCGGTCGCACCGGGCGGCGCGCTCGCCGTGCAAATGCCGCGCAACCATGATTTCGCGACGCACGTGCTGATGCGGCAGGTCGCGGCGGAGGGGCCTTGGGGCGACCGCCTCGCCGGTGCGCGCGATCCTTCGCCGGTCAGGCCGCCGGAATTCTATTACGACTGCCTCGCCCCAAAGAGCCGCAGCGTGATCCTGTGGGAAACCAATTACATCCAGGTGATGGACGGGGTCGAGGCAATCATCGCCTGGCTGCGCGGCACCGGGCTGCGTCCGTTTCTCGCCCGGCTCGACGCAGCGGAGCAGCAAGCCTTTCTCGACCGCTACGCCGCGCTGCTCGCCGAGGCGTTTCCAGCCCGTGCCGACGGCAAAGTGCTGCTGCCCTATCCGCGCCTCTTCTTCGTCGCCACACCGAAATGATGAACCTCACGGCATTGGTCGCACTCTCTGCCGATCAAAGCACGATTACCTGCGAGGTGACCAATACGGATCTGCAAGGCAAGGCGACGTCCGGCAAAGCCGTGTATGTGCGTGATTAGCGGCTTTCGGCCCAACCGATTGCAGGCGCCGTAGGGCGGAAGAGCGTAGCGTATTCCGCCATTCCGGGCTGCCACAGAGGCGGCGGAATGCGCTTCGCTTTTCCGCCCTACGCACTCTGACGCGAACATAACACGAACATACATCTCCGACCAACACGAGGAGTGCGTGTTCGGTCGAAGAGACAGCCCTGATGGGCTTTCGGCTGTTTTTTGTCGCTGATCCGAGACCGATATGTCGCTGTTATTCCGCTGTTTTCTCGCTGTTTCTGCTGCTGTTTTCGCGCTGTTAGCGCCGTTGTTTTCTCGAAGCTAAATGTAGGGATTTCAAGTACTTGGTCGCTGATTCCGTTTTCCCGAGATTTTCCGATTGCGCGCGTGCAACACCGCGCCGACTCGTTCGCATCTCGCCTCGCGACAGAAAAGCACGCCGACGAGAGGCGGCCGGAAACTGTGGCGCAGTTTCACAGTTTCACAGCGCCGCGTGGCAGCCTCTTCGCCCAGTGTCTGCAGCGCGCGCACGCCCGGGGCGAATTTTGGCGGCGGCACGAGATGGCTTCGCTTCGCATCGAAAAAAGGGCGTCATTGCGAGGAGCGAAGCGACGAAGCAATCTCGGCGGGTCGGCGCGATCAGTGGCGCGAGATTGCTTCGCTTCGCTCGCAATGACAAATAAAGGGTGTCGGATATAGGGAGACGCCGCATGTTGCAGATGGCCGGCCGCATGGGAGTGCTCGGCACCGAGACCGCGTTCGAGGTGCTGGCGCGGGCCAACGCGCTCGCCGCGCAAGGCCGCTCGATCATCAATCTCGGCATCGGCCAGCCGGATTTCCCGACGCCCGATCACATCGTCGAGGCCGGGCGCAAGGCGCTCGCCGACGGCCATCACGGCTACACCCCGGCAAACGGCATCCCGCCGCTGCGCCAGGCCGTCGCCGCAGATTTATGGCGCCGGCACAAGGTCGAGGTATCGCCCGACCAGGTGCTGGTCGTGCCCGGCGGCAAGGTGACGATGTTCTTCGCGATCATGATGTTCGGCGAGCCTGGAGTGGAGATCCTCTACCCGAACCCCGGCTTCCCGATCTACGAGAGCGTCATCAAGTTCTCAGGAGCGACCCCGGTCCCGGTGCCCATTTACGAGAGCGCCGGTTTCTCGTTCAGCGCCGAGGAGGTGCTGGAAAAGATCACGCCGCAGACGCGCCTCCTCATCATCAACAGCCCGGCCAACCCGACCGGCGGCGTCGTCCCGCGTGCCGATCTCGATCGGCTGGTCGCCGGGCTCGAGAAGAACCCGCATGTCGCGGTGATGAGCGACGAGATCTACGGCGAGATCCTCTATGGCGGCGCCGAGCACGTCAGTCTGCTGAGCTATCCGTCGATCCGCGATCAGGTCATCCTGCTCGACGGCTGGAGCAAGACCTATGCGATGACCGGCTGGCGGATGGGTTACGGCGTGTGGCCGAAGGCGCTGTTCGCCGCCGCCGAGCGGCTGGCGATCAATTGCCATTCCTGCGTCAACGCGGCGACGCAGTATGCCGGGATCGCCGCGCTCGAAGGCCCGCGCGAGCCGGTGCGCCGCATGGTCGCCGCCTTCGCCGAGCGGCGCGAGGCAATCGTCGCGGCGCTCAACGGCCTGCCGGGAGTCCGCTGCGCGATGCCGGGCGGCGCCTTCTACACCTTTCCCAACATCGCCGGGACGGGCTACGACGCCCGCAGCTTCCAGAGCGAACTGCTCGACCAGGCCGGTGTGGCGACGATCGCCGGCACCAGTTTCGGTGCCTTCGGCGAGGACTACATCCGGTTTTCCTATGCCAATAGCCTTGAGGCCATCACCGAGGCGATCGAGCGCATCCGCAATTTCCTTGGCAATCTGCCACGCGGAAAATCGCGCTAATTATAGGCTGTTTCATCCAAAATAGCCTATTTAATAGGCAATGCCGCTCGCGGCTTCGCCTTCTCCGTCGCTGACCCGCCCTGGCATGGGTTATGCTCTGAGTCGCGGGCCGGGGCGGCGCCGCCGGCGGAGAGAGTGAATTCCGATGAAAAAGGTCGAGGCGATCATTAAGCCGTTCAAGCTCGACGAGGTGAAGGAGGCCCTTCACGAGGTCGGCATCAAGGGGATCACGGTAACCGAGGCCAAGGGCTTCGGCCGGCAGAAGGGCCATACCGAGCTTTATCGCGGAGCCGAATACGTCGTCGACTTCCTGCCCAAAGTCAAAATCGAGGTCGTCATGGAGGATTCGATGGTCGAGCGCGCCGTCGAAGCGATCCAGCAGGCGGCTCATACCGGGCGCATCGGCGACGGCAAGATCTTCGTCTCGACGATCGACGAGGCGATCCGTATTCGCACCGGGGAGAAGGGCGCAGACGCGATTTGACGGCGCGATTTGACGGCGCGATTTGACGGGGCTCGCGAAGCTGCGGCCCGCGCTGTCTAGCGGACTTGACAGGCCTGTCGCGAAGCTTTTTCTGTGCGCTAGCGGCGGTGCCGCGCCAGCCGGGCAGGCTTTACCGGCCGGCCATCGCCCTCAGAGAGTGAACCCAAGGAACCTTCTCAACCAACGACTGGACGGGAGCGATGGCCGATACTGCAAAAGTCCTCGATATGATCAAGGAGAACGACGCCAAATACGTCGATTTCCGGTTCACCGACCCGCGCGGCAAATGGCAGCATCTGGCGCATCACGTGCGCACGATCACCGACGAATTCCTCAATGACGGCGTGCCGTTCGACGGCTCCTCCATCGCCGGTTGGAAGGCGATCAACGAGTCGGACATGCTGCTGGTGCCGGATTGCTCAACCGCCGTCCTCGACCCGTTCGCGGCGCAAACCTCGGTCATCGTATTCTGTGACGTGCACGAGCCGCTGACCGGCCAGCCCTATGGCCGCGACCCGCGCTCGATCGCGAAGAAAGCCGAGCAATACCTCGTCTCGACCGGGATCGGCGACAAGGCGTATTTCGGCCCCGAAGCCGAGTTCTTCATCTTCGACGACGTGCGCTACGAAAGCTCGATGAACACGGCGAGCTACTCCATCGACAGCGAGGAAGGCCCGTACGTCACCAACAAGGAATACCCCGACGGCAATACCGGCCATCGGCCGCCGATCAAGGGCGGATATTTCCCGGTGCCGCCGGTCGACAGCCAATCGGACCTGCGGGCCGAGATGCTTTCGGTCATGCACGACATGGGGCTCGAGGTCGAGAAGCACCATCACGAGGTGGCGCCCTCCCAGGCCGAACTGGGTTTCCTCTACTCGACCTTGGTGAGCACCGCCGACAACATGCAGATCTACAAATACGTGGTGCATAACGTCGCCCACCAGTACGGCAAGACGGCGACCTTCATGCCAAAGCCGATCAAGGGCGATAACGGCTCGGGCATGCACACGCACCAATCGATCTGGAAGGGCGAGCGCCCGGCCTTCGCCGGCAATCTCTACGCCGATTTGTCCGAAACCGCGCTCTATTACATCGGCGGCATCATTCGGCATGCGAAGGCGATCAATGCCTTCACCAACCCGACGACCAACAGCTACAAGCGCCTCATTCCCGGTTTCGAGGCCCCGGTGCTCTTGGCCTATTCGGCCCGCAACCGCTCGGCCGCCTGCCGCATCCCGATCGTCACCAGCCCAAAGGCGAAGCGCGTCGAGGTGCGCTATCCGGATCCGGCCGCCAACCCCTATCTCGCCTTCGCGGCGATGATGATGGCCGGACTGGATGGCGTGCAGAACAAGATCCATCCGGGCGACCCGATGGACAAGAATCTGTACGATCTGCCGCCTGAGGAGCTGAAGGACATTCCGACCGTCTGCGGCTCGCTGCGCGACGCGCTCGGCGAATTGCAGAGCGATCACGCCTTCCTCTTGAAGGGCGATGTCTTCGACCGCGACTTCATCGAAGCGTACATCGAGCTGAAGTGGGAAGAGGTGTACAATTTCGAGCACACCCCGCACCCGGTCGAGTTCCTGATGTATTACAGTGTTTGACTTGAAATCACTGTAATATCATTAGCTTAGGAGAGACGCGTTAGACTCGCTGGCTCCCCTGCGGCACCCTCGAAACCCACAGGAAACCTAGGGCCGATACTCACGAGTCTAACGCGTCCGCCCGCCGGATCTCGAAACCCGCCTCGGGCGAGGATGCTGCGGGGCAGGGGACCACCTTTAGGTTATTCGGGACTCCTGCTCCCATCCGGGCTCGGCCCTTGCAGGGCCTGCGGTGTTGGCCCTTCGTACTGTTGAAGTTGCCAACGGTTTATCAGTCCATCCCGGTAAGCATCGCCAGGAGTCACGTCGGGAAAGGGATAGCGCTGATAGGAGCCCGGGTAAGTAGCGGATGGCTGCGGCACCCCGAGCGGAGAAACCTGCGCCCAAGCCGGACCGATGGCGGCTATGGTTATGGCAGCCGCTAGGCCAATCAAATGATGCTTCATCTCGCGGTTCTTTACTGCATTCGGGCGCGCCGCATTGACGGCCCAGCGGTTCAGTTAGGCGGGCACACTCAAGCGCCGGTATCCCGAAGATGAATTAGATTTTAGTGGGGGTCTGCCGGGGCCAGGCCGAACAAAACCCCGCCCGATTTGCGCCGAGCGGGGCGCCGCCGTGATGAATGGTGGGTCAGCGGCGGGCGGCCCGTTGGCCGTCATGCGCTGTAAACCATCCCCCGCGCGTACCCGTGCGCTTGCAGCTCGGGCAACTGGCTCCTGAGCCGCCCCGCAGCGCATCTCCCTTAAAGCCGATTTCATTTCCCGGCGAACGGAGCACCGACCGCTAAGACCATATTGCCACCCAACCACCATTGAACCCTCAGAAAGGACCTCCCGTGGTCAGTGTCTCAGTACAAGCGTGGCTGATGGTCTTAATTGCCGCGGTGGCGCTCCTCGCCGTAGTCGTCGGCGCGCGCTGCTTCTGGGATGCGCCTGCCGATCGCGATTGACGGGAACAAGAAACCCCGCCCGTTGCCGAGCGGGGCTGCACATGGTGCTGCCCGATCTACATGCCAGTGCCCAAGCGGTTGCCCCCATCTGGGCTCGGCCCTTGTAGCGCCTGCGCTGTTGGCCCTTCATATTGTTCAAGTTGCCAACGGTTTATCAGTCCCGCCCTATAAGCATCCTCGGGGGTCGTGCTGGGGAAAGGATA
>DASYOB010000077.1:0-45303 GCA_036008175.1 Allostellaceae bacterium
ACCCGCGCTCCCCGGTAGCGCTCCGTGCGCGCCGGCCAGACCCATTGCCGTGAGACCAGCCATCATGTTCGCAGTCATCCGCACCGGCGGAAAGCAGTATCGGGTGACCCCGAATACCGTCCTCAAGGTCGAAAAGCTCGAGGCCGAGGCCGGCCAGACCGTGACTTTCTCCGACGTGCTCGCCGTCGGCGGGGCAGACGGCGCCGCGACGACCATCGGCGCGCCGCGCGTGCCGGGGGCGACCGTGACCGCGACCGTGATCGCGCAGGACCGCCTCGAGAAGGTTATCATTTTCAAGAAGCGGCGCCGGCAGAACAGCCGTCGCAAGAACGGCCACCGTCAGAAGGTGACCGTCCTGCGCGTCGCTGACATCAACCAAGCCTGAAGGCGGGAGCACTCATCCCATGGCACATAAGAAAGCGGGCGGCTCGTCCCGCAACGGGCGCGACAGCCGCGGCCGGCGGCTCGGCGTCAAGAAGTTCGGCGGCGAGGCGGTCGTCGCCGGCAACATCATTGTGCGCCAACGCGGCACCAAGTTCCATCCGGGCACCCAGGTCGGCATGGGCCGCGACCACACGATCTTTGCCGTGATCGACGGTGCGGTGAAATTCCACAAGGGGATCGGCGGGCGCACCTTCATCTCGGTGCTGCCGCAGCCGGCGGAGGCTGCCGAATAGCCGTTCCCCCGTGAGCGAGGTTTTGTGGGGAGCGGCCCGGCCGCTCCCTTTTTTGTTGCCGAGCGCGACGATGAAGTTTCTCGATCAGTGCAAGATCTATCTCAAAAGCGGCGACGGCGGGCGCGGCTCCATGAGCTTTCGCCGCGAGAAGTTTATCGAGTTCGGCGGCCCCGATGGCGGTGATGGCGGCAAGGGTGGTGATGTCGTCTTTGAGGCTGCCGATAACCTGAACACGCTGATCGATTACCGCTACCAGCAGCATTTCCGCGCGCAGAACGGGCGCGGCGGTGCCGGCGCCAACCGCACCGGCGCGAACGGCCGCGAACTGGTGTTGCGCGTCCCGATCGGGACCCAGATCCTCGACGACGACAAGGAAACCGTGCTAGCCGATCTGATCCGGCCCGGTCAGCGGGTCGTCCTGCTGCGAGGCGGCGATAGCGGCTTCGGCAATACGCATTACAAGACCTCGACCAACCAGGCGCCGCGCCGCGCCGACCCGGGCTGGCCGGGCCGCGAGCTGTGGGTCTGGCTGCGCCTCAAGCTGATCGCCGACGCGGGACTCGTCGGGCTGCCGAACGCCGGCAAGTCGACATTTCTGTCGCGGGTCTCGCACGCCCGGCCGAAAATCGCCGATTACCCGTTCACCACGCTGCACCCGCAGCTGGGCGTGGTGCGGCTCGACGATGCCGAATTCGTGCTCGCCGACCTGCCCGGGCTAATCGAGGGCGCCAGCGAAGGCGCCGGGCTCGGCACCCGCTTCCTCGGCCATGTCGAGCGCTGCGCGGTAGTCCTGCATCTGATCGACGGCACGGAAGAGGATGTCGTCGGCGCCTACCGGATGATCCGGCGCGAGCTTGCCGATTACGGACACGGTCTCGCGGAGAAGCCCGAGATCGTCGGCCTCAATAAGATCGATGCCGTGGATCCTGACGCGGTCACCGAGCAATGCCGGGCGCTCGCGCATGCCGCACGCCCGGGCACGCCGGTGCTGCCGTTATCGGGCGTCAGCGGCGTTGGCATCGCGCCGGTGCTCGGTGCCATCATTGCGGCGATCGAATCGGCCCGCGCCGATACCCGCGATTCTCTCGTCGACGCGTGATGGAAGGACCTGTGGGTACCCCCACCCCAACCCCCTCCCGCAAGCGGGGGAGGGAGTCCGAGGCGAAGCCGAGGACGGGTGGGGACTATCACGCCGTGGCCGCACCGAGCCCGGCCGCGGCGCTCGCCGCGGCGCGGCGGCTGGTCGTCAAGATCGGCTCGGCGCTGCTCGTCGCCGATGACGGCGAGATCCGTCGCCTTTGGCTAGACGCGTTGATCGATGATGTCGCACGCTGCCGTTCGCGCGGTCAGGAGCTGATACTGGTGTCCTCCGGCGCGATCGCTGTCGGGCGCCGCCACCTTGGCCTCGTTGGCCGCGCCTTGCGGCTCGAGGAAAAGCAGGCGGCCGCCGCGACCGGGCAGATCCGCCTTGCCCATGCCTACCAGGAATCCTTGGCGCGGCACGGCATCACCGTCGCGCAGATCCTCTTGACCCCCGACGATACCGAAGAGCGGCGCCGCCATCTGAACGCTCGCGCGACCTTCGCTCAGTTGCTGGCGCTGGGCGCGGTGCCTATGGTCAACGAGAACGACACGATCGCGACGACCGAAATCCGATTCGGCGACAACGATCGCCTCGCCGCCCGGGTCGCGCAGATGACCAGCGCCGACATGCTGGTGCTGCTGTCCGACATTGACGGGCTCTACACCGCCGATCCGCGCCAGGATCGGACAGCCCGGCACCTGCCCTTGGTGACCGAGATCGGGCCGGAGATCGAGGCGATGGCCGGCTCGGCGCCGCCCGGCTACAGTTCCGGCGGCATGGTGACCAAGCTCGCCGCAGCGCGCATCGCAATGAATGCCGGCTGCCGCATGCTGATCGCGGAGGGACATCCCAAAATCGATGGCATCGAGGGACCGCTCGCCGCGATCGAGGCTGGCGCCAAAGCGACGCTGTTTCTCCCGAGCGGCGAGCCGCGCTCGGCGCGCAAGGCGTGGATCGCCAGCGCGGTCAACCCGGCTGGCGCACTGATCGTCGATGACGGCGCCGCTCGCGCGCTACGCAACGGCAAGAGCCTGCTGCCTGCGGGAATCGTCGCGGTCGAGGGCGCTTTCGAGGGCGGCGATTGCGTCGTCATCCGCACCCGAACGGGGGCCGAGGCCGGGCGCGGCCTTTCGGCCTATGCGAGCGGGGATATCCAGCGTATCGCTGGCCACAAGAGTGCTGAAATCCCATCTATTCTCGGCTACCGTGGCCGGCATGAGATCATCCACCGCGACGATCTGGTGTTGACCGAACCGCCGGCGAAACCGCGATGACCGAAGCCCTGCTGCGGGAAGCGCCGCAAACCGAGCCGGATCTCGCCGGGACCATGGCCGAGATCGGCCGATGTGCGCGCGAGGCTGCGACAGCGCTGGCGCTCGCCGTGCCGGAAACGAAAACCGTGGCGCTGCGGGCCGCGGCGGTTGCGGTTCGCTCGCGCGCGAACGAGATCCTCGCCGCCAATGCCGATGACGTCGCGGCAGCAAAGCGCGCCGGGACCGGCGCTGCGCTGGTCGACCGCCTCGCCCTCGATCCGAAGCGGCTGGAGGCGGTCGCCCGCGGCCTCGAAGACATCGCCGCACTGCCGGACCCGGTCGGTCGGGTGCTGGCCGAATGGACCCGGCCCAACGGCCTCAATATCTCACGGGTCAGTGTCCCGCTCGGGGTCATCGGCATCATCTACGAGAGCCGGCCGAACGTGACTGCCGACGCCGGCGGCCTGGCGCTCAAATCCGGCAACGCCGCGATCCTGCGCGGCGGCTCGGAGAGCTTTCACTCCTCGCGCGCCTTGGTGGCCGCGCTGGGCGAGGGGTTGCGAGCGGCGGGGCTGCCGGAAGATGCGATCCAGCTGGTGCCGACGCGCGACCGCGCCGCTGTCGGGATGATGCTGCAGATGAGCGGGGTCATCGACATCATCGTGCCGCGCGGCGGTGCGTCCCTGATCGAGCGGGTGCAGCGGGAGAGCCGCATCCCGGTCATCGCTCATCTCGAAGGGCTCTGCCACACCTACATCCACGCCGCCGCCGATCCCGAAAAGGCGCGGAAGATCGTGCTCAATGCCAAGATGCGGCGGGTGTCGGTCTGCGGGGCGACCGAGACGCTCCTGGTGGACCGTGCGGTCGCGCGCACGCTGCTGCCGCCGATCCTGGCCGATCTGCGCGCCGCCGGCTGCGAGTTGCGCGGCGACCCCGAAATCCTGGCGATTGAGCCGGCGGCGGTGCCTGCAGCGGAGGAGGATTGGCGCACCGAATATCTCGACGCGATCCTCGCGGTCCGGGTTGTCGATGGCGTCGAGGGCGCGATCGAGCACATCGAGCGGTACGGGTCGCACCATACCGACGCGATCGTTACCGAGGACGAGGCGACTGCCGCGCGCTTCCTGCGCGAGGTCGACAGCGCGATCGTGCTGGTCAACGCCTCGACACAGTTCGCCGACGGCGGCGAATTCGGCATGGGCGCCGAGATCGGCATCTCCACCCAGCGGCTGCCGCCGCGTGGACCGGTCGGCGCCGCCGAGCTGACCACCTATAAATACCTCGTCCGCGGCAACGGTCAGGTGCGCCCCTGAGCGCGAGCTCCAGTCCTCGTTTCTCTCTCTCCCGCCGCGGGGCCTCGGCGACCACAAGCCGTCGCATCGGGTTGCTCGGCGGCTCGTTCAATCCCGCGCATGGCGGGCACTTGCATCTCAGCCGGCTGGCGCTGCAGCATCTCGACCTCGACGAGGTCTGGTGGCTGGTCTCGCCGCAAAACCCGTTGAAGCCGGTCGCCGGGATGGCGCCGTTCGCCGAGCGCCTCGAACAGGCCACGACGGCCGCCGCAAGCGACCCTCGCATCCGGGTCACCAATATCGAGGCAAAACTCGGCACCACCTATACGGCTGACACCTTGAGGGCGCTGCGCCGGCGGTTTCCGCGGGCCCGGTTCGTCTGGCTGATGGGTGGCGACAACCTCGGGCAAATCTCATATTGGAAGGGTTGGCAGGACATCTTCCGCACCGTTCCGATTGCCGTATTCGCTCGCCCGCCCACATCATTGAAAGCGCTCGCCGGTCGCGCCGCGCATCGTTTTGCCAAGGCGCGCGTCCCGGAAGCGTCGGCGCGCCGGCTGGCGTTGCTGCCCCCGCCCGCCTGGGTGTTCTTCCACACCCGGCTAGACCCGCGCTCGGCCACTCGGATCCGGACCGAGCGCATCCTATCTACCCTGAAGGAGAAGAGAGCCACTGTGACCCCTGAACTCGCCGCCATAGCCACCATCTCCCCGCGCCCGCCGCGGACCGCCGACGCGCCGCAGCTGCTTCGCCAGGTCATCGACAGCCTGGAAGACGGCAAGGCGGAGGACATCGTCACCATCGACTTGGCCGGCAAGACGAGTTTTGCCGATTACATGGTCGTTGCCAGCGGCCGCTCGGCCCGGCAGGTCGTTTCGCTGACCGACCATCTGGAGCAGGCGCTCGCCGGCCATGTTGCGGTCGAAGGCAAGCGCCAGGGCGATTGGGTGCTGATCGATGCCGGCGACGTCATCGTCCACATCTTCCGGCCGGAGATCCGCGCCTATTACAATCTCGAAAAGATGTGGGGCGCGGGCCTGCCGGAAGCCGATGTGGCGGTGCAATAGGCCACGCCGATCCGCCTCCATATCCTCGCCATCGGCCGGCTCCGGCACGGGCCGCTCTATGACCTGCAATCGAATTATGCCGGTCGCATCGTGCCGCCCGCGGCGATCGTCGAGCTGGAAGAAAAGCGTCGGCTTCCGCCACCAGAGCTGAAGACGCGCGAGGCCGAGCTGACCCTCGCCGCGCTGCCCGCCGGCGCCCGTCTCGTCGCGCTCGACCAGCGTGGCGCCGAATGGTCGAGCCGTGAATTGGCCGACCGGCTCCGGACCTGGCGCGACAGCGGTATCGGCGCCATAGCCTTCGCGATCGGCGGTGCCGAGGGGCTCGGGCCCGCCGTTATCGAGCGCGCCGACGCGGTGCTGTCGCTGGGTATGATGACCTGGCCGCATCTCCTCGTCCGCTGCATGCTGCTGGAGCAGCTCTACCGGGCGCAGCAGATCCTCGCCGGCCATCCCTATCACCGCGAGTAGGCGGCACTACCGCGATGCCGCGGGGTTCGCGTATACATCGGCAAGGCGTATTTCGAGGCTCGCGACCCATGACCTCCCGCCCGCGTCCGCTTGTGCTGTGCATTCTCGACGGCTGGGGCGAACGCAAGAACGGCGACGACAACGCGATCGACCGTGCCAACACCCCGGTCTGGCACGAGCTGATGCGGCGCTGGCCGCACGCGCATCTCGAAGCGAGCGAACATTATGTCGGCCTGCCCGACGGGCAGATGGGCAATTCCGAGGTCGGCCACACCAATCTCGGCGCCGGCCGCATCGTGTTGCAGGAACTGCCGCGCATCGACAAGGCGCTCGCTGAGAACCAAGTCGCCGGCCTGCAGGCGATGCAGGATTTCATCGCCAAACTGCAGGCCTCCGGCGGCACGGCGCATGTGATGGGTCTGATATCGCCGGGCGGAGTGCATTCGCATCAGCATCAGATCGCCGTGCTTGCCCGGATCGTCGCGGAGGCCGGAATTCCGGTCGCGGTGCACGCTTTCCTCGACGGGCGTGACACGCCGCCAAAATCGGCGATCGGCTATTTGAAGCAGTTTGAGAAAGATGTCGCCGGCCATGGCGCCATCGCCACGGTCGCCGGGCGCTATTACGCGATGGACCGCGACAAGCGCTGGGACCGGGTTGAGAAGGCTTACCGCGTGCTGACCGCGGCGGAGGGTGAGCGGGCCGCTGATCCGGTCAAGGCGGTCGAGGCCGCCTATGCCCGCGGCGAGACCGACGAGTTCGTGCTGCCGACCGTGATCGGCGACTACCGTGGCATGCGCGACGGCGACGGGCTGTTTTTCGCCAATTTCCGCGCCGACCGCGTTCGCGAGATCGCCACCGCGCTGGTCGATCCCGATTTTTCCGGCTTCGACCGCGAAAAGCACGTCAGCTTTGCCGCGGCGCTTGGTCTTGTCGAGTATTCGACCGAGCTCAACCGCTTTCTCGCGACGCTGTTCCCGCCGGAGGATCTGGGCGACACCTTTGGCGAGATCGTGTCGAAGGCGGGCATGACACAGCTGCGCATCGCCGAGACCGAGAAATACGCGCATGTGACGTTCTTCTTCAACGGCGGCCGCGAGACGGTCTTTCCCGGCGAGGACCGCATACTGGTGCCCTCACCCAAGGTCGCGACCTACGACAAGCAGCCGGAAATGTCGGCGCCGGAAGTCACCGACAAGGTGGTCGAGGCGATCGGCTCAGGCCGCTTCGATGTGGTCGTGCTGAATTACGCCAACACCGACATGGTCGGCCACACCGGCGACCTCGACGCGGCGACAAAGGCGGTCGAGACCGTCGATTCTTGTCTTGGCCGGCTCAGCCAAGCAGTCGAGAAGTCCGGCGGCACGCTGGTCATCACCGCCGATCACGGCAACGCCGAGATGATGCGCGACCCGGAGACCGGGGAGCCGCACACGGCCCATACCTTGAATCCGGTGCCGTTCATCGTCGTCAACCCGCCCATCGCCGCGCGGGTCGACAATGGCCGGCTCGCCGATGTCGCGCCGACGCTGCTCGATATTCTCGGCCTACCGACGCCGGCGGCCATGACCGGCCATTCGCTTATGCTTGCCGGCAAAGGCGCGGACCAGAGGCGGCGGGCGGCCAGCTGAGTTGGTGGATCCGATTTTGGCGCGTATCGCTGCGCTGGTATTGGCGGCACTCCTCGCCGGTGCCGCCGCTGCGCGAGCCGAGCCGCCGAAGGCGCCGATCGCGGCCGCGGAACTTGGCTCATTGCGCGAGCAGGCCGTCGCTGCTGCGCAGACCGCACAGGAGGAGGAGCGCAAGGTCGCCGGCCTCGCGCACGGGCTCGACCTGCTGCGCCGCGAGGCTGAGGGGCGGCAGCGCGGGCTCGACGAGAGCCGCCCTGAGCAGGTCGAGCTGCTGGGTATCCTCGAACGCCTTGCCCGCACCCCGCCCGACTCCGTCGCTCTCGGGTCCGAGCCGCCGCTCGACCGTGCTCGCGGCCAGATGCTGATCGCCGCGACGCTCCCGGAGCTGCGGGCTGAAGCCCATGCGCTTGCCGAGGAGATCGACCGCGTCGCAGCGCTGCGCGGGGAAATCGGTGGGAAGGAGGCCGAGCTCGACCGCGAGCGGGAGGCGCTGGGCAAACAACACGCGAACCTTGCCGAGATGGCCGCGCGCTGCGTCGTGCTCAGCCGGAAGCTGGCGCCGGAAGACGCCGACAGCGAGAAGCGGCTCGCCAAGCTCGGGCGTGAGGCGGGCGACCTTACCGAACTGATCAAGCGGGCGGATGCCGAAGCCGACCGCCGGGAGAAGGATCTGCTGTCGCGCGCGACCGAAGATCCGCCCAAGGGGAAAGGGAACTCGCCCGCTCCGGGCACCGCCGATCCGAGCCGGCCGCGGAACCTGCGCGCCTTCGACGCAGAGCACACCCGCCTGACAATGCCGGTCGCCGGCGCGATCGTCAGCGGCTTCGGCGCGGAGGATCTGCCCGGAAAACCGAGCCAAGGCTTGGCCCTAAGCGCGATGCGGGGCGCCAGCGTGGTGGCGCCCTTCGATGCTCAGGTGGTCTATGCCGGCCCGTTCCGCGGCTACGGGCCGAGCTTGATCCTTCGGCACGGCGGCGGATATTATTCGCTGCTTGCCGGGCTGGGACGGCTCGATGTTGCCAACGGTCAATGGGTATTGGCCGGTGAACCGGTAGGCGCGCTGGCGGATGTCTCGGGTGACGGGTCCGGCGGCAGATTGTATATAGAGCTGCGCCGCGACGGCCGCCCGATCGATCCCCAATCGTGGCTGGCCAATACCGATCAAGGCACGGGGCGCAGCGGGCAGAGCGGGGAACAAAGGGTGCGTGAATGAAGCGATTGGGGCTGATCGCGGCGGCTGCCGCAACGGTCTTTCTGGTTACGCTGCATCAGGATGTCGGCGCCGCCACGGCGACGTCGAACACGCCGGAAACTTATAAGCAGCTGAACCTGTTCGGCGATGTGCTGGAGCTGGTGCGCTCGAACTACGTCGATGATGTCAGCGACGATACCCTGGTCGAGGGTGCCATCAATGGGATGCTGACCGCGCTAGATCCACACTCCAATTACCTGAACGCCAAGAACTTTAACGACATGAAGGTGCAGACGAGGGGCGAGTTCGGCGGTCTCGGGATCGAGGTGTCGATGGAGAATGGCGTCGTCAAGGTGGTCTCGCCGATCGACGACACCCCCGCCGCGCATGCCGGGCTGAAGCCAGGCGATTTGATCACCCATATCGACGGGCAGCCGGTGCAGGGCCTCACCTTGCCGGAGGCGGTCGAGAAAATGCGCGGGCCGATCAACAGCGACATCAATCTGACGATCCGGCGCGAGGGGCGCGAACCGTTCGACGTCAAGCTGACGCGCGCCAACATCAAAATCCAGTCGGTCCGCTCGCATATCGAAAGCAATAACGTCGCGTATATCCGCGTCACCTCGTTCAACGAGCAGACGGATGTCGGGCTCAACAATGCGATGAAGAATCTGAAGCAGCAGAGCAACAACAAGCTGATCGGGGTGGTGCTCGACCTGCGCAACAATCCGGGCGGGCTGCTCGATCAGGCCGTGGCTGTCTCCGATGCGTTTCTCGACAAGGGCGAGATCGTCTCGACCCGCGGCCGCCGGGCCGACGACGCGCAGCGCTATAATGCCCGCCCCGGCGACATCGCCAGCGGTCTGCCGGTCGCGGTGCTGATCAATGGCGGCTCCGCCTCGGCCAGCGAGATCGTTGCCGGTGCGCTGCAGGACCATCATCGTGCGATCCTGATCGGCACCAAATCCTTCGGCAAGGGCTCGGTGCAGACAATCATCCCGCTCGCCGGGCACGGCGCGATGCGGCTGACGACGGCACGCTACTACACGCCCTCGGGCCGGTCGATCCAAGCTCGGGGCATCGATCCCGATGTCGTCGTCGAGGCGGCCAAGATCGAGCATGCGCCGACCAAGGACGACAAGACCGCCAGCGCGGCCGGCGACAAGAAGGACGACAAGGCCGACAAGAAGGACGACAAGGGCGATGCGGGCGCCGCCGCGGCCGAGCAGAGCACTGTCGACCCGTCGATCATGGGCACGGCCGACGACTATCAGCTCGCCCGGGCCGTCGACATGCTGCGCGGCATCGCGCTGTTCAACGGCAAGGTCATCAACTAAGCCGGGGCCCTGCCCGGGCGCGGAAGCGATGAGCTTGCCGGCGAGCGAGCTGTCATTCTATCGCCTGGGCGTCGGCATCATGCTGCTCAATGACAGCGGCAAGGTCTTTGTCGGCCGCCGCATCGACATGCCGGCCGGGCTCGCGGCCTGGCAGATGCCGCAGGGCGGCATCGATCCGGGCGAGACCCCGCGGCAGGCGGCGTTGCGCGAGCTGAAGGAGGAGGTCGGCACGGACAAGGCCGAGATCCTGGCCGAGAGCGCGGTCTGGCATCATTATGATCTGCCGCCGGAGATCGCCGGCCGGATGTGGCGCGGGCGCTATCGCGGCCAGCGGCAGAAATGGTTCGCGATGCGCTTCACCGGCAGCGATGCCGATATCGACCCGGCCACCGAGCACCCGGAATTCGACGCCTGGGAGTGGGTGTCGCCGGACCGGCTTCCCGAGCTGATCGTGCCGTTCAAGCGGCAGATCTATCTCGATGTGCTCGCCGAATTCCGGGAGTTGTGGGGCCCGAAGCCGTAGAGAGGCGCCTAGGTTCTTTTATCGTTCATGCCCGGCCTTGGGCCGGGTATCCACGAGATATTCCTAGCAAGGACAATGACGTTCATGGCCGGGCCAAGCCCGGCCATGAACGGCGAGGTGTGGTCCACTCTGCATGACGGCTTAGCGATCCGGCAAGCGGGCGAGGGCGGCGTCGATCGCTGATCCGTCGGGCATCGCGGTCTGTGCGCCGCAGCGAGGCAGGCAAGCCCGGCGGCGGCGCTGGCGCGCCGCAATGCCGTGTCGAGCGGCAAGTTCTGATCGAGGCTTGCCGCGAGCGCTCCGACAAAGGTGTCGCCGGCGCCGGTCGTATCGACCGGCTCGATCGCCAATGCCGGCACCTCGAGCCGGCTGCCATCGGCGAGAAAGGCGCTCGCTCCGAGCGCGCCGCGGGTCGCGATCAGAGCCTGCCGCAATTCGCGCGCCAGCCCGGCCGGATCGGCACCGAGCGTCGCCGCTTCGGTCTCGTTGACCACCAGAATATCGAGATCGGCCAGCAGGCCCGGCGCGGCTGGCCCGGCAGGCGCAAGATTGAGGAGCGTACGGGTGTTGGCCTGGCGGGCGCGGCGGAGCAGGGCCGCGCTCTCCGCCATCGGCACCTCGTTCTGGCACAGCACAATCGTGTCCGGGCCGAGCACGCCATCGGGCACCACCGCGGCGACGGCTTCGCGATTGGCGCCGGGCGCGACCGCGATCAGGTTCTCGCCGCCCTCGCCGACCACGATCGCGGCGCATCCGGTCGGCCGCTCGACCCGCCGCACCAAGCCGAGATCGACGCCATCTAGCCGCAACAGTTCGAGTGCGGCGTCGGCAAACGCATCCTCGCCAACCGCGCCCGCCAGCATCACCTCGGCACCGGCGCGGCGCGCAGCCAGCGCCTGGTTCGCGCCCTTGCCGCCGGGAAGCAGCGCGTAATCGCCGCCGAGCACGGTCTCGCCTGGCCGCGGCAGCGCCGCCACCGGAACGAGAAGGTCGATATTGATCGAGCCGAAGACGAGGATCATGCGCCGCGCCTGCATGGAATCGGCTTTGGCAGCGGTGATAGCATGGCCGGACAAACGAAAGGATGCAGTTGATGCTGGATGCCGTGAAGCTCGGCCGGTTTGTCGATCAGATCTGGGGCGACGCGATCGTCCCGACACTGGTCGATTACATCCGGATCCCGAACAAATCGCCGGCCTTCGATCCGGACTGGGCGGCGCACGGTCATATGGAGGAGGCCGTGTCGCTGTTCGAGCGCTGGGCGCGGGCGGAGATCGCCGGGCTGCCGGGCGCGACGCTGGAGATCGTGCGCCTGCCGGGACGAACTCCGCTAATGCTGATCGAGGTGCCGGGGGAGGGGCCAGCGGCGGACAACGACACCGTGTTGCTCTACGGCCATCTCGACAAACAGCCGGAGATGGTCGGCTGGACCGAGGGGTACGGGCCGTGGATCCCGCGGCTTGAAGGCGACAAGCTCTACGGCCGCGGTGGCGCCGATGACGGCTACGCGATGTTCGGTGCGCTCGCCGCGTTGCGCGGGTTGCGCGAGCAGGGCGTGCCATATACCCGCTGCGTCGTCGTCATCGAGGCCTGCGAGGAATCCGGCAGCTACGACCTGCCTTATTACATCGAGCACCTGTCGGCCCGGATCGGCAGTCCCTCGCTCGTCGTCTGCCTCGATTCCGGTTGCGGGAATTACGACCAGCTGTGGATGACAACCTCGCTGCGCGGCATCGCCGCCGGCGCCTTGACCGTGCGGGTGCTGGAGGAAGGCGTGCATTCCGGTGACGCGTCGGGGGTGGTGCCGTCGAGCTTCCGCATCCTGCGCCAGCTCCTGTCACGCCTCGAAGACGAGGCGAGCGGTGAGATCCGGCCGGCGACGCTCTACACGCAGATCCCAGCCGAGCGGGTCGAGCAGGCAAAGCGTGCCGCGGCGGCACTTGGCGACAGCCTCTACACGAAATTCCCGTTCTCACCCGGCGCCGGGCCGATGGCGGAAGATCCGACCGAGCTGGTGCTGAACCGAACCTGGCGGCCGCAGCTCGCAGTCACCGGGATCGACGGGCTGCCGCGGCCGGGCGATGCCGGCAATGTGCTGCTGCCCTATACGACCGCAAAGCTGAGCCTGCGCCTGCCGCCGACCCTCGACGCCGAGACCGCCGGCAAGATATTGCAGAAGCTGCTCGAAGAGGATGCGCCGTATGGCGCACAGGTCAGCTTTACGCCGCAGGCCGCCTCCGCCGGGTGGAACGCGCCGGCGCTGGCGCCCTGGCTGGAAGCTTCGCTTGCGCGCGCCTCCGAGGCGGCGTTCGGCGCGCCGCCGGCTTATATGGGCGAGGGCGGCAGCATCCCGTTCATGGCGATGCTCGGCGAGCGCTTTCCGAACGCGCAGTTCGTCGTCACCGGCGTCCTTGGACCGCATTCCAATGCGCACGGCCCCAACGAATTCCTGCACATCCCGACCGGCCGCCGCATCACCCAGGTCATCGCCCAGGTGCTCGCCGATCACCACGCCAGGGCGGCAAAAACCTGATTACACCGCCGATCTGGCGAGGCGCGTCGCGCGGTAGCGCATTGCTCCCCAGGCGAGTCGGCTCGCCAGGCGGGCGAGGCGGCCGTTCGGAGTGAGCCCGGCCGCCTTCAGCAGCATCGCCACCATGCGCTCGACATGGTGCGGCCGGTACACGGCATACGCCCGCCTCGCATAAGCCTGACTGTGCCGGCGGCGGTCATAGGGGCAGTCTGCCTCGTTTGCGGCGTAATAGGCGTAGGCGAGCTCGTCGTCTTCGGATTCGGCCACCCGCCCGAGCGCGACGCGCAGCCGCGCCCAGCGCCCAAGCCGTTCGCGCGTCAAACAGCGGTCGAGGTT
Source organism: Allostellaceae bacterium (assembly GCA_036008175.1). GTDB lineage: Bacteria > Pseudomonadota > Alphaproteobacteria > ATCC43930 > CGMCC-115725 > DATARH01. The sequence continues at coordinate 13,394 of DASYOB010000077.1, forward strand.
TTTGTAAAACAGCCGGTAATGCCGCAGCTCGTCGGCGGCGATCTGCCGGCAGATCTCCTTCAGCACCGGCTCGGCCGCCGCCTCGCGCAACGCGGTGTAGTAGGAGCTGGTGCCGATCTCGACGATGCAGCGGGCCACCATCTCGCCCGCGCGCGAGCCGCGGCGCGAGCGGTCGCTGTCGAAATCGACCTTGAAACCGGCCTGGAACCGGGCGAAGGCGTCGGCGAAATCGAATTCCGGATCGGCCATCGCCGCCCAGCGCGCCAACGCGCGGCCGTGCTGGATCTCCTCCTCGCCCCAGCGCCGCGCGGTCTCCTGGAAATCAGCGTCGTCAGCGAAAATTCGGCAGAGATGGTGCGCGTAGGCCGCGCCATTATGCTCGACAAGACTCGCCGCCTTGACGATGCGGACGATCTCGGGGTCGAGCTTGTCGGGCTCAAAGAGACCCCAGGGAATGTCGTCGAGCGTCCAACCGCCCATGCCGCCTCGCGTCACCAACCAGCGGCCGCCTTTATACAGCGACGGGCAAAAAAGGTCGCGATGGCTCGATCGCCCTACGGCATAGCGAGCCGCCCAGCGAGAGTTGGTCTGCCTCTTGCTTAGGCAGCAGCAAAGCGCCTTTTCGGGGGATGCCGATGGCCGTACAGACGTCGCAGCCGGTTCCGATCGCCGCTCGCGCATCGGCCCGCTGGGTCCAGCTTGGGCTGGGGCTGATCGCGATGATGGCGATCTCCAGCCCGCAATATGTCTGGACGCTGTTCACCAAGCCGTTCCAGGACAGCTTGGGCGCCACCTTGCCGGCGGTTCAGATCACCTTCTCCATCGTCATCGTGCTGCAGACCTGGCTGTCGCCGTTGCAGGGCTATCTCGTCGACCGTTTCGGCCCGCGCCTCTTGATCGCGCTTGGCTGTGTGCTCTCCGGACTGGGCTGGATTCTCTCCGCCTGGGCGACCAGCCTGCTCGGGCTCTACGTGACCTATGGTCTGTTCTGCGGGATCGGCACCGGCATCGTCTATGTCGGCATCATCGGCTTGATGGTGCGCTGGTTTCCCGACCGGCGCGGGTTTGCGACGGGCATGGTCGCGGCCGGCTACGGCTTTGGCGCGATCGCGACGACCTTCCCGATCGATTCGATGCTGAAGAGCGCCGGCTATCAGCACACCCTCGTCGTGTTCGGCGTCATTCTCGGCCTTGTCGGCGCCGCCGCCGCGCTGGCCATGCGCACGCCGAACGATGGCGACGTTCTGCCGCCGGCGCCGGCGATGAGCCATGCCCGGGATGTCGCGCCGCGGGCGATGCTGTGCACGCCGGTGTTCTGGCTGCTGTTCGCGATGATGACGATGATGTCGACGGGCGGGCTGATGATCATCTCGCAATTCGCCGCCTTCTCGCGCGATTTCGGCGTGGCGAGCGTCGTCGTGTTCGGCCTTGCCGCGCTGCCATTGGCGCTGACCGTCGACCGGATCACCAACGGCCTGACCCGGCCGTTTTTCGGCTGGCTGTCGGACCGGATCGGCCGCGAGAATACGATGGCCGTGGCCTTCCTGATGGAGGCGGCGGCGGTGACGATCATGGTCCTATTCCGCAACGACGCGCTAATCTTTGTGGTGTTGTCGGCGGTCGTATTCTTTGGCTGGGGCGAGATATTCTCGCTCTTTCCGTCGACCCTGACCGATACCTTCGGGACGAAGCACGCCACCACTAATTACGGCTTCTTGTATATGGCCCAGGGTGTCGGATCGGTGCTTGGCGGGCCGCTCGCCGCGCTGCTGCATGACCAGACCGGAAGCTGGCTGCCGGTCTTCGCCATCATTATCACGATGGATGTGCTGACCGGGCTGCTAGCCCTGGCGGCGCTAAAACCGATGCGACGCCGATATGCGCCCGCATAGCGTGCGTATCGGCGAATAGCTAAGGCAGCTCAGCGGTTGAGTTCGACGAGGACTTGAAGCTTGGCGCGGGCGACGCTCTGCTGGCGCTCCAACTGACGCAACTCGGTCAGGAGATGCTCGCGCTCGGTGCCGGTGGCTCGTGCGACCTGCTCGCGCAGGCTCGGCAGATTGCCCTCGACGGTCTGCAGCTCGGCTTCGAGCGCGGCGCGATCAAGCGAATCGGGCGGCATCGCCTCGTCGGCCAGCACGGTGCAGCCCTCCGGCGTCACCTCGGCGATGCCGCCAACGACAAAGATGCGCTCGGTGATCGTGGGGCGCGTTTCATAAAGATCGATCGTGCCCGGACGGATCGTCGAGATCAGCGGCGAGTGCCCCGGCAGCACGCCGAAATTGCCCTCGGTGCCGGGCACCACCGCCATCTCGACTTCGGTCGAGACGAGGAGCCGCTCCGGGGTCACCAGCTCGAACTGGAAGCGGTCGGCCATTACGCGCGGCCCTCAAGATTGTCATTCCGGGATCGCCCGAAGGGCGAGGCCCGGAATCCATGAACACGGGCCTCTGGAATATGGATTCCAGGCTCGCCGCTGCGCGGCGCCCCGGAATGACGATTATGGGAAACCGGCATTTACGCCGCTTCCGCCGCCATCTTGCGGGCCTTCTCGATCGCCTCGTCGATCGTGCCGACCATGTAGAAGGCGCTCTCCGGCATGTCGTCATGCTCGCCGGCGACGATCCCCTTGAAGCCCTTGATGGTGTCTTCGAGATTGACGAGCGCACCCGGGGTGCCGGTGAACACTTCGGCGACATGAAACGGTTGCGACAGGAAGCGCTGGATCTTGCGCGCGCGCGCGACCGTCAGCTTGTCCTCTTCTGACAGCTCGTCCATCCCGAGAATGGCGATGATGTCCTGTAGCGATTTATAGGTTTGCAACACCCGCTGCACGTCGCGCGCGATCTGGTAGTGATCCTCGCCGACGACGCGCGGGTCGAGCATGCGCGAGGTCGAGTCGAGCGGATCGACCGCCGGATAGATGCCGAGCTCGGCGATCTGCCGCGACAGCACGGTGGTTGCATCGAGGTGCGAGAACGTCGTGGCGGGCGCCGGGTCCGTCAGATCGTCGGCCGGCACATAGATCGCCTGAACCGAGGTGATCGAACCCTTCTTGGTGCTGGTGATGCGCTCCTCCAGGGTTCCCAGATCGGTGGCCAGGGTCGGCTGGTAGCCGACCGCTGAGGGAATCCGGCCGAGCAGCGCCGACACTTCCGAGCCCGCCTGGGTGAAACGAAAGATGTTGTCGACAAAAAACAGCACGTCCTGGCCTTCCTCGTCGCGGAAGTATTCGGCCAGGGTCAGCCCGGAAAGTCCGACCCGGGCCCGCGCGCCCGGCGGCTCGTTCATCTGGCCGTAGACCAGCGCCGCCTTGGAGCCTTCGCCGTTCGTGTTGATGACGCCCGACTCGATCATCTCGTGATAGAGGTCATTGCCCTCGCGGGTGCGCTCGCCGACGCCGGCGAACACCGAATAGCCGCCGTGCGCCTTGGCGATGTTGTTGATCAGCTCCATGATGATGACGGTCTTGCCGACCCCGGCGCCGCCGAACAGCCCGATCTTGCCTCCCTTGGCGTAAGGCGTCAGGAGGTCGATGACCTTGATGCCGGTCACCAGGATTTCGGCCTCGGTCGATTGGTCGATGAATTCGGGCGCCGGCCGGTGGATCGGCAAGCGGTGGTTGGTGTTGACCGGGCCGCGCTCGTCGACCGGCTCGCCGATGACGTTGAGGATCCGCCCGAGGGTCTCGGGACCGACCGGCATGGTGATCGGACCGCCGGTGTCGACAACCTCGGTGCCGCGCACCAGCCCGTCGGTCGTGTCCATCGCGATCGTGCGCACCGTGTTCTCGCCGAGGTGCTGTGCCACTTCCAGCACCAGCGTGCGGCCGCCGTTGTCGACATGCAGGGCCGTCAGCATCGGCGGCAATTCGCCCTCGAAGTGGACATCGACGACCGCGCCGATAATCTGGGTGATGCTGCCGACATTGTTTCTCGCCATGTTCTGACCTTGAGCCTGGATTTTTGCAGAATGATTACAGTGCCTCGGCGCCGGAGATGATCTCGATCAGCTCCTTGGTGATGACGGCCTGGCGCGTGCGATTATAGTTCATCGTGAGCCGGTCGATCATATCGCCGGCGTTGCGGGTCGCGTTGTCCATCGCGGTCATCCGCGCTCCTTGCTCGCTGGCCGCATTTTCGAGGAGCGCGGTATAGACCTGGACGGCGAGGTTGTTTGGTAAGAGCTCGGCGAGGATCTCCTCCTCCGAAGGCTCGAATTCGTATATCGCGCCGCCGAGCGCCGCAGAAGCCGCCTCGGCCGCGCCCGCCGGAGGCGCCAACGGGATCAGCTGCTGCGCCGTGACGATCTGGGTGATCGCCGAGCGGAAGCGGTTGAAGATGATCGTGCAGACGTCGAACTCACCGGCCTGGTAGAGCGTCAGCACCCGGTTGGCGATGTCGCGGGCTTCGTCGAAGCCCACCCGGCGCCGCCCGACATCGGTCAGGCTGTCGTGAATGAGCCGGGCATAGTCGCGCCGCAGGCTGTCTCTCCCCTTGCGGCCGATGGTCAGAATTTTGACCGTCTTGCCGGCATTGTCGAGTTCGCGGATGCGCCGCCGCGCCTCGCGCAGGATCGTGGCGTTGAAGCCGCCGGCAAGCCCCCGATCCGAAGTGGCGACCACCAGCAGATGCACGTCGTCCTTGCCGGTGCCGGCGAGGAGCGGTGGCGCGCCCGGCATCCCCGCCATGCGGCTGGCCAGCGAGCCGACCACACGCTCCATGCGCTGCGCATAGGGTCGCGCCGCTTCAGCCTGCTCTTGCGCGCGCCGCAGCCGCGAGGCAGCGACCATCTTCATCGCCGAGGTGATTTTCTGCGTCGAGCGGACGCTGCGGATCCGGAGCCGCAGGTCTTTCAGGCTGGGCATCGGGCGGTCTCGGCGGCGTCTACGCGAAAGTCTTCGAGAAATCGTCGAGGAAGGCGGACAGCGCCTTCTCGGTGCTTTCCGACATTGCGCCCTCGCTGCGGATGGTCGCGAGCAGCTCGGGATGTTTGGCCCGCAGATCGCTCAGCATCAGATGCTCGAACCGCACGACATCGCCGACACCGACGCGATCGAGATAGCCACGGGTGCCGGCAAAAATCACCACCACCTGCTCCTCGATCGGCACCGGCGAGAATTGCGGCTGCTTCAGCAGCTCGGTCAGCCGCGCGCCGCGCGCCAGGAGGCGCTGCGTCGAGGCGTCGAGATCCGAGGCGAATTGCGAGAAAGCGGCCATCTCGCGATATTGCGCGAGCTCCAGCTTGATGCGCCCGGCGACCTGCTTCATCGCCCGGATCTGCGCCGCCGAGCCGACCCGGCTGACCGACAGCCCGACATTGATGGCCGGGCGGATGCCGCGATAGAACAGCTCCGTCTCGAGGAAGATCTGGCCGTCGGTGATCGAGATCACGTTGGTCGGGATATAGGCCGAGACGTCGCCGGCCTGGGTCTCGATGATCGGCAGCGCGGTCAGCGAGCCGGCGCCATGATCGTCACTCATCTTGGCGGCGCGCTCCAGCAGCCGCGAATGCAGGTAGAAGACATCGCCCGGATAGGCCTCGCGTCCCGGCGGGCGGCGCAGCAACAGCGACATTTGCCGGTAGGCAACCGCCTGCTTCGACAGATCGTCGTAGATGATCAGCGCGTGCATGCCGTTGTCGCGGAAGAACTCGCCCATCGTGCAGCCGGTATAGGGGGCGAGGTACTGCAGCGGCGCCGGCTCCGAGGCGGTGGCGGCGACGACGATCGAATAGTCGAGGGCGCCGTAATCCTGCAACGTCTTGACGATCTGCGCGACGGTCGAGCGCTTCTGGCCGATCGCGACATAGACGCAATAGAGCTTTTTCGACTCGTCGGTGCCGGCGTTGACGGCCTTCTGGTTGAGGATCGCGTCGATGGCGACAGCGGTCTTGCCGGTCTGCCGGTCGCCGATGATCAGCTCGCGCTGGCCGCGGCCGATCGGCACCAGCGAATCGATCGCCTTCAGCCCGGTCTGCACCGGCTCGTGCACCGACTTGCGCGGAATGATGCCGGGCGCCTTGACTTCCACCCGCGAGCGGGTGACGTCGGTCAGCGGCCCCTTGCCGTCGATCGGATTGCCAAGGCCGTCGACGACGCGTCCCAACAGCCCACGCCCGATCGGCACGTCGACGATCGCGCCGGTGCGCTTGACCGTGTCGCCCTCGCGGATGCCGCTGTCCTCGCCGAAGATCACGACGCCGACATTGTCGAGCTCCAGATTGAGCGCCATGCCCTTCATGCCGTTCGGGAACTCGACCAGCTCGCCGGCCTGGACCTTGTCGAGCCCATAGACGCGGGCGATCCCGTCGCCGACCGACAGCACCTGGCCGACCTCGGCAACATCGACCTCGCTGCCGAAACTGGCGATCTGCTGCTTCAGGATCGACGAAATTTCTGCCGCACGGATTTCCATCTCGGTCCCTTTTTATCCGATCCCTTTCATCGCCAGCCGCAGGCGCTGCAGCCGGCTCTTCAACGAGGCGTCGACCATGCGCGAGCCGACCTTTACCGTCATGCCTCCGAGCAGCGCGGGATCGACGCGGATGTCGACCACGACCCTTGCGCCGACGGCGCGGCGCAGCTGCTCGGTGAGGGCCGAACTCCGCGCTTCGTTCAGCGGCTGCGCCACGGTGACTTCGGCCGTCACCTCGCCGCGGCGCTCGGCCAGCTTTGCGAGATAAGCCTCGATCATCGCCGGCACGGCAAAGAGGCGGCGATTATGTGCTACGACAGCAAGAAAGTCGCGGGTCAGCGCCGACAACCCGGCGCGCTCGGCGATCGCGGCGACCGCCTTGCCCTGCTCCTCGCGCGACAGCACGGGGCTGCGCATCAGCCGGGACAGATCCCCGCTCTCCTGCAGCATCGCCCGCAGCTCGCGCAGATCCCCCGCGACAGCATCGAGCGCATGCTGCTCATCGGCGAGTTCGAACAGCGCCGCCGCATAACGTTCTGCCAGGCCGCCAGCGCCTGTTGCTTCGGAAGCCAATGGAAACCGGTCCCCAATCAGCGCGCCGGCGGGAGCGGTCGCGGCTGCTAGTTGCTTTGGTAGATTCGGCGCAACGCCACTGTCGGGGCCGAGCCGGTCCCGCGAAATCCGTGCGGTTCCTAACATATGTTGCCGGTTGCGCGCAACCGCCGGCATCCGCGTAGCGAGACACATAATTCCAGTAAGTTAGCTGATCGCAGCCGAGGCTGGAGCGGCGGCAGCGCGCGGCCGCGATGGACAGCAAAGGACGCAGCACCCTATCCTGGGCCCTGCCGGAATAAAGCCCGCACCGAAGGCTACCGCGGCAACGACAAAACGAGGGGGAACGCCATGCAGAGCACCGGCGTCGGCGAAGCCAGTCTCAGCTTCCCGCGCGGCCTTACGCGCTATCAGTGGACGGTGTTTTTCGTCGTCTGGGCCGGCTGGGCGCTCGACGCCACCGATTTCGGTCTCTACTCGATCGTGCTTCGGCCTGCCTTGACCGAACTCTTGGGCGGCAATCCGTCGATGGCGGATATCGGGCGGGTCGGCGGCATCCTCAGCATGGTTGGCCTTTTGGGCTGGGCCTTCGGCGGCTTTCTGTTCGGCATGATCGCCGATTATATCGGCCGCGTGCGCACGTTGGCGCTGAGCATCCTGATCTATAGCGTATTCACCGCCTGCCAGGGCTTCGCCGAGTCGCCGCTGCAGCTTGGAGTCTTTCGGTTCATCGGCGGGCTCGGCACCGGCGGCGAGCTGATCGTCGGCATTCCCTTGATGGCGGAGGCCTTTGCCGAAACCTACCGCGCCCGGTTTCTCGGCGTGATGATGACCGGCGGCGCCTTCGGCAGCCTGATCGGCGGCTGGGTTTATGGCCTGGTCGGACCCTATGGCTGGCGATGGGTGTTCTTCGTTGGGCTTGCCCCGGCGCTGCTGCTGGCGTTTATCCGCCGCGGCATGGTCGAGCCGGAACGCTTTCGGGCGGTACGCGAGCGCAGGCAGGCGGCCCGGACGCGGTCGCCCGCGAATGAGGAAGAGCGCGAATTCCTCCGCTTCGTGCCGGTGCAGCTGTTCAGCCGGCAAAACCGCTATAGCACGATGGTCGGGCTGCTGTTTGCGCTCGGCACCTTGCTGGCGATCTGGACCACGGTGATCTGGCTGCCGACGATCCAGACCCAGATGCTGGAAAAGGACGGCATTACCGGCGGCGCCGCGATCCCGTACGTCAGCCGCGGCATGATGCTGTGGGGCTTCGGCGGCATTTTCGGCTATGCGCTGTTCGGCTTTATCGCCGACGCGATCGGACGGCGCGCGACGATCATTCTGTACAATCTCGGTACCTTGGCGCTCGGGCTGACGCTTTATCTCGGCTTGAGCGACTACACCTATTACCCGTACCTGCTGCCGATCTACGGGTTCTTCGTGCTCGGCGTATTTTCCGGGCACGCGGTCTACCTGCCCGAGCTGTTCCCGACCCATGTGCGGGCGACCGCGGTGTCATTCTGCAACGGCACCGGGCGGATCATCACCAGCACGGGGCCGCTTATCGCCGGGCTCTTGGTCGGCTATTTCGGCGGCTTCACCCAGGGGGCGGCGATCATGACCTGCTTCGCCCTCTTAAGCATCGTCGCCATGTTCCTCGGCCGCGAGACCAAGGAGGACCCGCTGCCGCGCTAGGATTCATCGGCCGGGGTCACGGGCGAGGCGGTCGGCGACGATGCGGATCGTCGCCGGGTTGGCCAGCATCGTCGAATGCGGCCCGTCGATCGCGACGTTTTCGCGGCCCTGCCCCGGCTCATCGACGCAGCTCGTCCACGCGACGATGCCGTCACGTGGCGAATAGATCGCGGTGGTCGGGACTGGCGGCGGCGCGCCGGTGCGCGAGATCAAGGTGGCGTCGTCGATATGCCAGTACGACAGCGCGCGGTACAGCGGCCGGAGCCGGCTCGCCGTCGGCAGGCGGAACGGGCTGCATACAGTGATCACGCGCCGCACCCGCTCGGGGTGCTCGGCGGCGAGAGCGCGGGCGAGAACGCCGCCGAGGCTGTGCCCGACCAGGCTCACCCTCTGTCCCGAGCCTGTCGCGATGTCGAATAGACGCTCGCTAGCTGCATTCCAGGCGGATCGGGTTGGACCGAAATTGATTCCGGCGCCCCATCCCTCGACTTGATAGCCGAGCGTCGCCAGTGCACCGCGGAAGCCGCGTGTCAGGTAGTCGGCGCTGAGCAAGGCCGGGATCACCAGCACCGCATGGCCATCGCCGCGCGGCAGGTCCGGCGGGACCGGCGCGCGGCCGGTGAAGCGCGTGAGATCCTTCGCCAGCGCGCCGAGATTGGCGGCTAGGTCGCGCCAGCGCGGTGCCGGAACGATTCCGCCGCGATCGAAGATCGGATCCTCCGCCGGCATCATCATGACGCCAGCGCCTCGACCGCAGCGATCGTCGCGCGCGCCAGGTTCGGGGCTCGCGCTGCGAGGGAGCCGTTCAAGCGCCCGTAGATGCGAAAGACCGCGGTCTGGAGCACCACGCCCATGACCACGGCGGCGGCGACTTGCGGATCCACCGAGCCAATCTCGCCGTTGCGGACGGCGTCCGCGACCGCGTCGGCGACCGCATCGACCGGCGTCCGCTCTCCGCGGCCGATTCGTGGCAAGAGATCGTGCTGAGCGATCAACATAAAGCGAAACAGCGCCGGGTCCCTGTCATAGAGGGCACAAAAATGGGCGACCATCGCGGCGATCCGCGTCCGGAAATCCGGCTCACGCGCGCGGATCGCGTCGAGCTCGGCGCCGGTGCGCAAATAGGCGGTCGAGAACAGCGCCCAGGCGAGTTCTTCCTTGCTCGAATGGTGCCGGTAGAGGGCGCCCTGTGACACGCCGGCCGCGTGAGCGATCTCGGCGATCGACACCCCGTCGACACCCTTGGCCGCGAACAGATCCAGCGCCGCCCTCTCGACCTTTGTCCGCACCCCGATGGAGCGCATTGCAGAGAAATCCGCTTGTAAATGAACGTTCACTCATTATAACATGACCATCTCATGATGCAAGCAGGCGAAACTCGCTCGCATCACCATCGACCCGAGGGTTGAGGGAGGGTTCGAATGGATGCGGAAGACTGGCTCCCTTGGCTGGCTGTCGCGTTGCTCGCCAGCATCGCGCTGGCGATGCAGGCGCTGATCCAGGGTGCCTCGACCCGCACCAGGCTGCGGGAGCTGACCGAGAAGTTCTGGATGCTCGAGCATCGTCTGGTCCGACTCGACGAGCGCTTGCAGGCACCGCCGGAGCCGGCCGGCCGGCCGGACACGGCGGTGGCGGAATCCACCCCGCCCGAGCCCGCTGTTGAACAACCGACGACGCAAGCGCCCGAGCCGCCCCCGATCCCGGAGCCTGTCCCGGAACCGGCGCCGCAGCCGGCGATGGTCACCGCGGAAGGCCGCCGACTCGAACAGCTCATTGTCGAGAATTGGCTGGTTTGGCTCGGCGGCGTGGCGCTGGCGCTCGGTGGCGCCTTCCTCGTCAAATTGTCGATCGATTACGGCTGGCTGACGCCGGCCGTGCGCGTCGTCCTCGGGGTGTTGCTCGGCATCTTCCTATCGGGCGCCGCGGAATGGGTGCTGCGCCGCGAGCAATCCGCGGCAGGCGATGCCGCCGGCTCTTTTTCCTATTATGTTCCGCAGGCGCTGGCTGCGGCCGGGGCCGCGACGGTCTTCGCCAGCCTCTACGCGGCGCACCAGCTTTATGGCCTGCTGCCGTCCTTTTTTGCGTTTCCGCTCTTGGCGCTGACCGCGGCCGCGACGGTCGCGCTGTCGCTGCGTCACGGGCCGTTTGTCGCCGCGCTCGGGCTCGTTGGTGCCTTTATCGTGCCGCTGCTCGTGCAAAGCGACGCGCCGCACGCCTTCCCCTTGTTCGCTTATCTGACTCTGGTCAGCGCCGGTTCGCTCGCGGTGCTGCGGTATCGCGCCTGGCCCTGGCTCGCCTGGATCTGGGTCGGCGGCGCGGTGTTCTGGGTGTTGCTGTGGCTGGTGAGCGCCCCAGATCCGGCGACGCCGGTGGTCGGCGGTTTCCTCCTGATCCAGTTCGGGCTGTTCGCCGCGCTGCGTCGCGGCGTGCCGCGCATCGGTTTTCTTACCGGCGTCGACGGCTCGAAGATCGTGCGAGTGGTGACGGAGAGCGCGTTCTGGGCGCTGGCGGTCGCGATGTTCGCACTGGCTCATGCCGACGGCTTCGGCGCGGCGAGCCTCGTCTGTACGCTCGCGGCGACAATCATCCTCCTATGGTTCGCCTATCGCGACGTCGTGCTCGACCGGGTGATCGCGGTAGCCGGCGCGCTGCCGTTGGCGCTGCTCGCAAGCTGGCCGCTGCCGACCCCGGCTCCTGTTGTCGAGACCGTATTGCGCGTGGGTCCGCCGACACAGGTAACCCATTTTGCGACCTTCGCGATCGTCAGCGCCGTTCTGCTCGGTGGCGTCTTTCTGCTGCTGCCGCGCGTCGCGCGCCCCGGCCGCTGGGCGGCGCTCTCCGCCGCGGCGCCGGTGCTGATCCTGGCGATCGCCTATTGGCGCCTCAAGCAGTTCGGCTTCGACATCGCCTGGAGCGCCGCCGCGCTCGCCCTTGCCGGCGCGGCGTTGGGCGCGGCCGCATCGACCGCCAGGCGGCGCACCGGCGCGGTCGAGATCGAGATCGCGCTCGCGGCTTATGCCGTCGCCGTGCTCGGCGCGACGATCCTCGCCGCGACTTTCGCGCTGCCGGCGCCCTGGCTGTCCGTAGCCCTGGCATTGCACTTGCCGGCGCTCGGCTGGGTAGAAGGGAGGATCCGCCTGCCCGTGCTGCGGCATCTGGCGCTCGGCGTCGCCGGGATCGTGCTGGTGCGCCTGGTCCTCAACCCGTGGGTGCTCGTGTACCCGCTGTCGCCGACACCGATCTTCAACTGGCTGCTCTACGGCTACGGCGTGCCGACCCTGGCCTTCATCGCCGCGACGCGGCAGTTCGGCAGCCGGGCCGACGATCTGCTCGTCCAGGCGCTCGAAGCCGGCGCCATCCTGTTCGGCACGCTGTTTCTGACCCTGGAAATCCGCCATTTCTTCTACGCCCGCATCGACGCGCCGTTGCAGAGCCTCGCTCGCGATTCGGTGCAGACGATCGTCTGGCTGGGGCTCGCCTGGCTGTTGCTGCGTACCGGCGAAAGTCGGGCACGGCCGGTGCTGCATTGGGGTGGCATCGCGCTGTTCGCGCTGGGCACCGCGCAGGCGGTCTTCTGGCAGGCGATGATCGCCAATCCGCTGGCGACCGGCGCGCCGGTCGGCCGGCTGCTCGTCGTCGACGCGCTGACGGTCGCCTACGCGGCGCCCGCCGTCGTTTACGCCGGGATCGCGATGTCGCGCCTCGGCCCGCCCTCGCTGCAATGGTCGGCTCGCGGGCTCGCCATCGGCTTTGCACTGCTGTGGCTGACCTTGGAAACCCGCCATGCCTTCCGTGGCGAGATCCTGACCTGGGGCAGCGTCAGCGACGCCGAGTGGTACGCCTATTCGACGGTCTGGCTGGTCTTTTCCGGCCTCGCTCTCGCGGTCAGCCTGTTCCGCCAGAATGAATGGCTGCGCCGCGCCGCGCTGGCCGGGATCGGCCTCGTCGCCGCCAAGGTGTTCCTGTCCGACATGGCCGAGCTCGAAGGCGTGCTGCGCGCCTTGTCGTTCCTCGGCCTCGGCGGCGTTCTGATCGGCATCGGCTACGCCTATCGTCGTCTGCGGCCCTTGCAGCAGGAGTAGCTCACAAGAAGCTGTAGGGGTCGATATCGACCTGCAGCCGCGCCGAGCCGGAAAGCCGTACCCGGGCGAGCCAGTCGCGCAGCACGGCTTGCAGATTGACGCCGCGCTCGGCCTTGACGAGAAACCGCCGGCGGTGCCGGCCGCGCAGGATCGCCAGCGGCGCCGGCGCCGGCCCGAGGACGCTGAGGCCCGGCATCTGCGGTGCCGCGCGGGCCAGCGCCCGTGCCGCGAAATCGGCGGCCTCGGGATCGCCGGTGCTGAGAATTAAGGCGGCCAACCGGCCGAAGGGCGGCAGCCCGGCATTCCGCCGCGCCGCTGCCTCGGCGGCCAGAAAACGGTCGCGGTCGCCGGCCGCCAGCGCCTGCATGACCGGCTGCTCCGGCATATAGGTCTGGAGCAGCGCGCGGCCCGGCCGCTCCGCCCGCCCGGCGCGGCCGGCGACCTGATGCAACAGCTGGTAGGTGCGTTCGCCGGCGCGCAGATCGCCGCCGATGAGCCCCAAATCGGCGTCGACGACGCCGACCAGGGTCAGCATCGGAAAATGATGGCCCTTGGCGACGATCTGGGTGCCGATCAGCAAATCGTAGCGATGCTCGGTCATCGCCTCGGCAAGTTCGGCGGCGGCGCGCGGGCCCGGCAACAAATCGCTGACCATTAGCGCCGTGCGCGCACCCGGAAAACGCGCCGCCACCTCCTCCTGCAGCCGCTCGACCCCGGGCCCGCACGGCACCAAGGTATCGGCGGCGAGGCATTCCGGGCACAGCGCCGGCACCGGCGCCAGATAGCCGCAATGATGGCAGACGAGGCGGCGGGTGAAGCGGTGCTCCACCAGCCAGGCTGTGCAGTTCGGGCATTGAAAGCGGTAGCCGCAGGCGCGGCACAGGGTCAAGGGCGCATAGCCGCGCCGATTGAGGAACAGCAGCACCTGTTCGCTGGCCTCCAAGGTCTGGCCGACCGCTTCGGCCAATGGCGGCGACAGAAAGCGGCCGGGTTCGGTGCGCTCGCGCCGCATGTCGACGAGCTCCACCTGCGGCAGGCTCGCTTTGGCATGACGCCGCGGTAGCTGCACCCGCTGGTAGCGGCCGCGGCTGATGTTGACGACGGTTTCTAGGGACGGGGTCGCCGAAACCAGCACGACCGGGATGCCGGCCAGCGAGGCGCGCAGCACCGCCATGTCGCGCGCCTGATAACAGACGCCGTCCTCCTGCTTGTAGGAAGGGTCGTGCTCCTCATCGACGACGATGAGGCCCAGCTCGCGAAACGGCAGAAACAATGCCGAGCGGGCGCCAACGACGATTCGCGCCCGACCGGCGGCGACGGCGCGCCAGGTGTCGCGCCGCACGCTAGGCGACACATCCGAATGCCATTCCGCCGGCATCGTCCCGAAGCGTCGGCGGAAGCGCCCGAGCCACTGCGCGCCGAGCGCGATCTCCGGCAACAGCACCAGCACTTGCTGCCCGGCCGAGAGCGCCGCTGCGATCGCGGCGAAATAGGCTTCGGTCTTGCCCGAGCCGGTGACGCCGTCGAGCACGTTCACCCCGAACCCGCCCTCGGCGACTCGCGCCACTAGGCGTTCGGCCGCCGCCATCTGGTCGGGCGACAGTGCCGGTCCAGGCGCGCTCCAGTCGCTGCTCGGCGGCACCGGCGGCTCGCCGGGCAGCAGCTCTTCAACCACGAGCCCGGTCGCGATCAACCCGCGCACCACGCCGGCGCCACACCCGGCGCGCCGCGCCAGCTCCGCAGCGGCACCTGCCGATTCGTCGCGCAATACCTCCAGCACGCGGCGGCGCGCAGCCGTCAGCTTCTTGCCGCCCTCCGATTCGGCGAGCGCCGCCACACCCGCCGGCGAGATGGCGCAGACCCGGCGCGGTGGCGGCGGCAACAGCGCCTCCTCGACGCTCATCGCCATCTTCAGCACCATGCCGGGCGGCGCCAGCGTGTAGGCGGCGACCCGGTCGACGAATCGGCGCAACTCCGGCTTGAGCGGCGGGGTCGGCAGCACCTCGACGACCGGCTTAAGGCGGTCATCGGCTACCGCGTCCCCGTCATCTCCGCTTGGGCCCTCCCACACCACGCCGATCAGCCGCCGCGAGCCCAAGCTCACGCGAACAAAAGCACCCGCCTCTGGTAACGGGGCGTCGTCCAGTGCCAAGTAGTCGAGCGTATCGGGCAATGGCACCGGCAGCATGACGCGCATTCGCCGCAGCGGTTCGGGGGCAATCGGTGACGGCGTGGCGGAGTTGGCAGCGGGATCGGCCATCGCTACACTCGCCGACGCGCCGCAGCGGCCGAGGCGCGCGTCGGAAGAGGAGGCGGTCGCGTGTTGGATTTTAGGTGTTGGTGGATGGTCACGTCGGTAGTCGCATTGCTCGCCCGTTCGCGCTCACCCTCTCGCCGGGCGGGTTGAGCGGCATGGTCGACCGCTCCCGCGACCAGCCGCAAGCCGAGCGCGATGGCGATGTGGCGGCTGCCCTGCCCGAAATCGGCGGGCGCGATGTCGTGGCCTATCTCCGCCGTCATCCGGACTTTCTCGACCACCATCCCGAGGCGCTGCGCCTGTTGCGTGCGCCGAGCCGCGAGCTTGGCGAGCGCATCGACGATTTCCAGCATTTTATGATCGAGCGCCTGCGCGGCGACGTTGCCCGCGTGACGCTGGAGCAGCGTACGCTGATCGCCGCCAGCCGCGGCAATCTGGCGACCCAGGGCCGGGTGCACAAGGCGGTGCTGGCGATTCTCGCCGCTTCCAGCTTCGAACAGCTGTTGCAGACGGTCACCACCGACCTTGCCGTGCTCCTCGATGTGGATGTCGTCATGATCGGAGTCGAGAGCACGACGGTGCCCGGAGCGCGGCTGAGCCTGCAGGGTATTCGGCTGTTGAAGGCCGGCGCGGTCGATGAACTGCTCGGGGCGGAGCGCGGCTTGCTGTTGCAGTCCGACGCCCCCGGAGAGCCTGTGCTGTTCGGGTCGGCCGCCGGCCTCGTGCGGTCGCAGGCGCTGCTGCGGCTTTCGTTCGGCCGCGGCGCGCCTGCCGGGCTTCTGTGCATCGGCGCCCGCAAGCCCGGCCGCTTCCATCCCGGGACCGGCACCGAATTGCTGAGCTTCCTCGCGCGCACTCTCGGGATCACGATCGCGCAATGGCTGAACCCGCCGGGGTGACGCGGTCGAAAGCCTTCCCCGCAGTTCCCGAGCCGGTATCGCTGGCGCGCTTTTCCGCTGGTGAAGATCTGCGCGCCGCCGTCGCGCTGTGGGTCGCCTGGCTCTCCGGCGAGCGCCGCGCCTCGGCCCACACGGTCGCCGCCTATGGCCGTGACCTCGCCGGGTTTCTCGATTTCCTGACCGGGCATTTCGGCGAGCCGCCGAGCCTCGTTAGCCTCGGCCGCCTATTGCCGGCCGATTTCCGCGCCTGGCTCGCAGATCGGGCAGGGCGGGTCGAGCGCAGCTCGATCGCCCGCGGCCTTTCTGTCGTGCGCGGTTTCATCCGCTTTCTCGACCGCCGCAGTCTCGCCTCTTGCCCGGCGCTCGCGGTGCTGCGCGGGCCAAAGCTGCCGCACAGCGTGCCGAAGCCGCTGTCGGTCGCCGATGCTGCCGAGATCGTCGAGGCGCCGACCACCCTCGTCGCGAGCGCCTGGCAGGCCAAGCGCGACATCGCCATCCTGACGCTGCTCTACGGCTGCGGGCTCCGGATCTCGGAGGCGCTCGGCCTCAAGCGTTCGGAGGCGCCGCGCGACGAGTTGATGACGGTCGTCGGCAAGGGTCGTAAGGAGCGCGTTCTACCAGTGCTCGCGGCGGTGCGCGAGGCGATCGCCGATTATCTCGCCGCTTGCCCGTATCCGCTTCCGCCCGATGGGCCGCTCTTTGTCGGCGCGCGTGGCGGCCCGCTCAACCCGCGGATTGTCCAGCGCCGGATGGAAGAGCTGCGTGCTGTATTAGGTCTGCCGGACACCGCGACGCCGCATGCGCTGCGGCACAGTTTTGCCACGCACCTGCTCGGCGGCGGTGGCGATCTGCGGGCAATCCAGGAATTGCTGGGGCACGCCAGTCTGTCGACGACGCAGCGCTATACCTCGGTCGAGACCGAGCGGCTGCTGGCGATTTACGACGCGGCGCATCCGCGCGCGCGACCGCCCGGCTGAGTGCCGCACCTTTTTATCCCGGTTGGTACTCGATCTTAGAGCCGTCGCTGCCGCGGAGCGCGACCTTGATCAGATGCTGCTGGTCGTCATACCAGACGTCCTGCGGAAAGGTCGTCTTGATCGAGTAGTGGTGCGCCATCTCGGGGCGGCCCTGCAATAGCAGCTGCTCCTTGCCGTGATCGACCACCGAGAGTGGCACGATGCTCCCGTCCTGCGGGTTCAATGCCGTCGTCTTCCGAACCAAAGCGGCGTTCCACAGGCTTACCGGCATCAGCGAAGGGTCGACCTCGGTCACCGTGCCGTCGGCGTCGACCGACAGAACGTCGTCGCGGCTTGTCGCTTTCACCTTGTGCACCGTGCCGTTGTCGTCGGTCACGGAGTTCAGCGCCACCAAACGGCCGTCGACCCACCGCTCGGTTTCGGTCTGGTCGAACCGGTAGACAGTGATGAACGCCAGCTTGACCTGGATGTGGGATACGTACTGAGCGATCGTTTCGCGTCCGTTGCGGTGCAGACGGAAGCTGCAGGTACCGATCTGGTCGCCGTCGCGCACGATCGCGAAATTCGTCGTGGTCGAGACCGGCTCGGCCTGTGCGGTTGCATGCAGCACCGCCATCGAAAAAAGAACAGTCCCCAAAATCAACCAAAGCGTTCGCATCCCCACCCCTCCTTTTGAAGACCCCATCAAGAGCGGAGGAATTGGGCAATTTCGTGTTCGTGTCGTGGAACCAAATGCGAAACGCACTTTTCGTGGGCGAATACCAGGACCGCCGGCACGATGCTTCGATTTTCCCCGGACGGGTAAGCGGAACCAAAAGGTTTAGCTAGGGTTTTATTTCCGCACGTAAGAACGAAAGTGGCGCCGACAGGACGCTCCAGAGACCGCCAATGCTCAGATCCGGGATCGTCCGCCTCGTTGAATTGTGCACCCGCTACGCCTGGACGGTGATCATCCTCGTCGTCGCGCTGTCGCTATTCTCGGCGGTGTACGCGGTCCGTCATTTCGCGATCAAGACCGACGTCAACAACCTGTTTCCGAGCGATCTGCCGTGGACCGAGCGCGCCTACTCGTTCATGGCCGCGTTCCCGCAGAACGGCATACTCGTTGTCGTCGACGCCCCGACCCCGGAACTCGTCGATCAGGCGACGGCGAGGCTGACCACCGCGCTCGCCCAGGACCACGAACACATCCGTTCGATGGAAGAGCCGCAGGGCGGGCCGTTCTTTGCGCGCAACGGTCTGTTGTTCTTGCCCACCGAACAAGTTGCCCGAATCGCCGGCGAGATGCGCGGAGCTGCGTCGCTGCTCGGCGATCTCAGCGCCGATCCGAGCCTCAGGGGCGCCCTCGGCGCGCTTTCCTCCGGTCTGATGGGCGTCGCCAACGGCATGTACAGCCTCGACGCGCTGGCGCCGGCGATGACGATGGCCGGCGATACGGTCAGCGCCGTATTGCAAGGCCGGCCGACCAGCTTCTCCTGGCGCCTGCTGGCCAACGGCACGCCGCCTGATCCGAACCAGCTCTATCGCTTTATCGAGATCGACCCGGTGGTCGATTACCAGTCGCTCGAACCCGGCCGCGCCGCCACCGACGCGATCACCGCGACCGTAGCGCGGCTAAATCTCGCTGGCGAATACCAGGCACGGGTGCGGCTGACTGGCCTCGTGCCGATGAACGATGCGGAATTCGCCACGCTAAAGCAGCATGCCGCGCTGAACGGGGCGGTTTCGATCATCGCGGTGCTGGTGATCCTGTGGCTGGCGCTGCGCTCGCCGCGGATCATCGCCGCGACGATCGCCAGCATTGTTTGCGGCCTCGCGATGACCGCCGCGCTCGGCCTCTTCCTGGTCGGCGCGCTCAATCTGATCTCGGTCGCGTTCTTTGTGCTGTTCGTCGGCCTCGGGATCGATTTCGGCATCCAATACTCGGTCCGTTATCGCGCCGAGCGGCATGAGCTCGGCACCTTGCGGCCGGCGCTCGTCAGCGCCGCGCAAAAGGCCGGCGGGCCGCTGGCGCTGGCCGCGGCGGCGACCGCACTCGGCTTTTCCTCGTTCGTGCCCACTGCCTACCGCGGGCTCGGCGAGCTTGGCGAGATTGCCGGGCCCGGGATGATCATCGCCTTCCTTGTCAGCATCACCCTGCTGCCAGCGCTGCTGCAGGTGCTGAACCCGCCCGGCGAGCCGCGTGCGATGGGATTCGCCGGGCTCGCCCCGGTCGACCGTTTTATGCAGCGCCACCGCATCCCGGTCGTGGCGATCACCCTTGGGGTTGTGGTGCTGGCCTCGCCGCTGCTGCTGTTCCTGCCATTCGATTTCAATCCGCTGCACTTGCAGAACGCGAACAGCGAAGCGGTGGCGACCTTCCTCGAATTGCGGCGGGATCCGCAAACCGGGGCGAATGCGATCGAGATCGTGAAACCCGATCTCGGCGCCGCGGACCAGGCGGCGAAGCGCCTGTCCGCGCTGCCGGAAGTCGCGCAGGCGCGCACGCTCAGCAATTTGATCCCGGCGGATCAGGATCGCAAATTGGCGCTGATCCGGCAAATCGCGCCGGCGCTCGAGCCGGCACTGAACCCGAGTCAAGCCAAGCCGGCTCCGACGGACCAGGAAAACGTGCAGGCGCTGGTGTCGACAGCGGCGAGCCTGACGCAGTTGTCGCCGATCAGCCAGGGGCCGGGCGGGAAGGCGGCGACGCGGCTGGCAGGCCTGCTGGTCCAGTTGGCGAATGCCGGCCCCGATGCACGCCGGCAAGCCCAAGCCGCGGTCATCGATCCGCTGCGGGTAACGCTCGCCGCGCTCAAGCAGATGTTGCAGCCGACGCCGGTCGCCGTCGCGACGATCCCGCCCGATCTCAAGCGCGAATGGCTGAACCCGGACGGCCGCGCGCGGATCCAAGTGCTGCCCAAGGGCGACCCCGACGACACCGTGGTGCTGGGCGATTTCGTTCGTGCGGTGATCGCGATCGAGCCCGATGCGACCGGCCCCGCCGTGCTGCTCTACGAGGCCGGCAACACGATCGTGCGCGCCTTCATCGAGGCCGGGATTTTCGCGATCCTGGCGATCTCGCTGCTGCTGTGGCTGACGCTGCGCCGGATCAGCGATGTGCTCCTGACCCTGGTGCCGCTGCTGCTGGCGACGGTGGTGACCCTGGAGCTGTGCGTCGTCTTCGATCTGCCGCTCAACTTCGCCAACATCATCGCACTGCCGTTGCTGCTCGGCGTCGGCGTCGCCTTCAAGATCTACTACATCATGGCTTGGCGCCGCGGCCGGACTGCGCTCGTCCAGTCGACGCTGACCCGCGCGGTGATCTTCAGCGCGATGACGACGGCGACGGCGTTCGGCAGCCTGTGGCTGTCCGACCATCCCGGCACCTCCAGCATGGGCAAGCTGATGGCGCTGGCGCTCCTCTGCACGATGGCGGCGGCGGTGTTGTTCCAGCCGGCGTTGATGGGCCCACCGCGCCAGTCGGCGGAAGACGGGGAGCCGGTAGAGCCGACCGAAATCTGGGGCGTCCGTCAGCACGGCGAGCCCGTCCCCGGGCAGGCGCCGACCCCCGCGCCGCAGCCCACCCATGCCGAATCTGAAGAAGAAGACGAGCCGGTGCACCATGACGCCGAGCGATGAGCGCATGACCAAATCCGTAACGCCGCGGTCGAGCCTGTCGATCGACAATCTGCGCGCGATCGTCATCCTGCTCGTGCTGTCGTTCCATTCGGTGCTGGCCTATCTGAATTTTCTGCCGCCGGCGCCCTTCGCATTCGATAGCCCGCCTTACCTGTGGCGCAGCTTTCCGATCGTCGACACCGAACGCTGGCTCGGCTTCGACTTGTTCTGCGCCTGGCAGGACGTCTTCCTGATGTCCTTCTTTGTGTTCCTGTCCGGCCTCTTCGTCTGGCCGAGCCTCGATCGCAAGGGCGCGCTGACCTTTTCGTCCGACCGGATGTTGCGGCTCGGCCTGCCCTTTGCCGTCGTGGTGCTGGTGCTGATGCCGCTGGCGCACTACCCGACCTATCTGCAGACCGCGACCGAGCCGGGGCTCGTCGCATTCTGGCGGCACTGGCTCGCGCTGCCGCTCTGGCCGATCGGGCCGATGTGGTTCCTGTGGCTGCTGCTGGTTGGCGACATCGCCGCCGCCGCGCTTTACCCGATCATCGCGCCGCACGCTGCGGCGCTGCTCCGCCTCTCGTCGTACGCCCGGCGCCATCCCGGCCGCTTTCTTGCCGGGATGCTGCTCGCCTCGGCAATCGCCTATATCCCGCTGGAGCTCGCCTTTGGCGCCTCGGCCTGGTTTCAGCGCGGGCCGTTCTCGTTCCAGCTGAGCCGTCCGCTCCATTACGCCGTGTGTTTCTTCGCCGGCGCGGCGATCGGCGCCTGCGGCATCGAGCGCGGGCTGCTGGCGCTCGATGGGCCGCTGCCGCGCCGTTGGAAGCTCTGGCTCGCCGCCGCCCTGGCGTCCTTCGCTCTGTGGCTGGTTCTGACCGCCCTCGTCCGAAGCGAAATCGGCGCCGTCCCGCTCGGCCTCCGGATTGTCGACGATCTGAGTTTTGTGCTGGCCTGCTTTGCGAGCTGCTTCTTTGCCCTGGCGTTCGGGCTGCGCTTCGCCCGGCTGCCGTCGCGGATCCTGGACAGCCTCAAGACCAATGCCTATGGCATGTACCTGATCCACTACGTCTTCGTTGTGTGGCTGCAATATGCCCTGCTCGGGCCAAAGCTGCCGGGAATCGTCAAGGGAACGATCGTGTTCGGCGGCACGCTGGCGCTGAGCTGGAGCGCGACCGTGGCATTGCGCCAGATTCCGCTGGTCGCGGAAGTGATCGGTGCCGGGAGCCGGCGCCCGGCGCCAACCCCGGTGGCGGGCCCCGTCCCGGCGCGCGGTCCCTCCGAAGGCATGGCCGATTAGGTTTACGCGGCCGCGGAACGCGCCGCCGTCGTATGCTGCCGCACGAATGCACCGACGCGCGCGATCGCTTGGCGCGCTTCCGGCATGACCGGCGCGAACGCGTGCCAGACATGCGGCATACGCGGCCAGACTTCGAGTTCGACCTCGCAGCCAGCCGCACGCATGCCTTCCGCCATCCGCACCGAATCGTCGAGCAGGATTTCGTCGCCGCCGACCTGGATCAGGGTCGGCGGCAGGCCGGTGGGGTCGCCATAGAGCGGCGAAGCATAGGGATTTCGCGGATCGCCGCTGTCGCCGAGATAGCAGGCGGCGAGGTACGGGATATCGTCGGGATTTTCCATCGGATCGGCCGCGCCGTTCTGCTGCAGCGAGTTTCCGGTCATCGCCAGATCGGTCCAGGGCGACAGCGCCACCGCCGCGGCCGGGAGCGGCGAGCCGATGTCGCGCAGCCGCAGCAGCAGCGCCAGAGCGAGCCCGCCGCCGGCGGAATCGCCCATCACAACGCTGCGGCTCGGGTCGGCGCTTTCGTCGAGCAACCCGTGCCAGGCCGCGACCGCATCTTCGAGCGCCGCCGGAAACGGGTGCTCCGGCGCGAGGCGATAATCGATCGCCGCGACCTGCGCCTCCGCCGCGACGGCGAAGCGCCACAGGATATGCCGGTACAGTGTCGGCGACCCGGTCACATAGGCGCCGCCGTGCAGGAACAGGATCTGGCGTTCCGGCTGCGTGCCGCGGCCTTTGACCCGCAGCGCCGGGATGCCGCCGAGCGCCCGATCGAGCATCTCGATGCCGCGCGCCGGCCGCGGCACCCAGCGCTCATACGCGGCGATGCGTCGGCGCCGCTCGGCGATCGTGACATTCGGGTGATTGCTGCGCTTCATCGACCAGCGCAGCCACGCCCGCACCAGCTCGGCCTGCAAGCTCATACCGTCGCAAACGGCGGTGCGAGCGGTTCGAGCAGCCCCGGCTCGTCATTCTTGACGTTGCCGACCGCCGGCCCGATCGGATAGGCGCGCATCAGCTCGGCCGGATGGGCTCGCAGCAGCGCGCGCAGCTCCTCCGGGCTCGCCTCGGTCTCGCCGAGCCAGATCGACCAGGTTTCCCGCCGCAGGATCACCGGCATCCGGTCGTGGATCGGCTCGCAGAGCGCGTTCGGCGCGCCGGTCACGATCGTGAAGCTGCGCAGGATCGACCCGTCGGCCGGGTTCTTCCACCGCTCCCACAGCCCGGCGAAGGCGAACAGCCCGCCCTCCGCCGGAACGATCGCATAGGGCACGGTCTTGCCGCCGCGCTTCTGCCATTCGTAAAAGGCGTCGGCCGGCACCAGGCAGCGGCGCCGCTCGAAGGCGTCGCGGAACGCCGGGGTCCGTTCGATCCTTTCGGCGCGGGCGTTGATGCAGCGGACGCCGAACGCGATGTCCTTGGCCCAGAGCGGCACCAACCCCCACCGCAGCAGATCGAGCGAGCGCTGCCGCGTCTGCGGATTGTAGCGAACGACGGCGAGGCTGTCGGTCGGCGCCGCGTTGTAGCGCGCGGCCGCGTTCGGCACCGCATTGGCGGTCTCGAACAACACCCGGATCTCACCGAGCGGGGTCTTCTGGACAAACCGGCCACACATAAGGTTTCTGAATTACATCGGGATTGCTTCGTCGCTCTGCTCCTCGCAATGACAATGGGTTGCTGTCATTGCGAGCGCAGCGAAGCAATCTCGGCGAAACATCTCATCCGTCGAGGCCGGGGGGGTGGCGCTCGTGCCAGTCGGTCACCTGCTGATAGGCCCAGCCGATCCTGACCGCGGTCGCCTCGTCATAGGGCCGGCAGATGATCTGCAGCGACAGCGGCAGGCCGGTGCGGGTGAAGCCGTCGGGGATCGACAGCGCGCAAAGTTCCAAGAGATTGACGAAGCGGGTGAAATGCGCCGGAGTCGTGCTCTGGTCGACCGATTCGACCCGCACCGCCGGGGTCTGCGTCGTCGGGGTCAGCAGCGCATCGACCCCGTCGAGCGCGGCCAGGAAGCCGCGCTTCATCTGGTCGCGCTCGGCCAGCGCGGCGAGGTAATCCCGTGCGCTGATAGTGCGACCGAGCTGGATGCGCGGCCGCACCGCCTCGTCGATCGGCAACGCCGGATTGTCGACCAGCTCGCCGATCAGTGCATAAGCCTCCGAGCCGATGATCCGACCGGTCGCCGTCGTTGCATCGGCAAACCGGCAGGGCAGGGGGATGTCGACGATCTCGGCGCCTTGCCGCGCCAACAGGTCGAGCGCCGCATCGTAAGCGGCGAGCATCTCGGGCGTGCAACCCTCGCGCTCGGCCTCTGGCATGCGCGCGAGCCGCGTGCCGGACACGCCGCGCCGCATGCCGGCGGCCGGGTCTATCGGCGCCGGCGCCGATAGGGTGCGCGGGTCGAGCGGGTCGGCGCCCTGCATGACGGCGTAGAGCAGCGCCGCGTCCTCGACCGAGCGGGTCATCGGCCCGGGCGTGTCGAGCGAGGGCGCCAGCGGCAGGATGCCGTAGGTGCTGACCCGGCCGATCGTGGTCTTGAGGCCGCTGAGGCCGCACCACGAGGCCGGCAGCCGCACCGAGCCGCCGGTGTCGGTGCCGATCGCCCAGGGCGCCATCCCGGCCGCGACCGCCACCCCGGAGCCGGCGCTCGACCCGCCCGGCGTGCGGGGCGCCTCCAAATCCCACGGGTTCCACGGCGTGCCCATGTGCTGGTTGGTGCCCCAGCCGCCCATCGCGAACTCGACCGTGTGGGTCTTGCCGAGCACGATCATGCCGGCGGCGATCAGCTTCCGCGCCAGGGTCGCGGTGTCCGGCGAGCGACGCTCGCACCACACCATCGAGCCGCCGGTGGTGATCCGCCCTTCCAGGTCGATCAGATCCTTCAGCGCGATCGGCACCCCGTGCAGCGGCCCGACCGCGTGGCCCGAGCGGATCGCCTTGTCGGCCGCCTCGGCGGCGAGCCGCGCATCATCGACATAGACATCGACATAGGCGTGGAGTTTCGGATCATGCGCGGCGATGCGCGCGAGGGCCGCCTCGACGATTTCGACCGGCGATAGCCTGCGGGCGGCGATCTCGGCGGCGAGCCGGTGGGCGGGGAGGAAACAGGGATCGGTATTGGATGAGGGCATCGCGCTCACTTCGGAAAGAGGCGGCGGTAGACCCCGGGCGAGCCGACATCATGCCGCATGAACGGCCGGATGCGGTCGCTCCAGGGATTGCCGTCGCGCGCCCGGTTCCATTCCGGGCTTTCCGACACCCCGGCATGCTCGAATTCGTAGAGCGTCAGGTATTTCGGCTGGCCGTCCACCGCGACATAGCGGCGGGCGCCGAGGCAGCCGGGCACGGCCACATAGGGCGGCAGATAGGCGGTGTTGTACCAATCGTTGAATTCCTCCTCGACCATCGTCGGGATGTCGATCCGTCCCATCTGCAGAAACGGCGCCGGCTCGCGGGTCTGCTCGACCGGGTTGGTGTGGACCGGGAAGATCTGGCGGTAGCCGTTGAGCAGATAGTTGCGGCCGATCGTGCCCCCGGAAGACGAGGCCCGCCGCGGCGAGGGCCGGAACCGTACCCCGTCGAGAAAGGCCGGGCTCTTCAACACGTCGGGGGCTTCGAGCTCATAGAGCGCGAGGTATTTCGGGCTGCCCTTCAGCGCCACATAGCGCCCGGCGCTGAGGAAACCGGGCACCGCGAGCAGATGGGCGATGTGCTCCTCGTCGTACCAGCGGTGGTATTCCGCCTCGTATTCCGGGTCGATGTCGGCCCACACCATCAACAGCCCGGTGCCGCGCGTCTTGGCCATGGCTTCCCCCGTTTGCTGCGCCGCCGCCATTTAACACTGCGGCTGCGAGCGAGGCGAGACACAGAAGCGGCGGGCCGCTGTCGCCGCGGTCGAGCAGCACTCCTCGCCAAAGCCGATGGCTGCGCTAGAATGCACTGCCTGCGGCGTTTCGGCGCGTGGTCAAGCGTCTGGGGGAGGCGGGCAGGGCCGGCAGGTTGTGAACAAGCGCGACAGCAAGGGCATTATCCGGCAGTGGGACCGCGAGATCGAGGCCGAGATCCGGCGCGAGGCCGCGCGCCAACGGGATAAGGGGCGGTGGAAGGCGGTCGTCTGGGGCGCGCTGTGGTTTTTGTGGCTCGGGCTGCTGTTCGGCGCGATCGCGGTTTTCAGGTCGCTGCACTGAGACGCGACTAGAATCTGACGAGACGGCCTTCAGGCCTGGGCGCGGGCACGCTGCCGGCGCAGCGGTCGGCCCGTAGCCGGATCACCGACAAGCGTTATGAGCGCTGCGGCATCAGTTACCCGCAGGTCGTGATGCGCTGAACCGCCCCGCTTCCCATATACACGACATGACTGAGCCCGCACTTTCTGACGAAGAAGCTCGTACAGGAGTCAGCCATGCTCATTTCCGACGTTTTAGGGACCAAGGGCTATAACGTTGTGAAAATACACGCTACGGACAGCATCGAAACCGCTGTCCGCAAGCTAGCGGAGCATCGTATCGGCGCCTTAGTCGTGGAGGATCAGTGGATGAAACTGGTCGGCATATTCTCGGAGCGGGACTTCATCAACGCGGTAGCCCGAGACGGCGCCGCAGCACTCGGCTTTGATGTCCAACAGCAGATGTCGACTCACATCATCAGTTGTCGCTCCTCGGATCGCGTGGATGCCGTGCTTGCGAAGATGACGAACGTGCGAATCCGTCACCTGCCGGTTATCGACGACAACGAGCTGAAGGGCATCGTGAGTATCGGTGATCTGGTCAAGCACCGCCTCGACGAGAAGGAGCTGGAAGCGAATGTCCTAATCGATATCTCGCGCATGCGCGCCTGAGGTCAGGGACAGCTTTTCCACGATCTCCCGCTCGGCCGCAAACCGGGCGGGGTTTTCTTGTTAACGGTTAGACAACCTTAAGCCGGTACACATGGAAGCAGTGAGCGCGGCCGAGCAGTCGCGCTCACTTATACTTCCCCTCCTAGAACCTTCGAGCCGGGTCGGTTTTTTCTGATCCGGGCTCTCTTTTTGGGTCTGCGACCCAAAGGAACGGCCGCCCCACCAGGGAGGCAGGGGCGGCCATAAGTGATCAGGGAGACTTTGCGCTTTGCTCGCAAAGGGTCGCGGCTGAGACAGCAAATCACGACCGAGAGCACGGTACACCGGGCGAGGGCGGCACTCGGTACGGTCTGGTACGCGGTAGCTAGAGAGATCGTTCTCTTTTTCCGTACCCGAACGTCGCGGTAAGCCGCTTACGATCAGCTAAGCGCCGAACAGCACCACATCAGCGCGTATCCGATTACCGCCGCTAATAGCCATTCCATTAAGGCCCGCTCGTCTTCGGTAACTTCCGCCGCTCGCACTGATGGGCCGCGTCATTTTTGGCCCGCGGCTCCGCGGTATTGTTGTGTCAAAAAAAGGGCAGCAGCCCCAGCGGTGCACGAAAGAAACGGCCGCCCTACACATTGGGAGGCGCGGAGCGGTCGAGCTTATGTGAAACCGATCGCGGCACGAGTGGGAACTCGCCGCGACCGAGAGACACGGTACGGCCGGCGAGGGCGAGCGATCAACATGATCAATTGGGCCTCTCCTCCCTAAAAGGCGCCGCGATCCGCCGCACTTCGCACTTCCCCCACTTACTCCGCCGACAATGCGAGGATGACCAGATCGCGGCGCCCTCACCGCCCTCACGGATCAGGCGATGAGGGGGGCAGAGTAGTGGGGTTTTCGCGGCGATGGTTAAAATTCGCGCACTTCCGCATCGCGCGACAGCAAAACGGCCGCCCGAATCGGAACGGCCGTTCAGTTCGCCGAGGTCAGGGCGGGGGGTATTGCCCGATACCTCGATCGCAGTCCGTTTGTTGCGTGTTTGCATGCGGGCTGGGGGAGACCGCATGCCGAGTCAACGTGATTGGGCTGCGCGCGTTCCGTACGTCATCGCACAGAGCAAGCGAACCCGGCTAACGCCTCCGGCTCCCTCGCGATTCGCCAGCTCGGCTCGACGCGTTTTGCCGGTTCGCCCGAACCGGCCGTAGCGCGGGCGATGGTGGTGGTCCTGAGCTTTTTACGTGTGGGTAAGTTCGTCCCAATTCTCGGTACTGTGCAAAGCCTATGCATACCTCAGCAGTCCTATTTACTGCAGAAGCACGCGGTTCCTAGCCAGCGGCCCGCGCGCGCTGCCGGCGGCGCTTCGCCGCGAGCTTGGCCTTCCGCCGTGCCGAGCGCTCGGCAGTCCGCGGGTGTCGTTTTTGCCCTGATTTCATGTTCACGAACCCTGTCAGATGTTGCCCCAGGCCGTTTAGAGCATCAGGGGGTTAGACCTTTTGGTGATCTAACCCCCTGATCTTGATGGCTCCCCGGGCCGGATTCGAACCAGCGACCCAGCGGTTAACAGCCGCTTGCTCTACCACTGAGCTACCGGGGATCAGAGCCCGCCCATTCCAATGAAATCAGGCGGTCGGCAGCGGTCATATAGGCCGTCGAACGCCGGCTGCGCAAGGGCGGGCCGCGCCGCGCGCCGGGTTCGGCTTGCGATGCCGATCGTCTGCCAGCGTGTCGGACGGGTGTCATCGAGGCATCACCGATCGGTCATATCGGGGTAACGCGCGGTGGCTCGAATGACGGCGATACTCAACTTGGCCGTCAGGAGAACCAGCAGTGCTTGATCCTCGAAAATATCCCGCCGTCTCGCGGCTCGCGATTGGCATCGCCGCGTTTTCGTTGATGACGGGCGGCAGCCTGAGCCGACCGGTGCTCGCCGCGGGGCCGTCCGGCACCGCGACTCCGATCGAACATATCGTCGTGATTTTCCAGGAGAATGTGTCCTTCGATCACTATTTCGCCACCTACCCCGTGGCGCTGAACCCGCCCGGCGAGCCTCGCTTCGAGGCGCGCGACGACACGCCGTCGGTCAACGGGCTCGGGACCTTGGTCGAGGGCCAGCCGGAGGGGGTTCTGCTGACCGACAACCCCAACGCAAACAACCCGGCGAATGGGACCAGCGCGATCAACCCGTTCCGCCTCGACCGTTCGCAAGCCTCTACCTGCGACCAGGACCACAATTACGGGCCCGAGCAGCAGGCCTTCGACATGGGCTTGATGGACATGTTCCCGGCGAGCGTCGGGACGGGCGCAAGCTCGTTCTGTGCCGCCACCTTTGCCTATGGCAAAGGCCAAGGGCTGGTCATGGGGTATTTCGACGGCAATACCACGACCGCTTTATGGAATTACGCGCAGAACTTCGCACTGAACGACAACTCCTACGGCACCACCTTCGGACCGTCGACGCCCGGGCTCCTAAACCTGGTATCCGGCAACACGTTTCCGGCGACGCCCAGCACCCCGTCGGCAAAGGTCGTGCCGAACAATGCCGGGCCGGGCACCCTGGTCGGCGATCTCGATCCGACCGGCGATGTCTGCTCCGGCGCCCCCACGGTGCGGCTGGGCAGCACGAGCGGCCCTAATAACATCGGCGACCTGTTGACCGCCAAGCGCGTGACGTGGGGCGCGTTCATGGGAGGATTCGATCTGACCTTGAAGAACGCCAACGGCACCACCGGCTGTAATCGATCAAGCCCGGCAACCCCGGCCAATGGCGGCCCGACCGCCGATTACATCCCGCACCACGCCTTCTTCCAATATTTCGCATCGACCGCCAACCCGGCACACACGCGGCCGAGCTCAGTTGCTGAAATCGGCCATGCCGGTCCAGCGAACCATCAGTACGATCTGCACGACTTTTTCGACACGCTCGCGGCCGGCAACCTGCCCGCGGTCAGCTTTATCAAGGCGATCGCCGCCGGGGACGGTCACGCCGGCTATTCCGATCCGCTGATGGAGCAATCCCTGACGCTGGTGCCGACGATAAACGCGATCATGCGCTCGCCGTTCTGGAAGAGCACGGCGGTCGTCATCATGTATGACGATTCGGACGGCTGGTACGACCACCAGATGTCGCCAATCGTCAACCCATCGGCTGTCAATACCGGGGTTGTGAACGATAGCGACGAGCTGAACGGCCCGGGGGTCTGCGGGCATGGAACGCCGCTCGCCAACGCCTCCGCCCAGCCAATCGAGGGGCGTTGCGGCTATGGCCCGCGGCTGCCGTTGCTGGTGATCTCGCCGTTCGCCAAGACGAACTTTGTCGATCACAGCCTGACCGATCAAAGCTCGGTGCTGCGCTTCATCGAGGATAATTGGGGCACCGGCCAAATCGGCGGCGGCTCCTACGACCAGATCGCCGGCTCGCTGGCGAACATGTTTGACTTTGACGATGGGCATCACGGCGACGGGCACGGTTTTGGCGAGCGCAAGCTCATTCTCGATCCGACCACCGGCCAGCCTCAGTGAGGTAAACCGCCTCAGCGTGAGCTGAGGACGACCAGCGGTTATACGGACAAGGCGACTCCCCGGGGACAGCTTCCCCGGGGAGTTCGCTTATCGAGCATAGCAATTACTCGTCGCCATTGTCCCAGGCGAGGAGCGTGTATCCGCTGGGCAGCGCCGGCCCGACCCGTGCAACAGCGGTGCGGGTAACGAGAGCATTTCCGGGACCTTGCGCGGCGGCATGAATGCGCACCGTAGCCGTCAGGTCCGGCGGCACGGGCGCTGCGGTGGGTGCGCGCTGCCCGATCAAGGTCAGGGCCGCGGCCACAACGGGATCTGCGTCGGCGCGACTGGGCTCGGGCGGGCCGAACAACGTCAGATGCGGACGCAACGCGGCAAGCAAGGCCGGGGTCATCCCGCGCACCCGCGTCAGCTCGTCGAGGCTCTGCAGCGGTGCGCCCGGCGGGCCGTAATCGAGACCGGCCGCCTGGTAATCCGCCAAAGCGACCGCCGGCGGCCGTCGTGTGGTGGTGGCGCCAACCCACTCGGCAATCGCGGCTGCCAGTGCGGCGGCCTGTTCGGGGTCGCTGCCGACGACCTGCAATAAGGCCGCGACAAGCTCCGGCGCCGCCAGGTTTGGGTTGACCCGGCCGCTCTCGTCTTCGAGCAGCAGCGTGACCCGGCTGCGGCCGATCTGGATTTGGTGCGCCGCGCCGTCGAGCGCCCAGCGCCGCTCGGGCCGCGGGTCGGAGGTGTTGAATATCGCCTGGTAGATCGCGCCGTCCGCAGCGGCTTGTGCTGCCGCGTTCGCTTCAAGGTTGGTGGCAATCCGAACCTCGGTCCGCCCGGTCGCGGTCAGATGGGCAACCAGAAAGGCGATCAGGACGAGCGTCCACAGCACGATCAGCAGCGCAAAGCCGCGCTGGCGTTTCACCCGTTCGGCAAGCATGCCGTCATGGGAACCGGTTCGGGTTGGGCGAGCCCGAAGCCGGCTTGCTTTGCAGGTCCTGCTTGACCAGCCCGGCGTTGAGCAACTGGTTGCGCAGATCTTCGGTCAGGGAGCGTGCGTCGCGCTGATCGCGCACGACACGCGGCGTGATCAGCACCAGAAGCTCGGTGCGGTTGCGCGAGTTATTTTGGCTCGAGACGAGGCTGCCAAGCAGCGGGATGTCCTTCAGCACCGGGATGCCCTGATTTCCTTCCGAATCGCTGTCGCGGATCAGCCCGGCCAAGCCGACGGTCTGCCCATCCTGGACGGCGACGCGAGTGCGGATCAGACGCTGATCGAACGTCGGCGAATTGATGTTGCCGGTGGTCGGCGAGCTGACGTCGCTAACCTCCTGCGAGATGTCGAGCGTGACGAGGCCGCCCGAATTGACCCGCGGCGTCACCTGCAGGATGACGCCGGTGGCGGTATAATCGACGCTGTTCACAATCGGCGCGTTGGCGCTGATCGTGCTTTGCTGGCTTTGCGTCAGGATCGGTACGATGTTGCCGACTTGCAGACGCGCCGGCTCGTTGTCCAGCACCAGGACCTGAGGCGCCGAAAGGACCTTCAACTGGGTCACCGCGGAGAGCGCGCTCAGCACTTCGCTGGTGCCATTGTTAAAGACAAACCCCGGGAAATTCGACGCCGCGCCAATCGGGATGCGGGCGACCGTGTTGATCGTCGGGGTGGCCCCCGAGGCCGCCGAGCTCAGCGTGCCGGCGACGCCGCTATTGCCGAGAAAAAACTGCGTGCCATAGGCCAGCGCATCGTTGAGGGTGACCTCGGCGATCGTGGCATCGATCAGCACCTGCAGCGGGATGATGTCGATCTTGCGCAAC
>DASYOB010000078.1:0-7865 GCA_036008175.1 Allostellaceae bacterium
CTCGCCGCGGATATAGATGTAGCAATGGTGGACGCCCATCCCGACCGAGGCGAGGAGCGCCCCCTCGACCAGCTTGTGCGGGTCGTTGCGCAGGATGTCGCGGTCCTTGCAGGTGCCGGGCTCGCTCTCGTCGGCATTGACCACGAGATAGGTCGGCCGCTCGCTCTCTTTCGGCATGAACGACCATTTGAGCCCGGTCGGAAAGCCGGCGCCGCCGCGCCCGCGCAGCCCCGATTCCTTGGCCTCGTTGACGATCCAGTCGCGGCCCTTATGGATCAGATCCTTGGTGCCGTCCCAATCGCCGCGCCGCCGCGCGCCGTCGAGCCGCCAGTCGCCCTGGCCGTAAAGGTTGGTAAAGATGCGATCCTTGTCGGCGAGCATCTAGATCCTCTCGGGTCCGGCCGCCGCCTCGGCGGCCGGCTCGGTCAAGGTGGTGCGGCCGCTGACCGGCTCGGAGCCGTGCCGGCCGATCGCCGAGCCCGGCGGCGGCGGACTGCCGGCGCGCAGCGCGTCGATGAGGGCCTCGGTCGAGGCGCCGTCGAGATCCTCGTAGAAGTCGTCGTTGACCTGCAGGATCGGCGCATTGACGCAGGCGCCGAGGCACTCGACCTCGACCAGGGTGAAAAGGCCGTCGGTGGTGCTGCCGCCGACCCCGATTCCGAGCTTCCGCTCGCAGGCCCCGACCACCGCGTCCGAGCCGCGCAGCCAACACGGCGTCGTCGTGCACGCCTGCAGCAGATAGCGACCGACCGGGCGCAGATTGAACATCGTGTAGAAGCTGCCGACCTCGTACACCCGGATCGGCGCCATGCCGAGCATCTGCGCCACCCGGTCCATCGCCGCCCGCGGCAGCCAGCCGCCCGATTGGCGCTGCGCCAGATCGAGCAACGGCAAAACCGCGCTCGCCTGCCGCCCGGGCGGGTATTTGGCGATATGGGCCTCGGCCACCCGCAGGTTTTCCGGGGTGAACTCAAAGCTCTCCGGCTGTTCGACGAGGGTCGCCCCCGTGGCCGCCGAATCGACGGAATTCATCGATCGATCTCGCCGAAGACGATGTCCATCGAGCCGATGATCGCGACGATGTCGGCCAGCATGTGCCCGCGGCTCATAAAATCGGTCGCCTGCAGAAAGGCGAAGCCCGGCGCCCGGATCTTGCAGCGATAGGGCCGGTTGGTGCCGTCGGCGACAAGATAGACGCCGAACTCGCCTTTGGGCGCCTCGACCGCGGTATAGGTCTCGCCGGCCGGCACGTGGTAGCCCTCGGTATAGAGCTTGAAATGATGGATCAGCGCCTCCATCGAGCTCTTCATCTCGGCGCGCGGCGGCGGCGCCACCTTGCGGTCGTTGACCTTGACCGGGCCCTGCGGCAT
Source organism: Allostellaceae bacterium (assembly GCA_036008175.1). Lineage (GTDB taxonomy): Bacteria > Pseudomonadota > Alphaproteobacteria > ATCC43930 > CGMCC-115725 > DATARH01. The sequence continues at coordinate 1,371 of DASYOB010000078.1, forward strand.
CTGCGCCAACGCCTGCTCGATGATGCGCACCGATTGGCGCATCTCTTCGACCCGCACCAAATAGCGGTCGTAGGCATCGCCGTTGCGCCCGATCGGCACGTCGAAATCCATCTTGTCGTAGGCATCGTAGGGCTGCGCCCGGCGCAGATCCCAGGCCACCCCCGAACCGCGCAGCATCGGCCCGGAGAGGCCCCAATCGGCGGCGTCGCGGGCGTTGATCACGCCGATATCGACACAGCGCTCCTTGAAGATGCGGTTCTCGGTCAGCAGCCGCTCGATATCGTCGATGGTCTTGGGAAAGGTGGCGCAGAACGCCAGGATATCGTCGGCGAGGCCGGCCGGCAGGTCGAGATGGACGCCGCCGGGACGGAAATAATTGGCGTGCAGGCGCGCCCCCGACACCCGTTCGTAGAACTCCATCAGCCGTTCGCGCTCCTCAAAGCCCCACAGGAACGGCGTGATCGCGCCGATATCGAGGCCGAATGCGCATACGCACAGAAGATGGTTGAGGATGCGGGTGATCTCGGCGAACAGCACGCGGATGTACTGGGCGCGGGGCGGCGGGGTAATCCCCATCAGCTTTTCGACGGCCAGCGCAAAGGCGTGCTCCTGGCACATCGGCGAGACGTAGTCGAGCCGGTCGAAATAGGGGATCGCCTGCAGATAGGTCTTGTACTCGATCAGCTTTTCGGTGCCGCGGTGCAGCAGGCCGATATGCGGGTCGGCCCGTTCGACGATCTCGCCGTCCATCTCGAGGATCAGCCGCATGACCCCGTGCGCCGCCGGATGCTGCGGCCCGAAATTCATCGTGAAATTCTTGATGCGCGGTGGGCCTTCGAGCTCGCCTGGGGGCGCTGCCTGTCGTTCGCTCATGGTGATTTCCCGCCGGGCGTGCTGCTGTCGGCCGCCTTATCGTCGCTCGCCTTCTCGTCGCCGGGCAAGATCTTGTCCATCCCCTCCCAGGGTGACAGGAAATCAAAGCTGCGGAACTCCTGCGGCAGGCGCACGGGCTCGTAGATCACCCGCTTTTGCTGTTCGTCGTAGCGCAGCTCGAGATAGCCGGTCAGCGGAAAGTCCTTGCGCAACGGATGCCCCTCGAACCCGTAATCGGTCAGGATGCGGCGCAGGTCGGGGTTGCCGGCGAAATAGATCCCGAACAGGTCCCAAGCCTCGCGCTCCCACCAGCCGGCGCTGCTGTAGAGCCCGGTCGCCGACGGCACCGGCAGGGTCTCGTCGGTTTCGAGTTTGAGCCGGATGCGCTGGTTGAGGCTCATGCTCAGCAGATTGTAGACGACTTCGAAGCGCCGCGCGCGGTCAGGGAAGTCGACGCCGCAGATGTCGCACAGCACCGTAAAGCGGCATTGGGGATCATCGCGCAGAAAGGCCAGCACCCGCGGCAATGCCGCGCATTCGACGCGCACACATAGTTCGCCATGGCGGATCTCGCTGCCGCTCGCCGCGTCGGGCAATGCCGCCGCGAGATGCAGGGCGAGGGCCTTCAATCGCTCTTCCATCGGCGGGCTAGCGGGCATCGGCGGCTAGCGGGCGAAGTTGCGGGTGCGTCTGATCTTTTTCTGCAACAAGAGGACGCCGTAGAGCAGCGCCTCGGCGGTCGGCGGGCAGCCCGGCACATAGACGTCGACCGGCACGATCCGGTCGCAGCCGCGCACCACCGAATAGGAATAGTGATAGTAGCCGCCGCCATTGGCGCACGAGCCCATCGAGATCACCCAGCGCGGCTCGGCCATCTGGTCGTAAACCTTGCGCAAGGCCGGGGCCATCTTGTTGCAGAGGGTCCCGGCGACGATCATCACATCGGCCTGGCGCGGGCTGGCGCGAAACACCACGCCAAACCGGTCGAGATCGTAGCGCGCGGCGCCGGTGTGCATCATCTCGACCGCGCAGCAGGCAAGCCCGAAGGTCATCGGCCACAGTGAGCCGCTGCGCGCCCAGTTGAGCAGATCGTCGAGCCGGGCGACGACGACCCCCTTGTCGCGGGTCTCTTCGGTCGCGGCCCGCAGCAGCAGCCTTTGCTGGTCGCCGGGCGGGGTCGGGCGGGGCGGCGCGTCGATCATTCCCATTCGAGGGCTCCCTTGCGCCATTCATAGATGAAACCGACGGTCAAGACACCGAGGAAGAGCACCATCGACCAGAAGCCGAACAACCCGATATCGCCGAGCGAGACCGCCCACGGAAACAGGAAGGCGACCTCCAGATCGAAGATTATGAACAGGATCGCGACCAGATAGTAGCGTACATCGAACCGGATCCGGGCATCCTCGAACGGCTCGAAGCCGCATTCGTAGGGCGACAGCTTTTCGCTGTCGGGGCGCTGGCGGGCAAGGACGAAGGAGCCCGCAACCATCGCCACCGCAACCGCCCCGGCGATGACCAGGAACACCAGGATCGGGAAATATTCGCGCAGCAGACCGTCCATCGACATACTCCGGCGGTATCCCCGCCGCGCTTCAATCGTCGCGGAAGCACGACGCAGCCATTCGATCCGACTACTGATGTAGGCTCAATCGCCGGGCTGGAAAACCGGGCGCGACGCCAACCGTCGCCACCCGGCGGGGTGCGGCGATCCGCAATCGATGGCGGGAGCGACGGGGCTCGAACCCGCGACCTCCGGCGTGACAGGCCGGCGCTCTAACCAACTGAGCTACGCCCCCTAGGCCCTCGATTGGGGGGACCGACCCTTACGCTCCCGGCTCGTGGGTGTCAACCCGACGGGCGCCGAGATCCCGGCGGGCGAGGCCAAACCGGCCGGTCCGCGAACCGCCAATACCGCGCGTGCGACCGATCGGCGGCTGCCCCTTTGGTCGATTGCCCATTGGTCGAGTGCTTGCACGTCGAGCGCTTGCACCGTGCTCGGTTGCACTCGGGCCCATGCCGGAGCGCCTCGGCGGCCCGATGTCAGCCCCCATGACGCATGGGGGTCGGCGCCATGTGCCAACCCCCGGACCCGTGGTGGGCGATGAGGGGTTCGAACCCCCGACCCCCTCGGTGTAAACGAGGTGCTCTGCCAACTGAGCTAATCGCCCGGCGTCGCCGCTTCCGCCCTGCAGCAGGCGGTGCGGCGATCATCGGCGGCCTCGATCCCGCCGCTGCTCCCAGGGTCGATATCCGACTATCGCGTTTCCCGGATCAATTCAGCGAATCGCGAAGGCCCTTGCCGGCCTTGAACTTGGGCTGCTTCGACGCGGCGATTTTGATCTTTTCTCCGGTCCGCGGATTGCGCCCTTCGGACGCCGCTCGCGCGGCAACGGAAAACGTGCCGAAGCCGATCAGCCGGACCTCGTCTCCGCCTTTTAAGGCGTCGATGATCGCGTCGAACACCGCATCGACCGCCCGGCTCGCCTCCGACTTTCGCAATTCGGACTTGTTGGCGACGGCATCGACGAGCTCATTCCTGTTCACGGGCTACCCCCCTGCGCGAGTGTGCGAGATCGTTCCCTGGATTTATTCGCCGAGGAGTTTAGAGCGGGTGGCGGCCCCTGGTCAACCGCCCGCTCGGGCAATAATCGAAGCGTTTCTGAGGCATTACACCCAATTATCGATGCTGCGCCGCAGTGCTGCGCCGGGCTGGAAGGTGCTGTGCTGCTCAATCAATGGGTCATGAGCCCCGAGCGCTCTTCGCCCGTGCCGGGAATGACCGGCGGCGGCTCGCCATCTTCGGACCAGGCGACCGGCGTCAGCGGAGCCGCCAGCGCCTGGCCGAGCAGCTGATCGACCGTTCGGATCGCGATGATCTTCAATCCGCGCTTGACGTTGTCCGGGATCTCGGCGAGGTCCTTCTCGTTGTCCTGCGGGATCAGCACGGTCTTCAAGCCGCCGCGCAGCGCCGCCAGCAGCTTTTCCTTGAGGCCGCCGATCGGCAACACCCGGCCGCGAAGGGTGATCTCGCCGGTCATCGCGATGTCGCTCTTGACCGGGATGCCGGTCAGAACCGAGACGATCGAGGTCACCATGGCGACGCCGGCCGACGGGCCGTCCTTGGGCGTGGCACCCTCCGGCACATGGACGTGAATGTCGCGTTTTTCGAATATCGTCGGGCGGATGCCGAAGGCATGGCTGCGCGATTTGACATAGCTCTCGGCCGCCTGCACCGATTCCTTCATCACGTCGCCGAGCTTGCCGGTGGCCGTGACCCGCCCCTTGCCGGGCAGGGTGACCGCCTCGATCGTCAGCAATTCGCCGCCGACCTCGGTCCAGGCGAGCCCGGTGGTCACGCCGACCAGATCCTCGGCTTCCGCCTCGCCAAAGCGGAAGCGCCTGACCCCGGCATATTTTTCGAGGTTGCGCCGGGTGACCGCCACCCGCTCGGTCTTCTTCATCAGGATGTCTTTGATCGCCTTGCGGGTCAGGTTGGCGATCTCGCGTTCCAGATTGCGGACGCCGGCCTCGCGCGTGTAGTAGCGGATGACGTCGCGCAGCGCGTCGTCGCTGATCGACCATTCGCCCTTTTTCAGCCCATGCGCCTCGATCTGTTTCGGGATCAGGTGGCGTTTGGCGATCTCGACCTTCTCGTCCTCGGTGTAGCCGGGAAGCCGGATGATCTCCATGCGGTCCATCAGTGGCTGCGGCATCCGCAGGGTGTTGGCCGTGGTCACGAACATCACATCGGACAGGTCGTAATCGACCTCGAGGTAATGGTCGTTGAAGGTCGAGTTCTGCTCGGGGTCGAGCACTTCGAGCAGCGCCGAGGATGGATCGCCGCGCCAATCGGCGCCGAGCTTGTCGACCTCGTCGAGCAGGAACAGCGGGTTGGACGATTTCGCCTTCTTCATGCCTTGCAGCACTTTGCCCGGCATCGAGCCGATATAGGTCCGGCGATGGCCGCGAATCTCGGCCTCGTCCCGCACGCCGCCAAGCGACATGCGCACGAAGTTGCGACCGGTGGCCCTAGCGACCGACTTGCCGAGCGAGGTCTTGCCGACGCCCGGCGGGCCGACCAGACAAAGGATCGGGCCCTTCATCTTCTTCATGCGCTGCTGCACGGCGAGATATTCGAGGATGCGCTCCTTGACCTTTTCCAGCCCGAAATGGTCGGCATTGAGCACGCGCTCGGCGCCGGCGATGTCGCGCTTGATCTTGGTGCGCACGTGCCACGGCAGCGACAGCATCCAGTCGAGATAATTCCGGACGACAGTGGCTTCCGCCGACATCGGGCTCATGCTGCGCAACTTTTTAAGTTCTGCCAGAGCCTTATCGCGCGCTTCTTTAGAGAACTTGGTCTTGCCGATCTTGGCTTCGAGTTCGGCCATTTCGTCCTTGCCGTCCTCGCCTTCGCCAAGTTCTTTCTGAATCGCCTTCAATTGCTCGTTCAGGTAGTACTCGCGCTGCGTCTTTTCCATCTGCCGCTTGACGCGGTTGCGGATGCGCTTCTCGACCTGAAGGACGCCGATCTCGCCTTCCATGTAGCCGAAGACCTTTTCGAGCCGCTCCGACACCGGAACGGTTTCGAGCAGCTCCTGCTTCTCGGGAATCTTCAGCGTCAAGTGCGAAGCGACCGTGTCGGCCAGCTTGCCGGGGTCCTCGATCTGGTTGATCGAAACCAGCACCTCGGGCGGGATCTTCTTGTTGAGCTTGATGTACTGCTCGAACTGCGCGACCACGGTGCGGGCCAGCGCCTCGGTCTCCTGCTGCGAGCCGCCGCCATCGCCAAGCCCCTCGGCATAGGCCTGGAAGAACGCGTCGTTCTCGGCGAAGCGCTGGATGCGGGCGCGCTGACCGCCCTCGACCAGCACCTTGACCGTGCCGTCGGGCAGCTTGAGAAGCTGCAACACCGTGCCGACCGTGCCGATCATGTAGATGTCGGAGGTCGTCGGTTCGTCCTGAGCGGCATTCTTCTGGGTGACGAGCAGGATCTGCTTGTCGTCCTTCATCACGTCTTCGAGCGCCCGCACCGATTTCTCGCGGCCGACAAAGAGCGGCACGATCATGTGCGGGAAGACCACGATGTCGCGGAGCGGCAGGACAGGATAAAGCGCAACGCGTGCAGGTTCTGGCATGATTTCTCTTTCGTCGGACACCGGCCGCCAGGGGGTAGCCGGCAATACCCTAGGCCATGCTTAGTTTGGCGTTCAAGCCGCCGCCGTCAAGCGGTGCCGCTGCGTGCGGCATTCCCCTGACAATGCGGGACAGCGGTCAGTCGGCGGTGCCGCTCTCGCCGCGGCGGTCGGAATAGATGTGCAGCGGCTTGGTGCGGCCGTCAACGACCTCGCGGTTGATCTCGATTTCGCTGACGCCGGCGAGGCTCGGCAGCTCAAACATCGAATCGAGCAGGATCGCTTCCATGATCGAGCGCAGGCCACGAGCACCGGTCTTGCGGGCGATCGCTTTCTGGGCGATGCCGCGCAGCGAATCCTCGGTCAGTTCGAGGCGGACATCCTCCATCTCGAACAGCCGTTGATATTGCTTGACGAGCGCGTTCTTGGGCTTGGTCAGGATGTCGACCAGCGCATCCTCGTCGAGGTCGTCGAGCGTCGCCAC
>DASYOB010000079.1:0-2526 GCA_036008175.1 Allostellaceae bacterium
CAGCGGTGCGACATCGCCGTAGGCGGGCGGCCTGTCGGAGCTGCGGTACGCCGCCGAGACCTTGACGTAGGCGTAGCCCGCCTTGACCAGCGCCAGCAGATCGGAAAAGCCCGGCTGACGGATCCCTGCCGAAGCCTGCGCTCCGCCGAAGTGATCGATGACGATCGGCACCGAAAGCCGAGTAATTTCGTCGGCCAGGGCCGAGACCACAGAGAGCCGCGTGTACACCTGCACGTGCCAGCCACGCGGCGCTACGCGCTCCACGGCAGCGAGCAGATTGCGTCGCGCGGCGTCTGGATCGGTTTCCCCGGCGGTTTCGAGATTGACGCGGATGCCGCGCACGCCCGCTTGGTGCATTTCATCGAGCGCAGCATTCGAGGTTGCATCGTCGATGACCGCGACGCCACGCGCGCGGTCGCCGAGCCGACGCATGCCATCGAGCGTGCAGGAATTATCGCTGCCGTAGATGCTCGGCTGAACGATGACGACGCGCGACAAACTTAGTCCACGCTGCAGCGCCAACAACTCCTCGGTGCTTGCCGGCGGCGGGGTGTAGCCCCGCCGCGCCGCGAATGGAAATTCCGCGGCTTTACCAAAGACGTGAACATGGCAATCGCAGGCACCGGGGGGTACCGCGAATGTAATCGCGGTTCTGGGTTGGGACGCTGTCAGCGTCCGCGCATGGCCATCCGCGGCGGCTTCCTTTTGCGCCGCCGAGGCTGCGACCGAGCGGCGCCGGGGCTGCCGCGGCGTCGCCGCCTTGGCGACCTTGGGCTGTGGCGCCGCCTTGGCGGCGCGGCGCCGGGCTGCCGTCCTGCCGTTTCCGCCACTCTCCTTCGCAGCCGCGGCGCGGCCACGCGCTCCGTTGCCCAAACGGCGCGTCGGCGCCTCGGTGCGCCACAGCGCGATCCCGCCGAGCAGGCCGTCCATATTCGACACCAGACTCACATCGGGCGGCAGCTCGAACTTGACCGCCTTGGAGTTGCCGCCGCCGATATAGAGATGATCGAAATTGACCACTGTTCGCAGGATCTCGATGACCCTCGCCACCCGCCTGTTCCACTTCTTCTTGCCGATCTTTTCGAGAGCGGCCCGGCCGACGTACTGGTCGTAGGTCATGTCGCCTTTGACCGGGTGATGCGCCAACTCGAGATGCGGCGTGATCCGACCGTTATAGAATAGGGATGTGCCGGCGCCGGTGCCGAGGGTCAGCACGAATTCGACACCCGCGCCCTTGATCGCGCCGAAGCCTTGCACATCGGCATCGTTCATGACCCGTACCGGCTTGCCCCAGCGCTGGGCCAGCGCGTTCTGCAGATCGAAGCCCGCCAGCACCTCCGTTCCTAGATTGGGCGCGGTCAACACGCGACCCTCGCGCACCGCGCCGGGAAAACCGACTGAGGCACGATCAAAGCCACTGAATGTCCCAACCGCCTCGTCGATCGTGGCAGTCAGCACCTCTGGAGAGACCGGTTTGGGGGGGGTCGGCACGCGAACCCGTTTGCCAATCATCTGCCCGCTCTCGTCCAGCAAAGCGGCTTTGATTCCGGTTCCGCCGATATCGACGGCGAGCGTCTTCGATTTTTCCATGTGCGTCCCCTGCTCGAATTGCGTTGCGAGAATAGCGCAGAGCACAGCCTGCGACTATCCTATCTTGGCCGTCGAGGGTGTATCGCCAGCGGATCACCTCATTTCTGGTATTTTCGATGCAGTCTTGAGTTCGGTGGAACAGCGATGCGGATCGCGGCGGTTTTCGGCCTCACGTTTATGGTTGCGGTGCTCGGCCTTGTCATGCCAACGCGGGCGGCTGCGCCGGTTGTGGATCCGGTCACCGCCAAGCTAGTCTCCGAGTTTGGTACCGCTGTGCCAGGAACCATGCTGTGGGCCGATCTGCATCTCGACATCGCGCCCGGCTGGCACACTTACTGGCGCAACCCTGGAGACTCCGGACTGCCGACCGAGATCGCCTGGACATTGCCAGCCGGGTTCTCGGCTGGCGACATCTCCTGGCCGCTGCCGGAACGGTTCGTCGCCAGCGGCATCGGCAATTACGGCTATAGCCGTGCGGTCGATCTGCTGGTGCCGATCGCGATCCCGCCGCAGCTGCAACCCGGCACCGAAGCGCACTTCGCGGCAGACGCGTCGTGGCTCGTCTGCGCCGAAATCTGCATCCCCGGCGAGGCCAAGCTATCGTTTACTCTGCCGGTCAGCACTGTACCGGGGACGACGGACCGCGACACGGCGGCGCTGTTTGCCGCGGCACGCAGCCATGTGCCGAGGGCCGCAGCCTTTCCTGCCCGCTTCTCCGTCACCGGACAGGAAATTCGGTTGAGTGTGCCGGCAGAGGCGATCGCGGGACTCGACCAACCCACCGCTTCGTTTTTTCCGGTCGACCCCAACATCGTCAATGCCGCAGCCGACCCGAAGACCGAGCGCCGCGGTGAAGGGCTCGAGCTCGTTCTCGATCAGGCGAGCGGTCCGGCGGCGGCGCGGCCGGGTCAGAAGCTCGGCGGCGTACTGGCTGTG
>DASYOB010000080.1:0-38388 GCA_036008175.1 Allostellaceae bacterium
CGTTGCGCAAAAGATCGTCTCCAAGGCTGAAAATCGGTTTGTCGATGTCAAGACCGTCAGCCCGTCCACGGCAGCGAAAAAGCTCGCCGAGGAGACCGGGAAGGATGCGCGGCTCTGCGAAGTGGTGCTGTCGGAATCGAAGCGCATCGTGCGCCATCGCTTAAACCTGATCATCGCCGAGCACCGGCGCGGCTGGGTCATGGCGAATGCCGGCATCGACCACTCGAATGTCGCGCCTGGCGACGGTCACGAGCGGGTGCTGCTGCTGCCGGTCGATCCGGACGCCTCGGCGCGGGCGCTGCGCGAGGAGCTTGTCGCGTCGTATGGCGTACCGATCGCGGTCGTCATCAGCGACAGTTTCGGTCGTCCGTTTCGCCGCGGCACGGTCGGCATCGCCCTAGGATCCGCCGGCCTGCCGGCGATCATCGATTGGCGTGGCCATCCCGACCTGTTCGGCCGGGCGCTCGAAGTGACCGAAACCGGGTTTGCCGACGAGATCGCCGCCGCCGCGTCGCTCGTCATGGGCCAGGCGAACGAAGCATTGCCGATGGTGCTGGTGCGCGGTCTTTCGTGGACCGCGCCCGAAGCGGACGGCGCCGCGCTGGTGCGCCCGCCGGAGCACGATCTGTTCCGATGAGCGCCAATGGCTTCTAACGGCGGCCCGGTTCTGGCGTTGTCGGGCGGCGTCGGCGGCGCCAAGCTCGCGCTTGGCCTCTACCGCATCCTGCCGCCCGACTGTCTCACCGTCGTCGCCAACACCGGCGACGATTTCGAGCATCTCGGCCTGTCGATTTCGCCCGACCTCGACACCCTGCTCTACACGCTTTCCGGCCAGGACAATCCGGAGCTGGGCTGGGGCCGAGTTGGCGAGACCTGGAATTTCATGGCCGCGCTCGAAGCGCTCGGCGGCGAGACCTGGTTCCGGCTCGGCGACGGCGACCTCGCCACCCATGTCGAGCGCACCCGCCGCCTCAAAGCCGGCGAGAGCCTGTCCGCGGTCATCGACGATTTCCGCCGGCGGCTCGGCATCGCCGCGCGGCTATTGCCGATGTCGAACGACCCGGTGCGCACCCAGTTGCGTACCAGTGAAGGCTGGCTCGATTTCCAGGACTATTTCGTGCGGCTGCGCTGTGCGCCGGTCATTGACCGGCTGGAATTTGCCGGCGCCGAGACTGCACGACTGCATCCCGACCTCCTGGCCGCGCTCGCCGACCCGAGCCTGCGCGCCGTTGTGATCTGCCCATCGAACCCGTTCATCAGCATCGACCCGATCCTGGCGCTGCCCGGAATCCGCGCCGCGCTGCATGAGTGCCGGGCGCCGGTGGTCGCGGTGTCGCCGATTATCGGCGGCAAGGCGGTCAAGGGTCCGACCGCCAAGATGATGGCCGAGCTGGGCCTGCCGGTCGATGCCGCGACGGTGGCGCGGCATTACCGCGACTTCCTCGACCTCTACATCGCCGATGAGGAGGACGCCGCCGCTGTCGCCGGTCTCGAAATGCCGGTGGTGCTGACCCGCACCTTGATGCAGAGCCTCGCCGACCGCGAGGCGCTGGCCCGCACGGTGCTCGCCGCCGCCGAGCGGATCCGAAAATGAGCCCGGCCGGCGAAATCTGGGCGGTCGTCCCGGTCAAGGACACTGCCATCGCCAAGCAACGGCTCGCCCCGGCATTGCCACCGCAACTGCGACAGATGCTGGCGCTGGCGATGCTCGAAGACGTGCTGGAGGCGCTCAGCGAAGCGCCCGGCCTCGCCCGTCGCCTGCTGGTGACGATCGATCCCGAGGCAATCCGCCTCGCCGCCCGTTACGGCTGCGAGTGCATGTCCGATGGCGCCGAGGAAGGCCATACCGGTGCGGTCGCCGCGGCCGCCCGCCGCCTCTCCGCGGACGGCGTCGGCGCGATGCTGACCCTGCCCGGCGACATCCCGCTGGTCAGTGCCGAGGAGATCGGCCGGCTCGTTGGCGCGCACCGGCCGGCGCCTGCGTTCACGATCGCGCCGTCGCATGACGAGAAGGGTTCCAACGCCATCCTCGTCTCGCCGCCCGATGCCGTGCCATTACGCTTCGGCGACGACAGCTTCTTTCCGCATCTCGCTGCCCCCGAGGCGCGCGGCATCGTGCCGACAATCGTTCGCCTGCCCGGAATCGCGTTGGATATCGACAATCCGGCCGATCTCGCGCATTTTGCGCGCCTCGGATCGCGCACACGGGCGGGCCTATGGCTCGCGGGAAACCCTTCCACCGTCGTGTCGTGATGCCCCCGCTAGCGGGATCGTATTCCTGACAGCAGAGCCGCCATTTGCGGCTCGGAGGGCTAATATCGTGACGATTCCGATTCCAGCCATTCTCGAACGCGCCGAAGCCGGCGCCCGCCTCTCTCCCGAAGAAGCATTGGCGCTGGCCCCATGCAGCGATCTCGCCGCGCTGACGCCGGTTGCGGCGGCGTTGCGCGATCGCGGCCACGGCCGCCTCGTCTCCTATTCGCGCAAGGTCTTCATCCCGCTGACCCAGCTCTGCCGCGATGTCTGCCACTACTGCACCTTCGCGCATGCGCCGCGGCGCGGCGAGCCGGCCTATCTCGATGCCGAACAGGTGCTGGCGATCGCCCGCGCCGGCGCCAAGGCCGGTTGCAAGGAGGCGCTGTTCACCTTGGGCGACAAGCCCGAGCTGCGCTACGGCGCGGCACGCGAGGCGCTGGTCCGGCTCGGTCACGACAGCACCCTCTCCTATCTCGCCGAAATGGCCGAGCTGGTGCTGCGGGAAACCAGCCTCCTGCCGCACCTCAATCCCGGCGTGATGACCCGCGAGGAGATCGCGCGGCTGCGCGCGGTGTCGGTGTCGCAGGGGATCATGCTGGAAAGCGCCAGCGAGCGGCTGTGCCGGCGCGGCGGGCCGCATTTCGGCTCGCCGGATAAGATGCCCGGACGGCGGCTCGACTGTATCGCGATGGCCGGCGAGGCGGCGGTGCCGTTCACCTCCGGCATCCTGATCGGCATCGGCGAGACCAGGGCCGAGCGCATCGAGGCACTACTGGCGTTACGTGACTTGCACGAGCGCTATGGGCACACCCAGGAAATCATCATCCAGAATTTCCGCGCCAAGCCCGAGACACGCATGGCGGCCGCGCCGGAACCGGACCTCGGCGACCATCTGTGGACGATCGCCATCGCCCGGCTGATCTTTGGGCCGGAAATGAACCTCCAGGCCCCGCCCAATCTGATGCCGGACGCGCTCGAGGAGATGATCGCCGCCGGGATCAATGACTGGGGAGGGGTGTCGCCGGTTACCCCGGATCACGTCAACCCAGAGGCGCCGTGGCCGGCGCTCGATCTGCTCGCGCAGCGTACAGCCGGGGCCGGCAAGCTCCTGGTCGAACGGCTGGCAATCTATCCTGCTTATGCCCAGGAGCCGGCGCGCTGGCTCGATCCGAAGCTGCGCACGCCGGTGCTGCGCGCAGTGGATGCCCAGGGCCTCGCCCGCACCGATGACTGGATCCCCGGCGCCGGCACCGCGCCACCTTACCCTCACCCTCCCATCGCTCCCGCGATGGGTCCCTCCCTCTCCCATATTACGGGAGAGGGGCTTTACGGCCGCCAGATAGAGCCCCTCTCCCGCACTGCGGGAGAGGGTGTCCGAGCGCTAAGCGCGAGGGCGGGTGAGGGTCTAACGGATATTCTCGGCCGCGCCGCCGCCGGTGAAACGCTTGCCGAAGCCGACATCGTTCGCCTGTTCGAGGCGCGCGGCGAGGAATTCGACCAGGTCTGTGCCGCCGCCGACCGGCTGCGCCGGCAGGTCAACGGCGACACGGTCACCTATGTCGTCACCCGCAACATCAACTACACCAACATCTGCTATTTCCGCTGCCAGTTCTGCGCCTTCTCGAAGGGCAAGCTCAGCGAGAATTTGCGCGGGCGGCCCTACAACCTCGACATGGACGAGATCGTCCGGCGCGTTGAGGAGGCCTGGGAGCGCGGCGCCACCGAAGTCTGCCTGCAGGGCGGCATCCACCCGGAATATACCGGCGCCACCTACCTCTCGGTCTGCCGCGCGATCAAAGAGGCGCTGCCGCGCATCCACGTCCACGCCTTCTCGCCGCTCGAAGTGTGGCAGGGGGCGAAGACCTTGGGCCGCTCCCTGCCCGATTTCCTCGCCGAATTGCGCGACGCGGGACTGAGTTCGCTGCCCGGCACCGCCGCCGAGATCCTCGACGACGAGATCCGCGCGATCATCTGCCCGGACAAGGTCAAGACCGCGGAGTGGCTGGAGGTCATGGAGGCGGCGCACCGCGTCGGGCTGCGCAGCACCGTCACGATCATGTATGGCCATGTCGAAGGCTACCGGCATTGGGCGCGGCACCTGCTGCGCGTCCGTGCCTTGCAGCAGCGGACCGGCGGCTTCACCGAGTTCGTGCCCTTGCCGTTTGTGCCGATGGAGACGCCGATCTCGCTGAAGGGCCGCTCGCGCCTCGGCCCGACCTGGCGCGAGGCGATCTTGATGCACGCGGTGGCACGATTGGCGCTGCATCCGGTGATCCCGAACATCCAGGCGTCGTGGGTGAAGCTCGGGCCGGAGGGCGCCGCCGCCTGCCTCGGTGCCGGCTGCAACGATATGGGCGGCACGTTGATGAACGAGAGCATCTCGCGCGCCGCCGGCGCCAGCTTCGGCCAGGAGATGCCGCCCGAAAACATGGAGGCGCTGATCCGCTCGCTGGGCCGCGCGCCGAGGCAGCGCACGACGCTCTACCGCGACCCGCCGCCCGACCGCATCGCCGCCTCGTTCGCCGCCGCTCCCTTGTCGGAGCCGATCAACACCCCGGCCCGCAAATACGAGCGCGAGTCTCAGAGTGCGGCAGCCGCGGACTGAATGTCGGTGCTCGAGAAGTCGTCGCCTTTGAACAGCAGCGGCAGGCCCCGGACTTTGGCGAGGGCATAAGAGAACAAATCGCCGAAATTTAAATTGGTGGGGTGACCACTGCCCTTGCCGTAGGCGACAAAAGCGGCATAGGCAGCGTCCAATTCGGCAGTGCTCGGCGGAACGATCTCGAATACCGGCAGGCGCAACAGGCCTTCGGCAAGCACAATACCGCGCTGTCCGCGGCGGCCGTGTATCACAAGTCGCGCTTCGAGCGCTGACACCGTGCTGATCAGCGCTCTGCTTGCGTGCTGAACGATCTGCCGAAACATCGTGCGCTCGGGTTCATCAAAAACGATCGCAACGATCGCCGAGGTGTCGACGACGATCACCGCGGGAGACCGTGCTCATCCCACTCAAGCGGGTCGAATGCGGTCGGGAGATCCGGCACTTGGTCGATTTGGGCAAGGATCGCGTCAAACTGCTCCCACACGCCGGGCGGTTGATCCAGATTGTTCTCGGCGAGCAGCCGATCGACCGCCTTCTCGACCGCAGCAGTCTTGCTCAATCCCGTCGCGCGCGCGAGCCTCTCGATTTTACGAACCACTGCGGGGTTCGCGATCTGCAGGGCCACGTCGCCTCCGTAGATGTATATCTAAACGCTATCAATATACATCATGGCGGCGGATTAGGGGAACCCGAAGCCTACGCCGGCAGCAGCGCCTTCGCGATCTCGTCCCATTCCTGGTCGAGCGATACGGTCGACGGGGTCTTCCCGGCGCGGCGGTACCAGCCGCCGGCGTTCCGCTCGTCGCCCTCGACCCGGTGCAGATAGGCGTGCGCCCAGGCGCCGTTCTGGTCGCGCGAATCCTGACAACAGCGATGCGCCTGGTGCCAGTCGCCCTTGGCCTGCCACCACAGCGCCTGCAACGGCGAGCTGACGCCGGCCGGCGGCGCCGCGCCGGCGAGCGAGGATTTGAACGCATCGAACTGCATGCCGGTCCTCCTTCGGGATCTGACGTCACAATAACGCGCCGCCGTCCCTCAGGCGAGCAGGCGATCGAGCCGGTCGCGCATCCGGTAATAGCCGCCGACCAGCGGCAGGAACCACGGGTTGCCGGTATAGAGCGGGTGGTCGGGGAACTCGGCGTCGAAGGCGCACGTCGCATTGGCGACGCGGGCGATCTTGCGTGCCGTCTGGGCGCCGAGATAGGTCATCATCGCGACGCCGCTGCCGTTGCAGCCGAGGCAGTAGTGCAATCCCCCCTCCTCGCCCATATGCGGCAGCGCGTCGAGGGTGAAGGCGGTGTTGCCGGTCCAGCTGTGCGTCACCCGCGCGCCCTGGAGTTGCGGGAAGCGCTCGGTCATGTAGCCGTGCAGCACCCGCGCGCAGGTTATCGGGTCGGCCGGGGTGAAGCGGGCGCGGCCGCCGAACACCATGCGCCTCCCGTCGGGCGACATCCGGTAATAGCAGAGGACGCGCTTCGTATCGGAAAGCGTCCGCCCTTTCGGGATCAGCGACCCCGCCAGATCGGCCGGCAATGCCTCGGTGGCGATGATGTGGCTGGCGACCGGCACGACCCGCCGGCGTAACGCCGGTGTCACCGTGCCGGTATAGCCGTTGGTGGCGATGACGACATCGCCTGCGGTGACCACGCCGCGCGATGTCTCAACCCGCCAGCCCGCCCCATTCGCGGTAATTTTATCGACCGAGGCCTCGGCGCAGACCGCGATGCCGCGCCGCCGGCAGGCATCGAGCAGCCCCTTGTAGTAGAGCGCCGGGTGCAGGCTGGCCGAGCGCTCGACCACCATGCCGCCATAGTAATAGTCGCTGGCGATCTCCTCGTGCTGGCGCTCGCGCGGCACCATCGCGGCGCCCGATTGCGCGGCGTCATTGAGGCTCGCGAGGCGCTTTTCCTGATAGGCGTAGTGCTTTGGCGTCCACGCCCCGGCAAAGCGCCCGCGCTTCTGCCAGAAGCACTCGATCCCCTCCTCGGCGATCAGCCGCTCGATCAGCGAAAAGGCGTCGGCGGCGTCGGACAGCAGATGCTGCGCGCGCTCGGGCGCGACCTCGGTCGTGCGGCCGGAAAAGCTCTTGCCGATATTGACCCCGCCGCTGACCGCGCCGCCGTTCCGCGTCGAGGCGCCGACCCCGAGCGCGCCCCGCTCCAGCACGACCGAATCCACCCCGTGCCTCGCCAGCTCCAGCGCCGCCGACAGCCCGGCATAGCCGCCGCCGACAATCGCGACCCGCGCCTCGCGCGGTACATCGGCGAGCTCGCCCGCGCTGGGCGTGTACGCCTCCCACCAATACGGCCGGGGCTGAAAATCGGGATGAAAGATGTCGGATCGAGCCATCGCTCGCGTATCTTACGCGGCTTGGCGCAAACGCTCCATCTCGCGGGCGAATTCGAAGCGCAGCTGCTCGGCCTCGTCGTCCGGCAGCCAGTTGGCCATGTTCGGAAACACGATCTGCCAGACCCGCGCCTCGTGCTCGGGCCACGGCATTTTTTCAGCCGATCGCGCGTTTTCGAGCAGTGATCGGAGCCGCTGCCGCACCTTTTCCGGGTCCGGCACGTAGCGCTGTACCGGTGGTTGCAGCCGATCCTCGCTGGGGCCGAACAGGCTGCCCTGCGCCGGACCGTGCCCGAAGAGGTTAGTTTCGTCCGCCATTGGGAGGACGTGTTCTCTAAATATTCTATCGTGTTCAGACAAGGAGAGGATGACTGACGCGCGGTCGATTGCGTAAAGTCGATGCTATTGCTGGAACAGCCGCGCCGGATTGGCGACGCGCCTTCGGATGCCGACACCGACACTACGGGACATACTCAGCCCTCAACAGGCTCTGATTTTCCGGATCACCCACCGGGACAACATCCCGTGGCTTCTCGAAAATGGCCTGCATTGCCGGAACTCTAACCGTCTCGATCCCAACTTTGTCAGCATCGGGAACCCGAGCCTCATCAATGATCGCCACCATGTCGGGGTGCCGATCCCGCCACGGGGTACATTGAGCGACTACATACCGTTTTACTTTACACCACTGTCGGTAATGTTGCTTAATATTAAGACCGGATATCGGGGCATCCAGCAGCGTCGCAACGACGAGATCGCTATCCTGGTGTGCTCGCTACCAAAACTGGATCAGGTCGGCATCAGTTTCGTCTTCACTGACCGCCATGCCCGACTTGCGGCCGCAGAATTCTTCGGAGATGTTGCGGACTTGGATCGAATAGATTGGGAAATTCTCCAAGATAGAGACTTTAGTCGTGATAACAACGACTTGGGGAAGATGGAGCGATATCAGGCCGAAACGCTGGTCCATCGACATCTGCCGATTGACTCGTTGCTGGCCATTGCATGCTATAATAACCACGAGCGTGATCGCGTCGATGCGCTGGTCAAAAGGGCCGGTCTGTTAAGGTGATCGGTCGGCCGGGGTGGTATTTCTGATGATCAGATTCACGCAGGGTAACCTGCTCGAAGCACCGGCCGAAGCGCTCGTCAACACTGTCAATACAGTCGGTGTAATGGGCAAGGGAATTGCCTTGATGTTCAAGGAGGCATTTCCCGAGAACTATCGACTGTACCGCGAGGCCTGCCAAACCAAAAACGTCAAAATTGGTCGCGTATTCGCAACTGAGCGACGGGATTTTGTCGGTGGCCCGAAGTGGATCATCAACTTTCCCACGAAGGAACACTGGCGGGCGCCGTCACGCATCGAATGGATTCGCGAGGGACTGACCGACCTGCGGAGGTTTATCGAGGAGCACTCGATTCGCTCAATCGCGTTACCGCCCCTTGGAAGCGGGAATGGTGGTCTCGACTGGCCGGCGGTGCGTCCGGTGGTCGTAGAGGCGCTTGAACCGCTCCGGGACGTAACCATCATCGTGTACGAGCCGACGAATAAATATCAGAACGTCCAGAAACGGGAAGGTGTCGAGAAGTTGACGCCGGCTCGCGCGCTTCTGACCGAACTTGTGCGCATGTATTGGGTGCTCGGCATCGAATGCACCGTGCTTGAGGTGCAGAAGTTGGCCTATTTTCTGGAGCGACAGATCAACGCTCGTGGTCTCGCTAACCCGCTGAACCTGGACTTTCAAGCCAATCGCTTCGGACCATTCTCACCGAAGCTCCGGCATCTGCTCGACACCCTCGACGGCAGCTATTTGCATTGCGATAAGCGTCTCGCCGACGCGGGGCCGATGGACGTGATCGGATACGACGACGCGAAGATGGAGAAGGTAGGACTGTACATCCGTACGGAGGCGAAGTCCTACCAGGAAGCCCTCGATGCAACGGCCAATCTGATCGAGGGCTTCGAGTCACCCCTTGGGATGGAGTTGCTGGCCACAGTTGACTGGCTTCTCCACCAGGTGCACGTGGAGCCGACCATCGACTCAATCGCGGCCAGTTTAACGGAATGGCCCGGCGGCAGGGGGGCCGGAGCCCGCAAGTTTAAGCTGTTCAATGATCGGATGATCGGGCTGGCGCTGTCCAGGTTGGAGCAGACGCTCTCAATTTGAGGCACCCGTTGGCGACGACCTGAGCGGCTGCTGGGTCCAGGTATATAGGTGACGCAGATTGCCGGCAGCGCAACGCGTCGGCCAACGGCGTGAACGGCGGTGAAGAGTCGATCCGGCGTTGCGCAGAGGGGGTTTGGAACGCGCTCAAAGCCTAGCGCTGTCGGCAGGTCTGGCCAGGCTTGGCCCGGCGATCAGGAAAAGGAAACCCTCGGATGATCCCGGATCAAGCTCGGGGATGACAAGTTGAAGGGCGACGGGATTCAGGCGGAACCCGCCTTTGCGTTTGGTGGGGGCAGGGTTACGGTATTTGCGTATATAACGACGATAAAATAGCTATAATTGCGGTGTATGAAACCGGCAACAATCCGGGTTGACGCTACGGATAATAGACAAGCCGGGGAACAGGATGTCCGATTTCATACCGCCAAAAAAGCAATATCGGCCTCGCGGGCGGCCCTGGGCCAAGGGGCAATCCGGCAATCCCGCCGGGCGGAGGAAGGGCAGCCGCAACAAGGCGACGGTGATGGCCGAGCTTTATCTCGACGGCGAGGCCGAGGGGCTCGTCCGCAAGGCGGTCGAGATGGCCTATGCCGGCGACGCGCTGGCATTGCGCCTCTGCCTCGAACGCACGATCGCGCCGCGCCGCGAGCGGCCGGAGCCGGTCGCGCTGCCGCCGGTCCGGAGCGCCGCCGATCTCGCGCCGGCGATGGGCGCGGTCGCCGCGGCGGTCGCGCGCGGCCTCATCACGACGGGGCAAGCGGCCGAGCTGTCGGCGGTCTTCGCGACCGTCGTGCGCGCGGTCGAGCTCGACGAATTCAACCGGCGCCTGACGGCGGTCGAGCATGGCGATACGCCGCAGTGACCGGGCGCGTCTCGCCCGCCTCGCCGCGTCGCGCGTCCATGCCCGGCGCCATGAGGTCGAGCGCCGCGTCGGGCGGCGCCAGTCGCTCGCCTTCTGCGAGTACCTCCGCTCTCTCTTGCTGATCGAGGGGGTCGAGCCGGAAACCACCTGTGTCATGAAGTACCTGCGCGAGGCCGAAGCCGAACTCGCGGCGATCCCCGACACCCCGGAATTGCGGCGCGCCGACGAGGACTATCTCGCGCGCACCGATACCTGCTGGATCGACCAGGAATGGGAGAGAAAGCGGCGCTACCGCCCGCCGCCGCGCGAGGAGAAAACCCTCGGGAGCGACGTGGAGCGGCTGCTCGGTCGCTACCGCACCGATTGCGAGATCGACTTCGCCACGGCGTCGCCGATGGAGCTGCTCGCCTGGGGCCTGTCGCGGCACGGCGCGACAATCGACGAAGCAACGGGGAATATCGAGAAAGCAGCAGAGGATTTGCTGCTCCGTCTCGACGAGCTGCCGGACGACGCCACACAAGAGGAGGTCGAGCGCGCGCTGTTAGCCGTGGAACATCAATGAGATCGGCATTGCCTGGCAAAACCGCGCTCGCCGGGCAGGCGACCCGTGCGCGCGTTTTTGCTGCAGATTCCGTGCAGATGCAGCAAACGCAACCCGCCGCCCGACTGCGTCAGTTGAAGCGCGGCGAGACCTCCTCGCATAGCAATTGCAGCGATTTCATCACCCGCTGGTGCGGGATCTTGGTGCCGCAATTCATCTCGCACAGGATGCCGTCGAGCCCGAGCTTGTCCTGCAGTTCCTTGAGGCGATCGGTGACGCGGCCGGGCGAGCCGACGATCAGCTTTTCGCGCAGCGCATCCTCGTAGGTGATGTTCTGCAGCCGGCGGCCGCGCGCGGCGCGGTCCTCGACCGCCCGCACCCCTGCCCGGCTCGCCGAATCCTCGAGCCGTTCGCCGAGATAGCGGTAGAAATACATGATGCTCTCTTCCGGCTCCTCGCGCGCGGCCTGGTCGGTTTCGGCGACATAGACCGGGGCGCGCAGGAACACCTTCCCCTCGCCCGGATGCCCGGCCTCCTTCCACGCGTTGCGATAGGCGGTGATGTTGGGCTCCAGCTCTTCCAGCGTGCCGAGGCGAACGGCGACGAAGACGGCATGGCCGAGCTTGGCGATCGCCGGGAAGGTGTCGGCGCTGTTGGCGGCGACGCGGATCTCCGGCCACGGCTTCTGGTAGGGCTTCGGCGCCACCTTGACGTTGTCGAAGCTGTAGAACTGGCCCTTGTAGGAAAACGCCTCCTCGGTCCAGGCCTGCTTCAATATCGCGAGGGTTTCGGCGAAGCGCTCGCGGCTCTCGCCATAGGGCACGCCGTAGGCCTCGTAGGTGCGTGGGAAGCCGCTGCGCCCGACCCCGAAAATCAACCTTCCGTGGCTGATCTGGTCGACCGTGGCGACCTCCTCGGCGAGCCGCAGCGGATGGCACAACGGCAATACCTGCACCGCGGTGCCGATCTTCATCCGCTTGGTGCGGGCGGCGACGGCGCTTGCCAGGGTCAGCGGCGCCGAGCATACCGAGCGTTCCGGATTGACATGGATCTCGGCGAGCCACATCGCGTCGAGCCCCCAGCGCTCGGCGGCATCGATCTCCTCGAACGAGGTCGCGAAGGCCTGTTCGTCACTAATCCCGGCGGTGCGCTGAAACTCGTGGAACATGCCGAACTCGAACGCCATCGCTTCCTCCGTTTTCCCCGCGCCGCGCCCGGGTGTGTCGATCGTTGCTATCGCGGTTCCGGGACGCAATACGCGTGCCGCAACCAAGCGTGGCGCGAGATTAGGGGCGATTTCGCCGCGACGCGAGTCCCGAGAGGCAAGGATCTGGGATGCGTCGACCGTTGGCGACCGATCAGCGCGGGCCGAGATTAGCCAGTTGCGGCAGATAGATCTGCACCCGGGCCGGATCGACCTGGCGCACATAGAAGTTCTCGGCGACCAGGCAACCCCACGCGCGAAAGTCGCTCAGCGACTGGATCTCCAGATCGACCTGGCTGCCCGGCGCGAGGTTGAGGGTTTGCGCCTGGCCGAAATCCGTCGTGCAGGTATCGACGGTGAAGCGATAGGTGCCGGCCGGCAGATCGCGATAGAAAATGGTGCCGGGCTGCGACGCCCCGATCGGTGCGCCGTTGATATACATGACCGGCGTGCGCAGGCTTTCGCTGGGCTCGTACTGGCGCAGGAACCAGACGCGGGCGTAGCCCGGCGCGATCGCCGGCCCTTGCTGGGCTTCGCTCGGCTCGGCGATGAAGCAGGCTGCGCAGCCCGCGAGCGCGACCACCGCCCGGGCGCAGTGGAGCAGAAACCGCTTCATGATCGCCTCCTAGCCCGATCCGGAGCCGTGCCTCACCGAAGCAGAAGATGGGAGCGGCCGGCCCGGGTAATCAGGGGGCCGCATCGGAACGGAAAGCAGCGTCACTCCTCGATCTCCTGCGATGGGCGGTGCAGCGTCGGGCGCGGCCGGGTGAAGGTGCGGCGCCCCGCCTTCATGCCCCACAGAGGCGGTGCGATTTCGGCGACGGCGAGCGCCGGGTCCGTGGCGTCGAGCAAGACCAGATCCGCCGGATTGCCCGGCGAAATGCCGTAATCGCCATGCCGCAGGATCGCGGCGGCGCGCGAAGTGACCATCGCGAGGCACTCGGCCAAGGCGGCGGGCTGACTCACATGACAGACATTGGCGTAGAGGTTCGCCATCCGGATCAGCGCCGCGTCGCCATAGGGGGTGAAAGGGTTCAGCACGTTGTTGGTCGCGATCGAGCAATTGACGCCGTGCGCCAGCAGCTCCTCCGCCGAGACGACCCCGCGCGGCTTCGCATGCGATTGCGCGCGTCCCATCAGGAACAGATCGGTCGCGGGCAGGATCGTCGCCGCCACCCCGGCGCTGGCCATTCGCCGCGCGATCTCGGTGAAGCGCACCGGCGGCACCAGCGACAGCTGGGTGACATGGCCAACCGTCACCCGGCCGCCATAGCCGTATTCGTCGGTTTTGCGGCAGACATGCTCGACCTGCATGTTGTCGGGGGTCTCGGCAAGGTCGAGATGCATGTCGATATCGGCATCGGAATCCCGGGCAATCTCGAAAACGCGGTCGATCTGGCCGCGCGGATCGCTATCAAAATAGGGTGCGGCGCCGATCACGCGCGCGCCACGGCGCAGTGCCTCGACCAGCAGCTCGTCCGTGCCGGGGTTGTTCAGCAAGCCTTCCTGCGGAAAAACGCAAAGCTCGACATCGACCGCCCAGGCGTAATCGCGCGCCAATTGCCCGACCGCCTCGAAGCCGATCAGCCCGATGCCGGGATCGACCTCGACATGGGTGCGAATGCGCATCGTGCCGTTGACGATGCACTTCTCCAAGGTCCGCCGGCCGCGGGTATAGACATCTTCGGCGGTAAAATCGCGCTTGGCGGCGGCGGTCTCGCGCATGGCTTCCGCGACCGTGCCCTCGGAGATATGGCAGCGGTCGAGAATGCAGGTCTTGTCGAGATGCAGATGCGTCTCGACAAAACCGGGCACGACAAGACAGCCGCCGGCGTCGATGACCGGGCAGTCGGCCCCGATCGCGCCCGACACCGCCACGATCCGCCCAGCGGCAACGCCGATATCGGCGGTTTGCCCATCCTGCAGAAGGATGTTATGGACAATGAGATCGAGCATTACGCCGCCTCGCCGCCGAGGGCCGGGGCCTCGGCGATGCCGGGGTTCAGGGTTGCTTGCCGGCGAGGACTCTTTGGACCGCCTGCAGCAGCTCGTCCGGGCGCACCGGCTTCAGCAGAAAATCGAAGCGGCCCAGATCCGCGTTCATCAGCTCGAATGCGTAACCGGTGACGATCAGTGTCGGAATGCCCCGCTGCTTCGCCTGCTCGGCAATCATCATCCCGGTGCCATCGGGCAATCGACCGTCGGCGAGTATGAGGTCGTATTGGCCGGCCTCGATAAGTTCCTGGCCGTGCTCGACCGTGTCGGTCGTCTCTACCCGGTAGTTCTCGTGCAGCAACACATGCTCCATCAGCATGCGAACGTTCTGGTCGTCCTCGATCAACAGAATCCGAGGCACTCCGCCGAACCTCTCAGTCTCGGGGCGACGGTCAACAGCGATCAATATTCGATTGTTCCGCGGGTGCGGCAGGCTGACGCAACCTCGAGTAGTTTTGTAACACGCTTCGGCAGCGAGGGCTACAGCTCGAGCACTTCCTTCATGCCATAGAGCCCGGGCGGCTGACGCTTGAGCCACAGCGCGGCGCGCACCGCGCCTCTGGCATAGATGCCGCGGTTGGTCGCACGATGCACCAGCTCCAGCCGCTCGCCGGATGCGGCAAAAATCACATGATGCTCACCGACCACGTCGCCGCCGCGCAGCGCCGCCAAGCCGATGGCGCCGGGCCGGCGCGGTCCGGTGATGCCGTCGCGCCCGCGCTGCGCCGCCTCCTCCAGGCTCACTCCGCGCGCCGCCGCTGCTGCCCGGCCGAGCGCCAGCGCGGTGCCAGAGGGCGCATCGACCTTGCCCTTGTGGTGCATCTCCAGGATCTCGATGTCCCAATCTGGCCCGAGCCGCAGCGCTACCTGCTCGACCAGCCCCAGCAGCAGGTTGATACCGAGGCTAGTATTCGCCGCCAAGACCACCGGGATTTTCGCGGCGGCGGCGCGTATAACGGCTTCCTCGGTGGCGGAGAGACCGGTCGTGCCGATCACGATCGGCTTGCCGAGCGAGCTGGCGAGCGCGGCGTGGTCCACGGTCGCCGTCGCGGTGGTGAAGTCGACCCCGACGTCGCTGTCGCGCAGCAGCTTCTCAGCGCTGTCCCCAACCGCGATGCCGATCCGGCCGCCCCCAGCCAGCTCGCCGACATCCTGGCCGATGCAGGCGCTCCCCGGCCGGGCTGTGCCTCCAGCCAGGGCGCACCCCTCGGTCGCAACGATTTCGGCGACGAGCATGCGTCCCATCCGACCGGCGCATCCAATCACCCCAATCCTGGTCTCGGCCATGGCTGCCTCCAGATACTGCGTAACATCGAGATTGCTTCGCTTCGCTCGCAATGACAACAAGAGGCGGCCATTGCGAGGAGCCCAGCGACGAAGCAATCTCGATGGCGCAAATATCCGGTCGGAATCCGCGCGCTGGCTGCCGAGCGCGCATCTGTTGAGTAAAACAAAGCCCCATCATGGCCCTCCTTCGTTCGGTTGCCACGGTCGGCTCCTACACGCTGGTGAGCCGGGTCTTCGGCTTCATCCGCGACATTCTGACGGCGGCGATCCTCGGCGCCGGGCCGATGGCGGATGCGTTCTTCGTTGCCCAGCGCCTGCCCAATTTGTTCCGCAGCCTGTTCGCCGAAGGCGCGTTCAGCGCCGCCTTTGTGCCGTTGGCCTCCGGCACGCTCGCCGAGGGCGGCAAGCCCGCGCTGCGCATCTTCGCCGAGGAGGCGTTCGCCGTGCTGTTCGCGGCGCTCTTCGCCTTCGTCCTGCTCGGCGAGATCTTCATGCCCTGGGTGATGCGGGTGATCGCGCCCGGGTTCGAGGCCGAGCCGGGCAAATTCGACCTCGTCGTCACGATGAGCCGCATCACCTTCCCATACCTGCTGTTCATCTCGCTGACCGCGCTGCAGGGCGGGCTTCTCAACACAGTCGACCGTTTCGCCGCGCCGGCCGCGACGCCGATATTGCTGAACCTGTTCCTGATCGCCGGGCTCTTGCTGATGGCGCATTTCCATTGGCAGGACGGGCAGATCCTGGCCTTGGCGCTGTCGGCCGCGGGAATCGCGCAGTTCCTCTGGCTGATGGCGTCCTGCGCCAAGGCCGGCATCGCGCTGAGACTGCGCCTGCCGCGGCTGACCCCAGCGGTGCGCCAGACCCTGAAGGTCATGGGGCCTGGGGTGCTGGGAGCCGGCGTCACCCAGCTCAACCTCTTGATCTCGACCGCGCTCGCCTCGCTGCTGCCGGGCGGCTCGGTGTCGTATCTCTACTACGCCGACCGGCTGAACCAGCTGCCGCTCGGGGTCGTCGGCATCGCCGTCGCAACGGCCATCCTGCCGCCCTTGTCGCGCCAGGTGCGCACCGGCGACGAAGCGGGTGCGATGGCGACGCAGAACCGCGGCGTCGAATTGGCCCTGCTGTTGACGCTGCCCGCGGCCGCGGCGCTGGTCGTCCTGGCGCAACCGATCCTGGCGGTGCTGTTCCAGAGGGGTGCGTTCGGACCGACCGAGACTTCGGCGACCGCCGCGGCGCTCGCCGCCTATGCGGTCGGGCTGCCGGCCTTCGTGCTGGTCAAGGTGCTGGCGCCGGGATTTTTCGCGCGCCACAACACCGCCACCCCGGTCAAGGTGGCGGTAGCGGCGCTGGCGGCCAACCTACTACTGACCGTGGTTCTGATGAAGTTCCTCGCGCATGTCGGGGTGGCGATCGCGCTGTCGGCATCGGGCTGGATGCAGACCGTTCTGCTGCTTGTCCTGCTCTCCCGGCATGGCCATTTCCGGCTGGATCGGCGGGCGCGCGGCAACATTCCGCGCATCGCCTCGGCGGCGCTCGGCATGGCCGCGGCGGTGCTGGCGCTGCGATTGGCACTGGCCCCTGCCCTCGCCGGCCCGATCGCGCTACGGCTCGCCGCGCTCGCCGGACTGATCGCCGCTGGCGTCGTCATCTTTACGGTACTGATCCTGCTGCTCGGAGTGACCGATTGGCGCGAGCTGCGCGGGCAGCTGCGGCGTCTACCGGCTTGACCCAGCGACTTGCGCCGCGATAACAGCGGCGCCATTCGCATTCGAGGCCACATGAACCGAATTTTTTCCGGCATCCAGCCGACCGGCAATCTGCACCTCGGCAACTATCTCGGCGCTATCCGCAACTGGGTTCAGCTGCAGCACGATTACGAGTGCATTTTCTGCATTGTCGACCTGCACGCGCTGACCCAGCAGCAGGACCCAGACGAGCTGCGCCAGGCGACGCGCGAGGTGACCGCCGCCTATATCGCCGCCGGCATCGATCCCGAGCGCTGCATCATCTTCAACCAAAGCACGGTCAGCGCCCATGCCGAGCTGGCCTGGCTCTTGGGCTGCCTGACCCCGCTCGGCTGGCTCAACCGCATGACCCAGTTCAAGGAGAAAGCCCCCAAGCAGCGTGACAGCGCCGGGCTCGGCCTCTACGCCTATCCGGTGCTGATGGCGGCCGACATCCTCTTGTACAAGGCCACGCACGTTCCGGTCGGTGAGGACCAGAAGCAGCATGTCGAGCTGGCGCGCGACATCGCCGGCGCCTTCAACCGCCGCTACGAGCGCGACTTTTTCCCGCTGCCGGAGCCGCAGATCTTCGGCGCGGCGACAAGGGTCATGAGCCTGCGCGACGGCACCAAGAAGATGTCGAAATCCGACACCTCGGATTATTCGCGCATCAACATGACCGACGATGCCGATGCGGTCGCGCTGAAGATCCGCCGCGCCAAGACCGATCCCGAGCCGTTGCCGCACACGATCGCGGAGCTCGAAAAGCGCCCCGAGGCGGACAATTTGATCAGCATCTACTCGGCGCTCGCGGATACGAGCCGCGACGCGGCGCTGGCCCGGTTCGCCGGGCAGAATTTCTCGACCTTCAAGGAGGCGTTGTCGGCGCTCTCGGTCGAGGTACTGGGCAAGATCGGCGGCGAGATGCGCCGGCTCCTGGCCGAGCCCGGCCATATCGACCGGGTGCTGCGGCACGGTTCGGAGCGCGCCGCGGCGATCGCCATGCCGATCCTGCGCGAGGTTCAGGACATCACCGGCCTGTTGCGGCCCTAAACCTCGCCGCCGATCGCGCGGTAGCGCAGCAGGTGGTCGGCGAGGACGCAGGCCATCATCGCTTCGCCGACCGGCACCGCGCGGATGCCGACGCAGGGATCGTGCCGGCCGTGCGTCTCGATCTCAACCTCGTTCAACTCGGCGTCGACCGTGCGCATCGGATGCAGGATCGAGCTGGTCGGTTTGACCGCGAAGCGGACGACGATGTCCTGGCCCGACGAGATGCCGCCGAGGATGCCGCCGGCATGGTTGGACAGAAAGACGACCTTGCCGTCCTGCATCCGCATCTCGTCGCCGTTCTCTTCGCCGGATAACGGGACCGCGCCAAAGCCGGCGCCGATCTCGACCCCCTTGACCGCGTTGATTGTCATCATGGCACGGGCGAGATCGCCGTCGAGCTTGTCGTAGACCGGCTCGCCGAGCCCGGCCGGGACCCCACTCGCCACCACCTCGATGACCGCGCCTGCCGACGACCCCGCCTTGCGCACCCCATCGAGATATTCGGCCCAGCGCGCTGCCATACTGCGATCAGGGCACCAGAACGGGTTGTCCTCGACCGCCGTCCAGTCCCAGGCGGCGCGGTCGATCGCGTGCGGCCCCACTTGCACCAGCCCGCCGCGGATCGCGATCCCCGCTCCCAACACCTTGCGCGCGATGGCGCCCGCGGCGACCCGTGACGCGGTCTCGCGCGCCGAGGCGCGGCCGCCGCCACGGTAATCCCGGATGCCGTACTTTTTCCAATAGGTGTAGTCGGCATGACCGGGACGGAAGCGGTCGGCGATGTTACGGTAATCCTTCGAGCGCTGGTCGATGTTCTCGATCAGCAGCTGGATCGGTGTGCCGGTGGTCTGCCCCTCAAACACGCCGGAGAGGATCTTGACCTCGTCCGGCTCGCGGCGCTGCGTCGTGTAGCGCGACTGGCCCGGGCGGCGGCGGTCGAGCCAGTGCTGTATGCCGGGTTCGTCGAGCGGAAGCTTCGGCGGCACGCCGTCAACGACGACGCCGATGGCCGGCCCGTGGCTTTCGCCCCAGGTCGTAAAGCGGAACAGCGTGCCGAAGGTGTTGCCGGCCATGGTTAAATCAAAACTGCATTAGAGCCTCGCGTCCTTCGAGACGCGCCCTGCGGGCGCTCCTCAGGATGACGTGAGGTTTTGGATGGCATCAGAAAAAATCCGTCATCCTGGAGGCCGCAAAGCGGCCATCTCGAAGGACGCAACAGATCGATCCAGCGGACATTCCTCCGGCTCACACGACCGAGATGTCGGGCGCATCGACCCGCTTCATGCCGACGACGTGGTAGCCGCTGTCGACGTGATGTACCTCGCCGGTCACGCCAGCCGACAGGTCGCTCAACAAGTAAACACCGGCACCGCCGACATCCTCGATCGTCGTGTTGCGCTGCAACGGCGAATTCAGGCGGTTCCACTTGAGGATATAGGGAAAATCGCCGATCGCCGAAGACGCCAGCGTTCTGATCGGGCCGGCCGAGATCGCGTTGACCCGGATGTTGGCGCCGCCGAGATCCACCGCAAGGTATTTGACGCTCGCCTCGAGCGCGGCCTTGGCGACGCCCATGACGTTGTAATGCGGCATCACCCGCTCGGCACCGGCATAGGTCAGGGTGAGCAGGCTGCCGCCGTTGTGCATCAGCGGCACCGCGCGCCGGCACACGTCAGTGAAGGAGAAACACGAGATTTCGAGCGTGCGAAGAAAATTCGCCCGGCGCGTCTCGATGTATTTGCCGGTCAGCTCATTCTTGTCGGAGAACGCGATCGCGTGCACCAGGAAATCGAGCCGGCCCCAGCGGTCGACCAATGCCGAGAACAGCGAATCAAGGCTCGGTTCGGAGGTAACATCGGCGTCGACGACGAAATCGCTGTCGACACTCTCGGCGAGCGGCCGCACCCGCTTGCCCAATGCATCGCCCTGGTAGGTGAAGGCAAGCTGGGCACCGTGCTCGTGCAGCGCCTTGGCGATGCCCCAGGCGATCGAGCGCTCGTTGGCGACACCCATGATGAGGCCCTGCTTACCGGCCATCAGCCCCATATGCTTACCCTTTCGCCCCGGCTCGGTTGTGCCGGAAGCAGGCAAATCACCGATTGAGGGGCTATCCTACACGAAGCCTCTCGCCCGGGCGAGGCAACGGGGCGCCGGGAAGCGGATCACTTTTCTTGTCACAGGCCCGCGTCGCCAGCGACCGGTGGCGCCTACGCCATGTTCGACAGCGAGCGGGGCGAACTCGGCCCCTATCAGTTGGACGCAAGCGCCGGTTTCGGCTTTGCAGCACAATGAGCGCGTAGAACCCAGAAATGCGGCAAGCGCCGTGCCGGCTCGCCCCGATGTCGCGCGGCGCTCGGCCGGTCGTCGATTAGCGCACGCGTTACGCGGCCCGGCGGGGTTCGTTGCGGCAGCGCAACAGGGGTAGGATCCGTGTACCGAACTGCTCCATCCCGGTGACAAAATCGTCGAAAGTCAGCATGACGCCACACACCCCCGGCACGGCGGCGAGCTCATCAAGCATGCCTGCTACCGTTGAGTATGAGCCGACGAACACGCCCTGGTTGGTCGGCAGCTCGTCGATGCCGAGGGTTCGGCGCTTGTTCGGTTGTGCGTACGGGTCGGTACTCGGATCGTCTGCCGCCTGGGCGTCGCGCCAAGCCAGCGCTTCGCGATCGGTGCCGGCTTTATAATGCTCCCATTTGGCCATCGCCGCCGCGTCGGTCTCGTCGGCGATGACCATCTGCAGAACTAGCGCGCCACAGTCGCGGCCGGTATTAGCGGTCGCCTCCACCAGGCGCGCCACGCTGGGCGCTACGACGGTCGGCTGGTTGACCCCGCCGCCGCCGCAGAAATTGTAGTCGGCGTACTGCGCGGCGAAACGGGTGCCGGCATCGCTCTGCGCGGCGCAGATGATCGGGATCTTTGCCATCGGAAGCGGCAGGCAGCGGCAATCGTCCATCTGGAAGAAATCGCCCTTCACGTCCGACCGGCCGGTCTCCCATAGCTCGCGCATGATGGTGACGTATTCGGCGCAGTAATCGTAGCGGCGGCGATAGTGCTCCGCCCCGGGCCAGATCCCCATCTGAGTGTATTCGCGCCGTTGCCAGCCGGAAATGATGTTGATGCCGAATCTGCCGTGCGAGATCGAGTCGATCGTCACCGCCATGCGCGCGGCGATCGGCGGCGGCAGGGTCAGAACGGCACATGTCGCAAAGAGCTGGATGCGGTCGGTTACTGCCGCGAGCCCGGCCATCAGGGTGAACGATTCGAGGTTGTAGTCCCAGAACTGCGACGGGCCACCGAACCCGTGCAGCTTGATCATCGACAGCGCGAAGTCAAAGCCGAAGCGCTCAGCTTTCTGCACGACCTCTCGATTGAGGTCGAAGCTCGGCTTGTATTGCGGCGAGGTGGTCGAGATCAGCCAGCCGTTGTTGCCGATTGGAATAAAGACCCCGAGCTGCATAAATCCCGCCTCGTCGTTGTGTCATAACCGCGGCTCGTATTACCGCGTTCCTCTTCGCTGACGTGGACTTGTCTGCAACCTCAATGCCAAACCGGCTGAGGCGGCAAATCAACGGTCCGACTCGGTCATCCCGAAGAATCCCTGCCTTCATTCGATGCACTTGCCCGTCGATAGCGATGCCGGCGCTTCTGCTTGCGTACAACCTATCGGCGAACGAACAGCCAGAAGTGTGCGATGAACGAGAGCCGCCGGATAAAGCTTGTGCTCGTCATCTGGGCGATCTGGGCCGTGGCGGTGATCCTGGCCTACTGCACGATGTTCGCGCCCTGAACGATCTGCCAGCCGAGCCAGCCAATACGGTGACGCCTCGCGGGAAAATCCCCTTGTCATCCGGACAATAGGGCACGAATCATCGGCTACAAGGCTTCGGGAAAGCCGCATCGGAGGGAACGGCGCTGAGCCATCAGACAATCGGCTGTTCGCCAATTAGCGGCGCCCGCACCGACGCCGACAATGCGTGAGGCGGTGGAAGCGGGGACGACGGGCTTTATCGCGCGGCCGACCCGCCGCCTGGAAGATGCCGATCTGCTGCTCGGGCGTGGCCGGTTCGCCGACGACCTGCCGGTGAGAACAGACACGCTGCACGCCGCGATCCTGCGCTCACCGCACGCCCATGCCGAGATCCGGTCGATCTATACGGCCGGCGCCCTCGCATTGCCGGGTGTCGATTGCGTTGTTACCGGGGAAGATGCGCGGCGCTGGACGCGGCCGTTTGCGGTCGCGGTCAAGACCGCGATGGAGCAATGGTGCCTCGCCACCGACCGGGTGCGCTACGTCGGCGAGCCGGTCGCGGTTGCATTGGCGCGCGACCGTCATACCGCAGAGGACGCGCTCGAACGGATCGCGGTCGAATATCGCCCCCTGCCGGCGATCGTCGATCCCACGGCGGCGGCCCGTCCCGACGCCTCGCTGCTGCATCCGGCGGTCGGGTCGAACATCGTCAGCGATCGCTCGTTCTGCTACGGCGACCCGGAAGTCGCGTTCGCCGCGGCGGAGCACCGCATTTCTATCACCACCACCTACCCGCGCAATGCCGGCATCCCGATGGAATGCTTCGTTGTGATCGCCGAGTATCACCCGGGCGACGAAAGCTACGAGGTCACAGCGAATTTTCAGGGCCCGCTGGCGATGCACCCGGTCATGGCCATGTCGCTCGGGGTGCCCGGCAACCGGCTGCGGCTCAAAGCGCCGCCGCATTCGGGCGGCAGCTTCGGCGCCAAGCATGCGGTCTTCCCCTATATCGTGCTGCTGGCGCTTTGCGCGCGTAAAGCCGGCCGGCCGGTCAAATGGGTCGAGACCCGGCTGGAGCACCTGGTGGCCGCGACCTCGGCGACCAATCGGGTGACGACCTTGTTGGCGGCGGTCGACCGGGACGGCATCGTCACCGCCCTCGACTGGGACCAGCTGGAGGATTGTGGCGCCTACCTGCGGGCTCCCGAGCCGGCGACGCTCTACCGCATGCACGGCAACATGACCGGCGCCTACCGTGTGGCGAATCTGCGGATCCGCAACCGGGTGGTGCTGACCAACAAGACGCCGAGCGGGCTGGCGCGCGGCTTTGGCGGGCCGCAGGTTTATTTCGCGCTCGAACGGCTGATGCAACGCATCGCCGTGAGGACAGGTCTCGATCCGCTGGAGGTGATCCGGCGCAATCTGGTCGACCGCTTCCCCTACCGCTGCCCGGCGGGCGCCATGCTCGACTCCGGCGATTACCGCGCCGCCTTAAGCCGCGCTGTCGCGGCGGGCGGGCTGCCGCAGCTGCGCCAGCGGCGCGAGCAGGCGCGCGCCGGGGGCCGGCTGTATGGGATCGGCTTTGCGGCGGTCGTCGAGCCATCGATCTCGAATATGGGCTATATCACGACCGTGCTGAGCCCGGAGGAGCGCGAACGCGCCGGTCCGAAGGGCGGCGCGCAGGCCGCGGCGACCGTCGCCCTGGACCCGCTCGGCGGCGTCTCGGTGATGCTCGACTCGCTGCCGCAAGGGCAAGGGCATCGCACCGTCGCGGCGCAAATCGCCGCCGACGCGTTCGGTCTTGCGCCCGCCACGATCCGCGTCGAGGCGGCGCTGGATACCGGCAAGGATGCCTGGTCGATCGCTGCCGGCAATTATTCGAGCCGCTTCGCCGGCGCATCGGCCGGCGCGGTGCATCTCGCGGCAACGCGCCTGCGCGGCAAGCTGGCGCAGATCGCCGCCGCGCAGCTGAACGCCCGCCCCGAGGACCTGCGCTTCGAGGACGGCCGGGTCTTTGCCGCCCGGAATCCGGAAAACTCCCTGAGCTTTTCGCGGGTTGCCGCCGCGAGCCACTGGTCGCCGGTGGCCGATCTAACCGCCTTGCAGGAGACGGCGTTCTGGTCGCCGATCGTCCTACAACCGCCGAACACCGCGGACGAGATCAACAGCTCGGCGGTTTACGGCTTTGTGTTCGATTTCTGCAGCGTCGAGATCGACCGCGACACCGGCGTGATCTGCGTCGACAAGTACGTCAGCCTGCATGATGCCGGGCGAATTCTGAACCCGGCCCTGCTCGATGGGCAGGTCCGGGGCGGCTTTGCGATGGCGATTGGAGCGGCGCTCTATGAGCGTTTCGTATATGGCGAAGACGGTGGTTTTCTGACGGGCACCTTGCTGGACTACGCCGTGCCGACCGCGGTTATGATCCCCGAACTGACGATCCTGCATCAGGAAACACCCTCCCCGGTGACCCCACTCGGCGCCAAGGGGGTTGCGGAAGGGAACGCCATGAGCACGCCGGTGTGCATCGCCAATGCCGTCGCCGACGCGCTCGGCATCGCGGATGTGACGCTGCCGCTGACCCCCGAGCGCGTCTTGCAGATGCTGAACAAGCGAGATGTTTGATCTTGGCCGCACCTTGCTCGCCAGCGTCGAGCGCAACCCGGACGCGCTGGCGGTCGCCGACGGTGGCCGGCATCTGACCTATGCGCAATGGCATGTCGAGATCGCCCGCATCGCGGGCGGGCTCGCTGCGCTCGGCCTGAAGCGCGGCGACCGGCTCGTGGTCGTCCTGCAGAACCGTCTCGAAATGGCGAGCCTGCACTGGGCGTGTCAACTCGCCGGCATTATCGTCACGCCGCTCAATTGGCGGATCAAATCCGAGGAGCTGGATTATTGCCTGCTCGATGCCGACGCCGCCGCTATCGTCTTTGACGAGGTCGCATCAGCGGCAGTAGCAAAGGCAACCGCGGCGCATCGCCTGCCGCGCATCGTGCTTGGTGCTGCCGAAGGCGGCACCTGCCGTTTCGACGAATTGTCGAGTGGTGGCAGCCTGGCGCCGCAGGCCGGCCCCGAGGATCTGTCGCTGCTGCTCTATACTTCAGGCACGACCGGACGGCCGAAAGGCGTGCCGCGGCGGCACCGCGCCGAGCGCGCCGCGGCGATCGCTCATGTCGCGCAGAACCTGTACGGGCGCGGCGAGCGAACGCTCGCGTTATGCCGCTGTATCACACGATGGGCGTGCGCTCGCTACTGGCGATGGCGTTGATAGACGGCGCGTTCATCTGCCTGCCGCGCTTCGACCCGGCGGCCGCGCTCGATCTGATCGCGCGCGAGCGGATCAGCAATCTCTACCTCGTGCCGACCCTCTACCACGATCTGGTCGGCCACCCCAATTTCGCTGCCGCCGACACCGGATCGGTCAGGAAGCTCGGTTTTGCCGGCGCGGCGATGCCGGAGGGTTTGCTGAAGCGAGTGGAGATGGCCTTCCGCCCCGAGCTGTTCGTCAACCATTACGGCTCGTCCGAGATCTACACCTTCACGATCGAGCCGCGTGCCGCGACCAAGCCCGGCTCGGCCGGCAAGGCCGGGCTCAACCAGCGCATCCGGGTCGTGAAGCTGGGCGCCGACAGCCCCGACGCGATCGCCACACCCTTCGAGGAAGGGCAAATCATCACCGATATGGCGAGCGACGAGGCCTTTGAGGGGTATTGGCAGCGGCCCGATGGCGATGCCCGCGCGCTGCACGGCGGCTGGTACTTCACCGGAGATACCGGATACTTAGATGCCGAAGGCGATTTGTTCGTCACCGGCCGGGTCGACGACATGATCGTCTCGGGCGGCGAGAACGTGTCGCCCGGTGAGATCGAGAGCGTTTTGTCGTTGCACCTGGCGGTCGCGGAGGTCGCCGTCGTCGGCTTGCCGGACGAGCGCTGGGGCCAGCGCATTGCCGCCTTCATCAAACGCGCTACTACAGTCGAGGCCGATGCTCTCGACGCCTGGTGCCGCCAGTCGAGCCTCGCCGGCTTCAAGCGCCCGCGCGACTACGTCTTTGTCGCCGAGATCCCGAAGTCGCCGGTCGGCAAGATCTTGCGCCGGCTGCTCGTTGCCGGCGACTACCGGAAGGAGGAGCAATGACGGACCCTGCGCCGCTGCTGCCGACGCTTCCCGACAGTTTCGACGGCTTCCACTTGGCGATCGATCCGGCGCGCGAGCGCGCCGACATTGTGCTCGACCGGCCGCCGCTCAATGTCGTCACGATGGCCGAGCGCGAGCAGCTGCGCGCCGTATTCGAGGTGCTCGACGCTGACGACCGCGTTCGTGTGATCGTGGTGCGCGCCGAGGGCGAGCATTTTTCGAGCGGCGGCGAAATCCGCGGCTTTCTCGACGCCTCGCCGGAGCACGTGTCGCGGCTCGCCTGGAATATCGCCGCGCCGGCGCGTTGCCGGAAACCGGTCATCATCGCCAGCCGCGGCTATTGCTTCGGGGTCGGGTTCGAACTGGCGCTCGCCTGCGATTTCCGTTTGGCCTCGGAGACCTGCCTCTATTCGCTTCCCGAACAGCGCCTCGGGCAGATCCCCGGCTCGGGCGGTGCCGCTCGGCTGCAGAAGATGGTCGGCATCACCCGCACCAAGGACATCGTGATGCGCTCGCGCCGTATCGCCGGCCGGCAGGCCTATGATTGGGGCATCGCCACCGAATGCGTCGCCGATGCCGAGCTCGAAGCGGCAGCGGATAAATTGGCCGATGAACTGCGCGGCTTCCCGCCGTTGGCCCAGCGCACGGCGAAGAAGCTGCTCAACGACATCGAGGAGACGAACCTCTCGCTCGGCATCGAACTCGAAGGCCAAGCCTATGGCCGGCTGCGCAGCTCCGAAGATTTCCGCGAGGGCGTCGAAGCGTTCCACCAGAAGCGTAAGCCGAATTTCCGCGGCCGCTGAGGGCGCCGCTTGCTGCGCTGGCCGGCGGCGCGGACTGCCGCAAGCGAGCGCGTCATCTAACTGCAATCGATCTGAGGAAGAATCATCGCGGGAGATTTTGATGAACCGGATCGACGTAATCTTCGAGCGCTTCGACCGCCACGGCGGCAACGATTATGGCGGTGAGCGCCTCAGACAGCTCGAGCACGCGCTGCAATGCGCCACGCTCGCCGAATTTGAGGGAGCCGACGCGACGCTCGTCACCGCCGCACTGCTGCACGATATCGGCCACCTGATCCACGATCTCGGCGACAGTCCGGCGGCGCGCGGCATCGACGATCGC
The DNA here is from genome assembly GCA_036008175.1 of Allostellaceae bacterium. Taxonomy (GTDB): domain Bacteria; phylum Pseudomonadota; class Alphaproteobacteria; order ATCC43930; family CGMCC-115725; genus DATARH01. The sequence continues at coordinate 27,058 of DASYOB010000080.1, forward strand.
CATGAATTGCGCGGACGGGAATGGCTGGCGCGCTGGTTCGGCGAGGCGGTAACCGAGCCGGTGCGCTTGCATGTCAACGCCAAGCGCTATCTGACCGCAACCGACCCCGGTTATTTCGCGACCTTGTCGGCCGGTTCGGTGCGCAGCCTCGAATTGCAGGGCGGCCCATTCTCGCCCGAACTCGCTGCGGGATTCATCGGCTTGCCCTTCGCGCGGGAGGCGGTGCGGCTGCGCCGCTGGGACGAAGCCGCGAAGGTGCCCGGCAAGGCGACCCCCGATCTCGCGCATTTCCGTCACTATCTCGAGGCCAGCCTTACCCCGGCATAAGCGGAGGCGATACTGGGCGGTACGCGATTTACTTCGCGCCGGAGCCGAACTCGGCCTTGGCGCAATGAAAGCGCTACCGAAATCGGCCTTTCCGAAACTCCCTTGGGCGCTATCAGGGGATTTCAGCGATCAGCGTATTCTAGGGCAGCTGAATATCTTCGGATGAAAAAGGATGCGCCAGATGCTGATCGTCGATGGCCAGATTCATCTCTGGGAAAAGGGTACGCCGTCCCCGCAACATCGTCAGGAGCCGTACTCCGCGGAAGAAGCGATCGCCGGCATGGACCAGGCCGGCGTGGACCGGGCGCTGATCCACCCGGTGCTGTGGGATCCCGACTCGAACGAATTGGCCATCGAAGCGGTGCGGAAATACCCCGACCGCTTCGCCATCATGGGGTGGTTCTATCTCGACGACCCGAACGGCCGCGACCTCGTCGCCCATTGGAAAGACCAGCCGGGGAAAGAGCGGCCCCTTCTTGCGGGACAGGGCATGCTCGGCCTGCGCTTCTATTTCAACGAACGGCACAAGCGGGAGTGGATGACCGACGGCAGCCTCGACTGGCTATGGCCGGCGGCCGAGCGGGCCGGCGTGCCGGTGGCGCTCGCCGCCGCGTTGTTCCTGCCGATTGTCGGCCAGATCGCCGAGCGTCACCCGGGGCTCAAACTGATCGTCGACCACATGGCCGTGCCGCCGGGGAGCCGCGGCGAATCTGCCTATCGCCTCCAGCCCGAGCTGTTGGCGCTCGCCAAATACCCCAACGTCGCGGTCAAGGCGACCGGCCAGCCCGGCTACGCGGAAGACGCGTATCCGTTCCGCAGCTTCCATGAGCATTTGCACCGCGTCTTCGACGCGTTCGGTCCGGATCGGATGTTCTGGGGCACCGACGTCACGCGGATGCCCTGTTCCTGGCGGCAATGCGTGACCGTGTTCACCGAGGAGCTGCCCTGGCTGAAAGGTCGCGATCTCGACCTCGTCATGGGCGAAGCCCTGTGCAACTGGGTGGGCTGGCGCCTTCCCGGCTGAGCGGCATCAAACATGAAGATTTTTGCAGGCCCCGTGACGCGCAGGGTAGATGGTTTCTCTGTGGCCATCGGCCGGTAGTCGGTTCAGCGCCGACACCGGTCACTCTCGGCAGCAAGCAAATCTACGCATCTGTTCGGCCAGTTTCTGCCAGGTGCTCAACCAGTCGTCGTGTATGTGTGGGCAGGATATCGAGGCCGCGCACGCAGACAATTAGTTGCCGCGTAGCCCATGTATCTATGAGCCGCAGCATGCCGAGCGCCATGGTTCGCCGACAGCGCCGCGCGGCCGTTTCCGGCACGACAGCGATTCCCACGCCACGCTCCACCATGCGGCAAACAGAATCCAGTCCGCGAAGCCGAATACGCGGGTTGAGGGATCGGCCAAGACGCGTCGCTTGCCATGCGAGATGCTCCGCAAGCGCACTCCCCGCAACTAGGCCGACAAACTCCTCATCGAGCACATCAACAAATGCTATGTCACGCCGGCTCTCAAATGCATGGCCGCGCGGCACCACGACCACGAGCCTGTCGATGCGAAAAGGGTAAGTCTCCAGCCCCTCCGCACCAGCCAAGTCAGTTAGCACCCCAATATCGGCGTGGGCCTGCGCCACGGCCGGCGCTATCTCGTGACTGAGTCGCTCCTCCAACGCAATATCAACGCCGGGATTGGCGGCAAGCCAGCCGGCGAGTGCGTCCGGAAGGTATTCTTCCAGCGCCGTCGTGTTCGCCATTAACCTGACGTGGCCCCGCACCCCTCCGCGCGCGTGTTCGCGCAGATCGCCGCGCAATCGCTCCATTTGCGCCAAAACGAGTTGGGCGTGGTGACAGAGCGCCGCACCGGCGGGTGTCGGTTGTACGCCTCGCCGATGTCGTTCCAACAAGGCTGTTCCAAGTGCCTCCTCCATCCCTCTCACACGTGCGCTTGCCGAGGGGAGAGAAATGGCTGCGCGCGAGGCACCAGCGGTAATGCTGCCCTCTTCGACCACGGCGGCGAATAGGCGCAAGTCGGTCAGGTCGAAATGCATGGCGCACCTCCCTCGGATGGCCATTCTGCCTATGTTACCGACGAAGGCACGGTTACAGAATGGCTCATTGTGGTTGCTGTAACCGGGAGCCAAATCTGCCGGCATGCCTAACCCGATCATCCGACTTGGCGTCGTTGCCGCTGCATTGGTGCTGGCGGGATTGGTCAAGGGGTTCACTGGCCTCGCCCTCCCCACGGTCGGAATCGGCCTGCTCAGCCTGACGATGCCTCCTGCCCACGCCGCAGCCCTCATCGTAGCGCCGGCGTTCATAACGAATGTCTGGCAGATGATCAGCGGGTCCGGCCTTGGAAAACTCATCCGACGACTTTGGCTGATGCAGTTGGGGGTTTGCCTTGGTACGTGGGCCGGCGCAGGTCTGATGACTGGCTCCCAAGCGGGATTGGCATCGGTCGCATTGGGCGTCGCCCTCCTGGTTTACGCAGCCATTGGTTTGATGAATGTGCGTGTGCCGCAAGTGCCGGCTTCGGCCGAGTGGTGGCTTGGACCTTTTGTCGGAGGTGCAACGGGCCTCATGACCGCCGCCACGGGCGTCTTTGTAATACCAGCCGTGCCATACCTTCAGGCGCTGAGCTTCGACCGGGAAGACCTTATGAAGGCGCTCGGCCTGTCTTTCACGGTCTCGACGGTTGCACTTGCTTGGTCTCTGGCCGGCTCCGGAATACTTGACCTTAGCACCGGCCTCTATTCGCTCCTGGCCCTCGTCCCCGCTCTGGCTGGAATGCTTGCGGGTCAACGCTTGCTCCGCGTCGTGCGGCCCGAAACATTCCGGCGCTGGTTTTTTTCGGGAATGGTGCTTCTCGGGGCGGACTTGGCGATGAGAGGGATGCTCTGACGAAGGGCAGTTCAGGGGCACGCGCGACCACTATTATCTCGTGCAACAGATGGCCTAGTCCGCGCAAAGCAGCCTGGAATTATCGGAGACCGAACATGCATGCAGTTACTGGAATTACCGGGCAGGTCGGTGGCGGCGTTGCGCGCACTCTGCTGGATACTGGCCTGTCCGTTCGCGCCGTTGTGCGCGACGCCGCTAAGGGGGTCGCCTGGCAGGAGCGCGGCTGCGAGGTCGCCCTTGCCGAAGTGAATGACGTCCCAGCACTGACCGCCGCCTTCACCCACGTGAACGGCGTATTCGTGCTGATTCCCTCGAACTTCGACCCGATGCCGGACTTCCCCGAGGTCAAGGCCATCATCACCGCCCTGACGACGGCGATAGAAGCCTCGAAGCCACCCAAGGTTGTCTGTCTCTCGACCATCGGCGCGCAGGCGACGCAGCCGAATCTGCTCAACCAACTCGGCTTGGTGGAGCAGGCGCTGGGTACCCTGTCGGTGCCAGTCTGCTTCCTACGGGCCGCTTGGTTCATGGAAAATGCGGCCTGGGATGTCGCACCAGCGCGCGATCTAGGTGTCGTGCCCAGCTTTCTGCAGCCTCTCGACAAACCCGTGCCAATGATCGCGACGACCGACATTGGCCACCTAGCAGCTGCGCTCCTGCAAGAGACATGGACGGGGTGCCGCGTCGTCGAACTGGAGGGACCGCGACGCATCACTCCTAATCAAATCGCCGAAACCTTTGCCAAAATCCTCGGCCGTCCGGTACGCATGGAAGCCGTTCCCCGTGATGCCTGGGAGGGACTGTTCGCTTCGCAGGGGACGAAGAACCCGACGCCGCGCGCGCAGATGCTCGACGGCTTCAACGAGGGCTGGATTGAGTTCGAGAATGGCGAACAGGGCTCGCTCAAAGGCCAAACCGAGATAGAGACCGTGCTCAGGCAGCTTGTGGCGCGCGGATGATGGAGCGTTTGGCCCTATTGCCGAACGTTTGCCAGCCGGCCATCAAAGGGCCGCTTCTGGCCCGACTGAGCCGCCCGGAGCCTTCCGCGGGAAGGTCCGAGAAGGGGCAAATTGCGGCATGGCCATGGTGCGGAAATGAAGCCTTATGTGATTTGCCACATGAACGCGTGCGTCGACGGCCGCATTCTCGGCAGCCGGTGGCGGCCCGCCGAGAACCGAATGCCGGGGCTGTTCGAGCGCCTGCACGAAGAGCTCGGCGGCGGCTCCTGGCTGATCGGCCGGGTGACCGGCAGCGAATACGCCAAGACCGCGGCGTACTCCGATTACACCGACCAGACCTATCCGCGGGAACCTTGGTTCGCCCGGCGTGGTGCCGACGCCTACGGCATCGCGCTCGATGCGCAGGGCAAGATCGCCTGGGGACGATCCGACATCGGCGGCGATCCGATCGTCGCGGTGCTGACGGAACGGGTCTCCGACGCGCATCTGGCGGGCCTGCGCCAGGATGGCGTTTCCTACATCTTCGCCGGCGAGCAGGGGCTCGATCTGGGATTGGCGTTGGAGATCCTGAACCGCGAGTTGGGGCTCGAACGCCTGCTGCTCGAAGGCGGCGGCGGCTCGAACGGGGCGTTTCTGCGGGCCGGCCTGATCGACGAGATCAGCCTGGCGATCTGCCCCGCAATTGATGGCGCGAAGGGCGCGCCGAGCATCTTCGACTCCAGCGAGGAGGATTCCGGCACCCCAGCGCCGATCCGCTCAATGACGCTGGCGAGCACCGAGGTGTTGGAGGGTGGTGCGGTTTGGCTGCGCTACCGGCTCCAAAACGGCTGACGCGCGGCGGCAGACGCGTTAGCGCGTCATTGCGAGGAGCCCGCAGGGCGACGCCGCAATCTCGTGCCATGGAGTCCCCGCGGCCCGAGATTGCTTCGTCGCTTCGCTCCTCACAATGACTACCCGAAGATCAGGCGGCCGGCATGCGGTACAGCGCGCACAGCTTGTTGCCATCGGGATCGCGGAGATAGGCGAGATACATCTGGCCGGCGGCCCCTTGGCGCACCCCAGGCGGGTCTTCGATCGTCGTGCCGCCGTTCGCGACCCCGGCCTTGTGCCATGCGTCGACCTGTTCCCGACCGCTCATCGAGAAGCCGATCGTGCCGCCATTGGCATGGGAGGCAGGCTTGCCGTCGATCGGTTTGGAAACCATGAAGCGCCCGCCATTGTGCGTGTAGGCCAGCCGGCCTCTGGCGTCCTCAGTCCCGGGCTGGCCGCCCATCGCGACAAATAGGGCATCGTAGAATTTCTTCGACCGCGTGGTGTCGTTGCTCCCGATCATGACATGGCTGAACATTCCGTTTTCTCCTCATCAGAACCCACATGCGCCCGCCGTCTCCGCCCGCAGGCAGAACACGGTTTATAGCCTGGCGGCACGATGCTCGGCAAAAGAGTAACATCTCACCCACCCCCATTGCCATCCCGGCCGCCTGTGATAGCTGGGCTATGCTATGGTTGCCGCCCCCAGCACAGCACGAGGTTTAGCGGGTGACGACAGCGAAGCCGCCGATACGCCTCGGCTTCTTCACCCGCCTGCTCGATCAGGCGGACGCGGCCGAGCGCTACCGTTTAGCCATCGCGCAGATCGTGCATGCCGAAAGCTGGGGGTTCGATTCTGCCTGGGTCGCGCAGCACCATTTTCACGAGGACGAAGGCGGCCTGTCGGCACCCTTCGTGTTCCTGGCCCAGGTCGCTGCGCAGACCACGCGGATCCGCCTGGGGACCGGGATCGTCACCCTGCCGCTGGAGCTGCCGATCCGGGTGGCGGAGGATGCCGCGGTGCTCGACCTGATGTGTGGCTGCCGCCTGGAGGTGGGGGTCGGGCCCGGCGGCAACCTGTCGGCCTACAAGGCGTTCGGGCTGGACAGCGCCGAGCGCACGGCGCTGCTGGTTCGGCATCATCGCGTGCTGCTCGACGCCTGGGCGGGGCGGCAGCTGCTCGGCGGCGACCGACTGTATCCGCCCAATCCCGGCCTGGTGGATCGCGTCTGGCAGGCGACCTTCACCGTGGCCGGCGCCCGGCGGGCCGGCGCGGCGGGCGACGGGCTGATGCTGTCGCGCACGCAGCCCAGACCGGCGGAGGCGCCCCATTTGTCGCTACCCGACATCCAGCATCCGATGATCGACGCCTATTTGGAGGCGCTGCCCCGGGGCCGCGCGCCACGCATCCTGGCCTCGCGCACCGTGTTCGTCGCCGACGACCGCAAGGAGGCGATGCGGCTGGCTGAAATCGGCCTGGCGCGGCAGCGGGCACGGTACGCCGCGATCGGTCGCACGGTATTTGTCGAGGGCATGTCTGTACACGACCAGATCGCCGCCATGGATATCCATGTCGGCAACCCGGACGACGTGATCGCCTCGTTGCAAGCCGACAGCACGCTGGCCCGCGCCACCGATATGACCGTTCAATCGCATTCGATCGATCCACCGCATCAATTCATCCTGCGGTCGATCGAACTGGTCGCCGGCGCGGTGGCGCCAGCGTTGGGCTGGGTGCGCAACGACGGCGAGGCCGCGCGGCAAGTCGCGTGACGGCGGGCAAGGGAAGGATGGCAATGCCAGTGATGGATCCAGGGATTGATGGGGACGTCATCGACACGCTGGCCGGGATTAAGCCTGGCTCCGCGCTGGACGCGATCCGCCACCGACGGCCGGATGCGCGCAACCAGGCGCAGGCCAGCTATCGCGCGCTCTTCGCACCGGAACTTCCTGGCAATGTCACCGCAACAGAGCGTTTTGCAGTGGCCGCCTTCGTCACGGGCCTGCATGGCGGCGCGGAGACCGCGGCGTTCTACGCCGCCGGTCTGGCCGCCGGCGGGGCTTCGCCGGAATTGCGCCGGGCGATCGAAACGGCGATCGCGGCGGCCAAGGGGCAAGGCCCCTATGGCTCCTATCCCGACGGCCCGCTGAGCCGCGAGGACACCACCGGACCGACCCATCGTGTCGCGCCGGAAATTCGCCGCGCGCTGGGACCGCGTCTGGCCGCGGCGTTCGATCACATGCACCTGCTGGTGTTCCACCCGCGTGACGCCGCGCCGGCGGCGCTGCAGGACTTGCTGGATGCCGGGTGGTCTACCACCGACATCGTGACGCTGTCGCAGATCGCCGCGTTCCTGTCGTTCCAGATCCGGGTGGTCGCCGGCTTGCGCGTGCTGTCTTTGCATACCCTGGCCGGCGCCACCTGACACACGAGATTCAATCATGCCCGATACGGTTCTCGAACCGCCGCCGCACACGGTCCCCGCCGTCTTCACCCGGGCGCTGCTCGATTGGCTGCCCTGGCTCGAGCCGCTGGCGATCGAGGCGTTGACCGAACGGCACATGGCAGGCCTGGTGGATGCCGCGCGGGTGAAATCGCCGTATTTCCGGCTGCTCGCGCGCGAACCGGACGCACTGCGGTCCCGCACGCTGACCGACAAGGACATTTTTTACAACGCCGATGCCGGCCTGCCGCGGGCCGAGCGCGAGTTGGCCGCCGCCGCGACATCTCGCTTTAACGGCTGTATCTACTGCGCCTCGGTGCATGCGCGGTTCTCCGCGACCTATTCGAAGCGCGAGGCGGACGTGCAACGGCTGTTGGACGACGGCGTAAACACCGATCTCGGCGAGCGCTGGAACGCGATCGTCGCCGCTTCGGTGGCGCTGAGCACGACGCCGATCACGTTCGGATCGCAGCATGTGGAGCGCCTGCGCCGTGCCGGGCTGGATGACTTGGCGATAGCGGACGTGATCCATGCCACGGCGTTCTTCAACTGGGCCAATCGGTTGATGCTATCGCTCGGCGAGCCGGCCGTGGCAGCCGGAACATAGCGCCCGGACCGCCCGCGACAGTCCGGCCGAGGCGACCATCTAGACTGCGTTAGCATTCCCGGGGCCGAGGAGGGACGCAATCCCGAGGCAGATTATCAATGCATGAGATGCAGCGGTACAGCCGCGGAGATGACGAATCTACACTGGGGCGGCCGCCTCTCTGGCCTGACCTAGACAGCAGCTTAGGGGCAAGTCCTGCCCTCTTTTGCGCCTCGCCTCGCCTCGCATCGCAGGCAGCCCAGCGCCGTAACCAGACAATCGGCTCCGTTGACATCCAGACGCTGGGCAGTTGAGTCGGAAAGCGATTTCTCTACCGATCTGGTCTAGGACTCTGCTTGAACCGCTTTCGCCATTTCATTTGACCTCTGAGGGCTGTGAGCTCGAACCTCACAACTTCCACCAATTTTTCAAAGGCTTACAGGGCGCGTCGCAATGACCTGTCAGAGGCCAGGAACCACACAGCAACCAGAAGGAAAACCACGATCATGTCGACCGACCGCGACCCGTTCGCCCTCGCCGGCGAGCATCCCCTCGATCCCGTCGCAGAAGCCGCCGCCCGCTGGCGCGCTTCAATGGACCCGGCCCTTCAGGCGATCGCTGAATGGCAGCGGCTTTGCGATAGCGACCCCGATGGTTTCAGCCCGAAGGCTTACAATTTCTGGCGAGACGTCGTGGCGAAGGTGAAGCCGACCACGCTGCAGGGGGCGATCGCGCTGCTTCGGGTCATCAACAACGGCGACGCCCATCCCGATGAATTGGACAACGCAATTTCCTTTTTAGCGGAAATGGGCGCGGCCCGGGTGACGGTCGCGGCCAGCCCGGGGTAAGGGCGCCTCACGTCATGTTGACCGCGATCGTCGCGATGGTGGTGATCTGGCTGCTGCTGCGCAGCTGGCGGCTGATCGTCATCGCGGCGATCGTCGCCTATGCCCTATCGTGAGCTCGCCCACGCCGGCATATCAAAACTGCGCTTTTTCTGCGCTGACCGCTAATTGTTCCCACCTCTCGGCGAGATCTAGCAATTGATCGACCGTGACCTGGTCGGAGTGAATTTGTGCGGCTTGCCGCCGCAACGTGGCAGCTGTTTCGCGGTATCGGATGATCCGTGCAGCCGACTCGTTCATATTTTTCATATACGCGCTCAGCGGCATTTGTCGAGATTGGCCGCAAGCTGGTCGAAGTGAAGGGAGCGCGTCGGGCACGGGAAATATACCGCGTTCGTCACCGAGCGGCTCGGATGGTCGGAAAGCGCTGGGCAGCGGTTCGTGCGCGTCTTCGAACTATTCCAAACCCGTCAAATTGACGGCTTTGAAGGCCTGACGATCGACGCGTCGTCGCTCTACCTGATCGCGGCGCCGTCGACCCCGGCCGAGGTGCGCGAGGTGGTTGATCGCGCTCGCGGCGCGCTCGACTACGCGCTGTCCGGGTGAACGGCGCGGCCGGATGCCTGTTTTGCTTTGATGGATCTTTTGGTGATCGTGACGTTGGCCCTCGCGGCGCTGGTGGTCGCCGGGGCGACTTGGTTGCTGCTCGGCTAAAGCGTCGCGCCGCGCGTTTCGGCCTTCTGCGCCAACGCGATTTTGCGCAGCGCCAATTTCGGAACCGTTGGGTTTGCTCGCGTTTTCAGCAGCCGGTGCGCGATTTTGCGCATCGGCCCGAACTGTGCTCTCTGCCAAGCATCCGCCCGATCGCCCGTGGCGCAGACGCACCAGCAAGCGACGCGGAACCTTAATTCCGAAGCCCTTCGGAATTTGCCGAGCGCATGCCAAATTCGTCAGCCCTGACGAATTTCATCCGCGAGGCGGAGGGTACTGTGCGTGTTCCTCGCACTGACTGGCATCGGCGCGGGCGCTTGCTCTGGGCCGTTTTGATGCCGGTCGTCTCCCTGAGCGCGCCAGCGGCCCGCGCAGCCGATCCCATGCGACTGCTCCGAGGCTGGGGTGCGACCGCCGAGGCGTGCGACGTGATGCGCGATCAGATCAGGATCATCGCCGGAGCCAAGCGCAGCAACCCAGCGGTGACGGATGAGGCGTTGATCGGCCCGGTCGGGCGAGCCGACCGGCTCGGCCTCTTCGCTGCGCAGCCGCGGACCGTCCAGCTTGCCATCGTTCACAACATGGCGGCTTCCTACGTCGGGAAGTACCGCGATCCGGTGAGCGGCCGGATCGATCCCGAGGCCGACGCCAACCAATTCTTCCTCGAATGCACGCTTGCGCCTTCCGACTGAAGGCGTGTCTTCCCTACTGCCCTTGACCGCAAGGCTGTCGGGGTGCGGTCACCCGCGCCTCTACGGGACCGGTGTGAGCACCGGTGATAAGAGTATCTCTGGGTGGTTTTTTACGGCCCAGTGACCGCTGGGCAGCCTTGCAGAAAATCGTCTGAAGAATATCTCCAACGGCGCTTTCGCTGTAAATGATCCCCCAAAAACAAACGGGAGTCCGGATGTTGTTGCCCAGGGCTGACCGTTTGGATCAACCGGAGCAGGATTTACATGGGCGTGTTCAAGCCACGTCGTAACACGCTTGTCAGGGTAATCGAATTGTCGACGGACATCATCAAGCTCCGAGCGCAGAATATACTCGTAGCCTAAACGCTGGAAGGCACCAAGGTAGGCCATAATAAGGACAGCAACGGCATGCCGATGCTTTAGCTCACTTACCGCTATTCTCCGTCCTTGAAGCATCCCCTTGAACAGGAGGTCGTATTTTTGGCCTTTCCAGCCGTTACATCCGTTTCTCGCAGGCTGGTCCGTTTCGGTAGTACGCGGATGACGACAAAGCACCGTGAGCCCGGCGCGACGCGATAAACTAATTTTTTTCATATACCGAGGATCGTTCTCCAGCAGGTTTCGAGGTACAATGTGCTCGACGGCATCTAGCTGCTCAATGCTTATCTCGCGTAAGCATAATGGGCATAGAATGACATCTCGGTCTGTATATCCGGGTCGTACATGAATGAGATTATGCCGAAGAATATGAAACAACCTTTTATTTTCGGGTGGAGTTGCCATTGACACGTGCTCGGCTACTGATTGTTTTAGTTGCAATTTTTTTGTTGGCCGCGGACAAATCGCGGCCCGAGTCGAGCGAACACGATACGACCGTCCCTTTCACTATCACTTGGGCCAAGCGGTTGCGGGGTTTTCATAGTCTCGCCGATCTGCAACGCGCTGCTGGGGTGAAGGGAAAAGCGTCGGATGAGCCCGGCGATAACGGTGAGATTTGGACACAATATCATTGGCGCAGCCTTCCGCTGCGAGTGCCCGGTGCAGGTTACATGCTTG
>DASYOB010000081.1:0-7175 GCA_036008175.1 Allostellaceae bacterium
TGGCAATGGCCACCGATGTTCCCATATTGTTCCCGCGTTCAGGCGATGACAAGCGTATGATGTGATCCCGCGGGAACGCGGGATCGCTGAGAAGGAGCAGTATGTGCGGTCGGGTGGTTCAGAAGACGCCGCTCAGCGAGATCCACGTCTTGGTAGAGACGGTCAATCCGGTCCCAAACACGGCGCCGACTTATAACGGCGCACGAACCGACAGCTTGCCGATTGTCCGCCTCGACCGGGAAGGCGGAAATGGAGGGGCGGCCCATTTTTTGCCGTAAAGGGGGTGGGGGGTCGAGGCTTCCCCGGTTTGGATCCTGAGGGGGTCAGCAGCGGCTCCAGGATTCCGCCCGGAATCCAAAGACCGCCGCCGAGGCATCGCTATCGCGCGCCTGAGGGCCACGGTCTTCAACGGGTCATTGAATCTCGAAGATCTCGCGTACGTCAGCAAGGACCGGGCCGAAACCAGCGGCCTATTCGAACTGATCAGTGCCCGCTATGAGCGTCGATCGCTGTTGATCACCGCCAACCAGCCGTTCGGCGAATGGGGCACCGTCCCCTTGCAGCTCGTCCATCAGACAGTTGGTGCTCGGCGCGTTGCGCAGCAAATGGCGGCGCTCACGACGGCAACAAGGTCCGGAACGGAAGCGGCATAGGGGTAGAGGACGATAATTCCGGAGATTGCCCATGCCAGTACCCAGCGCCGCCTTCCCCTGCTGCCGCGCGCACGACCTGTTCGCCCCTGTCGAGGATTACCCCAAGAGCATTCTCCGTATGCTCGGCGACGAGGTGTACTGGTTCCATTGGGACAGCAGCTTCGACGGTAACGCCACAATTCGGGTCGCAAAGCTCGGCGCAGAGGCTACGGTCTGCCGCATCTACCGCGCCTCGGCATTTGGCAAGGTCCGTCACCATCGCGCGCTGCTTAGACATGCCGATTGGGCGCAGCTTGAGGACGCCGTCGTCGCCGCGAACTTCTGGATGCTGGACGAACACGGCGGAAGGCACGGTCTCGACGGTTCGACATGGCGCCTCGCCGGCCGTCGCCGGCACGAGTATCACTGCGTCAGCCGATGGAGCCCGGACGGTGCCGTGCGGGATCTCGGTCGGGTGAATCGCGGACCAACAGGGTCCGCATGGGGTCCGCAACGCCGTGTGCCCGCCGTGACTGCCGTTAACTTTGGATATAAGTCATTGAAAAGATTGGCGCGCCCGAGAGGAGTCGAACCCCTAACCCCCAGATCCGTAGTCTGGTGCTCTATCCAGTTGAGCTACGGGCGCATTTGCCTCGCGCGGCGAGGCGGCGCGAGGGCGGCAACAACTACTCCAGCCGCATAGGTAAGGCAAGCCGGCGCTATGGCAAGGCGGACCGGTCGACAGGCGCCGGTTGACTCGGGCGATGGGTGCGCCCTTATCGGCGTCACCAGCGTGGAGTATGGGGTCATGTCCGACACCGCGACCGTCACGGCGCCGCCGCTCAAGAGCGCGCCCGAAGCGGACGATCCGGCGCAGCGGCCGGAAGTGCGCCTCGCCGCCGCCGGGCGCCGCCGCGCCGAAAGCGGCCATCCCTGGATCTTTTCCAACGAGGTGGCGATGGACGCGGCGGCGAAGGCGCTGGCGCCAGGCAGCCTGGTTACCCTGCGTCGCGCCGACGAGCATCCGCTCGGCGTCGCGATGTTCAACCCGCACACGCTGCTGGCCGCGCGCCTCCTCGACCGCGACGCCGCCCGGCCGATCGGCCGGCGCTTTTTCGTGCGCCACTTCGAGCGCGCGTTGCGGCTGCGCGAGCGCCTTTACGACAAGCCCTATTACCGGCTCGTCCATGCCGAGGCGGACGGCCTCCCCGGCCTCGTCGTCGACCGCTTCGGCGAGGTACTGGTCGTGCAGCCGAACGCGGCGGGCATGGACCGGCTGGAGCCGCTGATCCTCGACGCGCTGCAGAGTGTGCTGGCGCCGGCGGCGATCGTGCTGCGCAACGACAGCCCGGCGCGCGCGCTTGAAGGGCTGGAGCTGGAGACGCGGATCGCTTTCGGCGGCGTCTCGGGGCCGGTGCCGGTCGAGGAGGACGGCACGGTGTTCGAGGCCGATGTGCTGGCCGGGCAGAAGACCGGCTGGTTCTTCGACCAGCGCGACAACCGCCGGTTTGTCGCCGGGCTCGCTGCCGGGGCACGGGTGCTTGACCTCTATTGCTACAGCGGCGGGTTTGCGGTCGCCGCGGCAAACGCCGGCGCCGAGGCCGTGCTCGGCATCGATCGTTCTGAGCCGGCGCTGGCGCTCGCCGCCGCCTCGGCTCAGCGCAATGGTGTCGAGGAGCGCTGCACGTTTCGGCGCGGCGAGGTGTTCGCCGAGGCGGCCGCGCTCGGCGGCAAGGGCGAGCGTTTCGACATCGTCATCGCCGACCCGCCGGCCTTCGCCCGCTCGAAGAAGGACGCGCCGGCGGCGCTGCGCGGCTACCGCAAGCTGGCCCGGCTCGCCGCCGGGCTGACCGCGCCGGGCGGGTTCCTGTTTCTCGCCTCGTGCTCGCACAATATCGCTGCCGCGGATTTCGCGGAGGCGGTGCGGCGCGGCCTCGCCGACGCCGGGCGCGGCTACCGCATCCTGCGCATTACCGGTGCCGGCCCCGACCACCCGGTTCACCCTTCCCTGCCCGAGACCGCGTATCTGAAGGCGCTGACCCTGGCGCTCGACTAAGCGCGCGGTCGTCCCGTCCGCATTACGGGCCCGCAGCGGCGAATTGTCCCAATCGTCGTGCCAGCGTAATCGGGCGGCCGAACGCTTGGTCGTAGCAGCAAAGCGATGCCGCGCCGGCGAATACTTGCCGGCGAGCAATGAACACCAAGGGATGTGATACCAACCCTTTAGGGTAGTTCTCCATTCGGAACCGTCGGATTGCCGTTCCTGTTTTGTAGGTATGGGCCCAGCCGCCATTCCGGTGCGCCTGAGCCTCGATATCTGGAGGAGATCTATGGAGAAGAAGATCGCCGCATTGCTCGGCGCGGTTGCCGGGCTGGCTACGATGACTTCGGCCCAAGCGGCAACCGGCCCTGCTGCGAACGGTTCCCCGGCGCTGCAAGCATCCTCTTACGCCGACTTGCTCGCGCCGGTCGCCGACGCCTCAGCGGCGCTGAAGGCCGATGACGCCGCGCGGGCGCAAAACCCCAATGGCGGCTTCAAGCTCGCTCAGTGGTGGTACTACCGTCGTTATTACCGCCACCATCACCACCACCATCATCATCACCACCATCATCACGGCTACTATGGCTACTGGCGCTACTAACAACGCGCGATCGGTCCCGGACCTAGGGCCGCCCGGGACCTTCCCTCTCAAGTTCCGTTGAAAAAAACTGCGGGAGGCCGGCGCTCAGGCGCCGGTCTCTTTTGCCTTGGCGCGCGCCGCGCGCAGAATGCGGCGGTAAGTGGCGTCGAACACAGTGTTGGTCGACGAGGTCCAGCTTGAGTCGCCGCCCAGCGTGTCGCGGCTGGCATGGATGCGGCGGCCGCGCAGCTCGCGCTCGGCCGCCACCTCCTCATCCATCGGCACCAGCTCGAACTGAGGCTCGGCTGGCACAAACAGCACCTGCATAAACGGCTCGCCCGACCGGAAGACGTGGGTGCGGCCTTCGGGCGGCGCCTTGAACACCACGAACGAGATCATTGGCCACCAGCTCGTGCGCAAGAGCGCCGGCACAGCGAGCGGCACGTCGTCGGCAGCGGAGGTGTAGAAACGGGGATGCGGCTGCGTCAGGACGGCCATGTCGTCCGCAACCTTGAGATCGAGCAGCAGCTGGTAAGTGTAGTAACCCTCCCCGAAGGTGCGGAACGGCGGCCAATTGACGCCGGTCCCCGGATCCCGGCCGAAATCGCCTTTGAGCACCACCAGCCCGTTGCGTTTCGTCACATGCAGTTCGTTGTCGTAGGGATAAAACAGCTCGATGCCGTATTGCGCACCTTCGGCGAACGGCATGCAGTGCCAGGCATATTCGTGCGATCCGTCGCGGCGCGGCTCCGACTTGCCGGCCCAGCCCGGCACCTCGAGCTTCGTGCGGCGTGGCATCAGACGCGGCTCGAACAATCGGTATTTGACCGTGTGCATAGAGGGCTCCTCGATCGTCAACCGATAAACAAGGACAGCGCGTCAACAGCACAAATCGCCGAGGCAGATGCCGAGGCCGCGCGCGGTGCGTACCAGCGTGCCGTTGGGATCGACCTGCTGCGGCCGCTCGATTGCCTGGGCGAGCGGTACGTCGATCACCTCCCGGTGCTGCCAGGCGACCATCCGGTCGAAGCGGCCTTCGGCGATCAGGTCGACCGCATGGACGCCGAACGCCGAGCCGATCAGCCGGTCCTCCCAGTTCGGCTGACCGCCGCGCTGGACATGGCCGAGCAGGATGACGCGGGTCTCGGCCCCGGTCAGCTCGGCGATCGCCTCACCGAGGGCATTGCCGATGCCGCCATAGGTCTTGATGCCACGCCCTTGCTGACGCAGCACGCGCTGACCGGTGCGGTCGGGTACCGCCTCGGCGACGACGACCAGCGCGAAGTTGCGGCCGCCGCGCCGCAGCTTGTCGATATGCCCGGCGATAACCGCCACGTCATACGGGATCTCGGGAAGCAGCACGATGTCGGCGCCGCCGGCGATGCCGGCGGCGAGCGCGATGTGGCCGGCGTCGCGGCCCATCACTTCGAGGATCATGACCCTGTCGTGGCTCGCCGCGGTCGGCTGCAGCCGATCCAAGGCCTCGGTCGCGACCATGACCGCGGTGCTGTGGCCGACCGAGTTCTCCGTCGCGCCGACATCGTTGTCGATGGTCTTTGGAATGCCGATCAGGTTGAGCCCGCCCTGTTGCGCGATGCGGCGCATGATGTCGAGGCTGCCGTCGCCGCCGACCGCGATCAGCGCCTCCACGCCGAGCTCGCGCAGCCCGTCGACGACCTCGCCCGAGCGGTCGCGCCGGCTGCCGTCCGGCATCGGAAAGGCGAAGGGATCGCCGCTGTTGGTGGTGCCGAGCACGGTGCCGCCGAGGCGCAGCAGGTCGGTCGAAGTAAACCGCTCGTCCAATTCCTCAAACTGCAATGGCCGACGCAGCAGCCCCATCGTGCCATTGCGGATGCCGAAGACGCGCCAGCCATAGCCCGCGACGGCGCGGGTCACGACGCCGCGAATGACTGCGTTGAGCCCGGCGCAGTCGCCGCCACTGGTCAACAGGCCGATGGTCTTGCGCTGCGTGTCGGCTTGCCGAGGCAGGTTGGCCATGCCGCTTGTTCCCCTGCTGCCACCATCGGCCGCCCTTGCAAGGCGAAGGCCGCGATATCCGACCGGAAACGCCGCTCCGGCGAAACCGTTTCAGCCAACCACCTGCAGCCGGGCTCCGGTGCACGCCTTGCCGCGCCCTTTCTTGGAACTGTCACAAACGCGTGTTTTGTATAATGAGCGGTACGCTTCTCGGCCAGGACGCGCAGCATGACCATTCTCAGGCGAAGCCGCCGCAGCTTTTTGAAATCGGCCGGGGCCACCGGTGCCGCCGCCTTGTTGGCCCCGCGCTTTGCCCCCTGGGCACGGGCTCAGACGCCCGGCGGCGCCGACCTCCAGGGCCTGCGCGACAAGATCGACCATATCGTCGTGATCTTTCAGGAAAATCGCAGCTTCGATCATTATTTCGGCGCGTACCGGCCGCCCGGCGGCGCTACGGTGGCCGGTCTACTGGCCCCTGAGGGCAACGTCGATCCGCGCTTTACCGGGCAACAGAAGAACGCGGCCGGCGCTCCCTACGCCTATTTGCCGTTGCCGTACAACGTTCCCGGCTTTGCCAATGCGGTGCTGGAAAACAAGCCGTTTCATCTGAGTCCCTACATCCCGGCCAATGCCAACGTGCTCTGGGACCCGATGCATCATTTCTTTCGCATGTTCGCGCAGATCAACAACGGCCAGATGGACCGGTTCGTGGCACTAGCGCTGGGCGGGAAACACGTCTTCTCCGACACGGAAACGCCAAACAACCCGGTCCAGGCGATGTTGGCGAACTCGACGCCTTCCGGCGCGGTGCTCGGCTTTTATACACGGGACGACCTGCCCGGCTATCATCACTTGGCCGACGAATACGTGCTGTTCGACAATTTCGTTCAGGCAATGTCGGGCGGCTCGACCGGCAACGCGCTTTATCTGGTCGCCGCGCGCTCCGCCCAGTCGTCAAAGGTGCCGCCGGCCAAGGTCGGCAGCCTCGATCCGCCGGTCTTCGACCGGCCCTACGACAAGAGCGGGATCCTGATCAACGATGTGGCGCCGGTGAACGGGCCAACCGAAACCTTTATGGGCTCGATCGATCTCTGCCCGCCGCCGGAGGAGCAAACCTACCCGAATATCGGCGACCGGCTCGATGCCGCCTCGCTCTCCTGGGCCTGGTACAACGAGGCCTGGAACCAGGTGAAGCCGTGGGCGACCAAGACGGCGTTCGGTGCCGGCGACGGCTCCGTCGTTGTCGACACGCCGGAATTCTACCTGCCGCACCACAATCCCTTCCAATACTTCCCGAGCTGGTTCCGCAATGTCGAGGCCGGCCATATGCGCGACAGCTCGGATTTCCTCGAGGATCTCAAGAGCGCCAGACTGCCGAGCGTCGCGTTCATCAAGGCGACTGGGGCGCGCGACGAGCACCCGGCTGACTCGGCGCCGCGCTGGGGCGAGGAATGGGTCCTAGACCTGCTGAGGGCGCTCGGCGACAGCCGCCTGTGGGAGAAGACGGCGGTGTTGGTCACCTACGACGAGGGCGGCGGATTCTGGGACCACGTGGCGCCGCCGCGGCCCGACGCCTATGGCTGCGGCACCCGCGTTCCGGCCTTGCTGGTCAGCCCTTGGGCCCGGAGCGGATACATCGATCACGGCGTCGCCGACACCACCTCGGTGCTCGCCTTGATCCGGGCACGGTTCGGGCTGCAGCCACTGCAGGAACGCGACGCCCGCGCATACAACCTGCTCCAAGGCTTCGATTTCACGCAAAAGCCGCGCCCGCCCGCCTTCGGCTGATCGCGCTACTCCACCGTCACGCTCTTGGCGAGGTTGCGGGGCTGATCGACATCGGTGCCTTTCAGCACCGCGACATGGTAGGCGAGGAGCTGGATGGGGATTGCGTACAGCAAGGGCGCGACGAACGGCGCGCAGTGCGGGATCGTGATGCCGAAGG
>DASYOB010000082.1:0-4504 GCA_036008175.1 Allostellaceae bacterium
CGGCGATTCCGCGCCTCGATTTGTCCGCCTTGCGCCTCGACAAAGCCGCGGCAGATGGCGAGGCCCAACCCGGTGCCGGCGCGTTGACGGTCCTGCGCCTGAACGCGGTAGAATTTGTCGAACACGCGTTCGAGATCGCCGGGCGGGATGCCCGGGCCCTCATCGACTACTTCGAGCGCGATGACATCGCCGTCACGCCGCGCTCGCAGCTCGATACGGCTGCCGGGCGGGGAGTATTTGGCGGCGTTGTCGAGCAGATTGAACAGCACCTGCTCGAACAGCACGGCGTCGAGCCGCACCATCGGCAGATCGGCGGCGACCGACACCTCGATGCGATGCCGCGCGAGAACGTTGCCGGCGTGCTCCAGGGCGGCGCCGACGATCTCGGCGACGTCCACCAGATCCAGCCGCAGCTCGATCGCGCCGGATTCCAGGCGGGTCATATCGAGCAGGTTGCCGACAAAGCGGTTGAGGCGCTCGGCTTCCTCCTGAAGCGTGGCAAGCAGCTCGTCGCGCTCGGTCGAATCGTATTTGTCGGCATAGCTGCGCAGGCTCGACACGGTGCCGAGGATCGAGGCGAGCGGGGTTCGCAGATCATGCGAGATCGATGTCAACAGCGCACCGCGCAGCCGTTCGGTCTCGGCCAGGACGCGGGCCTCGGCCAACCCGCGCGCCAGCGAAATGCGCTCGATCGCGACGGCCGCCTGATCGGCGAGCGCATCGAGCAGGCGGCGCTCGTCCGGCGTCAGCAGCGGGCCGGGGGCGTCGCGATCGATCCCGATCACGCCGACCGGGCCGCTGCCGGTGCGCAACGGCAGAAACAGCCATCTCCCGCCGGGCAGGGTGTCGGAGCCGCGGCCGGCGGCACGATTGTGCTCCCAGCTCCATCGCGCCGCGGCCATATCGGCCTCGTCCAGCACGTCCTCTGGCGGGTAGCCAGTGGCGAGCGTGAGGGATGCCGTTTCCCTGTCCGGCAATAGCAGCACGGTGTGCAGCTTCAGCATCGACGAGACTTGGTAGGCGGTCGCCCATAACAAATCGTCCAGCGTGCCGAGACCGGCGATCTTGCGGCTGAAGGCGTAGAGCTCGGCCGTCGTTTTGGCGCGTGCCCGGGCCGAAACGATCTGCCGGCGCGCGCCGGCGGTCAGATTGCTGACAATCACCGCGACCAGCGCAAAGAAAAACAGCGCAACGACGTTTTCCGGGTCGGCGATCGTGAACGTATAGAGCGGCGGCAGAAAGAAAAAATTGTAGGCGAGCACGCTGAGCAGACAGGCAAACAACGCCGGCACCAGCCCCCAGGCGATCGCCACGCAGAGAACCGCCATCAGGAACACCAGCGAGATGCTCTGCACCCCGACGGTATTTCCGATGACTTCGCCAATGCCGAGCGCGAGGCCCACCGCCGCCGCGGCGCCGGGATACGGCCAAACTCCGAATGGCCGCGGGGGCGCGCGCGTCGCCACCGATCTCGGCGGGGCCGGCTCGCTCTCTTCCGCCGAGATCACGTGCACGCTGATCGAGCCGGTCCGACGCACCAGATCGTGCACGACCGAGCCGTGCACCATCTCGAACCAGCGCGAGCGGTTCGACTTGCCGATGACGATCTGGGTGATGTTGTTCGCCTCGGCATAGGCGACGACCTCATCGGCGATCTTGCGGCCGGGGATGGTGATCGTCACGGCGCCAAGCCGCTCCGCCAGGCGCAGGTACTCGGCGATGCGGTCGCGCTCGGTATCGCTGAGGCGCTGGGTGCGCGCCGTCTCCACATAAATGGCCGTCCAGGGCGCATGCAGTCGATCGGCGATGCGCCGCGCATAGCGGATCAGCGCCGATGTGTTGCTCGCTTCGCTGACGCAGACGAGGACGCGTTCGCCAGCCGCCCACGGCCCGCTGATCGCATGTGCCTGCATGTGCGACAGCAGCTGATCGTCGACCCGCTGCGCGGTCTGCCGCAGCGCCAGCTCGCGCAGAGCCGTCAGATTGCCGGGCGAGAAATAATGTCGGATCGCCCGTTCGGCCTGCTGCGGCACGTAGACCTTGCCCTCGCGCAGCCGCTGGATCAGATCGTCGGGCGCCAGATCGACGACCTCGATGTCGTCGGCACGATCGAGAATGCTGTCGGGCACGGTCTCGCGCACGCGGATTCGGGTGATCCGCGCGACGACGTCGTTGAGGCTGTCGACGTGCTGGATGTTGAGCGTCGTATAGACGTCGATGCCGGCTGCGATCAATTCCTCGACATCGAGGTAGCGCTTGGGATGGCGGCTGCCCGGCGCATTGCTGTGCGCCAGCTCATCGACCAGGACCAATTGCGGCCGGCGCTTCAGGATGGCGTCGAGGTCCATCTCGGTCAGACTGTGACCCTTGTATTCAACCTCCTGTCGGGGGACGACTTCGAGACCTTGCAGCAACGCCTCGGTGTCGCGCCGGCCATGTGCCTCGACCACGCCGACGACAACGTCGATACCTTCGCGCCGCTTTGCTTGCGCCGAGAGCAGCATCTCATAGGTCTTGCCGACACCCGGGGCGGCGCCGAGAAAAATCTTCAGCCGGCCGCGGCCTTCCTGTTTGGCTGCGTCGAGTAACGCTTCCGGCGAGGGTCTCGCTTCGCGCTCCGCCATGCCGGCAATTTAGGACCTTTAAGCAAATAAGGAAGGGCGATTCCGAACCGCTGGTGGCCTCCCGCAATCATCGAGGGCAACCGACGCGAAAGTGGGCGGGCACGCTTCCCCCCTTGCCCGCCCACCACCGCCCCGGCGCTTTGCCTCCCTAGCTCTGGTGCCCCTCCCGAGGGCCGGCCTCACGCGCCCGATGGTGCCTGCTGGTATGGAAGTGGATGCAGGTCCTGTCCCAATCGGCCTCGAACATGGCGAACCGGAAGGCGGCCTTGCGGGTGCGGAAGATCCCGCCGATCAGTCCTTCTCTGTCTTCGACGCGCCAAAGACCGTCGCCGTCTCGCCCGATATCGAATTGGTGCGATGAATGGTGGTGCGGAAACAAAAGATCTGCGCTTACGCTGTCCATAGTGCACCCGCCTCAGTGAGCAAATCCGAGACGAGCGCGCAAGTAAAGCGCAGTCCCAGCCAGAACCAGAAACAGCACAGTGAGTAAGAAGCCTTCGAGTCCGGCCCGGAGCCAGTTATCAGCGGCCGGTTGTCGATCGTGGCGATCCGACGCCAGTGTCTGGGCGCCGATGTTCAGCAACGCCATTGTCCCCTCATATTTCAATTTCGACAGGTTCTACAGAAATAGAAATTCGGCTTAAGTTTCGAGCTGAATTCGATCGCCTACGAATAAAGTCGACATATATAAATCAGCACCGTTTCATTTGGCGGTTCGCTGTTCTCTTCGCGGGCGCGCAAATGCGGTGCGGCCACCCCTTCGTCTGATGCACAAAGACGTAAAAGCCGTCCACCCAGAGTTCGATATCGGCCTCCGCCGCGCCGGCATCCTCGCGGGCAAACGAAATCGCCACCGCCAAATCGGAAAACCGGATGGCCGGTTCGTTCGAGGCGCCGGTCAGTGTCCAGATGCCCGGCGCATCGCGAGTGAAACGGAAATGGCGCGTTTGGCCAGCGCCGGCTGTTGGCCATTCTTCCCGCCACTGCTTTCCGGCTTGCGCAAGGGTACGGCGAATATGGAATGCACCTGATCCGGCTGCGGCGAAGCTCATGCCGCTTCCGGTAGTCGGAAACCCCGGAACTGCAGCATTCAAGGACCAGCTGGACGCCGGCCGGTGCATCGCTTTACCGACGGCAGCGAGCAGCGATCGAAATAGGCGGTTCATCTCAGTACGCCAAAAAACGGAGGGTTAGCTGCGGCAGCCGGTCAGTTGGACGAGAATTGCGCCACCAGAAACAGCACGATCAGCGCTGCCCAACACATCGGGCCCAAGATCTTGAACAATGCGGCGGCGAGGGTGTTGGCGAGCACGATCGTCGGATGCTTCACCGCGTCAAGCACCGGTGCCTCGATCTCGTCGGCACCCAGGTCCAGCTCGTTGTAAATCGCTCGATATGTCATGGCCGCCCGGTAATCGCAGTAGCGTAATATACAAAGCTACCAGCGCATCAAATATCGAGCGGCTTTGTTAGCGACGTCAGTAAAGGCTGTATAAAATTTCGGGCGAGCGGCTACTTCCGCCGCGTGCATCTCGCCTGCAGGGCTGGCTTATTTCTGCGCATCGAGGGCGAGATTGAGCTTCAACACGTTGACCCGCTTCTCACCGAGAATCCCGAGAAAGCGGTCCTGGGTCGCCTCGGCCACGAGTGCGCGCACCCGCTGCTCCGGCAGATTGCGGGCCTTGGCGACCCGCGGAACCTGAAATTCGGCGGCGGCGGGAGTGATGTCCGGATCGAGACCGCTGGCCGAGGTGGTGACGAGATCGACCGGGATCGGCGCCTTGTTTTCCTGCTTCAACTTGTCGGCGTCGCCCTGCACCCGCTCGATCAGCGCCTTCGAGGTCGGCCCCGCATTGGAGCCGCCCGAATTTCCGGCGTTG
>DASYOB010000083.1:0-4483 GCA_036008175.1 Allostellaceae bacterium
GCCCGCACCTGCGAGGTGTGCCAGGGCGACCGGCTGAAGCCCGAGGCCTTGGCGGTCAAGATCGGCGGCCGCAACATCAGCGAGGTCGCCCGCCTGTCGATTTCCGACGCGCTCTCCTGGTTCTCCGCAATCGACGCCGAGCTGAGCCCGAGCCAAAGCGAGATCGCCGAGCGTATCCTCAAGGAGATCAACGAGCGGCTTGGCTTTTTGCAGAATGTCGGGCTCGAATACCTGACCCTGTCGCGCGCTTCGGGCACCTTGTCGGGCGGCGAAAGCCAGCGCATCCGTCTCGCCTCGCAGATCGGCTCGGGGCTGACCGGGGTGCTCTATGTGCTCGACGAGCCGTCGATCGGCTTGCACCAGCGCGACAACGGCCGCCTCTTGACCACGCTCAAGCGGCTGCGCGACCTCGGCAACACGGTCATCGTCGTCGAGCACGACGAAGAGGCGATCCGCACCGCCGACTGGGTCGTCGATATGGGGCCGGGCGCCGGGGTTCATGGCGGTCATGTCGTCGCCGAGGGCACGCCCGAGGAGATCATGGCCAACCCCGCCAGCATCACCGGCCAGTACCTGACCGGGACCCGCCAGATCCCGCTGCCGGCAGTGCGCCGCAGCGGCCATCCAGGACAGATCCTGCGCATCGTCGAAGCGACCGGCAACAACCTGAAAGCCATCACCGCCGAAATCCCACTCGGCACCTTCTGCGTCGTGACCGGCGTCTCGGGCGGCGGCAAATCGACGCTGATCGTCGAAACCTTGTACAAGGCACTGGCCAAGCGGCTCAACAACGCGCGCGAGCAGCCGGCGCCGCACGAGCGGCTCGAAGGCGTCGAGTTTCTCGACAAGATCGTCGACATCGACCAGTCGCCAATCGGCCGCACACCGCGCTCGAACCCGGCGACCTATACCGGTTGCTTCACCCCGATTCGCGACTGGTTCGCCGGTCTGCCCGAAGCGAAGTCGCGCGGCTATCTGCCGGGCCGCTTCTCGTTCAACGTCAAGGGCGGACGCTGCGAAGCGTGCCAAGGCGACGGCGTCATCAAGATCGAGATGCACTTTCTGCCCGATGTTTATGTGCAGTGCGATGTGTGCAAAGGCCGGCGCTATAACCGCGAAACTCTCGAAGTCCTGTTCCGGGCCAAAAGCATCGCCGATGTGCTCGACATGACCGTCGACGAGGGCGTCGAATTCTTCCGCGCGGTGCCGGCGATCCGCGACAAATTGCTGACGTTGCAGCAGGTCGGGCTCGGCTACATCCATGTCGGCCAGCCGGCGACGACCTTGTCGGGCGGCGAGGCGCAGCGGGTCAAGCTCGCCAAGGAATTGTCGAGGCGGGCCACCGGGCGCACCCTCTACATCCTCGACGAGCCGACCACGGGGCTGCATTTCGACGATGTGCGCAAATTGCTGGAGGTCCTGCACGCGCTGGTCGAGACCGGCAACACCGTGCTGGTCATCGAGCACAACCTCGAAGTCGTCAAGACCGCCGACTGGGTCATCGATCTCGGCCCCGAAGGCGGCGACGCCGGCGGCCACATCGTCGCCACCGGCACGCCAGAGGACATCGCCGCCAGCGCCCGGAGCTACACCGGCGACTACCTGCGCCCCTACCTCGCCCGCCGCCCCACCCCGCAACGCAGACGAAGGGCGGGATAGCATGCAGCCCCCGTGGATGCCGGCGCTGGAATTTCCAAAGCATTGACCCATTCGTGCTATCCAGGGGGTCTGAATTGTAAATAGCCCCATCCCTGCATATAAGGGACGATGGCTTTTCCGGCTGGAGTCAAATTTACGGATTCATCATCAACCGATATCAAACCATGCGTACCAAGAAAGTTTAACCATTGGTCGAATGAGTAATTCTGGTAAATCACGGGAAAGTTAATTGCTGCTGTTGTATAATAAGATCGAATTTGGTCCTTTGTCGCGCGTCCGCCGACCGTAACTAGGAAGCTTAAAGCATCTATCTGGCTGCCGAGCATAAATCTTGATGCCCGTTCAAGAAAAAGAGCCACCGAGTAATCGACATAGAGATGTTTAAGTGCGTCCTCCCTGTTCTCCTTATAATTTAGCATAGTGGATTGCAGCGCAAGATCGCCCTGCTTTTCAGCCTGATCTACCAAATCCTTGTATGGATCGGCGTAGTGCGTTGTTAGAGGAACACCCGAGGAATCATCGCGGCTTGGTTCTAGGGTCACCGGGAGTGCGGGTGAAGCCCCCGGATCAGATTTCGAAGTCGGCGCTTCAAGCGGTTGTGGCGGTCCGCTAATTTCCACCCCCTGCGGGCCGAGCTTGAGTGTTCCCACTCTTGCGAGCAATCCTCTTGCTGGCTCCCGGAAAATCCACACGGCGAATGCGATAGTGGATGGCCAAGCTAATCCGACAAAAAGGATAACGAGATTCGCGAACATGAGAGCACCTCATGTACCATCAGGGAACTCTGAACTTTGGTCTCTATGTCATAAATTGGGAAATATGCGTATTAGGGTCATGAACCCGGTTGTGACAGCGGCGATCGAGGAGTTGCGCCGCATGGTGCTGGCGGCGCTCGGCGGGCGATTTGCGGGGGTGTGGCTGTTCAGGTCGTGCGCGCGCGGCGAAGCGCGGCAGTGCAGCGACATCGATGTCGCGATCCCGCCGCCAGCCAAACCGAAGCTTGCGGCTCGGGTCGGTGTAGACTAAGTCTATTTGACTAAGCTCAGTCGGTCGCCGGAATGCGCATCGTCAACATGCACGAAGCGAAGACGCATCTGTCGCGGTTGGTCGATCGCGCCGCCAAGGGCGAAGCCTTCGTGATCGCGAAGGCCGGTAAACCGATGGTCAAGGTCGTCCCGTTCGACGCGCCGGCGGAAGGCGAGACGCAGCGGATCGGTTTCATGGATGGGTTGATCGAGGTGCCCGACGACTTCGACCAATTGGGCGCCGAGGAGATCGAGGCGCTGTTCAGCGGCCAGGGATGAGGCTGCTGATCGACACACAGTTGCTGCTGTGGACCGCCGGACAATCCGCTCGGTTGTCGCCGCAAGCACGCAGCCTGATTGCCGATCCAGCCAATGAATTACTGTTCAGCGCGGCGAGCCTGTGGGAAATCGCGATCAAGGCGGGGCTCGGCAGAGCCGATTTCCGAGTGGACGCAATTCGACTCCGGCGCGGCCTCCTGAACAACGGCTATCGCGAATTGGCAATAACCGGCGAGCACGCGGTCGCCGTAACCGGCCTGCCGATGATCCACAAGGACCCGTTCGATCGCCTGCTGCTGGCACAAAGCATCGTCGAAGGGATCACCTTGCTGACCTCGGACGCGGTCATGGCGCAATATCCCGTCTCGGTGCAGCAAGTATGAATAGGCTCGCTCTTGGAGTTGCGGCCTCGTGAACACCACCCGCCTCTGGGCGATCGCGGAACTGCGGCGGATGGTGCTGGCGGCGCTCGGCGAACGTGATGCGGCGGTGTGGTTGTTCGGCTCGTGCGCCCGCGGCGCGGTGCGGCAGCATAGCGACATCGATGTGGCGATCCTGGCGCGGGACGAGCTGCCGATCGGCTTTTTCGGCGAGCTTGCGGCGGACATCGAGGAGAGCACGATCCCCTATGATGTCGATGTGGTCGATCTGCGCCACGCCGATGCGGCGCTGATCGCCGAAATCCACCGTGAAGGCGTCAAATGGCGGGATTAGAGCGGCGGCTGGCGGAGGCCGAAGCGGCGCTCGCCACTCTGGACGAGGTGGTCGATACGGCCGGCCGGTCGCTGGTCGAGCGCGACGGCGCGATCCTGCGGCTGATCTACACCTTCGAGGCGGTGTGGAAGGCCTGTCAGCAGCTGCTCGCCGAACGCGAGGGCATCGAGGTTGCGTCCCCGAACTCGACCGTTCGCGCGGCGCGGCGGCTCGGCTGGTTGTCGGACGAGGACGCGCAGGCCGCGATCAGGGTCGGCCGCGACCGCAATCTCGCGGTCCACATGTATCGCGGCGAGATCGGCGCCGAGATCGCCAAACGCCTCGCCGCGCATGCCGGGGTGCTGCGCCGCTGGCTCGCGGCGCTGCAGGCCCGGTCCGGCGCGCCGGATTAGTCCTTGAGCTGCTTCTCCAGGAACGCGGTCATCCGCTCCCAGGCCTGGTTGGCGCAGGCCACGTCGTAGGCCGGGCTGCGCTCGTTGGCGAAGGCGTGGGCGGCGTCGTAACGGTAGATCTCGTGGCCGATGCCGGCGGCCTTCAGGGTCTTTTCCAGATCATCGACCGCGGCGGGCGTGCACCAATCGTCCTTATTGGCGAAATGGCCCTGGAACGGCACCCGGATCTTGGCCGGCTCGGCGAACTCCTTGGGCGGGATGCCGTAGAAGCAGACCGCCGCATCGATGTCGTGGACATGCACCGCGGCGGCGATGGTCAGCGCCCCGCCCATGCAGAAGCCCATCACCGCGACCTTGTCGCTCTGTTTCTTCAATTCGAGTGCCGCGCCGCGCAGATTCTCGTGCGTGGCGTCG
>DASYOB010000084.1:0-70943 GCA_036008175.1 Allostellaceae bacterium
ATCCCTACCAGTTCCCGCAATCGTTCGGCGCTCGCAGCAACCTCGGCGGATTCGGCCGGTAATCACGAAGCTCCCGCCGACTTCCGCCGGAGCGAGGCGATGGACAGATCGTCCTAAGCCGCCTTCTGAACTGTCGCCTGCGCTTCCAGCTTTTTGGCGAGATTGCGCAACTTCTCGGCCAATCCGGGGTCGCCGATCTCGTGAGCCAAGCGCTGGCACAAATCGAGTTGCGAGCGGAGCGCCCTAGCTTTGTCGTCGCCTGCTTTCCGGTATTCCATGCGACGCTCCAGCGGATGGTTTGGTTAATGACAATTAACCATACCTAGGATTCATCGAAAAATCTGTGAGCCGCTTCACAGGGATTAGGGATCGGATGAGCGCCGGCGGCGCGGCCAGGATCGGGAGGCCGCTCCGAAGGGGTTGAAGGGCGGGCCAGGCCCGGCCAATCAGCGGTGCTCGGAATTTCCCTTGCTCCCGTCCACGCTCGGCCCTTGCATCGCTTGCGCAGTCGGCCCCTCATACCGCTCCAGCTCCCAGCGGTTTATGAGCCCTTCCCTGTAGGCGTCCTCCGGGGCCAGCCCAGGGAATGGATAGCGCTGAGCGAGGTAGGCAGCAGGCGGCCGTAGCTGCGCCGCCCCGGGCGGGGGAACCTGCGCCCAAACTGGGCCGATGACGGCCATGGTTGCGGCAGCCGCGACGCCGGTCAGAAGATACCTCATTCATTCGCTCCTCGAATTGGCGGAGCCCCGGCCGTCTGCCGGGGCGGTCCGCAGCTATGTTAATGATACGGGAGCGGTGCGTATCTCGTCCCCGTAAATCAGAAGTCATAAGATGCATACCTGTCCGGCGCATGTGAGGAAGCGGAGGCGGTAAAGCCTCGCGAAACCATCCAGGAGCACCTAAAGTAGCGGAATCCTGCACCTTGGAGGTGCACTGGCGTCCCGAATTGAGCAAGTTACTCGCCCTTCCGCGGGCGTAACGTGTCTCTTGGTCGCAGCGGTTGCATTCCCGCCGCGACTTTGTATCCCCTTCGACTTACGGCCGCCCTTCCCCCACCAAGGTTATGGACGGCCGTTCCTTTGAGGGCGCGCGTAGTCTAGCTCCCGAACTCGTGTGTCGTATCTTTGGGTATGGCCTACTCCGCTAAATCGGAGGCCGCCGCCCGTTGCCGAGTTGGTCACGTCGGCCAAAAAAGGTTAAGCATGCTGTGACGCGGTTCACACCTGCCTCCGAGGTGCAGGCCTTAGCATCGCCCTCCAGCACAGGAGGCGGCGATGTGGTACGATTCTGAGGCGTTTCGCGGTGTAATTGCAGCTTGGCTGCTTTGCATCGGTATCGCCGGATGCGGCCTAGGAAGTCGGGCTCTGTCGTCTATCTACGAAGTGTTGTTGCTGGAATGAGCGCGCGGCGGCCCGGCTAAGCCCGATCGGAAATGGACACCTACGCCGAGTGTCTCAGGGCTGTAAAAGATCCGGGCAGCCGCAGCAATCCGTGACGCCTCCCGACCTCACCGCAGACGAAACCCGCACCCTGATCGACTACGCGCGCCGCAAGTCCGTCTGCGTCCTTCTCGTCGCTGTACTCGCTGCCGCCGCGCCAAGCGCTCACAGTAAGGAGATAGACAACAGGACGATTACCTGCCGCGAGTTCCTCGTATCGGGGCAGGCCAATATGGCTGCGCTCGTCAGTTGGCTGCGCGGGTATCACGCCGGCAAAACTGGGGGCGTCCCCTATCAAGCTCCCGATGCCTATGGCGGAAGGCTCGGCTTCTATTGCAAGCAGCACCCGGATGCCAACCTGATCGAAGCATCAGAACGAATTCTCGCGGACCTGGACCGTGGCATCTAGAACAGCGCATCGAGCCGAGCTGGTGGATGGCGAGGAAGTGGTCTAGGCGAAGCTCAGCACCGGGGAAGGCTATCCCTTGTTTCGATAACGTCGCGGTCGACGATCCGGACGTGCCGCGGTCCGGCAAGCTCAATGACGTGGCTGCGCTTCAAGCGCATCCTGGAGAGTTGTGATCCCGACGTGCCCCTCGCCGACCGGCGCGTTGATTAAACTCGATTTCATCCACGGGCGAAGCCGGCCATCATGGTCCGGCCTTAAATCCTGCTCCCTTAGCCGCCAGTCCGGCGGCGACCGAGAGGAGTGGGTCCGCATGAAAAGCATTGGCATCGCAAGCCGCCTGGGAGTTGCTGTAGCGGCGCTCGCGGGCGTTCTGGTACTTGCGCAGCCAGACGCCGCCCTGGCGCGCGGCGGCGGCGGGGGCGGTGGTGGTGGCCACGGCGGTGGCGGCGGCTTTGGTGGTGGCGGCCATGGCGGCTTTGGCGGCGGTCACGGCGGTTTCGCCGGCGGTGGGTTCCATGGCGGCGGGTTCCATGGCGGCGGATTCCGTGACCATGACCGCGGGTTCTTCGGCGGCGGCTTCGGCGACAGCTTCGACTACGGCTTTGGCTACGGCGACGACTCCGGTTACGGCTCTTACGGCTACCAGCCCTACGCGTCGCAATACTGGTACTACTGCCAGAATCCGGCGGGCTACTATCCGTACGTCGCCCAGTGCACCATCCCTTGGCAGACGGTTCCCGCCGGCTGAGCGGATGACATCGCCGCCTGCGTCGCTTTACTCAGTGGTGAGAGGTCGGTGTTCGACGACGCCTGGACCGCGGAAATCGATGTCTAGCCAATCGTTCAGAAGAACACGCTGATATTCTTGGCGGTCAGCACGTTCTGATCGAGGATCAGCCTGCGGCTGGCGATCTTCCAGGCGCCGTCGACACGACGCAGCACATCCTCGCGGGCGCCGACGTAGAAATCCTGCTCGGTCTCGGCGCGGCTGCGATAGACGATGAAGTTGGAATAGACCGTGAGTTCGGAGTCCGACACGCTTGGTTCGATCTCGATATTGGTGATGATGTGGCGGGTGCGCGACGGCGGGTCCTCCGCCCAGGCCATGCCGCTATCGAGCCGGGCGACGCGGGCGGCGAGCGTCTCCTTGGTCTCGTCGAGAAGGGCGAGCTCATCCGGGCGCGTCAGATCGTCCTCCACGTAGCGCTCGGGATCGAGGATCGTGATCGCCTTGCTCGATTTGGGGTAGCGATTGCTGCGCCCGGTCATCCAATAGCGGACATCGTCTGTGAACAGCTCCAGCCACTCGTGAAACCGCCTCGAATCGAGCAGCCGGGCTTCGCGATACAGGAACTGCTCGACTTCGCGGATCAGATCCTCGTTACGCATCGCCGGCTCCCCGCAGCGCAGTCTTGTTCGTCATCAGCTCGGCCCAGCGGCGATAGAACTCCCGGTGATTGCTTTCGCTGAAGCCGCAATCGCTGACGGAGGCGCCGAGCGCCGGATCGTAGCGTTCGTGGCCGAGCCCCATCTGGGTATTCACCGGAACCCGCCGAGACATGACTCCGCGGCAGGTCTGCGTGCATTCCTGCCAGTTGTCCATGTCGTCCTGCTCGAAGGTCCCGCCGGGACTGAAGCCGCGCACCCCTGACAACTGGAACGCCCGCTTGACCTCTGGTGACGCCGCCTTGTCGACGACCACCCACGACCAGATCTCGGTCTTTTCAGGACCGCGCGGCTGCCACACGCGCAAGGTCCGCGAGGTGCCGCGCAGCACCGAGAAATTCGGGAAGACGGTGCCGACGATCGGGTTGACCAGCTTGGCCCGCGGCCCGAGACGCGTTTCGACCTCGGGGCGGATGTCGCGCTCATAGGCCTGGATCTCCGGCATCGGCGCGTCACCGAACGCGTCGGGACCGATGCAGATCAGGCCGTGACCTTGGCCTGGCGACACCACTCTGTTGGTGTCGGCCGGCCTCGCGGTGGACCCCACGCTGAACCCGGTGGTGATCGCCGACAGATGACTCCATTGCACGTGATAGGCATCGCCGCCGAAATTCTCGGCCGGAAACTTCCAGTTGCACGGCATGACCCATTTGTGTGTAGCGACGATTTCGATGCCGCCTTCGCGGCGATCGACAAAGGTGTCGAGATACCATGCCATCTCCCCGAGATACTCGCGCAGCGG
The DNA here is from genome assembly GCA_036008175.1 of Allostellaceae bacterium. Taxonomy (GTDB): domain Bacteria; phylum Pseudomonadota; class Alphaproteobacteria; order ATCC43930; family CGMCC-115725; genus DATARH01. Next base: position 4,037 of record DASYOB010000084.1, read on the forward strand.
CGGCGCCTCGGGATCGAAGGTGGCAAAGTAAAGGCCCTTGTAGTTGTCGAGCTGCGCGACCGGATGGAGGCCCCAGCGCCCGCGGTCCAGCTCGTTGTAATAGGCCTCCCTCAGGTTCGGCACGCCGGTCAGCCGCCCGTCATTGCCGTATGTCCAGCCGTGATAGGCGCAGGTGAAGCTGGCGGCGTTCCCGTCATCGGCGCGGCACAGCCGGTTGCCGCGATGCCGGCAGACATTCAGAAAGGCGCGTACCTGGCCGTCGCTGCCGCGCACCACCAGTACCGGGTCTTCGCCCATGTAAGTGGTGAAGAAATCGCCCGGCAGCGGGATCTGGCTGTCGTGGCACAGATACAACCAGCAGCGCGCGAAGATCTGCTCCAGCTCCTGCCGATAAATCTCCGGCTCGATGAAAATCCGCCGGTTGAGCAGGCCGCGATCGGTATCGACGAGCGTGCCGGTTTCTGTCACCACGACGACCTCCGTGATCAGCTGCCGAGCTCGGCCCAGCTTTCGCCGGCCATCAGCCGCTCCCAGCGCCGGTAGAAACGGCGATGATTGAGTTCGCTGTAGCGATGGTCGCTGGCCCAGGCGTTGAAATCCGGGTCGAAGCGCTCGTGCCCGAGCCCCATCTCGTAGCTCAGTTCGAGGCGCCGCGCGACCGCGCCGCGTGCGGTTTGGGTGCAGCCCTGCCAATTGTCCATGTCGTCTTGCTCGAAGGTGCCCGATGGGCCGAACACCCGCACCCCCGCCACGCGGATCGCTTCCTTGACCTCGGGCGGGGCCGCCTTGTCGGCGTAGACCCAGGCCCAAACCTCGGTCTTGTCAGGGCCGCGCGGATGCCAGACGCGCAAGGTGCGCGAAGTCGGCCGGAGCATCGACAAGTTCGGGAAAACCGTGCCGACGATCGGCTTTACGACGTTGAGCCGCGAACCGAGGCGCCGCTCCATCTCGGGCCGGATCTCGGCTTCGTAGGCGAGAATTTCGGGGGCCGGCGGATCGGCCATCGTGTCGGCGCCGACCGTGATGATCGAATGGCCGTTCCCCGGGGACAGCATCCGCCCGCCCGGGTCCGCGTTGACCCGAAAATCGCCGCCCGACCCGATGCGTACGGCAGAGAGGTGACTCCACTGCACATGGTATCCGTCACCGGCGAAATTCTCCGCCGGGAACTTCCAATTGCACGGCATGACCCATTTATGGACGCCACCGATGATCTCGATGCCGCCTTCTCGGCGATCGAAAAAGGTGTCGAGATACCATGCCATCTCGCCGAGATATTCATGCAGCGGCGGCGCCTCCGGATCGAAGGTCGCGAAGTAAAGGCCCTTATGGTTGTCGAGTTGTGCCACCGGCACGAGACCCCAGCGCTCCCGGTCGAGTTCGCCGTGATAGGCCTCTTTGAGGTTCGGCACGCCGGTCAGCCGTCCGTCATTGCCGTAGGTCCAGCCGTGATAGGCGCAGGTGAGACTGGCGGCGTTGCCGTCGTCGGCGCGGCACAGCCGGTTACCGCGATGCCGGCAGACGTTGAGAAAGGCGCGGACTTGGCCGTCGCTGCCGCGTATGACAAGGACCGGGTCTTCGCCCATGTAAGTGGTGAAGAAATCGCCGGGCAGCGGGATCTGGCTGTCGTGACACAGATACAGCCAGCAGCGGGCGAAGATCTGCTTCAGCTCCTGTTCGTAAATCTCGGGCTCGATGAAGATCCGCCGGCTGATCCGGCCGCGATCGCTGTCGACAAGCCGCGCCACATCGGTCTGCATCTGTCACCTCCTCCGTCAGCGCGGCCGCGGGCGCGGCATGCGCAGTGTGCCGCCGGCATCGACGGTCAGGATCGTGCCGGTGATGCCGCGCGCGTCTCGCCGCGATGCGAGAAACAGATACGCTCCGGCCAGATCGTCGGGCATCAGCGCCATCCGCAGCGGGTTGCCGGCGCGCACGCGCTCCTCGACGCCGGGGTCGGTGAATTGCGAACGGTCGTCGTTGCCGAGCGACAACAGCCCTCGCAGATCGGTCATCGTGCCGCCCGGCGCGACGCCATTCACCCGGATCTCCGGCGCCAACTCGACCGCTAGCTCGCGAATGAGCCCGACAACCGCATGCTTCGATGCGGTGTAAATGGCGCCGCCGCCACCCGAATTGAGGCCCGCCACCGACGCCGTAAAGATCATTGAGCCCGCGGTCTTCCGCAGCTCCGGCAAGGCGGCCTTGGCGCCGAACAGGCAGCCCTTGACGTTGACCGCGAACAGTTCGTCGAAGGCTAGACCGAGCTTCTCCTCCGGGAAATCGGCGAGCGCCGTCCAGACGTCGAAGATCCCCGCATTGCCGACGAACACGTCGAGCCGGCCGAAGGCGCGGACCGTCTCGGCCACGGCCCGTTTGTTGTCGGCGAGTTGCGAGACATCGCCGGCGACCCCGAGCACCGCCTCGCCGAACTGCGAGCGCAGCTCGCCGGCACGCGCCGCGACACGCTCCATGACCCCGACGCGGGCGCCTTCCTCGACAAAGCGGGCGACCACCGCACGCCCGATGCCGGAGCCGCCGCCGGTTACCAGCGCTACCTGCCCGTCGAGTTGACCCACGGCGCGCCCTTTCGATTGACCCGCCGGTTTGGCTTTCCTCCGCGGCGGGTTCCCTGATGCGAAGTATAAGCCAACCCTGCCACGACGTCGTGAACTCATAGATTCGCCGACTCGCCAGGCGAGGAAGGCTGTCCGTTGTTGATGCCGGCATCGTCCGCCTGGAAAGGCGGTCCTCCAGCGCCTTGACCCTCTAAGCGCCGGCCCTCCAATATTGCTTCCAAACGGCCACGGGCCGCTGGAAGGAGAATCAGCATGGCTGAACGAGCGCCGTTCCTGAACACGGCCTACAGCGCCTATCACCATCGGGATCGACCCGCGGAAGACGAGGAGCTGACCCGCGTCGGACCGGATACCCCGTGCGGGGAATATCTGCGGCGCTTTTGGCAGCCGGTCATTCTCTCCAGCGAATTGGGCGAACTGCCGCGGCGCCTGCGCATCCTCGGCGAGGACCTCGTCGCGTTCCGCGACAAGTCAGGCGCCGTCGGCCTCTTGGAGCTGCATTGCCCGCATCGCGGGACGTCATTGGAATTCGGCCTGGTCGGCGATAAGGGCATCCGCTGCTGCTATCATGGCTGGCTCTTCGACGTCGACGGCACGATCCTGGAGACCCCCGGCGAGCCCGCCGACAGCACCCTGAAGGAACGGCTCTTCCACGGCGCCTATCCGGCGCAGGAGCACGCCGGACTGGTCTTCGCCTATCTGGGCCCGCCGGACAAGCGACCGGCGTTTCCGGTCCTCGATACCTATGACCTGCCGGGGTACCGGCTCATCGCCCGCGCCCCGACTCTGTGGGAGTGCAACTGGCCGCAGGTCAAAGAAAACAGCATGGACCCGGCCCATCTCGCCTTTCTGCACACGCTGCCGGGCAGCGAGGGGTTTACCAGCGACCTGAAGGAACTCGGCGAGTGGGACTGGATGGAGACCCCGGTCGGCATGGTCTACATCGACACGCGCCGGCAAGGCGACCGGGTGTGGGTACGGGTTGCCGATTTTATCCTGCCGAACATCCACCAGTTTCCGCCGAACGCCGACCCAATGGCGTTGCGTAATTCGATCAATCGGCCGATGGCGACGACCTGGGCGGTGCCGCTCGACGACACGCATACGATGCAGATCGGTTATTACCGTGCCCCGGAAGGCAAGGAGCCGCGCCGTGGCTCCGGCTTCGGCCAGGATGCAAGCCGCCCCTACGAGGAGCGGCAGCGGGTTCCCGGCGATTACGACGCGCAGGTCAGCATCCACGGCGGCGTTGCCCGGCACGGGCTGGAGCATCTCGCTTCCACCGACCGCGGCATCATCATGATGCGCAACACGATCCGGCGCGGCATTCGTGCGGTCCGCGAAGGCAAGGGGTTGGATTCGCCGATGCTGCGCAATGGGGCGGCGGTTCCGACCTACAGCCACGACCGGGTGGTCTCGGGCATTGCCCCGGCGGCGACCCCCGAACAGGATCGGGAGCTGCTGCGCGAGGTCGCACGGAGTGTGGTCACCGAAGCGATGAAGACCGGCCTGGCGAACGCCTGAGGGACGCGAGCGCAAGTCCACGAGGCGTGGAGATCGGGGATCGGCGGGGGATTCCAGGACGGTTTAACCGCCGGCGATCGCTCGCTGCACAGCCGCGACTAGCTCGTCCGGGCGCACCGGTTTCCTGAACAGTATATGACGATCTGCGGCGCCGGCCGGCAAACCGATCAGGTAGCCGCTGACGATCAAGGTCTTGGCGCCGAGCTCTCGCGCGCGGTCGGCGAGATCAATGCCGTTTCCATCGGGAAGCACCCAGTCGGCAATCACGACCGCATAATGCGTCGATTCGAGGCACGCGATCGCCGCCGCGGCGGTCTCCACCGCATCCACCGCGTACCCTTCTCCGGTCAAGATATACGTTAGCAGCTCGCGGCTTGTGGCCTCGTCCTCAATCAGCAGGATGCGGTGCTCGGTCATGGTACGGCGCAATCCCAAAATGGCCGCAGATATCCATACGTACCATTGCTTCGGTGCTACCGCCGCCTTTTTTCGCTCTGCCCGGATGCGCGGTTTACGGACAGCTAGGCGCTGCCTGCCTTGCTGTGACATTTTTGGGACGACCGCCGGCCGCAGTTGGCCTTTCCGGCCCTCGCAGCGCATACAGGCGGCGGGGGTAGGGGAATTTGCGCCTGATCGACATTCTCAAGGGGTTGCGCCGAAGTCTTGGTTCAGGATCCCGACGCGGCGTGCGCATCGATCAATCTAAAAGGTTCGTTCCTCACCGGAGCAAACAGACGGAGGATGGTAAAATGGCGGATCAGGCCAACGATCTCGGGCTTCCGACAAAGCCAGCGAGGCCGCCGGTGCAGCCGCTGGTGCCGCCGCGCGTGACCGATTTCTCCCGCCTGGGCAGCGAGCCGCGCCCGGAACCGGCCTCGTCACCCGGCGCGCCGGCGGATCAGATCGAGCGCCGCAAAATGATCGTCGGGCGCGAGATCTCGCTGTCCGGCGACATCAGCTCCTGTGACCGGCTCGTCGTGGAGGGCAGCGTCGAGGCGAATCTGCACGAGTGCCGCGAGATGGACATCGCCGAGAGCGGCCTGTTCAAGGGTAATGCCTCGATTGACCAAGCCGAGGTATGTGGCCGCTTCGAGGGTGACCTCGTCGTTCGCAAGCGGCTCCTGATCCGCGCCACCGGTCACGTCTCGGGCTCCATCACCTATGGCGAGCTCGAGATCGAATGCGGCGGCAAAATTTCCGGTGCGGTACAGGCGCAACAGGAGGACAGCGCGACCTCCTACCTGGGGCGCGTCCGCGCCGGCTGATCAGCCGGTCAGCCGGGCGCGGAAACGCAGCCGCACGTAATCGGCGATCCAGCGCCCGTCTTCGGCCATCAGCACCGGCCGCAGCAGATCCGCCGTCTCGCCGCGGGCACGGACACGGTCCGCTTCGGGCACCGCGGCGAGAAACGCCTCGCAGAATGCGTCGAGCCAAGGCTCGATGTCGGTCGCCAGCACGGTCGGGCGCGGGATGATGCCGATCTCGTCGACCGCGAACCCCGCCGCCTCCAACCGGGCGCGGTGAGCTTCCGCGGTCGGGAAGTAGAACGGGTTGAGCGGCGCCGCGTCGATGCCGCGGCGGGCCAACACCGCGGTCAGCGCGACGATGACCGAGGCGATGTTGCCGTGGCTGCCCATCTCGGCGACAAAGCGGCCGCCCGGCTTCAGCGCCCGTTTTACCCCGGCGATCACCGCGTCGGCATCGCGCATCCAATGCAGCGCAGCATTCGAGAAGACGGCGTCGAACTCGGTGTTGAAGGTGAGGTTTTGCCCATCGGCGAGACGGACATCGAGCCCGCGTGCCCGGGCGGCGGCGAGCAGATCGGGCGCGGCATCGACCGCGACTACCTTCGCGCCGGCCGCGGCGATTTTCTCGGACAGCGCGCCATCGCCACAGCCGAGATCGAGAATGCGCTCGCCCGGCCGCGGATCAAGCAACTCCAGCACCGGCGCGCCGAGTACCGGCACGAATCCACCGGCGGTGGCGTACCGCTCCGCCGACCAGTGTTGCTTCGAGGACTCGGCCATGCTGCCCACGCCGACGATGCCTATGTCTGCTCCAGTGGGGTGATGTTGAGTTCCGCCCGCGCCTGGGCCAACGGCCTTTCGACCCAGGCCCAGTGATCCCAACCGTCGGACAGATCGATCGGGACCCGAGAGCCCCGCTCCACCGCCACGAAAAACGCATCTGCAAGGCCGGGTTGCTCCAAAATGCCGAGGCTGACGGGCTGATCGACCGGAGTGACGTTTATTCCGGCGCTGAAGGTCAGGATCACGAAGAGGATCACGAAGATCGGCGTATGCTTCTTGTAGCCGGCGGTGAACCCGCCGATCTGCACCTCGCCCTCGGGCTTTGTGCTGTAGCCCGACAGCACATGGGTGAAATCGTGGTAGACGCCGGCCTTCGGAAACCCAAAGGGCGCGCCAGGGAGGGCAAAGCCGTTGTCGGTGCAATGCTTCCAGAACGCATAGCCGAGCGTATCCTGCGGCAGTCGTCCAAGCGCCTCGTAGCGGGCGGTAACGGCGGGATCCTCGCGCATGCCGCGGAACGCGGCGAAGGATCTCGCCGTCGCGATGAACCCTTCCCGCCGAACGCTGCCGCGCACCATGTCGGCGATGTGCGAGCGGCGCAGGAAGTCGAGGCGGAACAGCACCATGTGATGGTGCGCCAATTCGCCCAGCACGCGCAGTCCCGGCTCGTCCACCTCGAGCGCGCGGGCATAGGCCGACATCAATTTGGCTTGCGTCTCGGTGGTCGGCCCATCGGCCAGGGACACAACCATCATGCCCTGCCCGAATTGCCGCGCCAGCGCCGGGTCGTGGAAGGATGCCGCAAGCTCGTCGGGGCTGATCGGCGGCAGCGAATCGATGTCGATATCGGTGTGCAAGAGTTGCCGCTGCGCCGCCGCAAGCAAATTGCGGCTCGCGGCACCAAGCTCACCCCGCGCTGCGGCCAGCTGACGCATCGCCCGCAGGGCGGCTTCCGCTTCGCTGGGTCCCGGCCGCAGCAACTGCATAGCAATGTACTCCTATGATGCGCTACCGAGCGATCTCGAGCGGTCACGCTGGCTTCAGGCTCGGACTTGCTCTTTCGCGCTCTCCGCCCGGCGGCGCAGCGCGGAGAGCGTGGTCCGCGTCGTAATCATTTCCGGGTCCATACGCAATTCGACGATCGCGCCGCGCTTCGAGGCCACAGCGGCTTCGAAAGCGGACGCGAATTCCTCGGTGCGGCCGACGCTCGCGCCAAAGACGCCATAGGCGGCGGCGAGCGCGGCGAAATCCGGGTTCTTCAGCGCGGTACCAACAATCCGGCCGGGAAAGCGGCGCTCCTGGTGCATGCGGATCGTGCCGTACATCGCGTTGTTGAACAGCAGGATGATCGGCCCGACGCCCTCGCCAAACGCGGTTGCCATCTCTTGCCCGGTCATCATGAACCCGCCATCGCCGCAAAACCCGACCACGACGCGGGCGGGATGCACCAGCTTTGCCGCGACTGCGGCCGGCACGCCATAGCCCATTGCGCCGCTGGTCGGCCCGAGCTGCCGGCCGGGCCGGCGGTATTGCAGGAAGCGGTTGGGCCAGCCGCTGAAATTGCCGGCGTCGGACGTGACGATCGCGTCGTCTGGCAGCCGCTCCCGCAGCCAGTTCATAATCCGGCCAAGATCGAGCGCGGGAGAGTCGGCGAGCGCGGTCGGGATCAACCCCTTTTCGTATTCGGCGCGCGCCTCCTTCCGCCATCCGGCCCAGCGCGGCGCCGAGATCGGCTCCAATGCCGCCGCCGCGGCAGCGAATTCCGGCATGCCCGACTGGATCGCCAGGGTGGGCCGGAAGACGCGGCCCAATTCCTCGGCGGCGGCGTGGACATGGATCAGGGTCTTGCCCGGATCGGGCACACTCATAAGCGTATAGGACTGCGATGTGATCTCGCCGATGCGGGCGCCGATGGCGAGCACCAGATCGGCCGATTTGAAGCGGTCGACCAGAGTCGGCGCCGCGCCGGTGCCGAGGTCGCCGACAAACGCCGGCAGCCGGTTGTCGACGATGTCCTGACGGCGGAACGAGCAGCAAACCGGCAGGTCGTTAGCCCGCGCGAAGCGGGCGATATCGGCGCAGGCGGCGTCCGTCCAGCCGCTACCGCCGACTAGCACGATCGGCCGCTCGGCGGCGCCGAGCAGCCGGCGCAATTCAGCGAGGTCGGCGGCGCCAGGATGCGCCCGCACGGCGCGGTAGGGGCCAACTACCGCGGCGGCGGCGGTCTCGCGTAGCATATCTTCCGGCAAGGCGACGACGACCGGGCCGGGCCGCCCGGAGGTCGCCACCTGAAACGCCTGGTTCATCAGCTCCGGGATCCGCTCCGCCAAGTCGATCTGCGTCACCCATTTGGCGAGCGGCGCGTACATCTTGCGGAAATCGACCTCCTGGAAGGCCTCGCGGTCGATCTGGTGGCGCGCCACCTGGCCGACCAGCACGACCATCGGCGTCGAGTCCTGAAACGCGGTGTGCACACCGATCGAGGCGTTGCAGGCACCGGGCCCGCGGGTCACCAAGAGCACACCGGGCTTGCCGGTCAGCTTGCCGTAGGCCTCGGCCATGAACGCGGCGCCACCTTCCTGGCGGCAGGTGACGAGGCGGATCTCGGGCGCGTCGAAAAGCGCATCGAGGACTTCGAGGTAGCTTTCGCCGGCGACGCTGAACGCCATATCGACGCCGTGCGCCTTGAGCGCTGCGACAACAAGCTGTCCGCCGCTCAGGAGAGGTAGGTTTGCCGCCATTGCCGCACCGCGCAAATTATCTGGACGCGGCATTTGAGACGATGCACGGGTGCGGCGGAAGGGGCTTTCGGCGCATTACCGAGCGATCCCGAGGCTGCGCATGCGATCGCCGGCGCCGGTACCTCGCGCCAAAGCGACCTATCTGATATTTTCGCGCGAAAATGATCGGCCTCGACAGTACCTTTGCGGCATTCACGCGAGACGGTCAACCGTCGTAGTCTCCGACGACGGCGCCAGTTCCGGGGAGGGAGCGGGCCATCTTGCCGTAAACTCTGGGGGGCGGGAAAGCGTGAGGATATTGATGATCACCAAGGGGCGTCGTCGATCGACGGAGATGGCGGCGGCAACGGCCGCCGGACCACGGGCCTAGGCGATGGACGACCAGCCCGGCCCGCTGTCCGCGCCGCCGCGCTCCGCCCCGGGGCGCGGTGATCGCCGGGACAGTGCGCAACGTCCTGCCCTCAGGGCGGACCGCGCCGATCGCCCCGGCGTCGAGGAACGCGAGCCGGCATATCGCGAGCTGATCGAGGAAGACCCGCTGCAGCGTCCCACCCTGCCGGGGGACGTTCCGCCGCCGCGTCGCTCGCGCTTCGGCAGCGCCCTTTGGCTGCTGCTCGTTTTGCTGATCATCGCCGGGCTGGTGGCGTGGGTGGTCCTGCGCTCGGGCCATCAGGCGGGGCCGGCCGGTCGTTTCCAGTCCTCGGGGCCAACGTCGGTCGGGACGACGAAGGTCGAAAAGGGCGACATGCCGGTCACGTTGACCGAGCTCGGCACGGTGACGCCGCTGGCGGCGGTGACGGTCAAGACCCAGATCAACGGCCAGCTCACCGAGGTCGCCTTCCAGGAAGGCCAGATGGTGAAAAAGGGCGATTTCCTCGCCCAGATCGACCCTCGTCCGTATCAGGTTGCGCTCGAACAGGCGGAGGGTCAGCTCGCCAAGGATCAGGCGGCGTTGAAGAACGCCCAGGTCGATCTCAAGCGCTACCAAACCCTCGTCTCGCAGAAATCGATCGCCACCCAAACCCTGGATACCCAGGTCGCGACGGTTCAGCAGGACATCGCCACCGTCCAATCCGACCAGGCCCAGGTCGATACGCAGAAGCTGAACTTGATCTATTGCCACATCGTCGCACCGGTCACGGGTAGGGTCGGATTGCGCCAGGTCGATCCGGGCAACTACGTCCAGACGAGCGATCCCAGCGGCATTGTCGTCATCACCCAGATCCAGCCGATTTCGGTAATCTTCACCCTGCCGGAAGACAACCTGCCGTCGGTCATGAAGCGCCTCAATGCCGGCGTGAAGCTGCCGGTAACCGCCTTCGATCGCAGCGGCATCACCAAGCTCGATACCGGGCGGCTGGACACCGTCGACAACCAGATCGACACCACCACAGGCACCGTGAAGCTGCGGGCGATTTTCGACAACCCGGAAGAGGTCTTGTTCCCGAACCAATTCGTCAACGCCCAGCTGCTGGTCGATACGCTGCACAACGCGGACCTCGTCCCGAATGCGGCGATCCAGCGCGGCGCTCCCGGCACCTTCGTCTATGTCGTCAAGCCGGACGAGACGGTGGCGGCGCAGCCGGTAACCTTGGGACCTGGCGACAGTCAGCGCACCGCGGTGACCAAGGGATTGCAGCCCGGCCAGCTTGTCGTCACCGATGGCGCCGATCGGCTGAAGGACGGCGCCAAGGTGAAGCTCGCGGAAAACACCTCGGGCACCGGTGCCGCGACCGGCGCTGCCGCAAACGGCGACGGGAATGCCCAGGGCACCGAGCCGAGCAGTGCCCAGCCGGCAGCCAATCAATCCGCGAAATCGGGGGCTGATCAGCCCGCGGCGGCGGCACCGGTCCCGGCAGCTCAGCCCGGCGCCACAACGACCCCGGCGGAGCAGCCTCGAGGACAACGCCGCCGGCGGAGTGCCGAGTGATCCTGTTGTCGCGTGCCGCTGATGGGGGGTCGGCGTGAGCCCGTCGCGGCTGTTCATTCTGCGCCCGGTAGCGACCTCGCTGCTGATGGCCGCGATCATGCTGGTTGGCATCGTCGCCTATCGCTTCCTGCCGCTGTCGGCGTTGCCCGAGATCGACTACCCGACGATCCAGGTCGTCACCCTCTATCCTGGCGCCAGCCCCGATGTGATGACCTCATCGGTGACCTCGCCGCTCGAGGTCCAGCTCGGTCAGATGCCCGGGCTCAACCAGATGTCCTCGGTCAGCTCCGCGGGCTCCTCGGTTATCACGCTGCAATTCGTCCTCTCGCTCAGCCTGGATGTCGCGGAGCAGGAGGTGCAGGCGTCGATCAACGCGGCCGGCAATCTGTTGCCCTCGGACCTGCCGGCGCCGCCCATCTACGCCAAGGTCAACCCGGCCGACGCGCCGATCCTGACCTTGGGCCTGACCTCAAAAACCCTGCCGCTGACCCAGGTCGAGGATCTTGCCGACACCAGGCTGGCGCAGAAGATCTCGCAATTGACGGGGGTGGGTCTCGTCAGTATCAGCGGCGGCCATCGGCCGGCCGTGCGCATCCAGGCCAATCTGCGCCAGCTCGCGGCTTATGGCCTCAACATTGACGATCTGCGCACGACGCTCGCCAACGCCAACGTCAACACGCCTAAGGGCAATTTCGACGGACCGAGCCGGCAATACACGATCAACGCCAACGACCAGATCCGCAAGGCCTCCGACTACGAAGACCTCGTGATCGCCTACCGCAACGGCGCGCCGGTTCGCCTCGCCGACGTGGCGAGCGCCATCGAAGGTTCGGAGAACGTCAAGCTCGCCGGCTGGATGAATACAACCGAGGCGGTAATCCTCAACATCCAGCGCCAGCCCGGCGCTAATGTCATCGAGGTCGTCGACCGCATCCAGGCGCTGCTGCCGCAATTGCACGCGGCGCTGCCGGCGGCGGTCGATATCGAGGTGCTGACCGACCGCACCGCCACGATTCGCGCCTCTGTCGCCGATGTCGAGTTTGAGCTTGGCCTTGCTGTCGTCCTGGTCGTGTTGGTGATTTTCCTGTTCCTGCGCAGCACCGCGGCGACGGTAATTCCGAGCCTGTCGGTGCCATTGTCGCTCGTCGGCACCCTCGCCGTGATGTATCTCGCCGGCTTCAGCCTAAACAATCTGTCGCTGATGGCGATGACGATCGCCACCGGGTTCGTCGTCGACGACGCGATCGTGATGATCGAGAACATCTCGCGCTACATCGAGGCGGGCGAGCCGCCGCTGCAAGCCGCATTGAAAGGCTCCGAGCAGATCGGCTTCACGATCATCTCGCTTACGGTGTCGCTGATCGCGGTGCTGATCCCGCTCCTGTTCATGGCCGATGTCGTCGGCCGGCTGTTCCGCGAATTCGCGATCACGCTGTCGGTGACCATCGTCATCTCGGCGATCGTTTCGCTGACACTCGTGCCGATGTTGTGCGCAAAGTTATTGCGCCACCGGCCGGAAGAGCAGATGTCGTGGCTCGCCCGCCGCAGCCAGCAATGGTTCGATGCCGGCATCGCGCGGTACGGCCGGATGCTGGACTGGGTGCTCGATCATGAGGGCCTGACCCTGCTGGTCGCGGCCGCCACCCTGGCGCTGACTGTGTTCTTCTACATGGTCATACCGAAGGGCTTTTTCCCGGTGCAGGATACCGGGCTGATCCAGGGCATCTCGGAAGCCTCGCCGTCGGTCTCCTTCGCGTCGATGGGCGAGCGGCAGCAGGCGCTCGCAGCGGCGATCCTTAAGGACCCCGATGTCGTCAGCCTGTCCTCGTTCATCGGCGTCGACGGCACGAACAGCACTCTCAACGCCGGCCGGATCCTGATCAACCTGAAGCCGCGCGACGAGCGCAGCGCCAGCGCCAGCGATGTCATCCGGCGGCTCGAGAGTGAGGTCGCCGGCGTCAGCGGGATCACGCTCTACATGCAGCCGGTTCAGGATCTGACGATCGACGCGACGGTCAGCCGCGGCCAGTACCAGTTCGCTCTCGAAGACGCCAACCCCGACGAATTCGCGGTTTGGATGCCGCGCCTGATGCAGCGGCTGCAGCAAATCCCGGAACTCCAGGATGTCGCGACCAGCTATAGCGAAAACGGGCTTTCCGCGTATGTCCTGATCGACCGAGCGACCGCCGCCCGCTTCGGCATCACCCCGGCGACGGTGGACAACGCGCTCTACGACTCCTTCGGCCAGAGAATCGTCTCGACGATCTTCACCGAGTCCAACCAGTATCGCGTCATTCTCGAAACCGATCCGGCGCTGCAACAGTCGCTTTCCTCGCTCGGTTCCATCTATCTGCCTTCCTCAACCGCGACCAACGGGCAAGTGCCGCTCTCCACGATCGCACAGGTCATCGAGCAGACCGCGCCGTTGGCGATCAGCCATCTCGGCCAATTCCCGTCGACGTCAGTCTCGTTCAATCTTGCCCCTGGCGCCTCCCTCGGCGCGGCGGTCGACGCGGTGCGTCAGGCCGAAGCCGAAATCGCCATGCCGGCCAGCATGGTAACGCTTTTCCAGGGCGCGGCCCTGGCGTTTCAGGCGGCGCTCGGCAACGAGCTGCTGTTGATCGTCGCGGCGATCCTCACCGTCTACATCGTGCTCGGCGTGCTGTATGAGAGCTACATCCACCCGATCACGATCCTCTCGACACTTCCCTCGGCCGGGCTGGGCGCGCTGCTGGCGCTGATGCTCGACGGCAGCGACCTCAGCATCATCGCGATCATCGGCATCATCCTGTTGATCGGCATCGTCAAGAAGAACGGGATCATGATGGTCGATTTCGCCCTCGAAGCGCAGCGCGACGAGGGCAAGCCGCCGCGCGAGGCAATTTTTCAGGCATCGCTGTTGCGCTTCCGGCCGATCATGATGACGACTGCCGCGGCGCTGTTCGGGGCCTTGCCGCTGATGCTCGGCACCGGCACCGGGTCGGAACTGCGACATCCGCTCGGGGTGACGATTGTCGGCGGGCTGATCCTGAGCCAGGCGTTGACCCTGTTTACGACCCCGGTCATCTATCTCGGCTTCGACAGGCTCGGCCGGGCGGTGCGCCAGCGCTTCGGTGGCGCGTTCAATACGACCGAGCCGGCCGAGTGAGGCTCCGGCCGTGAGCCTGTCGACACCGTTCATCGAGCGGCCGGTCGCGACGACGCTTCTGACGATCGGGCTCGCGCTGTCCGGCATCTTCGCTTTCGTCAAACTGCCGGTGTCGCCACTGCCCCAGGTCGATTTCCCGACGATCTCGGTCACCGCACAGATGCCGGGCGCCAGCCCCGAGACGATGGCGACAACGGTGGCGACGCCGCTCGAACGCCATCTTGGGGTCATCGCCGATGTGACCGAAATGACCTCGTCGAGCACGGTCGGCTCGACCCGCATCACCCTGCAGTTCGAGCTCAGTCGCAATATCGACGGCGCCGCCCGCGACGTGCAGGCGGCGATCAACGCCGCGCGCGTCGACCTGCCGACGAGCCTGCGGCAGAACCCGACCTACCGCAAGGTCAACCCGGCGGACGCGCCGGTGATGATCCTGTCACTGACCTCGGATACCAAGACCCGCGGCCAGATGTACGATCTCGCGACAACCGTGCTGCAGCCGGCCCTGTCGCAGATCGACGGTGTCGGCCAAGTGACGATCAGCGGCAGCGCCTTGCCGGCGGTGCGCGTCGAGCTCAATCCAACAGCCCTGTTCAAATACGGCATTGGGCTCGAAGACGTGCGCGCCGCGCTCGCCTCGGCCAATGCGCACAGCCCGAAGGGTGCGGTCGACGAGGGCGATCGCCATTATCAGATCTACACCAACGATCAGGCAAATCTGGCCGTCGATTACAAGCCGCTCGTCATCGCCTACCGCAACGGCGCCGCCGTGCACCTGACCGACATGGCGGAGGTCAACGACGACGTCGAGAACATCCGCAATGCCGGGCTTGCCAATGGCAAACCCGCGGTTTTGGTCATCATTTACCGCCAGCCGGGCGGCAACATCATCGATACGGTCGATCGCGTCTTCGCGGTGCTTCCGCAGCTGCAGGCCTCGCTGCCGAGCGATATTGCCGTCAATACCGCAATGGACCGCACGACGACGATCCGAGCGTCCCTGCGCGATGTCGAGACGACGCTCGTCATCGCGATCGGTCTTGTCATCTTCGTCGTGTTTCTGTTCCTGCGCAACGCGCGCGCCACCCTCATTCCGAGCGTCGCGGTCCCGCTGTCGCTGATCGGCACCTTCGGGGCGATGTACCTGCTGGGCTACTCGCTCGACAATCTTTCGCTGATGGCGCTGACGATCTCGACCGGCTTTGTCGTCGACGACGCGATCGTCGTCTTGGAAAACATCACACGTCACATCGAGGACGGCATGGGCCGACGCGAGGCCGCCTTGCTCGGCGCGCGCGAGGTCGGTTTCACCGTACTGTCGATGAGCCTCTCGCTGATCGCGGTGTTCGTGCCGATCCTCTTGATGGGAGGGATTGTCGGTCGGCTGTTTCGCGAGTTCGCGATGACCTTGTCGGTGGCGATCCTGATCTCTCTCGTCGTATCGCTGACGACGACGCCGATGATGTGCGCCTATATCACTATACATCGGCAGCAGCGGCAACCTTCGCGCTTGTATCTGGCCAGCGAGCGCGTGTTTCAGGGCATGCTCAATTTCTACGCCCGGACATTAAGCGATGCGTTGCGCCATCCGGTGGTCGTCATGCTGATCCTGCTGCTGACGGTCTGCCTCAATGTCTATCTGTTCGTTCTAATCCCGAAAGGATTTTTCCCGCAGCAGGACACCGGCCGCATGATCGGCGGCATCCAGGCCGACCAGAGCATCTCGTTCCAGCTGATGCGGCAGAAGCTGACCGAGTTCACCACGATCATCAGCAAGGACCCGGCGGTCGACAGCGTCGTTGGCTTTACCGGCGGCGGCCAGACCAATTCCGGCTTTGTGTTTGTCTCGCTGAAGCCGCTATCCGAGCGCAAACTGTCCGTCGATCAGGTGATCGGCCGGCTGCGCGGCAGGCTGGCGCAGGTCGCCGGCGCCCGCCTGTTCCTGCAAGGCGTGCAGGACATCCGCGTCGGCGGGCGGCAGAGCAATGCGCAATACCAGTACACGCTGCAAGGCGAAGACTTGACCGAGCTGTACAGCTGGGCGCCAAAGGTGACCGCCGAGCTGGAAAAGCTACCGGAGCTGACCGACGTCAATTCAGACCAGCAGCAGCATGGTCTCGAAACCGACTTGGTCATCGACCGGCCGACCGCAGCGCGCCTCGGCCTCACCGTCTCGCAGGTCGACAACACGCTCTACGACGCTTTCGGCCAGCGACAAGTCTCGGTGATCTATACGGCGCGCAATCAGTACCACGTCATCATGGAAGTGGCGCCGCAATACTGGCAGAGTCCGGACACCCTCGACCGCATCTTCATCAGCACCGCCGGCGGCGTTGTCACGGGCACGCAATCCACCAATGCGCTCGCCGGCACGATCTCAAAGCCGACGACGGCATCCGGCACCGCGGCGACCACCGCCGCGCAGATCGCCTCCGACACCGCGCGCAACCAGGCCAACAACGCGCTCGCCAATACCGGTCACAGCGCGACCTCAACCGGCGCGGCGGTCAGCACGGCAAGCGAAAACATGGTGCCGCTATCGGCGATCGCCCGTTACGAGACCGGCAACACCCCGCTCGCGGTCAATCATCAGGGCCTGTTCATCGCCACGACGATCTCCTTCAACCTGAAACCCGGCGCCTCGTTGGGCGAGGCGACGCAGGCGATCGACGCAGCGATGGCCCGCCTGCACGTCCCGACGACGATTCACGGCAATTTCTCGGGCACGGCGCAGATGTTTCAGCAGTCGCTCAATAACGAGCCGATCCTGATCGCGACCGCGCTGGTTGCCGTCTACATCGTTCTCGGGATTCTGTACGAGAGCTACGTGCATCCGATCACGATCCTTTCGACCTTGCCGTCGGCGGGAGTCGGAGCGGTGCTGGCCCTGATGCTGTGCGACACCGATTTCAGCATCATCGCGCTGATCGGGGTCATCCTCTTGATCGGTATCGTCAAGAAGAACGCGATCATGATGATCGACTTTGCGCTCGCCGCCGAGCGGAACGAGGGCCTGAGCTCGCGCGCAGCGATCTACAAGGCATCGATCCTGCGTTTCCGGCCGATCATGATGACGACGATGGCGGCGGCGCTCGGTGCGATGCCGTTGGCGATCGGCTTTGGTGAAGGGGCCGAGTTGCGCCGACCGCTGGGCATCTCGATCGTCGGCGGGCTGCTCGTCAGCCAGATGCTGACGCTCTACACAACCCCGGTCATCTACCTCTATCTCGACCGGTTCCGGCTATGGGCGCTGCGGCGCCGCGCCACTGGGCGCCAGCCCTCCGCGGGCGGCCATCTTCCCGAACCCGGCGAATGAGGGCGGGACGATGGGTCCCGGTCTTCGCCGGGACGACACTCAACCTGATCTTGGCCGCCTGCACCGTGGGCCCCGATTACCAGCGGCCTGACGCGCCGGTACCGGCCGCCTACAAGGAAGCGGGCGTCGTATGGCAGGTAGCAAGACCGGCGGACGCGATCGACCGCGGCGCCTGGTGGTCGATCTTCCGCGATCCGGTGCTCGACGGCCTGGAATGCCAGATCGACATCTCGAACCAGAACCTGAAAGCGGCCGCGGCTGCCTTCCGCGAGGCGGAGGCAATCGTCGCGCAGGCCCGCGCCGGGTTCTTCCCGACCGCGACATTCACCGGGCAGGCGACGCGCACCCGCACCAGCGGCGGGCGGGTCGGATCGACGGGCATTTCCGGCGGCAACACCGGGAGCATTTCAAACTTCTTCAGCCTTTCGACAGCGGCCAGCTGGGTTCCCGATCTGTGGGGTAAGATCGAGCGGACGGTCGAGAGCGACGTCGAGAGCGCACAGGCGAGCGCCGGCGACCTCGGTAGCGCCAGGCTCGCCGCGCAAGGTCAGCTGGCCAGCGATTACATGCAGCTGCGCGTTGCCGACGAGCTGAAGCGGCTGCTCGAAGCCTCGGTCAAGGCCTTTACCGAGTCGCTGCGCATCACCCGCAACCAGCAAAGCGCGGGTACCGCCGACCAGTCGGCGGTGTCGCAGGCCGAGGCACAACTCGACAGCACGCAGGCGCAACTGATCGCGGTCGGGATAACGCGCGCCCAGCTCGAACATGCAATCGCGATACTGATCGGCAAACCGCCGGCCGAATTCTCGATCGCAGCGACAACGGACACGATCACCGTGCCCGACATCCCGCCCGAGATGCCCGCGGCCTTGCTGGAGCGCCGCCCCGATATCGCCGCGGCCGAACGGCGCATGGCCGCCGCCAATGCGCAGATTGGCGTCGCCGAAGCGGCGTTCTTCCCGACCGTCACCCTCTCGGCGGATTACGGAGTTTCGGCTTCTATGCTGAAGCGCCTGTTCAACACGGCAAGCCGGATGTGGTCGGTCGGCGGCACGCTGACAGAGACGCTCTTCGACGCGGGCTTGCGCCATGCCGTGGTCGACCAAGACCGCGCCGCTTTCGATGCTACCATCGCCGATTATCGCCAGACCGTATTGACCGGATTTCAGCAGGTCGAGGATGAGCTGGCGGCGCAGCGCATCCTGATCGACCAGGCCGCGGCCGAAGATGCCGCAGTGACCTCGGCGCGCGAGGCAGAGCGGATCATCAACAACCAATTTCTTGCTGGGACGGTGGCCTATACCAGCGTCATTGTCGCCGAGCAGACCGCGCTGGGTGACGCCGAGACCGCGGTGAATATCCGACAGAGCCGGCTCGTTGCCGCCGTCGCGCTGATCCAGGCGCTGGGCGGCGGCTGGGAGCCGTCGCAACTACCGGACCGCGGGCGCATCGAGTCGGACAACCCGCTCAATTTCAGCCCACTTCCACCAACCGACGCGCTGCCAAGCTCTTGGAGCTGGCTGCCGAAGCTGTGGTAGGACGGGCGGACTACCTCCCCGCCAGACGCTGACGGTAAGTTCTTCCAAGGTCGATTGACGCGCGAAATAGGTGGTATTCACTCCCGAAAACGGGCGCAGCAGGAAACCCGCACTGATACGGCCGGGCGTGTGTTGGACGAGGCCGGAACGCTCTCAGTGGCGCACACCGATTGCGACATCTACGAATCGGTCAGATATTCCTACGAGGCGTGCAAGTCGTGCATGGTGACAAACGGATACGTCGTGTTCGACGGCAGTACCGCCTCAAGCTGCATCGGTGACCGAAGCCGTCGAGAAATTCGTGATTGCGCGTGACGGGTTGCTGTCGGAGCAGATTTATCCGCATCACGTGTTCAGAGTGCCCGGTCGACAACCGGCCCGAGCGGCACCAAGCGGGTAGAAGCGATCGACCCTAAGTCCGCCTCTCCAGCGGCGTTACGACTGTCGGCGGGGATGCGCGGGTCGCCGCAACTCCCTGCGCATCGAGCGCTTCCAGAAGTTGCGCGAGCAAATCTCTCAGCTCCGCCGCACCTGCAATCGGCATGACGACCCGGGCCGACACGACGCGCCGTGATGGAGCGTGCTCTTCGGCATGGTCCGCGACAACGGCAGCGAATGTGAAATGCACATTGCCGTTTAGGACGTTGACCCCGACACATGCATCGGCGAATACCTCCTTGACGCTCAGGTCATTCGCCAGCGGCAGTATTGCAGGGTGGGCGATCCTCTGTCGCATCGATTCCTTCCCTCGTGCGGATGAGCTGCAGCAGCGGCTTATTTGCGGCCTTGTCGATTATGTAACTGCCAGGATTGTGCCACTTCAGTGAAGGATCGGAGCGCCGACCGGCGGATGGACTGCAAGCGGCTCCTGGCTTAGCACCGATGCGCCGACCACAAGGCAGTGCGAGAGGAAGGCAACCGCCTGAAAACATTGATTGACGAGCGTCAATATTCCGGCCGCATCGAGCGGCGTCTCTTCAATATCCTCTAGCAGCCGAGCGACGCGTATGTCGTTCGTCTGCGTGCCCAGAGCATCAAGCCGTTTTATAAACTCGCCGAAGTCCCTTTGTATCGTCTTCAGATTCGCCCGCGCGTGTTGATACAGCTCGGGTCGCGTAATCGCGAGCAGCTGGCTACCGACGAAACTGATGTTATTGATTAGCCGGCCGAGTACGTTGATATCTTCCGGTGAAAAGCAGACCGGCGGTTGCACTTTTTTCATGATCCCGGGGCTCGATGTTCGCGGTCTATTCGGGCCATTTGGTAGCCATCATGTCACCGGTGTGACCGGCGCCGGTCATTGTGCCGGCGATTGCCGCGGCTATCGAGGAGCGGCGAGATGGCCGTCAGCAGCGCGTCGGCAGTGAAGGGCTTTCGCAGAGAAGCGGCGGCACCGAACAGGGTCGCAGCCCGTAAATACAATGACGCCTTGACCGCGTCCGATATCACCAGGATAGGCAGGTCTGGCGTTTCGCGGGACAGCGCTCGGACGATCTCGATCCCGTCCTTTTCCGGCATCACGATAGCAGTGATGACGAGCGCTGGACGCATCTGGCGGCAAAGCGCTAATCCTTCCGCGCCATCCTTCGCCTGGCTAACTTGATGGCCCACATTGGTCAGGATCTTCGTAATCGAGATGCGATATATTGGATCATCGTCGATGACGAGGATATCGACCATCTTACAGAAAGACCTCGCGCACGGGGTAAAGAAGGTTCCGCAGTGCTCATGACCGGTTTGGGAACAGCGACCTGCTCCATAGGCGGATGCTGTTCATCCAACCAATGACATTCAAATGTTCGCTGCTTCTATTAAGATGATGTTTTCACGTGCGGACTGCAATTGCGTTTTCAGAAGCAGTTACCGCCAAATAGAGTGCAGTTTGTGACAGCGGCGAACCCGATCCGTTGTCTACTGCCAATAGAAACGCAAAATCTGTCAAGTCCCGAATGTGGAAGCGCTCAACAGTTCCGATCTTCCGGAACCCATTCGCCTCGCCACGACGTACGAAAGCGGGATCGATAATCGCTTGGTCTGAGCCCCATCTGGCGAAGAAAGACGCGGCGCAGGCCTTCAGTACTGCCAAACCCGGAAGCCGGGGCGACTCGCTGCAATGGCAGGTTGGTTTCTTCCAACAGCCGGCGAGCGGCGTCTACTCGCGTCGCCTCCACGAAATCGGCGGGCGTGATGCCCGTCTGGCTGCGAAAGACACGCGCGAAACTGCGCTCGCTCATGCCCGCGCGCTGCGCCAGCTTGCGCACCGACAATTTCACCTGCGGGTTGTCGCGGATCCATTGCTGCACTTCCAGGATTGGCGTGCGCGAGGCGGCTTGAGCGGCCAGTTGCACACTGAACTGAGACTGCCCGCCCGGCCGCTTCAAGAACATTACCAGCCAACGTGCGACAGCGAGCGCCGCTGAGCGGCCCAGATCCTCCTCGACGAGCGCCAGTGCCAGATCCATGCCGGCAGCGACCCCAGCTGACGTGAACATCGCGCCGTCCCGCACAAAGATGCGATCCGGTTCGACGATCGCAGCAGGAAACGCTTCGGCGAGCGCCGACGCGAAGTACCAATGTGTCGTGACGTGCCTGTTGTCGAGCAGGCCGGCGGCCCCGAGCAGAAAGGCGCCGGTAGACACTGAGCCATAGCGGCGCGTTTTGGGTGCTTGGCGTTGCAGCCAATCGATCAGTGAGGGGCTTGCTGCTGGTGCGAGCGGGTCGAGCGCGCCAACGATCAGGGTATCGATCGGCTCGCCGGCATCGTGGATCGTCCGGTCCGGCATCAGGCGCAGGCCAGACCGGCAAGTTATCAACCGCGGCTCTTCCGCGACGAACCGGATGTCGTACACGCGACGGCCGGCTTGTCTATTTGCCTCCTCGAGCACGTCGCTGGGTGCAGTAATTTCGAGCGCGTATCCGCCTGGGGGTACAAAGACGCAGACAAGCATCGTCGCAATCACGTTGATGCTCTTGATTTCGGCCCGCTGCGCTTAATTTATCGCCGATTCGGCGCCTATGTGAAATGAAGGGCGCGCAACCCGGCGCGTCCTTGGGTCGAGATTGCAATCGAGCTTAATTTCAGCCGAGACGATCTGTACGAGTGCCGGCAGCTCGCCATCGTCCACAGCTATCATTCCCCCACCCCGGAATTCCTCTTTCGGCAACGTTAGAGTGAGGTTTTCGGCGGATAACTACAATTGCGTTCTCGAAGCAATTACCGCCAAATCGCGCGCAGTTTGTGACAGCGCCGCATCAATCCATAGTCGCTGCCGAACAGGACGCAAGTCCACAAGTGGAGCCAGGAAACGGCGCCAACTCAACCGGTCTGATTTTCCGGGATACTTTTACCCCGGCAGTGAACGGAACCGCGACCGATAATCGGCCGGCCTAACCCCCAACCGGCGAAGAAAGGCGCGGCGCAGCGCCTCGGTGCTGCCAAACCCGGAAATCGAGGCGACCCGCTGCAACGGCTTGTCAGTTTCTTCCAACAGCCGGCGGGCGGTGTCTACTCTCGTTGCCTCGACGAAATCGGCCGGGGTGATGCCGGTCTGGCTGCGAAAGACACGGGCGAAGCTGCGCTCGCTCATGCCCGCGCGCTGCGCCAGCTCGCGCACCGACAATTTCGCCTGTAGGTTGTCGCGTATCCATTCCTGCACGTCGAGGATTGGTGTCCGCGAGGCGGTTTGCGCGGCGAGCTGGATGCTGAACTGAGATTGCCCGCCCGGTCGCTTCAAGAACATTACCAGCCAACGCGCGACAGCGAGCGCCGCTGCACGGCCCAGATCCTCCTCGACAAGCGCCAGCGCCAGATCAATGCCGGCGGTGACCCCGGCTGAGGTGAACATCGGGCCGTCCCGCACAAAGATGCGATCCGGCTCGACGATCGTCGCCGGAAAAGCCTCAGCGAGCGCCGCCGCGAAGTGCCAATGCGTCGTGACGTGCTTGCGGTCGAGCAGGCCGGCGGCCCCGAGCAGAAAGGCGCCGGTACAGACCGCGCCGTACCGTCGTGTCTTCGGAGCTTGCCGTTGCAGCCAATCGATCAGTGAGGTGCTCGCCGGTCCGAACGGGTCGCGCGCCCCGGTAACGATCAGTGTGTCGATCGCCTCGTCAGCATCATGGATCGTCCGATCCGGAATGATCCGCAGGCCGGAAAGGCATGTTATAGGCCGCGCCTCTTCCGCGACGAACCGGATGTCGTAGACGCGACGGCCGGCTTGTCTATTTGCCTCCTCGAATACGTCGCTGGGACCGGCAAATTCGAGACCTTCGCCACCGGGTACAACAACAAAACAAACAAGCATCGCTGAAACGTTCTACCTTTCTTCATGCCCCTCCCCAAAAGCCCCGCGTCAAAAGCAGTATATATTCTGATAATTGACAAGCTCCTGTCAGCGGGATGAATTCTTTGCAACGTTGGGAGATCGCTATCGCCCCTGATAGTCGGCATCACCGGGCAGCACAAAAAAACAGACACGCATCGTTTCTATTACCGTTCAATAAATCGTTGCCCTTTCGCGACGAAAGGTGCCGCGAGGGCAGGTTCAATAAAGTTACGGAAGTCAGGCGTTCCCTCACGAACTTCTCCGCGACTGGGTGATAAGCTTGGCAGTTAGCGGTATATATCCGGCCGGATCCAGCGGTTCTTGCACGAATTTGCTGTAAGCAGAACAGATTTGCTTGATTTCCACTCCGATGCTACCGCGCGTCCCATAGGGACGTCGCGACCGCCTTGCCTTGGAACCGCGCCCGCAAGCTCGGCCGCGATCTGAGCGCATTGACAATCGAGGCCTGGGCCGCTGAACCTTTGCGCGGTTTTCGGGGGCGGAGCAAAGCGTGGCAGCGCAGGACGGCAGTGGAGTGCGGCTCGGGGTCGATATCGGCGGCACCTTTACCGATGTCGCGCTTGAAGTACCAAACTCCACTGGCGCACAGCGTTTCAGCGCCAAGGTGCTGACCACGCCGCAGGCGCCGGAGCAGGGCGTCATTCAGGCGATCCTGGCGGTGTTGCGTGAGGCGCGGCTCGCCCCGGGCGATCTATCGATCATCATCCACGGCACGACCCTCGCCACCAACGCGATCATCGAGCGGAAGGGCGCCAAGACCGCGCTCATTACCACCGAGGGTTTCCGCGACACGATCGAGATCCGGCACGAGAACCGGTTCGAGCAGTACGACGTCAATATCGACCTGCCGCCACCTCTGGTACCGCGCCGCCTGCGTTTCGTCGTGCCGGAGCGGGTCGACGCGCGCGGCAACACGATCGTGCCGCTCGACGAGGCGGCCGTTGAGCGGCTTGCCGAGCGCATTGCCGCCGAGCGGATCGAAAGCGTCGCGATCGGCTTTCTGCACAGCTTCACCAACCCGGCGCACGAACAGCGCACGCGCGAGATCCTCGCGGCGCGCCTCACCGGCGTGACCTTCACGCTCTCGTGCGAGGTGTCGCCCGAGATGCGCGAGTACGAGCGCTTCTCGACCGCCTGCGCCAACGCCTATGTGCAGCCGATGATGGGCCGCTATCTCGTCGACCTCGAAGAGGTGCTGCGCACCGAAGGGTTTCGCTGCCCGCTGTTCCTGATGCTGTCGGGCGGCGGGCTGACGACGGTCGAGACCGCGATCCGCTTCCCGGTGCGGCTCGTCGAGAGCGGCCCCGCCGGCGGCGCCATCTTCGCCAGCCACGTCGCCCGGCAATGCGGGCTCGACAAGGTCCTGTCCTATGACATGGGTGGCACCACCGCGAAGATCTGCCTCGTCGACGACTTCCAGCCGCAGACCAGCCGGGCTTTCGAAGTCGCTCGCATCTACCGGTTCAAGAGGGGCAGCGGCCTGCCATTGCGCATCCCGGTTATCGAGATGGTCGAGATCGGCGCCGGCGGCGGCTCGATCGCCCGGGTCGACCAGCTGAAGCGGATCACCGTCGGGCCGGACAGCGCCGGCGCCGATCCGGGTCCGGCGTGCTATGGTCGCGGCGGCACGGCGCCGACCGTGACCGACGCCGACCTGCTGCTCGGCCGCATCGATCCGACCGGGTTCTCCGGCGGGCGCATGGCGCTCGACCGCGAAGCGGCCGAGGCTGCGATGCAGGGCGAGATCGCCGCGTCGCTCGACCTGGACCAAGCGCTGGCGGCATTCGGGGTCAGCGAGATTGTCGACGAGAACATGGCCAATGCGGCGCGCGTGCACGCGATCGAAAGCGGCAAGGACGCGCGCGGCCGCACCTTGATCGCGTTCGGTGGCGCGGCGCCGCTTCATGCCGCGCGCATGGCCGAGAAACTCGGCCTCGACCGGGTGCTGGTGCCAAGCAATGCCGGGGTCGGCTCCGCCGTCGGCTTTCTGCGTGCGCCGATCGCCTACGAGATCGTGCGCTCGCAATTGCAGCGGCTCGATTCCTTCAACCCTGATGCGGCCAACGCGTTGCTCGAGACGATGCGGCAGGAGGGCGAGGCAATCGTGCGGCTCGGCGAGCCGGAGGCGCCGCTGACCGAGACGCGCTCGGCCTTCATGCGCTATCGCGGCCAAGGGCACGAGATTGCCGTGCCGGTGCCGGCGCGCCCCTATGGCGACGCCGATGGCGCCGAATTGCTCGCCGCCTTCGAGCATGCTTATCGCCGGCTCTATAGCCGGGTCATTCCCGGGGTCGAGGTCGAGGTGCTGAGTTGGGTCCTGCTGCTGAGCGGACCCATGCCGCAAGGGGATGCGGCTCCGCCGCCGGTGCTGGCGCCGTCGCACCCGGAGCCCGCGCGACGCCGCGCCGTGTTCGATTCGGACGCCGCAGATTTCGTCGAGGTGGCGATCTACGAGCGCGGCGCACTTCAGCCCGGCGCGGTCATCCCCGGCCCCGCGGTTATCGTCGAGGATGAAACCTCGACCGTTATCAGCCGGCATTTCGACGCCAAAATCGACGCCTTTGGCTATATCGAACTCACAAGACGCGGCGGGTAACGGAGCAGCCGGCAACTGCAACCTGAGGGAGGCCTTTGATGACATTGCGATTGCGCCGGGTGGTTACCGGCCATGACGCAAACGGCAAAGCGATCGTCGCGATCGACGACTTTCCGCCGACCAACTCCGCCAGGCTCGGGGTCACGACCAGCGTCGTATGGACCAGCGAAGGCTTCCCGATCAGTAACGACGCCGATGCCGACGACTCACACCGCAGTGTCGGCACCTGGCATCCGAACGGAACGGTGTTCCGCGTCATCGAGTTCGCGCCCGGTAATGGACCGCGCAACCATCGCACCGACTCGCTCGACTATGCGGTCGTTCTGTCGGGCGAGATCGACATGGATCTGGACGGATCGGAGGTTCATCTGAAGGCCGGCGATGTGATCGTCCAGCGCGGCACCATCCATAATTGGATCAACCGGGGCACCGAGCCCTGCGTGATTGCCTTCGTGCTGATAGACGCCAAGCCGGTGACGGTCGGCGGCAATGTGCTGAACGCCATCGGATAACACGGCGGAGCGGGAATTGTACTCGCCTCGGCGCGCCGCGGGAGGCGAGCCCGCGTCGTTGAATTGCCGTAGCACTTAGCGTTTCTCGCCACGGATCGTCGCAAGGCAAAGATGGTCGGCGCGGCTCCGGGGCGCCGTCGGGTCCGCTACCTCGCTCTCCAGCCGGCGCACGCCCGCCGCGTAGGCCGCGTCGGGGATCGTCTGCAATTGCGAGCAGGTATAACGATGCCGGACATGATCGAGCCAGTCGGCCAGATTCTGCTCAAAACGGATGTGCTCGTATTCGACCGCGACCGCGGCAAGACCGGTCGCTTGCATGGCCGCCATCAACTTGGCGACCGGCCAGAAATCCCGCAGATCGGCGGCCCGCGCCGCCGGAAAGTATTCGTAGCAGAGCCAATCCGCGCATTCTTCCGGGCACATGTTGCGCAGCACGAAGCGCCCGCCCGGGCACAGCAACCGCAACGCCTCGCCCAGCACGCCGGCCTTGTCGCGGAAATGATGGAAGGCAAACTGGCAGCCGATGAAATCGAAGCTCGCGGCCGCGAACGGCAGCGCGGCCGCATTCGCCCGCACCCAGGCGATCTCCGGCGCCTTGGCACGAGCCTGGCGCAGCATGCCAAGGGATTGGTCGGTGCCGACCATCTGCGCGTCTGGGGCGCCGGCGCGGTTGGCGATCAGCTGGCTGCCGGTGCCGCAGCCGATATCGAGGAGGCGTATCGGCATATCAGACGCACGCTCGCGGATGAATGCGACGAGCTGCGGATCGAGCGATTTCGAACGAAATGGTTGCGCGTCCCAAAGATGCGCGATCTTGTCGTAGTCTACGCGCGGGGATCGGCTCATTGCGGTGGGTGCCCAGTGCGGTAGAGCGAAAACTAGCCTGTGGGAGGAAACCATGGAACTAACGCGTCGTCATCTGGCCGCGGCGGGCGCGCTCGCGCTCGGCGCGGGAAATCTGCTGCGGAGTTCGTCGGCGTTTGCCGAGGACGAGGCCGGCGTCAGCCAAGCCGTAGAAGCGCTGCGCAAAGCGACGCTGACGCAAGACAAGGCGCAGCTGACCGCGCTCGCTGCCGACCAACTGAGCTACGGCCATTCGAGCGCCGTCGTTCAGAACAAGGCCGAGTTCATCGACGGCGTCATGAACCGAAAGGGCGTCGTCAAGTCGATCGATTTCCCGGAGCTGAAGATCACCATGGCCGGCAACAACGCGGTCGCCCGACATCTCTGGGTGTCCGAAGGCGAGACCGACGGAAAGCCCGTCAGCACCAAGATCGGCATACTCGCCGTCTGGACCAAGCAGGACGGCGGCTGGAAGCTGCTCGCGCGGCAGGGCTACAAGCTGGCCTGATACGACGCGGCCGCAGTCAGCGCAGCAGGCCGATCTCTCGCAAATAACGCGCGACGCCCCGATGGATCAGCGCTGGCTCGGGCGCCGCGGCCGCGGTGTTGCCGGCGGTCGTTTCGCGCGCCTGATCGAGCTTTTGCGCGAGCGCGCCTTCGCTTTGGTGCAATGCCCGGGCGAGGCGGTAGCCGGCGTCCTCGAGCAGATCGGGCCGTGCCAGGATAAAGGACCAGGAGCCGACCGAGGCGATCGGCGCATCCTGGCCCGGATAGCTGCCGGCCGGCACGGTCAGGGGCTTCAGGAAGGCGTGCCTGTCGCGGATCTGCGCCGCCTCGGCGGCATCGGGCGCGATAAAGCGACCGCCCGCTTCGGCGACGCGGGCAAAGCCGGGCCAGCCGATGCCGCCGCCCCACAGCGCCGCGGCGCGGCCGTCCAGCACCATCTCCGGGCCATCGCCGGCGCGGTCGAGATAGATCGCCTGGAAGTCGCGTTCGGTGTCGAGGCCGAGCCCGTCGAGCACATAGCGCGCCAGGATC
Source organism: Allostellaceae bacterium (assembly GCA_036008175.1). Lineage (GTDB taxonomy): Bacteria > Pseudomonadota > Alphaproteobacteria > ATCC43930 > CGMCC-115725 > DATARH01. The sequence continues at coordinate 32,175 of DASYOB010000084.1, forward strand.
ACAAGCCCCGAGCCGCGTGCGCCGAACGCCACCGGCTGACCGCGCAGATCGGCGATCCGGCGGTATGGGCTGCCGCCGCGCACCACGAACATGCCGGCGGTCGAATACATCGCCGCGACTATCTTCAGCGCAGCTTTTGGCCGGCCGATGCCGGCGAAAGCCTCGTGGGCGACCTCGCCCTGCACCAAGCCGAGATCGACCGCGCCCTGTTCCAAGAGAGGCACGTTCTCGGTGCTGCCTTTGGTGTTGCGTGTCTCAATCAGGAGCGAGGGATCGGCTGAATTGACCGTCTCGGCGACAACCCCGCCATAAAGCGGAAAGCCGCCGCCCGGGGTCGCCGTCGCCAAAGTGATGCGGGTTGCCGCCATGATAGCCGCTCAGACCGGGCGTTCGCCTTCGATCGTCACCCGGTGCATGACCCGGCGCTGGCCATGGTAGTCGTTGATCGCGTTGTGCTGAACGCAGCGATTGTCCCAGAACGCGATCGAATTCGGCCGCCAGCGGAAGCGGCAGGTGAACTCCGGCCGCACCGCGTGCCGGCATAGATAATCGAGCAGCGGCGCGCTCTCCTCCTCGGTCATGTCCTTTAAGCGCAGCGTAAAGGTGGCGTTTACGTAGAGCGCCTTGCGGCCGGTCTCGACATGGGTGCGCACCACCGGATGCTCGATCTCGGCATGCGCGGTTTCGCTGAAATTGAACTGCATCGAGGACGGTCCGTAGACACGGGCGCGCGCCGCATTCGGCCCATAAGGACGGCGGGCGCTGTGAACCGCAATCATGCCCTCAAGCATCGCCTTCATGCCGTCGGACAGGGCCTCATAGGCGAGGTACTGGCTGGCGAACATCGTGTCGCCGCCGTACTCGGGCACCTCCAGCGCGTACAACACCGAGCCGAGCGCCGGCTGTTCGAGGTAGCTGACATCGGTGTGCCAGCCGCCGCCGAAATTGCGCGTCTCCTCCGGCTCCTTGCGCACCTCAAGGATCTCCGGGTACTCGGCCATGCCGCCGACAAACTCGTGGATCTGCAACTCGCCAAAGCGGCGGCCGAAGCCGAGATGCTGCTCCGGGGTCAAATGCTGGTCGCGGAAGAAGATGACCTGATTTTCGAGCAGCGCCGCGCGGATTTTCCCAATGAGGGCGTCCGACAGCGGTTGCGAGAGGTCGACCCCCGATATTTCCGCGCCGAGCGCGCCTGCAATCGGCGCGACCCTGATCGTGCTCTAAGCCATCGCATTGCCTCCATTATCGACGTGGCGAAGCCTCTCACGTCGACAATCCGGTTTCCATAGCCAGCTTTCTAGTGGACAGCCCCAATTTCTCGTTCATCCCCGGCCTTGGGCCGGGTATTCACGAACCTATTGCGCCCAAAAGCCAGTTTCGTGGATGGCCGGGCCGAGCCGGGCCGCGAACGAGAAGAAGGATGCGCCGTCAGGTTAATCCGCGGCTTGCGGTTGCTCGTCCTTCGGCCGCGCCGTTTCCACCGGCGCAAGGATCACGTCCCGGCCGACCGGCTGGCGCGCATCGACCTCGATCGGCCGCAATTCCGGCAACGCCTCGTGCGTGCCTTCGACCGCCAATTCGTTGAAGCGGCGTGCCTGCGGCATGACCGAGCCTTCGAGGCTGCCGACAAATTTGTTGTAATGCTCGACCGCGCGGCTAAGCCCGCCGCCGACCTGGACGATGTGGCCGCCCATCGTTGCAAGACGTCTGTAGAGATCGCGGCCGAGCTCGGCGACATGCCGGGCATGCTCGGCCATCTTTTCCTGGCGCCAGCCGGCGGCGATCGCCTTGGCCAGCGCGATCAATGTCGTCGGGGTCACGATCAGCACGCGCGCGGCTATCGCGTCCTCGAACAGTTGCGGGTCGCGCTCGAGCGCCGCGGCGTAGAAGTTTTCGCCGGGAATGAACATGACGACGTAATCGGGGGTCAGCGGCAATAGCGCTTCCCAATACCTCTTGTCGGCCAGCTGCTTCATGTGCGTGCGCAGCTGCTGCGCGTGCCGGCGCAGGTGCGCTTCGCGCAACTCGTCCTCTACCTCCTCGACGGCGTCGAGATAGGCGGTCAGCGGCGTCTTGGCGTCGACCACGATGCGGCGGTCACCCGGCACGCGGATTACGCAATCGGGACGCAGCCTTCCAACCTCGCCCTCGATCGTCTGCTGCAGCGTGTAGTCGACGTGAGCGCTCATGCCGGCCAATTCGATGACGTTCTGCAATTGCTGCTCACCCCAGCGACCGCGGGTTTTCGGCGAGGCTTGCAGCGCGTTGGCGAGTTTCTTCGCCTGGGCGCTGACATTCTGCACCTCGCTGGTCAACACTGCCTGCGCCTCGCGCCAGGCATTCTCGAACCCGCCGAGACCCTGCCGGTAGGCTTCCAGGCTCGTCGCCATCGGCGCCAAGAGGGCGGTAATCGCCTGCTCCTTCTGGGTCAGGAGGTTCGCCGCGGCCTCCTTGTGCCTTTCGAAAGCCTGTTCGGCGAGCCGCAGAAACGACGCCTCGTTGCCCCGCAATGCTTCGGCGGCGAGCGCCTGCAGCTTCGTCTCGATGTCACCCCGCAGGCTGGTCAGCTCGGCGAGCTTTTCGTGATGCGCCTGCCGCTCGGCCGCAAGCGTCGCTTCCGTTCCGGCGAGCGCGACCCTTTCCTGCTGCAACGCATCGGAGAACGCGATGCAGGACGCCTCGGCCCGCGTTGCCCGCTCGCGCTCGGCAGAAACCTCGCGGCCGCGCAACAGCCAGGCCGCCGCCGCGCCCACGGCCAGCGCAATGATTGCCAGAAATGCTACGACGAACACTTCCATGCCGCACCCGCAGTGTTCCCGAAAAGTTCGATCCGATTGTCGCGCCGCGATAATCGCGCCGCAACCGGAGGTGCTTCACGCCGCGGAAACCGGGACTTATGCTCGCTTGGACATTTCCAGATGCCCGCGAAAAGGAGCGACTCATGGCACGGCTCCCGTCGATCACCAGCAAGAACCAGGTCCCGGCCAAGGATCAGGCGACCTTCGATTCGATTGTCGCCAGCCGGGGTGCGGTGCAGGGCCCGTTCACGATGTTCCTGCACAGCCCGGAGGTGTCCGGCCGGATCGCCCATCTCGGCGCCTATGTGCGGTTCGAGGGTTCGCTCGACATGCGGGTGCGGGTGCTCGCGGCGATGACGGTCGCGCGCGAGTTCGAGGCCGTTTATGTCTGGGGCGCGCAGACCGGCGGCGCCCGACGGCTCGGCGTGCCGGAGGCGACGATCACCGCCATCCGCGAGAACCATTCGCGCGGCATCCCGCCGGAGGACGCCGAGATCGTCGAATTCACCCGCCAGCTTCTACAGAAACACCGGGTCGACGAGGCGACCTTCAAATCCATGCAGAAACGGCTCGGCAATGACGAGCTGATCCAGCTGACCACGGCGATCGGCTACTACACCATGCTGGCGATGACGGTGAACGCTTGCGAATTGGAAGCCGCACCCAATGCCGAGGTTCTGAAGGTCTAACGCAAGCTGTCATTGCGAGGAGCGGAGAGACGAAGCAATCCCGAGCCGGGTCTGCACTGCCCGTCGAGATTGCTTCGCTTCGCTCGCAATGACGATTAGGGAGGAGCCATGCCCCGGTTTTGCGCCAATATCGGATTCCTGTTCCCCGACATCACTTTCCTCGACCGCTTCGACGCGGCGGCGGGGGCTGGGTTTGCCGGGGTGGAATTCGCCTCGCCTTACGAATTTCCCGCCGCCGAACTGCGCGCCCGGCTGGATGCCGCCGGGGTCGGGCTGGTGCTGATCAACACCCCGGCCGGCAACCGGGCGGCGGGCGAGCGCGGCTTTGCCTGCCTGCCGGGACGCACCGGCATCTTCCGTGACGGCTTCGAGCAGGCGCTCGACTACGCCACTTCGCTCGGCTGCAAGCTGGTGCATGTGATGGCCGGGGTGCCGCCGGCGGATCTGTCCTACGATACCGCGCTCGCGCTTTATGCGGCCAATCTCGCCTGGGCCGCCGAGCGCGCGATGACGGCGGGGGTCAAGCTCACGATCGAACCGCTCAACCCGCGCGACGCTCCGGGCTATCTGTTGCGCACCCAGGAGCAGGGAGCCGCGATCGTCGCGGCGATCGGGCGCGACCGTATGGGGCTGCAATTCGACATCTATCACTGCCAGACCGCGCAAGGCGACGTGACGACGCGCCTCGCCGCGCTGCTGCCGGCGATCGAGCATATGCAGCTTGCCGACGTGCCCGGCCGCCACGAGCCCGGCACCGGCGAGATCGGCTGGGAATACGTGTTTCGGTGCATCGACGAGCTGGGCTATGCCGGCTGGATCGGCTGCGAATACGCGCCGCTCGGCGACACTATCGAGGGGCTCGCCTGGCGCCGGCGCTACGGCGTGTGACCGAGCCGGGCACCGCCTACACCGGCGCCTCGTCCTTGGACGGCGCGAGAAACCGGTAGACCGAGGCGCAGTCCTTACGGCCGAGACCGTGCGCGGAGGCCATGCGATAGACCTGCTGCGCCGCCGCGGCGACCGGCGTCGGCACCCGCTTCTCGCGCGCGGCGTTGACCGCCAGCGCCAGATCCTTGGCCATCAGATCGGTCATGAAGCCGGGCGCGTAGTCGCGGTTCGCGGCGCTGTTCGGGTCGACACCGGGCACTGGGTGGTTCTTTTCCATGACCCAGGTTGCGCCCGAGCTTTTGGCGATCACCTGCGTCAGGATCTTCGGGTCGACCCCGAACCCCTCGGCGATGCGGAAGGCCTCGCTGACCGCGACGAAGGCCGCGCCGGCGATCAGATTGTTGCACAGCTTGGCGACCTCGCCGGCGCCGACCGCGCCGACATGAATGATGTTGGCGCCCATCGCGTCGAGCGCCGGCTTCGCCTCGGCGAAATCGGCCGCCGCGGCGCCGACCATGATCGCCAGAGTGCCGGCAGTGGCGCCGCCGACCCCGCCCGAGACCGGCGCGTCGATAAAGCGCACGCCGCGCTCGGCGAGGCGGGCAGCGACCCGCTGCGAGGTGCCGGGGTCGATCGTCGACATGTCGATGCAGAGCCGTCCCTTGGCGACGCTTTCGAGGATGCCGCCGGCGCCGAGATAGGCGGCCTCGACATTGCCCGAGGAGGGCAGGATCGTGATCACCATGTCGCCCGCCGCGGCCGCTTCCGCCGGGGATGCAGCGCGCGCGGCGCCAAGCCCGACGGCGCGGTCGAGCGCCGCCGGCACGATGTCGTAGGCGGTGGCGGAAAACCCCTTCTTCAACAGATTGGCCAGCATCGGCAGGCCCATATTGCCGGTGCCGATGAATGCGATGTTCATACGCTCCTCCCTTTCGCCGCTCGGGTTGCCGGGCGATGGTCATCCGGAACGGCGGCCTGCGTCAAATACCGGAACAGGGAGGTCTTAGCACCAACCAGCCTCGCCTCAATCGAGCGGGCGGTGCGCGGTCTCTGGCAGGCGGCCGATGACAATGAGGCTGACGATCGCCGCCGCCATCACATAATAGGCCGGCGCCACCGGCGACCCCGTCTCCTTGGTCAGCCAGGCGGCGATGAACGGCGCGAAGCCGCCGAAGATCGTCACCGACAAGGTGTAGCCGATCGACATCCAGGTGGTGCGGTTGTGGCTCGGATAGATTTCCGAGATCGCCGTCGGCGAGGTGCCTGCAACGATCCCCACCATCGCGCCCAGACCGAACTGCAACAGCATGATCGTAGCCAGCGGCACGCCCGAGGCGATCAGGCTGAACGCCGGGTAGGTCAGCACCAGGAACAGGGCGCAGCCAGTCAGCAGCAGCGGCTTGCGGCCGATGCGTCGGACACCGCCCCGGCCAACGGCGCGACGATCACCAGCGCGAGCAGGCCCAACGTGTTCGACCACAAGGCCTCGCTCGCACTGAGCTTTCCGGCGGCCTTGGTGAAGCTCGGCATGAAGACGAGGAAGATGTAGTAAACGACGGTCCACAGTACGGTGAAGCCAAAGCCGCGCGCGGTCAGCCAAAAGGCGGTGGCGGCGTCGGTGCGCTCGGGAGCCGCCTCCTTGACCTTGCGGAAGGACGGAGTTTCCTCGCTGTAACGGCGCAGATAGGCGCCGACCGGCCCGATGATGCCGCCGATCAGGAACGGGATCCGCCAGCCCCAGCTTTCCATCGTGTCGGCGGCGAGCAGGCTGGCTGTTGCCGCGGCGATGCCGGAACCGAGCAGAAAGCCCATCGCCGAGCTGCATTGCTGCAATCCGCCGTAGAAGCCGCGTCGGCCGCCCGGCGCCCACTCGACCATGAAGGCCATCGAGTTGCCGGCTTCGCCGCCAGTCGAAAACCCCTGCAGCAGCCGCGCGGTGACGACGAGGATCGGCGCCGCCACGCCGATCGCGGCGTAACTCGGGACGATGCCGATCAAGACGGTGCCGACCGCCATCGTCAAGATCGTGATGACGAGCGCCGGCTTGCGGCCTTTGACGTCATCGAGCCAGCCGATCGCGACGCTGCCGAGCGGCCGCCCGAGAAAGCCGACGCCGAACACGGCGAAGGACAGCAACAGGGAATTGAGCGGATCGGTGGCCGGAAAGAAGGCCTTGCCGATCATCGCCGCCATGAACCCGTAGACGGCGAAATCGTACCACTCCAGCAGATTGCCGACGAGCGCCGCGCCGATATTGTGACGCATGCTGACAACGGCGGGACCGCCGGCGGCTTCGGTGACGGCGACCATGTTTCCCCCTTTTTCGGCACGGTCGGGCAAACGCTGTGCCAATTGTTGGCGATCTTAAATGCCGATGCCGCGCGACTCGCAGTAAAATCGCGCGACGGTTTGGAGCGCCTGCGCCCTCAGCCCTCGGCCATGGCACGAGCGACCGCGATGAGGGTCGCGTCGCTGCCGCGCGCGCCAAGGACCGACAGACCGACCGGAAGCCCCTCGACGGTAGCGCCGGGGATGGTGACTTGCGGCACCCCGGTCAGCCCGCCATGCGCGCACAACACGGTGATGCGATCGCGCAACGGGTCGAGCCCCGACAGGGGCTGGGCGCGCAGCGGCGCTGGAAACGGGGTCGTCGGCAGGCAGAGGATCGTGCCCGGCGACAGCAGCTGACGCATCCGCCCACGCGCCTCCTCGCGCACCAGACCCGCCCAAGCACGCTCGCTGGCCGGCATCATCCCGCCGAGCACCAGATTGCGTGCGACTTGGAAGGCAAAGCGCGGGTTGGCGCGATCGATCCATTCCTGAAAGGTCTGCCATGCCTCATAGGGCTGGATCGTGCGCTGCGCCCGCGCCCAGGCGGCAAGCCCGGGCGGCGCCATCGCCTCCTGGCGGATCTCGCCGAGCAGCGCGCCGAGCCGGGCGACCAGCGGCTCCAGCGCGGCCGCGGTCTCCGGGTCGGCAAAAGCGAAAGCGTCGATGGCGACGATGAGCCGGTTCGGCAGCTCGTCGGGGATCGCCTCGCCGAGCATCACCGCCGAGACGCGGGCGAAGGTCTCGGCATCGCGGGCGAACCAGCCGGTCGTGTCCGAGGTCGGCGCCTGGCTCATCATGCCGGAGAGGTCGAGCCGACGATGCGTCGGTCGGATGCCGTAAAGGCCGCAAAAGCTCGCCGGCACCCGCACCGAGCCGCCAGTATCGGTGCCGAGTGCGGTATCGCAAATCCCGGCCGCGACCGCCGCGGCCGATCCCGAGGACGAGCCGCCCGGCACCCGGCCGGGCGCGCACGGGTTGACCGGGGTGCCGTCGAACGGATTCTCGCCGAGAATGCCGAGCGAAATCTCATCGGTGATGGTCTTGCCGATCAGTGAGGCGCCGGCGTCGAGCAGCGTCTGCACCGCCCAGGCATGGCGGGTGGGGACCGGGTGGGTCTTCGCCCAATCATGGTTGCCGCCGCCGGTCGGATGGCCGGCGACGTCGAACAGATCCTTGGCGGCAAAGGTCAGCCCCGAAAGCGGCCCGCCGGCCCGGCCCTCGATGCGAAACCGCTGGCCCGGCACGAAGGCGCCGATATCGTCTGCTTCCGAAGTAGGATCGATGCTTCTCATGGATCGACCCTCTCAATCCGTCATGGCCGGGCTTGACCCGGCCATCCACGTGAACCGGAAAGACCTGGATCCCCGGGTCAAGCCCGGGGATGACGATTTTGGGGGTGGCCGGCGCACAAAAAACACGTTGCTAACCCCCGAGGAGTTCGGCGACGGCCTTGGCGGCCACGGCGTTGGACAGGATGACCGGCATCTCGAGCGGCAGCAGCGCGGCGCGGTGCCGTTCGGTGAAACCGATGCAGTCGAGCAGGATCGCCTCGGCGCCGCTCGCCTTCAGCTCCGCTCCGGCGCGAAGCAGCGCTGCTTCGGTGTCGCCGCTGTAGGGGCTGGCGGAGGCGAAGATCGGCGGGCGCGGCAACGAGCGCCACTTGCCGCTTTCCGAGCCGATCTGCGAAGCGATCGGCACGATGATGCCGAGCTGGCGCCGCTCGACGATGCCGGCGACCATGCCGGGGATGACGTGATCGGGCTCGACGAGCCAGGCCTTCTTGCATTCGAGGCCGTCGAAGGTGCCGGTGCAGAGCAGCAGTATGACGTCGCAACCCTCGGCTTCGAGCGCGGCGAGCGCGTCCTCTACGCCCTCGCGCATGCGCCGGCGCGACAGCTCGACAACGCGGCCGTCCTGCAGCCGGGTAACCAGCGCCGCCTCGCCCGAACCGGCCATATAGCGCGCCTCGATCTCGCCATGCGAAAGCCCGTCGAGGACGCCGCGATGGATGCGGTGCACCTCGGGCGGTACATGCCGGTCGATGATCGGCACCACATCGGCACGCGGCGCCTGGCCGATCGTCAAGGTCCCGAGCACCCTCTCGCGCATCGCCAAGCCCTCCTATTTCCCCTTCGGCACCGTCTTTACGACCGAGTCGAAGAAACCGTACAGCGCATCGCCGCCGATAAAGCCGGCAGCCAATACCTCCATCGAGCCGGTCGCCTCGGGGCCCTTGAACCGCAGGACCAGGGTGCGGATCGCGATGCCGACCAGGACCGCCCAGCCGGCCATCGGGTTCGGGATCAACAACCCCGTCGCGAGCAGGATGCCGAGCTGGCGCGATGGCCCGCCCAAGAACTGGATAATCGCCGCCGGGATCGCCCAGATCACCAGAGCCCATGCCACATCGGCTGTGGCGCCGGCCTGAATTGTCGCGGCATAGACCTTGTCGACCGGCGGCACCAGGCCTTGCGCAAAATAGCCGGGGTGGGCGAGCCATACTGTCGGGATCGCGATCAGAAAGGCGAGCATCGCCGCATAGAGCTGCTGCCGGCGGCCATCCAGCTCGAAGGCCGGATCGGCGCCCTGCCCGCGCAACAGAAACCCGGCGCGCAGATCGTACCCCATATCGGCAAAGGCCGGGCCGGTCGAGGCGCTGAAGCCGACGAGGAGCCCGAGCGCGACCGGCGGGAAGCCGATCAGGATGCCGATGATCAGCGTGATCAGCGCCACCGCGAAGGCCGGAAACCAGCCGGCGTGCATCGCCGAGATGCCGACGATCAGTTCGTGCACGAAAGCGGCGAAGGCAGCGTAGGCGACAAAGGCGACGAGCATGCCCGGCGACAACTCGGTCACCAGCCCGCCCATGACCGCGATCAGGATCGCGATCGCGACATAGCCAATGCCGCCAAGGCCGAGCGCGCGCCGCATCGCCGTGTCGTCGGTGGCGCCGGCGATCTCAGGCGCGCCGCCGCGCCGAGCGATCAGGAGCCCAACCTGCATCAGCGCAACCAGGCCGGCGCCGACCATCGCGCCGTGTGGGACATAGAGCTTGGCGACATCTATCCCGGCGACCGGCAGCGCGTAGCCGCGGATCAGCAGACCGATGCCGAACATGTCAGTGCCCAGACATTGCCGATGAACGCGACGCCGAACGCCGACATCGGGATCTTGAGCCAGCTGCCGGCGATGCCGACGAGAAGGCCGACGCCGAGCAGGGCCGCGCGCCTCCCGCCGGCGTCTCCGGCGCGGATCGCCTCGGCGGCGGCGATGCCGGGCGGCCAGGTACCGGCAGCCGGGAACACGCGCGTGTCGAACATGCGGTAGAGCATGTACGCATCGAGCAGCATCGACAGCGCCGCGCCGATCAGCATCGGCAGGATCAGATCCGGCCGGCCGAGCAGAAACGGCACGCCGATCGGCAACAGGAGGCTATTGGCCGCGCCAAAGGTCGCCGCGGAGATCGCGCTCTGCGCCAGGTTCTGCACATGGATCGACCGGTAGCGCGCAAAGATCGCGCCCGGCACGCGCGCCAGCAGCATCGCCACCAGCGCACCGATGATCGAGGTGTTCGGGGTAATGCCGAGCTGCAGGATCAGCTGCACCCCGATCACCGCGCCGAAGACGCAGAGGACGATCAGCAGGATAAAGGTGGCCGGCGCGAAGGTGGAGGGGTGGCGAGTGTTGCGCTCGAGCGGTTGCGGCATCGCCGCAGAGCCGGCTTCCATGGGACGAACATCAGTCATGCAAGCCCTCTTCCCCCAAGGCCATCCTCCCTATCTTGCATCGTTCGACTATCGCCTGGCGAGACCGCGTGTTTTCCGGGGACGGGGTGCTGCAATCCTCGCGCCGTTGTGGATCTCGGCGCCGCCCGGCCGTTCCGGCTCTCTCTTGCATCGCCGGGGCGTTCGCATATCATTCGGCTGCGAGCGCGGGTGTAGCTCAATGGCAGAGCAGAAGCTTCCCAAGCTTACGACGAGGGTTCGATTCCCTTCACCCGCTCCAGCCGCTTAGCTTGCGCCGACACCTAGCGGCGCTTCTTTCGCGTCGCCAGCGTGCTGTCGGCCTTGCCGTGAGGAGGGCCTGAGCCGCAGGCTGAAGGTTCCGCGCCGCGGGTCAGCGCTGCCAGCCGGCAGCGCCAGCCGCCCGCGAGAGCACCAAACGCGCTCTAGTTGATGGATTTTGTCGCCGGCGGGCTCTTCGACGGTCGAAAGCGCATACCAATGTCTCTCAGGGACCGTTCCCAGCATTCGGCGCCGGCACCACGCCATTCGTATATGGATCGTAATTCCAGGAGGGCGTTGTCTGCGGAGCCCGACGGTAAGGCAGCGCTTGATTATAAGATTGGACTGGGTTGTAAAGTTGCGCCTGGTTGTAGGGTTGTGTTTGATTACTAGGATACATTTGATATTGAGATTGAGCGTTAGCGGCAAATGTCGTTACGATGAGAATTCCTATGCTTAGGAACAGAAGTTTTCGCGGTATCATCGCTATATCGAGCTGGTGATTGCAAAGGGCCACGATTGCCCCGCTCAGTAGGCTACATAGCGCTGACGTGATAACGCGGGCTTTGTCCGATCGTGAAATCGAGTTTATTTTCGGCGTGAGCCGCACAAGCGAAGTCGTTCGCACCCGTTTTTGGAGGGTCTTTCCTCGTGCTGCTAAGCGCTCCGGTATGATTGCCCGGAGCTATTCTAGCCGTTACGGGTTTTGCCCAGTGGCGCCTGGCCAGAAACTTCTGCGGCGGCGTGATCCTCAGCCACGATGGCTGGCTCCGCCTGAAGCAGCCGCAGCAGTTTTTCAGCTTCTGCGATTTTTGCCGCGACGAGTTCCTGGGGAAACCACTCCCGCGCCCACTGCGTGTTGAACGAAAGGCGGCCGAGAAACGACCGTTGCGCTCTCAATACCTCAAGCGGTGTCACTTCCCATTCCTGCGCCAGGCCGATGACGACCTGTTGAATCCAAACCGGACTGAGCACTTGCGCGAGGTCAGCGTCACGGAGGATTTTTCCGAGCAGATCGAGCTTGTCGCTGCCGATTTTGTAGGGAAAGTGAGTTGCTTCGATTAGCGCCTCGATCTCAGGGAGATACTCGCGATCGCCAGGCATAATGTGACGCCGCAAGCCGACAATGGCGATTTTGATGTTTACCCGATCCGGATCGTTCTCGCGTGGATGAGGATGACCGGGATGATCAAAATCGTGGAATAGCGCAGCAACAAGCAAGCTGCGCATTTGACGTGGCGTGAGCTTCTTTTGGTAGTACCGGCACGCCTTGTGGCACAGCCACAGCACATGCAGCATATGCCGGAAATTATGATAGGGGTTATGCAGATTGGTCGACCGGAAGAACAGTATCTGCAAATATGAGATCAAGTCTCCTTCATAAAGACCTTCTTCGTTTCCGATAATCTCCGGAAGATCGCCGGTCACCTCTGAGGCCAGCATGCGCCCCTCCTCAGTGCTCGACGAGGTGTATATCACAGTTCCCTCGGGTCGGTTAGCGACCCGGTGCGTTGAAAAGTGAAATCCGCACGTCCCGGATCAGCCACCCGCTCCAGCCTCTTGTGGCGCGCGATAGTCACAGTCAGCCGCCGCAGCAGGAGACCGAGCGAGCGCAGATCCGGACCGCCGTCTTCGGCGGCGATGCGCGGCCGGTGGATACGAAATTCGATCAGCAAATCGTCGCCCTTGCCGTCCTGCTCGGGGATCGCAATGTCCCTCGTCAAGACGGCGTCCATTCCGCCATTGAATGTCCATTCGACGGCAGCGGACCCATTGACGACGACATCGACCTGCTGTGCCTCGCTCGGCGCGATATAGGGCGATACCTCGAAGCTGAGCGCGAGCGGCCCCGGCGACCGGCCCCTCAGGCTCAGCAAAACAGTCGCGCTGCTTGCTGCGCTCCAGCAACCGCCGACCTCCGGCTCCGGCGGATACCAGCCCGTCATCCTTGTCGCCGCGATCGAAGTCGGCCTGCCGAAATCGATTACCGTGCCGTCTGTCAGCGGACGAAAATAGCGCGCGCGGCGCTCGGTGGAGCGATCCGGCAGCTGCCAATCCAATGCCGGGAGCGATGGCGCGGCGCGGTCGGGCGGTCGCCGACAGAATTCCGGCGTGCGCGTGCGAAATACAATCGGCGGTTCCGACGCGCGCTTCGCTATCACCGCGGCCATCATGGTCGGCTTGGTCCAGCCGCCGTCGATCAACTGATCCTCCAGCGCCTGCGTCCGGCGCACGATCTCTTGGTCGAACGGGTCGGCCGCATCGAAATTCGGGCCGAACCCGCGATCGAGGAAGACCTCGACCAGGCCGCCCCAGCCGAAAAATCGGCGGAATTCGAAATGCTCGATACAGAGGGGAAGAATGTCCTGGGCGCGTATGCCCTCAAACCCTTCGGTCGAACAATCCCAGTTATCGTATTCCTGCTCCAACCGGTGAAGCTGACGGTTGTATTTGAAGCCTATCGGCAATTGTTTCCAGATGTGATTGACGACGGCGAGTGTCTCCTGCCACCGCATGTGGCCGTTGCGGCCGATCATGTCCTGAGTGACGAAATATCCGTCGGCGGCAAGAGCGGTGTCGATCGCGGCGAAGACGTGCTCAAGATTGGCGATGTGGTGCAGCGAGTGGTGCGCCATCACCGCCCCATAGGTTGCATCCGGCTGCCATAGATTGATGTCGCAGACGGTCGCCAACACCTCTTGGCGCAACGCGTTCTGTCGTATCGCGTCGGCGGCGCGCTCGACCAGGACCGGCGAGAGTTCCAGGCAATCGATGTGGAACTCCGTCAGACCGCGAGCGCGCAGCGCGTTGGCGATCCCGATCTCGATGCTGGCGTCACCCGCGCCGATGCTGAGCACCCGGTTGATCCCGGTCCTGCTAAAGCTCTCAACCAGAAAATTTACATAGAATTCGGTGGTGCCGCTGACGCCGAACACCGAACGCAGCCGCAAAGTCAAATAGCTGTTTGACCACAAGTGAAAAATGGCCGGCAGGTCATGGATGTCTTGCGGCGACTCGTATTGTCTGATCTGAGCTTCCGCGCGGCTCGAATAGTCCGTCATTGAACGAGCTTCATAAAGGCCGCCTATCGGCGCAAAAAGCCCGGGCCGTCGGCGAGAACAGCTAGCTCGGGAATGTCGATTGCGATCCGGCGGGCCGCGGCTGCATAGCCAAACTCACGTTCGACAAAATCGAGGCCCTGGAGCGCGCGCTGCCGGGCAAGTCCTGGATCCCTGATGAGCCTGGCGGTGGCCTCGGCAAACTCTTCCGCTGTGTTGGCGATCTCGACAACCCCCTTGGCACCAGCCAGCCCTTGAATTCCCGCGATCGTGGTCACCATCGGCACGCCAAACCGCATCGCCTCGACGACCTTCCCCTTGACGCCGGCACCGAACTGGAGCGGAGCGACAGCGACCGCAGCCGATCGATAGAGCCACTCCAGCACCGGGTCGGAAACATATTCGGTGACGAGGATATCCTCGGCGACCAGGCCTCTCACCGCTGGCGGCGGAAACGCGCCGGCGATGACGGTCGCAATGCCCGGAACCAGCCTCTTGAGGCGGGGCAGGATGTCATGGACCAGCCAGGTCGCCGCCTCGATGTTGGGACGGTGGCGAAAGCCGCCGACGAACAGGATCGAGGGAGGACCGGTGCGGCTGCGCCCGACCCGCGCTCGCGTTGCCGCAATCTCGCGCTCGGAATAGACATAGGGGGTCAGCACCCGCGCCGCTTTGCCCGGCAGCTCGCGTCGCACGGCGTCCACCTCCTCCGCCGCCGGGTAGTACACGACATCGGCTTGCTCCCATGTATCGAGCTCGGCTCGCCGCCAAAATTCGATCTCGCTCAGGAGCTGCTGTCGCGCAGTCGTCGCGTATTCCCGCTCCAGGCGCACGGCATGTAGATCATGCCCGTAATAAAGCCTTCGGGCTCGCGTTCGCTCTGCGACTTCATTGATATAGTTAAGCGCGATATGCGCACGGCTGAATAAGACGTAATCCAGATAGCCGCCGTTTTCGTCAATCCACTCGGAAAATCGGCCGCTCAGCTGTTGTCCGTACAACACTTCGATGCCGAGATCCTGCAATGTCTTGGCGTACGTGCGGTCGCGCTGTAGATTGTCCGGCCAGAACGCCACCTGCAGCCCGGCATCGACGAACATTTTCAAATAGGCGAAGATCGTTCGAGAGCCCGCGTCCCGATCGAATTGCGGGACGTAGTGGTCGATCACCAGGATGTGCTTGCGCCACCGGCTGCGATCCCGCGCGATAAATGCGGCGTGTCCGTCGGCGGCGTGCTGCGACCGCAGCACGGCGCCCCATTTTTCGACGAATTTCCGCCGGTTCTCGGCCTGATAAGCCTTGATGCCGGTCTCGATATCGGTGCCGTTCGAAATCCCCTCGTGATGGATCACCTGTGCGCCGGGGGAATACAGCACACGCAGGCCGCGCGCCCGCAACGCGAACGCCAGATCGGAGTCGTCAAAATAGGCCGGGGTGTAACGCTCGTCGAACCCACCAACGGCATCCCACACTCTTCTCGGCAAGGCGATGGCAGCGCCCGAGGCATAATCGACTTCTTTGAGGTAGCTGAATTCCGGCAAGGTCGGATCCTGACCACGGCCGAAATTCCAGCCGGTCCCATCGCGCCAGATGATACCGCCCGCCTCTTGCAGCGTGCCGTCGGCATTCAGCAGCTTCGAGCCGACAAGGCCGACGCCGGTAAAGCGTTCGAAGGGCGCGAGGATCTCGTCGAGCCAGTTGTCGACAACGATCGTATCGTTATTAAGCAGCACCAGATAATTGCCGGCCGCGTGCTGTGCGCAAAGATTGCAATTGCGGATGAAGCCTTGGTTCTCCGCGTGGGTAATACAGCGTACAACGCCGCCCAGGTCGGAAAACACCGCTTCGGTTTCGTCGGACGAGTTATCGTTGCCGATGACGATCTCATAACGAGTGTTTGAATTGTGCTCGAGCAGTGAGATGACCGCTGCAATCGTATACTCGACATGATTGAAACCCGGGATGATGACCGAGGCCTCAACCGGCCGCGGCGTGTTTGCCGTCTCCGAGAGCACGCGCAGCTGCCGCACGAGCGAACCGAGCAGCCGTTGACGGCTCGGTTCGCCCGATTGCCGGGATCTGCCTACGGCTTCGATGATCTCGAAATAGCCTGAAATCCGGCGCGCAGCATCCTCGCCGACCTCGTCCCTCAGGAGATCGAAGAGACGCCCGCGCGCTTTGCTGGAATCGGGGTCAGCGGGCGGTGCGGTCGACGGTTCCGCTTCGGCCTGCCGCCGAAGCTCGCGGATGTCCTGCTCCGACCAGCCGAGCGTGAGCAGGTCGCGCAGCGGGTCTGAGACGGCGCTGTCTATGGTGAAGGCGCGCAGGTAGGCCGCCTCGGCCTCCTTCGCGCGGCCCTGAATTTTCAGCACATGGCCAAGTTGCAGGTGCGCGTCGGCGCAGTGGGGGTCGCAGGCGATCGCTACCCGGTACGCGCTTTCCGCCCGCAGCGCATCGCCCGATTCTTTGAGCGCATGGCCATATTGCACCCAGATCGGCTGATTGCGGGGATTACGGTCGAGAGCGGTGCGGTAGAGCCGCGCTGCCGCGGCCCAGTCACCCGTCTCGCGCGCCCGATCGGCCCGGCTGATGACGCTCGGTTTCGGGCCGCTGCGGCCAAACCACGTCATTCTTGGGTGCCGGCCGATAACGCGCTGTCGTCATGAAGCGTGCGGGAGAGCGCGCCACGGAGCGCGGCGATCTCGCTTTGCATTCCCGCCGCCGCCGTTGCCAATCTGCGGGACTTCCGCTCGGCCTCGGACAGCACTTCGCACAGCCGATCGATCTCGCCTTCCGTCGCCGACGACGCTCGGCTCGGCTCACCCGGCGTGCAGCTTCCCGCCGGGTTGACGCCCGCCAGTTGCTTGAGCTCCGACAAGACCGCTGCCGACCAGCCAAACCCGCCAAGCTCGCGTATCGGCTCGGGCGAAGAATGGTCGAGCACGGCGGCGATAAGGTAGGAGACTTCCGCTTCGCTCCTCTTACCCTGGATCTTCAGGACATGGCCGAGCTGGAGGTGGGCGTCGGCGCTATCCGGATCGTACGAGATCGCAGTGCGATAGGTTGCTTCAGCTTCCGAACATCGGCCCGCCTCTTTTAGCGCATGGCCGTACTGCACCCAGATTGGCGGATTGTCCGGGGATCGGTTGAGCGCTTTTCTATAAAGACGGGCAGCCGTCGTCCACCGCCCGGCATCGCGGGCACGATCGGCGCGGGTAATCGTCATCAGCGTTCGTCGCAAGGCGGAAGGCTGGAGCATGGCGATACGCCGATAGGTCACACTGCGATCAGCGCGGCGCGCGCGCCGGCAGGGCCTCGCCGAGCTGGGCGGGCGACGATTGCGCAGGCGGGTTCGCCTTGCTCGCAGAGCGGCGCCGGCTCCAAGCGAACATCCGCCGCAACAACTGCCGCCATCCAGCCGGATCTGGAACCGGCGCTAGAACGGCGTGACCCCTCGCGAGGGCCTCGAGCGCCGCGCGCCCGACCTGCCGTGCCGTCGCCAGCGCGCTTTGGAGAGATGCGATTTCCGCTTGCATCGTCGCGGCGTCTTCCGCCGCCCGCATCGCCCCCTCGAGCATGAGGCGCATCCCGCCAATCTCGGCACGTATTCGCGCCGCCTCCTCCGCATCCTCCCGCAGCCGTCGCTCGGCCTCCGAGAGCGCTCCATTCAGCGTGGCGATCTCGGCCCGCATCGTCTCCGCCGCGCCGGCGCGCTGCCACATGTCTTCTTCGGCAAGGGACAGCGCATCGCGGAGGCGCGCGATCTCGCTTTCCACGCCTGCCGTCGCCTGCCGCGCCGCCTCGGCCATGGCCTGCGCAGCATCGCGAGCCCGCGCGAGATCGGCCAACTGGTCGGCTAGGCGCGCGATTTCAGCAGACGCCTCGACGCTATCTGCTTCCGGGCTGTGAATATAAAGACTCGGGCCGACCGGCGCGGCGATAGGATGGTCCGACGCGCAGGCGAGCAGGTAGACCGCGCGCGGCAGTCCATCACTCCGCTCCAAGTGGCGATCGTCGCGTCGTTCGAATGTAACCGCAGTGGCGAGCGCCGGCTCCGGGTAGCGTGGGATGATCGCCGATCCGACCAGCGCACGCTGCGCGGAAACAGCAACATGGCGAAAACGGCGCGAAAGAACTGCAACGAATTCCTCGCGTGAGAGCTCACGCAGGTGATAGGCGTTGGCCCCCGCGCCTACCGGCGAATAGACATCGCAATCCGGCGTGGAGATCACCAGCAGACCGCCGGTTCGCAAGACGCGGTGCACCTCAAGCAGAAATGCGTCCTGCTCGGCAAAATGCTCGAGCGTCTCGAACGAGACAACGGTGTCGACCGAAGCCGTCGCCACCGGGATCGCGCGCGCGTCGCCGGCAACATACCGCAGGTTTGGCCGGACATATTGGGCCGCCGCATGGGCCAGGGTTGGACGATCGATGTCGATCCCGGTCACCCGGCGCGCGACTTGCGCCAGCAATGCCGTTCCGTATCCTTCGCCACAGGCAATATCGAGAACATCTTTGCCATGACACAAGTCACGCGCAAGGAAATACCGGTGAAGGTGCTCAATTTCGATTTGGCCATGGGCAGCCGATGTCCACCTTTCACCGGTGAATTCTAGCTCCTGCGCGGGCGGTTCGTGGCGAAAAATCTCTCCCATGCACTCGACTACTGGCGTTTGGCGACGGCAAAGCAACGCGACAGGAATCACCGAAAGCGGATTTCTCCAGCATCCTTAGCGACGGGTCAAGCCCACCCCTGCACGCGATACGTGTCTCAGACCCTTAGAACCTCGCGCATCTGAGGCACCATGGCGACCCCGTGCCGAAACGAAAACAGCCAGAACGGCAGGCTCGCCAATGCGGCTTAGTTCAGCCGCGGGCGGTCGCCCTCGACGATGATGCGCCACAGGACGCGGCTTTCGTTGCGGTCGTAATCGCCATGCGCGCGGTGCATCGTCGCGCGATTGTCGATGACCAGCACGTCGCCTCTGCGCCAGCGGTGCTGGTAAACGATCTCGGGCCGGATCATCCGTTCGAGAAGCCCGCTCAGATAGGCCCGGCTTTCCTCTGGGCTCATACCCTCGATGTTGAGCGTCTTGGTAATATGGAAATAGACCGCCTTCGAGCCATGCACCGGATGCGTGCGGACCATCGGGTGTACGATCGGCGGACTGTACTTTTCCCAATCCTCGGGGCGGGTGTCGGTCTTGCCGCCGTCGAGGCTGTTGACCGTGCGCAGCCCCTCCAGACGCCGCTGCTCTGCTTCCGGCAGAACGGCAAAGGCGGCGCGCATGCTGGCGACGCTGGTTGCGCCGCCGGCCGACGGGATCTCCACGCCATAGAGCATCGTCGCCGCCGGCGGCCGTTCACGGTTGGTATGATCGGTGTGCCAACGTTCCGCTGGGCGCTGGCCGTTGCGGTGCCAGACGAGGCCAATATCCGGATATTCTGGCATGTTGTGCTGCGAGTAATGCTGCCGCATCGGCGGCCCGAAGGCCTCTGCAGCCAGCAAATATTGATCAGGAGAGAGGGACTGGTCGTGAAAGACCAGCGCGAGGTGCTCGGCCAGAGCCCGGTTCAGGCGCTCGCGGGCCGCGCCGTCCAGTGGCGCGGCGAGATCGATGTCGGAGATCTCGGCGCCGATCGAGGGGGTCAGTGGGGTGACCGTGAAATCGGGCATGGCATCCTCGCGATGCGGGCGGCGGCTTCGGTGCGGATCATAGCAACGCCGGACCGCGACGCGTATAGCTTGTCGATACGATAATCAGCGCCCGGCTCTCGGCCCATGTCAGACCTCCGCCTCGTCATCGTCGATCCCGGCCATTTCCATGCCGCGCTGGTGCAGAAGGAGATGTATCCGCAGCTCTTGCCCGACGTGCATGTCCATGCGCCGCTGGGGCCGGATCTGGTCGATTACATAGACCGGATCGCCCGCTTCAACGCGCGGTCCGAGAGGCCGACGCATTGGCGGCTGGACGTGCACGCCGCACCGGATTTCCTCGACCGGATGCGGTGCGAGTCGGCGGGCGGCATCGCGATCCTCTCCGGACGCAACCGCGGCAAGATCGAGCGGATCGCCGCCGCGGTCGAGGCGGGACTGCATGTGATCGCCGACAAGCCGGTCATCATTCGCCGCGAGGACCTGGCTCGATTCGAAGAGGTGCTCGATGCCGCCACGGCAAAGCGGCTGGTCGTCGCCGATCTGATGACCGGTCGACATGACATAATCGCCCGCCTCATTCATGCCTTGCGCGCCGATGCTGAAATCTTCGGCGAGCCGGTGCCGGGGAGTTGGGACGAGCCCGGGGTGTCGCTGCGGAACGTGCATCAGCTTCTGAAAACCGTGGCCGGGGTGCCCAACCCGCGGCCGCCCTGGTATTTCGACATCACCGAGCAGGGCGAGGCGCTGGCCGACACCGGCACGCATCTCGCCGACCGCGCGCACGAGACGCTGTTCCCCGGCGAAGCGCTCGATTATCGGCGCGACATCCGCCTCGATGCGGCGAGCCGATGGCCGACCTCGGTAAGCCTCGCGCAGTTCCAGCAGCTGACCGGCGAGGCGCGTTGGCCGGACTTTCTCGCGCCCTGCGTCAGAGGCGATGTGCTCGAGTATTTCTGCAATGGCCGGCTCGATTACCGGATCCGCGGCATTCATGTGCGCCTGGAAGCGCGCTGGGAATGGCAGACGGACGCCGGCGACGACACCCACAATGCCGTGTACCGCGGCAGCCGGGCACGGCTGGAGCAGCGGCAGGAAGCGGGCGGAGGTTACCGGCCGGAGCTTTACGTCGCGCCCGAAGCGGAGATCGCCGCGGCGCTCGAACGGCGGATCGCCGCCTTGCAGCGGGAATACCCGGGTATCGGGCTAGAGCGGCATGGTGGCGAGTATCGCGTTGCCATCCCCGATGCGCTGCGCCTGGGCCACGATGCCCACTTCGTCGAATTCACCCGGCGCTTCATCGCCTATGTCGAGGATCCGGACTTGTTCCCGGCGCCGGAGAAGGCGAACCTGCTGGCCAAGTATTACGTGACCACCGAAGGCGTGGCCCTGAGCCATCGCTAACCGAGGCTCACCAGGAGGAAGGCCCGGACGATCCCGAGCCGACGAGCGGCATGTTGTCCGCGAATGTTCATTACCAAGACCTTGTGGCGGCTGAATCGGCCTTGGCCTAACCGGCGCGCGATTTGGTGATGAAACTTTTAGTCGTATTGAGGCGTTTATGTGCGCGGTTTGGGCTATAATGGCGATACGATCCGGAGGGCGGCATGCGGTGCGTCGGGCGCATAGCGCTATTGGGGCTGTTGCTTCTAACCTGTGCCACCGCGGCGCCGGCCTTCGCGGAGGCTCCGCGGATCGGGCAAATCAAGACTGTCTCCGGCGAGGCCTTTGTCGTCCGCGGCGGCGAGCGCCTGTCGGCCAAGATCGGCGACCCGGTTTACGAAAGCGATACGATCGAGACCGGAAGCGGCGGCACGATCGGCGTCACCTTCATCGACAACACGGTGTTTTCGACCGGCCCGGAAACGCAAGTGGCACTTTCCCAATTCCGGTTCGACTCCAGCAACTCCCACGGCGAGATGCTGGCCGATGTAAAGAAGGGATCGCTGAGCGTCGTTTCGGGCGACATCACCCACAGCACCCCCGGCGCGATGAAGATCCGGACCCCGACCGCCATTCTCGGGGTCAGCGGCACGACCTTCGCGGTCAAGGTTTATTGAGGGCGGGCCGATGCATCGCCGCGTCCTGGTCGCCCTGGCCCTCTTTACGTTGACGGGCTGCCCTCGGCAGGAACTCTACGTTGTCCTCCCCAATGCCGACGGCCGACCCGGCGCGGGCAAGATCAGCGTCAACGAGGGCAACACGAGGACGGTCCTCGATCAGCCCTTCGCGTCAGCCGAGACGCGTGGCGGCCAGCCGGCAGCCATCCCGCCCGACCCGACCGAGGCTCAGACGGTCTTCAAGCAGGCGATCGCCGCGCGACCGATGCTGCCGGCGCATTTCCGGCTCTATTTTTTCCTCGATACCGCGCTGTTGACGCCGGAGTCGGGGTCTACCTACCGAACGGTTCTGGAGAACATCAAGCAGCGCCCGGCCTACGAGGTCGAGATCGTTGGCTACACCGATACGCTCGGCAGCGAGGCATACAATGCGGGCCTGTCGCTCGAACGCGCCGCAGCGATCCGAGACACGCTTGTATGGGGCGGTGTCGACCCGAAGGCGATCACAATCGCCGGGCGCGGCGAGCGGGACCCGCTCGTGGTTACCGGCGACCAGGTGCCCGAGCCGCAAAACCGCCGCGTCGAGATCACCGTCCGGTGAAAGCCGGCCTCAGCCGGGCGCAATCCGGCGGATCGCGAGCAGGGTGATATCGTCGGCCTGCTCGGCATCGTCGGCAAAGCGGCGGACATCGTCGAACGCGCTCAACACAATGCTCTCGGCACTCTCGGCCGGCGCGGTTTCCAACAGGGCGGCAAGCCGGCCCGCGGAGTAAAGCGCGCCCATCTTGTCCTGCGCCTCGGTGACCCCGTCGGTGTAGAGCAGCAGAACCTCGCCCGGCTCCAGGCAGTCGCGATCAAGCGGAAAGACGAAATCCTCGACGGCGCCGAGCGGCGGCCCGCCTTCCGTCGCAAGCTGCCGCAGCTTCCCGCCAGCGCGGATGATAAAGGGCGAATCGTGCCCGGCGCTGGCATAGACGATCTCGCCCGAGGCAAGGTCGAGGATTCCGGCAAAGGCGGTGACAAACATCATGTCACCGCCCTCCTCAGCGAGATCGGTGCTGGCGGCGGCAATCTTGTTGTTGGCCTCGGCCAACACCTGGTCGAGCGCCGCTTCGTGCCGTGCCGACGCGTCGCGCACGACCTCCTTGGTCATCGCCATGAACAGCGCAGCCGGGATGCCCTTGCCCGATACGTCCGCGATCATGAAGAAGAGCCGGTTCGCATCGAGCAGCAGATAGTCGAAGAGATCGCCGCCGATGGAGCGCGCCGGCTCAATCCGGGCATAGATCTCGATGTCGCCACGTTCCGGAAAGGCCGGAATTCGATGCGGCAGCAGCCCGATCTGAATGGTGCGCGCGGCGGCCAGCTCACCGTCGAGCCGCGCCTGCAGCTCGCGTTCCTGCTGCAGCTCGGCTTCGAGCCGCCGCCGCGCCCGCTGCGATGCGCCGAGCGAGCCCTGCAGCATCGCGCCGAAACTCGCGAGCGTCGCGGCGGCGGGATAGACGCCATCGACCAGCAATCCCGCGAACCGAAACAGCGCCAATTCGCCGCCGAGCAATGCCACGGCGGCGCCGGCGGACAGAACCGCCGCCAGGAACGGCCTGTCGTAGCGCAGCGGCCAAACCATCGCCAATCCGCCGAGCAGTAGGGCGGCGAACTCGATCCAAACGGCCATCGGCGGGCGCGCCAGCAGGTGGTCGGACAGTAGCGAATCGATCCATTGCGCATGAAACTCGATGCCGTACATCATCCCAAGCGGCGTTCGCTGCAGGTCGCCCGTCCCGACGCTGGTCACCGCCAGCAGCACGATCTTGCGGTTCAGCTCGGTGGGATCGAACGACTCGTCCAAGAATTGCGCGGCGGAGTAAGACGGGGTCCGTGGCGCGAAATAGACCCAGGCTGCCCCATTGCTGTCCGCCGGCGCGAAGCCTTGCCCGACAGCGACATCCAGCCCCTCGGCGGTGGGGCGCAACCGCGGAATTGCCGGCACTCCGGCGGCTACGTCGAGCACCGCGACCGCGAAGCCCGGAACGAGATTACCCTGCCGCATCGCGGCGAGCCGAAGCCGGCGAAATACGCCATCGACATCCGGTTCGGCGGTGATCGATCCGCCCGCTTTGGCCGACTTGGCGATTTCCGGCAGGCTCTCCACGATGCCGGAGTAGCGCGACAGCCCGGCGAGCGGGTCGCCCTCGCCGGAATGGGCCGGGCCGGCCTCCTTGTCGGTCAGCGCAAAGCCGAGGACGGTCGGGACTTTGGCGATCGCGTCGGCAAGCCGGCTCTCATTCGACGGCAGCTGCGAGAGGGCCTGCGAAATCGGCGGAGGCAAATCGGGAAGCTCTCTCGCCACCAGCGGCGGCGAAGTCCGGTCCGGCGCGGCAAACAGGATGTCGATACCGAGGGCGCGAGGATGCCCGGCGGCGATCCGGTCGATCAGCCTGGCGACGAGGGTTCGCGGCCAAGGCCATTGTCCGTATTTGGCCATGCTCTCATCGTCGATTTCGACGATCCGAACCGGAGATGCTTCGCCCAGCGTCGGTCTCGGAAAGATCGACTGCTCGAGGTCAAAGACACGCAGGCGCAGTTCCTGCAGAGGCACCGGGTCCACGATGCGGATCAGGACGGCAAGGGCGACGATCGCCAGCGCCGGCCTGCGCCCAGGAACGCGCGCGGCAGGCAGAACGGAAATCAAGGGGTTCGGTACCGGCCCAGCCGCGATGACGCCGCAGGCATCGTCTCAGACGGACAGCTCCAGCCCGTCATAGGCCGCGATCACCTCAACCTTGTGCCCGTCGCGGCTGATTTCCTCGAATCGGACCGTATCGGAGAACACGCCTTCGATCTTGGCGTCGTCATAGGCCGGCTCATGATGGAACATGATGAGCCGCTTCGCTCGCGCCAATTGCGCCAACTCGACCGCCACCAGATTGCTGGAGTGCCCCCAATCCTCCTTCACCGAGATCGCGTCGGCGAGCGAGTACATCGTGTCAAAAATCAGCACATCGGCGTCGCGGTAGAAATCGACGAAGGGGTAGGTCTCATCGAGCAGCTGCGCCTTGTGCTCGCAATCGGTGGTGTAGACGATCGCCTTGCCGTCACGGGCGAAGCGGTAGCCGTAGGAATCGCCGCTGTGGAACTGCTTGATCGCGGTGACCGAAAACCCAGCGACGTCATAGGGGACGCCGGGTTCGAGCTCGATGAACTCGATCGTCGCGCCAAGGGTGGCGAATTCGACCGGAAACGAGGGCGCCGCGTGCTGGCGCTCCAGCGCCTCGCGCAGGATCTTGTGGCAGCCGTAGATGCGCAGCCGGTTGCCCGGAATGTAGGCCGGCACGAAGAACGGGAACCCCATGATGTGGTCCCAATGCACGTGCGACATAAAGATGTTGAAGCTGTTCGCGTGACCGGGGCCGTGCTGGGCCAGGACGTGGTTGCCGAACTCGCGCACGCCGCTGCCAAGATCGCACAACAGATACTCGTCGCGGCCGGTCTCGATCTGGACGCAGCTGGTATTGCCGCCGAAGGTGCCCTTCACCGAAAACGGCAGCTCGTTATCGAGAAAGGCGTCGATCGCCTCGGGGGTCGACAGCTCGCGCTCCCGCGCAGCCAGAAGCGCGGCGCGGATCTTCGCCCGAACACCAGCGTGATTGAGCGCCACCGGCAGCGAGCCGCGCGTGCCCCAGAAGCGGACCCCGATCGGCGGGGCATTGGCGACCGCGGCCTCAGGCTGGTTCGACGGATCCCAGGCGGCAACCACCTCCTCGATCGAGCCGAAAGCCGGGATCACATGCTGAAAGCGGGCGATCGTGTAGATCTCATGCACCAGCGGGCTTAGCGCCGCCAGGGCGATGCGGCGGTCCTTCGGCTTCGCCTTGACCGCGGCCATCAGCGAGCGCAACCCGGCGCTGGAAATATATTCGATGCCGGCGAAGTCAACGATCAGGTCGGCCGTATCGGCGCCGACGAGTTGCAACAGCTTGGCCTGGAACACCGCGGTGGTCTGCGTGTCGAGCCGGCCATTGGGCCGCAAAACCAAGTAATTGCCGACGCGCGACTCGCCGATCTCCACACCGGATCTCCTCGGGGGCATTGTTGCCCGGGAACGTGCGGCGGCCCGGGACGTTCCAGACAGCCGGGACGCGACGCTGCTTGCGGCGATGTCGGTCGCGGTGCCTCCAACCCGACCGGCAATCTCACCAGCCCGCGTAAACCACCGTTGTAGCGGTGCCCGGCCCGCGCGGCAATCTGGATCGCAAGCGCCTTACTTTCAACCTCGCGCAGCGTCCCTCCGCAATTTGGACAACTCGACGCGGCAAACCGCACCGCCGCACCGGAAGCCTCTAGCGATCGCTGACTGGCGGCAAGCCCTCCTCGCGCCGCACCTCGTTGATGATCTGCAATACTCGCTCGCGATAGGGCCGGTATTGCACGCCGAACTCCTCGACGAGCCGGCTGTTGTCGATCAGGTAGTTGCCGGACAGCTCCTTGCCGCCGGTTTCCTTGTCGAAGCTGATTTGCGCGTCGGGCAGGAAGCCGCGCACCATCTCGGCAAGGTCGCCGAGGCTGATTGAGGTCCCGCCGGTGCTGTAGACCCAATGCTTCGGCTTGTCGGTCATGACGACGCGGGCGAACACCTCGGCGATGTCGTCGACATGGATCGGGCAGCGCATCGCGTCCTTGTACGGGAACGACACGGCTTTGCCGCGCGCGGGATTGGTGATGCAGAAGACATGGTCGACCGAACCGACGATCTTGTCGTTGCCGGTAACATTGGCCGGCCGGATCGCGGTGATCTCGAGCCCGTGCTTTTCGCGGTAATCCTGCGCCTGCCACTCATTGAAGATCTTGTGCATCGCGTACTGGACGTGGCCGTGCCGGAAATCCTCTTCGGTAACCACGCGATCGCCGTAGAACTTCTGCTCGCCGCTGACCGCCAGCGAGCTGGCGTAGACGACCCGGTTGACGCCGAGAATGCGCGCCGCCTCGAAGCAATTGTCCATGCCGAGGATGTTGAGCTTGAAGGCGAAGCGCGGCGGGTGCTCGCTGCCGAGCAGATAGGCGAGATTGACGACGCGCGAGGGCTTCGCAGCCGCCATTTGCGCCACGACGTCGCCGAACTGGGTGACATCGCCGCGCACCACCCGAACCTGCTTGCCGAAATCGCCGTAATTCGCGGTCTGCGGATTGATGTCCATGCAGACGATCTCCTCGCCGCGCTGGGCGAGGAGCGGGATGAGACGCCGGCCGATAAACCCGGTGCCGCCGATGATGAAGATGGACATGGGCGTCTCTCCCTCGATTGCGAACGCTGTTCAGGAACAGCCTAGACGCCTGTCCCGCCAAATGCGATCCCCCGATGCTGCACGGCAGCTCTAGCGCACCGGCATTTTGCGTGTTGAGGCGCAAGGCTGCGCCCGGATTGTCTTTGTAGGGCGGGTGAATCCGGCGAAAGCCGGAGCAACCCGCCATCGGATGCCGCCGCCCTGAAGAGGGCGGGTTGCGCTGCACTCCACCCGCCCTACACGCTGGCCGCGCCAATCGGCCGAAATTCCCTCAGAGCAGGGAATTTTTCGCAATTTATCAGGGAATTCTGGTTTACGTGGGCGCTGTTTCGTGCGGCTTCGCGAGCCTTGCCGCGCAGCGCGCATCACTCAATTGCGAGTAATGGCAGCATGCTTCCGTATAACACAATAAATCCGGATTGTCAAGATAAAAATTGCTGAAAAGGATTAAGGTGTAGGAGAACGCCGTCCGGCCCTCGCTGGGCTCTTTAGTCGAAATCTTCGGCGAGGGCGGAGCGCACCGGCTCGGGCATCACCGCCATGTGCCCGTAATTGGGATGGTCGAAGCCGACGAGGACCTGAGTCCCGGGTTTCTTGAAGGCGGCGATCTGCCCCGGTGCAAACGGAAACCGGAGGAACTGCACCGAGGAGGCCTTGCCCTCGGGGCTGGTGTTTTCGCGGGTCGGGTCGGCCTCGCCGCGCACGCGCTGCCCGGGGACCTCGATGAAAGCGTGGTTTTCGATCCCGCCGAGCCGCGCCAGAGTGGTTTCCCGTCGCTTCGGGTCGTCGATCTCGAACATCACCGTCGCAACCAATTCGCCGCCCTGCGGGATCAGCGGGTTGTAAGCGGCCAGCTCATCGGCGATCTGCGCTTCGCCGCCCTTCTCGATGTACAGCATCTCCTGGACCTGCTGCCACATCGTGTCGAAATTCTCGAAATAGAAGGTGGCGAACGGCCCGACTTCGATGCGGCGGTGCTTTTTGAGTTCGGTGATGTCGCGCCGGCGCTCGCGCCGGATCTTGACGTACTCGTCCAGCGGCAGGATGTCGGCACGCGTCAGCTGGCGCCGGTTCCGCGATTTTGTGGCGTTCATGCTCTCCTCGTGGCTGGCGCGGCGTAGTCGGCGAGACCATAGGCTCGGGCGAAAAGCTCGATCGGATGGAAGGCCCGCACCGGCAACGACTCGGTTCCGGCCAGCACTTCCATCCCTTGCCGGATGTGCATGCCGGCGAGCGGGCATTCGGAGGCGAGGAACGCGTCGGGATTGCCCAGCGCCTGGCGGGCGACCGGACGGCCGACCTTGAGCGCGGTCTCGAAATTGCCCTTCATGACGCCCCAGGAGCCGCCATGCCCCGAGCAGCGCTCGATCACCGTGACCTGCGCCTCGGGCACCAGCCGCAGCATCTCCGCCGCCTTCTGGCCCATGTTCTGGGCCCGGGCATGACAGGCCATATGCAGCGTCACCGGACCGTCGAGCTGCTTAAGACCCGGCGCCAGCCCCTCCTTGCGGGCGATATCGACAATGTATTCGGCGACATCGAACGTCGCTTCTGACAGCTTTTTGACCGCCGGATCATCCGGCACTATCAACGGCCACTCGAATTTCAGCATCAGGGCGCAGGACGGCACCATCGCGACGATGTGGTAGCCCTTGTCGATCCAAGGGCCGAGCGTCGCTGCAACCTGTCGCGCGCCGGCCGCGACCTTGGCGAGATCGCCCGCTTCCAATTGCGGCATCTGGCAGCATTGCGGATAGACCACCTCGGTCTCGACCCCGTTCCTGGCCAGCACCGCCTGGGTTGCCTCGCCGATGCTCGGATTGTTGTAGTTGACGAAGCAGGTGGCGTAGAGCACCGCCTTGCGCCCGGCCGCCGGCGCGTTCCTGTCGACCGACGGCGGCGCGCTCTTCGCCCGTCCGACAAAGGTGCGGCTGTGGTGCTTCGGCAATTCGGCGTTGCGGTCGACACCCGCGAGCTTTTCGAGGGCCGGCCGGGTCAGTCCGTTGTGGCGGTCGCTGCCCCAATTGGCCAGCGGCGCGACGAAGCGCGCGAGCTCGCCATTGCGATCGGTCTTGCCGAGCTCGCGGCGGGCCAGCCTCACCTTTCCTTCCTTAAACTCGACCGCGCGGTAGCGCAGCATGACATGCGGAAAATCGACATTGAACTCATGCGGCGGCACATACGGGCACTTCGTCATAAAGCACATGTCGCAGAGCGTGCAGGCGTCCGCGACCTTCTGGTATTCGGCGACGGGCACCGCATCGAGCTCGCCTGTCTCGGAATTGTCGATCAGATCGAACAGGCGCGGGAAGGAATCGCACAGATTGAAGCAGCGGCGGCAGCCGTGACAGATGTCGAAGATGCGTTGCATCTCCGCTTCTGTCTTGCTGCGATCGGTGAAATCCGGGTCTTCCCAGCGCAATACATGACGGGTGGGGGCTTCCAGGCTGCCTTCGCGCATCGGTCCTTGTGCCGGCCTGTTCTGCCGGCCTCCTTTGAATGTGCCAGGGGCGCGGAAGGCCACCCCTCCGCGCCCCCTCACGTCAGAACGTTTAGTCCTGGGTTATGCCAAGGTGTCGAGCGCCCGCTGGAAGCGGCCGGCATGCGACTTCTCGGCCTTGGCCAGGGTCTCGAACCAATCGGCGATCTCCTCGAAACCCTCTTCGCGGGCGGTGCGCGCCATGCCTGGATACATATCCGTGTATTCGTGGGTCTCGCCCGCGATTGCGGCACGCAGATTGTCTCCGGTACCGCCGATCGGCTTGCCGGTCGCCGGATCGCCGACTTCTTCGAGGTACTCAAGGTGGCCGTGGGCATGGCCGGTCTCGCCCTCGGCGGTCGAGCGGAACACAGACGATACGTCGTTGTAACCCTCGACGTCCGCCTTCTGAGCGAAATACAGATAGCGGCGATTGGCCTGGCTTTCGCCGGCAAAGGCGGCCTTCAGATTTTCCTCGGTTTTTGAATTTTTCAGAGCTGGCATACTTCTCTCCATGTTGCACGCGGCGGGCGGCCGCCGCGAACCGGGCTGCCCTTACCGACCTCCTATTGTATAGGCAGAGTCGGAGGGCGAGTCAACGTTGTTTAGAACAATTCTAATCTGGAAGAAAAGCGGCGGTTTAGCTGTCGCGCCGGATGCGGATGATCACATCCACCCGCCGGATCTCAGCCCCTTCCGGCGGCTGCGGCAACTGACCGACCATCACCATCTCGCCCGGAATGTCCTGCAGAAGGCCGGTCGATTCGCAGAAAAAGTGATGGTGGTCATCGTTGTTCGTATCGAAATACGATCGACCGGGTTCAACTACGACCTCACGCAGCAGGCCGGCCGCAGTGAACTGGTGCAGCGTGTTGTAAACCGTGGCCAACGACACCGGGATCGACGCTGCGGTCGCCTCGCCGTGCAATTGCTCGGCGGTGACGTGCCGGTCGGCAGCCCCGAACAGGAGCCCCGCCAGAGCGACGCGCTGCCGGGTTGGACGCAATCCCACCGCGCGCAGACGCTCGATCACGTTCGGCGATATCAGGTCGGCTGAAGGCGACGACACTTCCATGACCAAGATATAAGAGCCGATCAACAGAAAATAAAGCGTACCGGCATCACCGCGTGCGATCAATCGCCGGTTTGCAGGCGCTCGACCAACTCTTTCACTGTCGGAACATAGCCGTTCGCGTAAAACGGGTCCGCGGCGAAGCGGTAGGCGTTGTGCCCGGCAAACATCAGCTGGAACTCGACATCGTCCGAATGTCGAATCGCCTGCAGGGTCTTCTGGATGCAGAAACTGCGCGGGTCGGTTTTCTTGCCGGTGGTGGCGGCCTCATTTTGCGCCCAATTGGAGAACTGGCAGGCGCTGAGGCAACCCATGCAGTTGATCTGATCGGTGCGGATCTCGAACGCCTTCGGGGGCGTTACAAAAATCAGGGTCGAATCCGGGGTTCGCAGCGCTTCGGTAAATCCTTCCGCGACCCACCGCTCCGCCGCTTCGCGGTCATGCGGGGTCAGGTACACAAGCCGGCCACGTGCCCCGACATGAAACGGCGCGGCATGCTCGCCGACCGACTCGACGGAATAGGCAACCTGCCGCTCCGAACGCTGCTGCAGCTCCTTTAGGAAGTCGTTGAGTACGGCCGAGGAATAGAACCCGGTCGGGCTGAACCGGTTGAGCAGGACGTCGCCTTCCTGCAAGGTCAGCAGCTTGCTCTTCCAGGCGTCGGAGATCGGACTCTCCTGGGTGAGCAGCGGCCGCGTTCCGAACTGAAAGGCGACAGGACCGATTTCCGGATTGTCGATCCAATCGGCCCATTCGCGCAGGTACCAGATGCCGCCGGCCATAAAGATCGGCGTCGCGTCGAGCCCGAATTCGGCCATCATGCTGCGCAGCTCGCGAACCCGCGGGTAAGGCGGTTCGGGCCGCGCCGGATCCTCGCTGTTGGTGATGCCATTATGGCCGCCCGCCAGCCACGGATCCTCGTAGACGACGCCGCCGAGCCAGTCGCGAAACTTGTGGTAGGCGCGCTTCCACAAGGCCCGGAACGCGCGCGCCGAGGACACGATCGGGTAATAGTGGACCCCATATCGGCCGCAGATCTCGGCGATGCGGTAGGGCATGCCGGCACCGCAGGTAACGCCATGAATGAGGCCGCGCGCGCCGTCGAGCACGCCATGCAGGACGCGCTCGGCCGCCGCCATCTCCCACAGCACGTTCATGTGGATGCGGCCATGCCCATTCGACCGCTCGTAGGCGACGCGCGCCTGCTGGATCCCGCCGGCGATCGCGTAGGCGACCAACTCCTCGTGGCGCTCGCGCCGGGTGCGACCATAATAAAGCTGAGGAATAAGCGCGCCGGCATCGCTGTAGCTGTCGGCGTTGACCCCGGAAAACGTGCCGACACCGCCCGAGGCGGCCCAGGCCCCCGAGCTTTCGCCGTTCGATATGGAAATACCCTTGCCGCCCTCGACGAGCGGCAGCACGTCGCGGCCGGAAATCCTCAGTGGATTGAGCGGCTTCACCGAATTGCTCCTTGCCCCGGCACCGCGGCAGAATGTTCGACGGCGCCCCTGTGCCGACCCGACTGATCGCCGACGGTACCCCACAAAATTATATCGGGAGCGTCCGAGAAAACAGAACTGACCCCCCAATCGAACAATAGGCGCGCCCGCGCCGGATCGTTGACGGTATAGGCCAGAAGCGGATAACCCGCGTCACGGATCTCCGCAACCCGGCCAGGCCGAAGCCGGCGGTGATCGGCGCCGATTACCGCGCAGCCAAGCCGCAACGCGGTCTCGGCCCAGCCTCGGGGCACCATCCGAAGCAGCAGACCGCGCGGAATTTCCGGGGCGAGTTCCCGGAGCGCCGCCATCGCGCGCGGCAGAAAACTCGATACGAGCACCGCCCCGGCCCGACCGCGCAGCCGCTGCAGCGCCGCCACCACCGCTGCGGCGGTGGCGTAATCGCGGCCGCGATCTGCCTTGATCTCGATATTTGTGGTGAGGCCGAGTTCCGCCGCCAAAAGCAGCGCCTCGTCGAGCGTCGGCACCCGCTCCCCGGCAAACGCCGGATCGAAGCGAGCCCCGGCATCGCATTCCCGGATCGCGGCGAGCGTCTGCGCCGACACCCGACCGCGCCCGGTCGTGGTGCGGTCAAGACTGGGATCGTGGCAAAGGACGAGCGCGCCGTCCGCGGTCAGGCGCACATCAAATTCGACCGCGCTGCACCCGAGGGCCTTCGCTCGGCGCAGGCCGGCCAAGGTGTTTTCGGGCGCCCGCATCGCGGCGCCGCGATGCCCAATGACCCAGCCGAGCGGCGGGCAGACGGCATTTGCCATCGAATGCTGCGCGGCTGTCGCCGTCAGAGTCAGAGCGCCGCCTGTTCCGGAGTCCTCTGTTCCTGCTGGCGCCGAGCGTCGCCGAGGTTCTCGCCAGTCTGCTGATCGACCTGTCGCATACTGAGCTTGACCTTGCCGCGGTCGTCGAAGCCGAGGACCTTGACCTTGACCGTGTCACCGACTTTCACGACATCGGCAACCCGGGCGACCCGTTGCGGTGCCAGCTCGCTGATATGGACGAGGCCGTCGCGCGAGCCGAGAAAGTTCACAAAGGCGCCGAAATCGACGACCTTGACGACCTTGCCATTGTAGATCGCGCCTTGCTCGGGCTCGGCGACAATACCGCGGATCCAGTCGATCGCCGCCTTGGAGGCGTCGGCGTGGACCGCGGCAATCTTTATCGTGCCGTCATCGTCGATGTCGATCTTGGCGCCGGTAGTCTCGACGATCTCGCGGATGACCTTGCCGCCCGAGCCGATAACCTCGCGGATCTTGTCCTTCGGGATTGTGATCGTGGTGATGCGCGGCGCGTTCTCGCTGACCTCGCCGCGGGCGGCGGTCAGCGCCTTGCTCATCTCGCCCAGAATGTGGGTACGCCCCTCGCGCGCCTGGTCGAGCGCGATGCGCATGATCTCCTCGGTGATCGAGGTGATCTTGATGTCCATCTGCAGCGCGGTGACGCCGCGTTCGGTGCCAGCCACCTTGAAATCCATGTCGCCGAGATGGTCCTCGTCGCCGAGAATGTCGGACAGCACGGCGAAGGCCTGCGGTTCCTTGATCAGCCCCATCGCGATACCGGCGACCGGACGTGCCAGCGGTACGCCGGCATCCATCAGCGCCAGAGAGGTGCCGCAGACCGTCGCCATCGAGGACGACCCGTTCGACTCGGTGATCTCGGACACGACGCGGATCGTGTAGGGAAAGCTGTCCTTTGGCGGCAAGAGCGGCCGAACTGCCCGCCAGGCGAGCTTGCCGTGGCCGATCTCGCGCCGGCCGGGCGAGCCCATCCGCCCGGCTTCGCCGGTGGAATAGGGCGGGAAATTGTAGTGCAGCATGAAGTTTTCGCGATATTCGCCCTCGAGCGCGTCGATGATCTGCTCGTCCTGACCGGTGCCGAGGGTGGCGACCGCCAACGCTTGCGTCTCGCCGCGGGTAAACAGCGCCGAACCATGCGCCCGCGGCAACAGGCCGACCTGGCAGTCGATCGACCTCACCGAGCGGGTATCACGGCCGTCGATCCGCGTGCCATCGCGCAAGATCGCGCCGCGCACGATCTCTTTCTCGATGTCCTTGAAAAGCTTGAGCGCGAGGGCGCGCTCGCCCTCGTCGTCGAACAGACCCTCCGCCGTCGCCTTGGCCGCCTCAAGCCGGTCGGTGCGCGCCTGTTTGCCGCGCTCGCGGTAGGCAGCGTCGATCTGCGGCCCGACAGCCTCGCGCAGCCTGGCCTCGATCGCCGCCTTGTTGGCGGGCGGCTCGGGGACGTTCCACGGTTCCTTGGCGCAGGTCTCGGCCAGCTCGATGATCGCATCGATGACCGGCTGGAAGCTCTTATGCCCAAAGGTCACGGCGCCGAGCATGATCTCCTCGGACAGCTCCTTGGCCTCGGATTCGACCATCAGCACGCCCTCGCCGGTGCCGGCGACGATTAGATCGAGCTGCGAATTCGGCAGCTGGTCAAGGGTCGGGTTCACGACATATTGCCCGTCGACATAACCGACCCGGCAGCCGGCGATCGGTCCCATGAACGGGATCCCGGAAATGGTCAGCGCCGCCGAGCTGCCGACCAGCGCCACGATGTCTGGGTCGTTTTCCAGATCGTGGCTCAAGACCGTGCAGACGACCTGCGTCTCGTTGCGAAAACCGGGCACGAACAGCGGTCGGATCGGCCGATCGATCAGCCGCGAGGTCAACGTCTCCTTTTCCGAAGGCCGGCCCTCGCGCTTGAAGAAGCCACCGGGAATCTTGCCGGCGGCAAAGGTTTTCTCCTGGTAATTTACCGTGAGTGGAAAGAAATCCTGCCCCGGCTTTGCCGATTTCGCCGCCACGGCGGTGCACAATACCGTTGTCTCGCCGTAGGTCGCGAGCACCGCGCCATCGGCCTGGCGGGCAACCTTGCCGGTCTCGAGTACGAGCCGGCGACCGCCCCACATCAACTCCTTACGATATACCTGAAACATTCGCGTTCATCCTTTCGAACCCTGACGGCCGGTGCCGTCAAGGCATGCATTCGCACGGCGTCCATGCCGCGCCGTCTTTCGCGTCGACATCATGTCTGCACGCATATGGCAATTTTCGCGCCGCCCGCAATCGGGGCGGGCGCCGGTGGCCGGGCCGGTGGCTGGTACGATGATCAGCGTCGCAGTCCGAGACGGCCGATCAGGGTCGTGTAGCGATCCCCGTTCGAGCGCTTGAGGTAGTCGAGCAGGCGGCGGCGCTGGCCGACCATGACCAGGAGCCCGCGCCGCGAATGGAAATCCTTCTTATGCGTCCCAAGATGCTCGGTCAGGTTTCGGATGCGCTCAGACAAGATCGCAACCTGCACCTCCGGCGAGCCGGTATCGCCTGTTTTGACGGCATATTCGCCGATGAGCGCCTGCTTGCGCTCGGGAGTAATCGACATCGGTCTCTTTCCTTCAACGGTTGATCACGCGCACCGGCCGAAGCCCGCCTTCATCGATCCGGGCCAGTGCGACAAGGAGTCGATCGTGCCGCGCGCCGACGATCGTGCCATTTTCGATCCGATCGAGACGCGCCCGCTCGCCCGCATCCTGCGGCGTCACCCGCTGGCCATGGCACAGCCGGGTGGCTTCCATTGCCGTCAAGGCGAGGGCCGGGATGTCGTCCAGCGCCGTCTCGATCGGCAACAGATGCTCGGAAGCGGCGAGACTATGCCCAAGCGCCAACGCCGAATCCAGCGAAATTGCTTGCGCCTCGCCAAAGCGGCCGACGGCGAGCCGCCGCAGTTCGGCGATATGGCCGAGCGTGCCGAGCGCTTCGGCAAGGCTACGGGCGAGCGCGCGAATGTAGGTGCCCGCGCCGACGGCCGCCTCGAACTCGGCATGATCGGGGGCGACCGCAATCAAATGCAGCTCGGATATCTCGACGGGGCGCAGCGCCAATTCGGGCGGGCGACCCGCCCGCGCGAGCGCATAGGCACGGCGGCCGGCTACCTTCAGCGCCGAAAAGGCGGGCGGCCGCTGCATGATGCGGCCGGTGAACCGTGGGAGAGTCGCCCGGATCGCCGCCGCGTCGGGCCGCACCGTGCTCTCGCCGATGATCGCCCCCTCGCGATCGTCGGTGTCGCGAGCCTCGCCCCAGCGGATCCGGAAGCGATAGCGCTTGCATCCGGCCGAGACAAACTGGACGGTCTTGGTGGCCTCCCCGACGGCGATCGGCAGCACGCCGGTGGCGAGGGGATCGAGTGTGCCGGCATGCCCGGCCTTCGACCCGGTGGCGCGCCGCAGGTTTTCGACCACCCGGCTCGAAGTGATGCCGGCCGGCTTGTCGATGACGAGCCACCCGTGAATCGAGACGTCAGGCGGTATCGTCGGGATCCTCCGCATCCGGATGGAGATCCCGCTCGACCGCTGGGCTGGCGAGCAACGCCGTGATCCGCTCAGCGGTGTCGAAGGTCTTGTCGATAGCGAAAGCCAGGTTCGGGACCTGACGGAGGTCGAGCTCGCGCGCGAGCCGCGCCTTCAGAAACGGCGCGCCGCGCTGAAGCCCCTCCATGATCTCGCCGGCTTTGTCGCCGGCGAGCGGCATCACGTAGGCGGTGGCGTTGCGCAGGTCGGGGCTGAGGCGAACCTCGGTCACGGTGATGTTTGCGTCGCGCAGCGCCGGATCGCGTAATTCGCCGGGGCGCAGCAGCTGCGCCAGGATATGGCGGATTTCCTCGCCGACGCGCAGCTGCCGCTGGCTCGCTGCGCGGGGCCCGGCGATCACACCCGGGATCGAATCGTGAGAGCGGTGCCTGCGCATGTCGTTCTATCGTTTCTGCCGCGCCGAGCGATGCGATTGGCAGCGCGCTTACAAAGCGCGGGCGATCTCTTCGACCTCGAAGCACTCGATCACGTCGCCGCTCTGAACGTCCTGATAATTCTCGAAGGCCATGCCGCATTCATAGCCTTCGCGGACTTCGCGCACCTCGTCCTTGAACCGCTTCAGCGTCTTCAGGCTGCCTTCGTGGATCACGACGTTGTCGCGCAACAGGCGGACCTTGGCGCCGCGCCGAACCACGCCCTCGGTGACCATGCAGCCGGCGACCTTGCCGACCCGGGTGATGTTGAACACCTCGCGGATCGCGGCATTGCCGAGGAACCGCTCGCGCAAGGTCGGCGACAACATGCCCGACAGCGCGTTGCGCATATCGTCGATCACGTCGTAGATGATCGAATAGTAGCGGATCTCGACCCCATCGCGCTGCGCCAGATCGCGCGCCTGCGGGTTGGCGCGGACATTGAAGCCGATGATCACGGCGCCAGTCGCCTTGGCCAGGATCACGTCGCTCTCGTTGATGCCGCCGACCGCCGAGTGCAGCACCCGTACGGAGACCTCATCTGTCGACAACTTGTCGAGCGAGCCGACGATCGCTTCGAGCGAGCCCTGAACATCGGATTTGACGACGACCGGCAGCTCCTTCGCGGCGCCCGCGGCGATCTGCGAGAACATCTGCTCCAGCGTACCACGGGCGCCGGTAGCGGCCGCGACATCGCGCCGGCGGCGGGCGCGGAAATCGGTAATCTCGCGGGCGCGGCCTTCCTGCTCGACGACGACAAAATCGTCGCCGGCGAGCGGCAGCCCGTTGAGTCCCAGCACCTCGATTGGCGTCGACGGGCCGGCCTCCCGCGAGTTCTGACCGCGCTCGTCGACCAGCGCGCGCACCCGGCCCCATTCGCTGCCGGAAACGAAAATATCGCCGATCCGCAGCGTACCGCGCTGGATCAGCACCGTCGCGACCGGACCGCGGCCGCGCTCGAGCTTTGCCTCGATCACGACGCCTTCGGCGGGCCGATCCGGGTTGGCCTTCAGATCGAGCAACTC
This sequence comes from Allostellaceae bacterium, assembly GCA_036008175.1. Classification (GTDB taxonomy): domain Bacteria; phylum Pseudomonadota; class Alphaproteobacteria; order ATCC43930; family CGMCC-115725; genus DATARH01. The sequence goes on from DASYOB010000084.1 coordinate 69,811, forward strand.
GGCCTGCAGCAGGATGGCTTCCTCGAGCTTGTCGAGATTGGTCTTCTTCAGCGCCGAGACCTCGACATCGAGAACCTCGCCGCCGAGCTCCTCGACGACGATCTCGTGCTGCAGCAATTCCTGGCGCACCCGGTCGGGCTTGGCATCGGGGCGATCGATCTTGTTGATCGCGACGATGATCGGCACCTCGGCCGCCCGCGCATGGCGGATCGCCTCAACGGTCTGCTCCATGATGCCGTCATCCGCGGCGACGACGAGGACGACGATGTCGGTAATGTTGGCGCCGCGGGCGCGCATCGCCGTGAAGGCCTGGTGGCCCGGCGTATCGATAAAGGTGATCTGCTTGCCGCTTTTGAGGGTGACGCGATAGGCGCCGATATGCTGGGTGATCCCGCCAGCCTCTCCGCCGGCGACATCGGTTTCGCGCAGCGCGTCGAGCAGCGAGGTCTTGCCGTGGTCGACATGGCCCATGATGGTGACGACCGGCGCGCGCCCTTCAAGGGTATCGTCCACGTCGGCCTCGCCGCGCAGCCCAATCTCGACATCGGATTCGGCGACGCGGCGCAGCCGATGGCCGAACTCGGTCACGATCAACTCGGCGGTATCGGCATCGATGACCTGGTTGATCGTCGCCATGACGCCCATGCGCATCAAGGACTTGATGACATCGGCGGCGCGCTCGGCCATGCGGTTCGCCAGTTCCTGGATCGTGATCGTCTCGGGAATGACGACCTCGCGCACGATCTTGGGCTGTTCCTTGAGCAGCATCCGCTGGCGCTCGCGCTCGCGGGCGCGGCGGACCGAGGCGAGGCTGCGCATCCGCTCGCCGGCATCGTCGTCGAGCGCGCGGGTCACCGTCAGCTTGCCGGTACGGCGGCGATGTTCGTCGCGGCGCACCGGGGTGGCCGGGCGCTTCAGCTCGGGCCGGCGGCCGGGGCGCAGCGCGCTGGCGGGCTCCTCCTCCTCTTCGGCCGGCAGCGCCATCTTGCCGGCGGCGGCGAGCGCGGCAACCTTTGCCGCGGCCGCCTTGCCGGCGCGTTCGGCGACCTCACGGCGCGACTCTTCCTCGCGGCGGCGCGCCTCCTCGTCCTCGGAGCGCTTTTTCGCCTCCTCATCGGCGCGTCTGCGCGCGG
>DASYOB010000085.1:0-1966 GCA_036008175.1 Allostellaceae bacterium
GAAGAAGCTGGGCGCCTGGACCGGCCGGCGCTGGATGGTCGCGGTCTCCGCCGAGGCGGGCCAGCCGAGCCTGCGCGCGCAGGCCGACGCCCGCAAAGCGGAACTGAAAGACGTGGTGCGCGACGATCCGCTGGTGCAGGCCGTGCTGCAGCGCTTTCCCGGCGCCGAGATTGTCGACGTGCGGCCGCCGGCGGGCGATGCGGCAGCGAGCGGCGAAGAGATAGAGACTCCCCCAACAGAGAGCGAAGACTAGTGGCGGCCCGGCATAAGGCTTACGTTTCCCGGACGCGGTGCAGCGTGAAACGGTGCACCGCAGATCCGGGATCGTCACAAGCTCCGCATCCATAACGATCCCGGGTCTGCAGCGCGCTACTGCGTGCTGCGCTGCGCCCGGGAAACGAGGTTTATCGATGCCTGATTTTCTCGGCCTGATGAAGCAGGCCACCGAGCTGAAATCGAAGATGGAAGCGATGCAGGCCGAGCTCGACCGCATCGAGATCGAAGGCACGGCCGGCGGCGGCATGGTGACGCTGACGATGTCCGGCAAAGGCGACCTGCGCGCCGTGCGCATCGACGATTCGCTCTGCAAGCCCGACCAGAAGGAAATCGTCGAAGACCTGCTGGTCGCCGCGCATGCCGACGCCAAGCGCAAGCTCGAAACGCAGCTCGCCGAGAAGATGCAGGCGCTCACCGGCGGCCTGCCGCTGCCGCCGGGGCTCAAGCTGTTCTGATGCCCGTCGTTTCTGCCGGTCCCGAAATCGAACGCCTGATCCAGCTTTTGGCCCGCCTGCCGGGCCTCGGCCCGCGCTCGGCGCGGCGCGCCGCCTTGTTTCTCATCAAGAAGCGCGAATTGCTGATGGCGCCGCTCGCCGCTGCGCTCCAGACCGCGATGGAGAAGATCGAGGTGTGCCGCGTCTGCGGCAATATCGACACGCAAAATCCCTGCACGGTGTGCACCGATCCTCGCCGCGACGCTTCGGCCATCGTCGTGGTGGCCGACGTCGCCGACCTGTGGGCGCTGGAGCGCGCGCATGCCATCAACGCGCGCTATCATGTGCTCGGCGGCACGCTGTCGCCGCTCGACGGCATCGGGCCGGACGACTTGACGATCGACGCGCTGGTCAAGCGGGCGAGCGATCCGGCGGTGACGGAAGTGATCCTGGCGCTGGCCGCCACCGTCGACGGCCAGAGCACCGCCCATTACGTCACCGACCTGTTGCACGAGGCCAACGTGAAGGTGACCCGGCTCGCCCATGGCGTGCCGGTCGGCGGCGAACTCGATTATCTCGATGAGGGCACACTGGCGGCGGCGATCCGCAGCCGCACGCCGTTTTAACGGCACTGCCTGCAAAATAGCCAGCCACCGCTCGCGGCGCGACCAACGCGCCGTTTAGCCCCGTGAATCCGGGCGAAATTGCCGCGGTTTCGACCCTGCCGGAATTGGCCCACGGCTTGCATAACAAGGATCGGCGATCTCGGTCTCACTTACCGTGGCGAATTGAGGTTGCTAGAGCCCCGGCATTCCCGGCACCGGGGCTCTACTATTTTTGGGGTACCCTCAACCGCATATCTGGCTCCATTCCGCGCGCTTGCGTTCGCGCCGCCGTCTCCGCACATGGAGGCGACAGCGATGGAGCGCCGTATGACGGATACGCCGGTGAAACCGTATAAGGGCCGCGGCATGGAGGGTTTCGTCGCGTCCTGTTACGCGCGGCAGACCGCCCATGACAGCGCGGAATTCGAGCGCACCGCGCGCCGTATCGCCGACCACCTCGGTCCGGGTTCGCGCCTGCTGGAAATCAGCCTCGATCCGATCGGATTCGAGCTCTGGCTGCGCAAATGATATGCAGCGCCGCATGAACGACGACATTCCCTTCAATAAGACCTTCGATCTCGAACCCGACCGGGTGCGCGAGATTGCGCCGGGTGTCCGCGCGATCGTCGCCGATAATCCCGGCCCGTTCAC
>DASYOB010000086.1:0-77083 GCA_036008175.1 Allostellaceae bacterium
GCGGCGACGCTGGGCGTGTTCGGCCTGTCGACAATGTGCGGACGGTTGCTTGCGGGATATCTTGTTGATCGGATTTTTGCGCCTTATGTCGCCGCCGCGTTCTTTCTCGCGCCGATCGCCGGGTTCCTGCTCCTCGCCACCGCGACCGGCTCGCTTCCAGCGCTCGGCGTTGCGCTGATGGGGCTCGGCCAGGGCACCGAAATCGACCTGATCGCGTTTCTCGTCAGCCGCTATTTCGGGCAGAAGAGCTTTGGCCAGCTCTATGGCTGGCTGTTCATGATGTTCCTATTGGGCGCGACGCTCGGCCGATTCCTTGGTGGAGTCGTTTACGATCTCGCCCGGTCCTACACGCCGTTCCTGATCGGCAATGCCGCCGCGCTGGTCATCGCGGTCGCGCTCATCATCCGGCTCGGCGCCTATGCCTACCCGGTCGAGCGCGAGCCCGTATCCGAGACACTCAGCAAGGCTGTTGCCGAATAGCTATTCCGCTCGCGCGCCGTAGCGGTGGACGTGGTAGGGCATGCGCGCGAGGCCGGGGCAAAAGCTGCCGACGACCGGCTCCAGCGCCGCGTAAAGCGCGCGGTTATCCACATTGGCGGCGTAGAGCCGCTCGCGCGCAGCTTCGGCGCGCTCGCGCAGCGCGGCGAGATCGACCCCGACCGGCTTGCGGTTTTGCACGACGAGCCGGCCGCCGATCATCACGCTGTCGACCGCGGTGCCATCCTCGGCATGGACGAGCTGGTTGACCGGGTCGTTGAGCGGCAACCAATTCGGGTGATCGAGGTCGAGCATCACCAGATCGGCCTTCCAGCCAGGGGCGATCCGCCCGATCCGATCGCCAAAGCCCAGCGCACGGGCGCTGCCCGCGGTCGCCGCCAGCGCCGCCTCGCGCGTCGTCAGCCAGCGTTGCCATTCTGGCCCCTGCACCTTCGAGACGAACGAGGCCAGCCGCATCGCCTCGTACATATTCTGATTGTCGGCGCAGGTCGCCCCATCGGTGCCGATGCCGAGATTGACCCGGCGCTCGAGCATGGTCCGCGTGTCGGCGAGGCCGCTGCCGATCCGCATATTGCTGCCGGGGTTGTGCGCAACCGAGGCGCCATGGTCGCCGAGCCGCGCCATGTCGTCGGGGTCGAGCCAGACGCCGTGCGCGACGGTGAAATGCGGCCCCAGCACGCCGAGTTCGTCGAGATGCGCCGTCAGCGTCTTGCCGTAGAGTCGCATGCCCACCACCGCCTGTACCTTCGATTCGGCGACATGGCTCTGCAGCCCGACATCGAAATCGCGGGCGATCGCGGCACAGCCGAGGATGAATTCGTCCGAGCAATGGTGCGGGATCGTCGGCGCCACCGCCGGACGCACCCGGTCGCGGTCGCCCGGCCAGTCCTTGAGCCCGGCGCGCACCGCCGCCAAGGTCGCTTCCGCCGGCGCAAGGCGTAACGCCGCGACCCGCTCGCGCAACGGCGGCGGCAACGCCTCGGCAAGGCCGGGGATCACCTCGAAGAAAGAGCGATCGGCGATCATCGGCGCGATCACCGCGCGCATGCCGATTTCAGCGTAGGCCGAGGCGACCAACGCCATCCCCTCGGCACTCGGCAGCGGCCATTCGAAGACCAAATCGTAGCAGGCAGTGCAGCCCTTCAGCACCATCTCCACGGCGCCGAGCAGCGCGGTCAGCTGAAGCTCCTCGGGGCCGCGATTGCCGGTCAGCCAGGGCGCCGCCGTCAGTAAGAGTTCGAGGGTCCAGCGGTCGCCCATGCCCTTGGCGAGGTTGCCGTGGGCATGGGTGTGTGCGTTGACCAGCCCGGGGTGGATCAGCCGGCGCGCCGCCGCGATCTCGACCGCGCCCTCGGGTGCGGGACAGCCGGGCGGGCCGATGTCGCGGATCGTGTCGTCCTCGATCAGGATGTCGGCGAAATCGGCGCTTCCCTTGGCGATGTCGAGCACCCGTCCGCCGCGCAGGACCGTATAGGCCATTCCCTCGCCCCCTCAGCTAAACTCGCCGCACCGGCGCCGGGTATTGCGCCACCAGCGGATCGGAGTCAGTACCGTGATGCCTTCGACAACGCTCTGCGCGACCAGAATCCGGTCGAACGGGTCGTTGTGCAGTGGCGGCAAATTGGCTACCCCCACAGCGTGCTCGCCGGTGACCGCAAGCTCCTGATAGCCATTGTTCAATAGATTGCGCCTGAACAGCCAGGCATCCACCCCAAAATTCGCTCGCCTAAGCGCGCTTTTGATGGCGATCTCCCATAAGCTGGCAACGCTGCACAGCAACTCGTTGGTCGGATCCTCGATCAGCAGTCGCGCGTGCGAGGAGAGCCGCGGCGATGGACCTGCCGCCCACAGCAGCAAGTGCGTGTCGAGCAGAAGCCTCACTTGTCTTCATCGCCATAGAACATTTTTTCGATCTCGTCGGCGAACATGGTGTCGAAATCGTCAGGGACTTCGATTCCGGGCATAAAGCCGAGTCGCTTCATCTCGCGCGCAGGCGGCGCGTCGAGCGGCACGACCTTGACCAAAGGCTTGCCGGCCTTGGCGATGATGAAGGGCTCGCCCTTGGCGGCACGATCGACCAGGCGCGAGAGATGCGTCTTGGCTTCACGGATGTTGACGGTTCGCACGGCGCACCTTCGAAGAGACTAGCGAAACTTGGTCTATTCGCGGTCCGACGGCAACGGCGAGCCCGCCGCGAAAGATCTATTCGATGACCTCGTCGGCGCGGGCGAGGAATGTCGGCGGTATCGTCAGGCCGAGCGCCTTGGCGGTTTTCAGGTTGATGACCAGCTCGAACTTGGTCGGCTGCTCGACCGGCAGATCGGCGGGCTTGGCGCCCTTGAGGATCTTGTCAACGAAGACCGCGGCCCTTCGGTACGCATCAGCCTCGGAAAACCCATAGCTCATCAGCCCGCCTTCATCGACGAGATCGCGAACGAAGGAAACGGCCGGTATTCGATACTTCACCGACAGCTCAGCGACCCGCTTGGTCGGCAAACTCGGTTGAACGACCATGGCATCGGGCCGTTCTTTCTCCATTGCGGGAAAGGCGGCGTCGAGTTCCGCGGTGCTGTGGATCATTACCGGCTCGATCATCGTGCCGGTGGCTTCGCCGCCAAGCCGGATCTTTTCGAGAAAAGGCTTCGAGAACGGATCGGGCGCATTGACCAGGGCCGCGACGCGACGAGCGGCAGGCAGCATATCGCGGATCAGTTCGACGCATTTGCCGGCCAGCTCCGCGCCCACGGCGGCGATGCCGGTGACATTTCCGCCAGGCCGAGACAGGCTCTCCACCAGGCCGGTCGCGACCGGATCTCCTGCGGCCGCCATGACGATGGGGATTTCCTCCGTCGCCTGCTTCGCGGCCAGTGCGGCCGGTGTAAACCAGGTTACGATCAGATCGACCTTGAGCCGCACCAGCTCCGCCGCCAAGGCGGGAAGGCGGCTCGCCTGTCCTTGGTCCGACCGGAACTCGAATCGAATGTTTTGCCCGTCGACATAACCGCGCTCGCCCAGGTCCTCCCGAAACAACCGCCAAAACCGGTCGGAGCCCGGAGCGCCAACCACCAAGACGCCGACGACCGGTACTTTCGGCTGCTGCGCCGCGCCAGGGCGTGGCCAAACGGCCGCCGCGCCGCCAAGAAAGGCAAGGAGTTCGCGTCGCCTCAGCAGCAGGCCGTACCTGTTGTCGCGATCCTGCACCCGCGCCTCCCTTCCGTACGCCGCCGCGGCGATGATGTAGGGTCCAAGGCGTGACAGGAAGGCTTCTGATGGCCAACCCGGCGATCAGGCCGATCGGCCTCCGACTGGTTCCCGCGCTGCGACAGGCTCGCGCTTTCGGCCGAGCGCGCCGCCTGATATCTGTTTCGCGATGCTGCAAAGCCTGTATGCGCGTATCCTCGCCCTCGCCGCCGGCCCGAACGCGCTGGCCGCGCTCTTGGCCGTTTCCTTCGTCGAAAGCTCGTTCTTCCCGATCCCGCCGGACATCCTGCTCATTCCGATGATCCTGGCGCGGCCGCGCGACGCCTGGCGGCTGGCCGCGCTCTGCACATTGGCGTCGGTGGCGGGCGGGCTCCTCGGTTACGCGATCGGCTATTTCCTGTTCGACGCGATCGGCCGCCCGATCCTCGAATTTTATCATGCGATGGACCGCTACGAGGCGCTCAAGGCCGGGTTTCAGCAGTGGGGCGTCTGGATCATCCTGATCAAGGGCATGACGCCGATCCCCTATAAGCTGATCACGATCGCCAGCGGGGTCGCGCAATTCGACCTTGTGCTCTTTATCGGCGCCTCGATCGTGTCGCGCAGTTTGCGCTTCTTTCTGATCGCCGCGCTGCTGTGGCGGTTCGGCGACGCCGCCCGCGTGTTCATCGAGCGGCGGCTGATGCTGGTCACGAGCCTTTTCGCGGTGGCGCTCGTTGGCGGGTTCGTGGTGCTGCGCTATCTATAGCCGATGATTATGACGACCCGAGCTTTCGCGGGCGTCGTGCTCGCGGTCAGCGCCGCCGTGCTCGGGACGGCGCTGCTGTCCGAGTATTGGGGCGGCCTTGCCCCTTGCGAGCTGTGCCTCCTGCAGCGCTGGCCGTGGGCGGCGGCGATCGTGATATCGCTCGTCGTTGTGCTGGTCGGCGATCGCCCTGCCTTGCCCTGGGTGGCGTTGATTCTCGGCCTCGTTTTCGCGATCGGGGTCGTCTTCGCCTTCTACCATGTCGGCGTGGAGCAGCATTGGTTCGCCGGGCCCAGCGCCTGCACCGCGAGCGCCACAGGCGCGATGACCCTCGAGCAGATGAAGCAGCAGATCATGGGCACGGCCCCGGTGCTGTGCGACCGCCCGGCCTGGACCTCGCTCGGGATTTCGATGGCCGGGCTCAACCTGCTCGCCTCTCTGATCATGGCGGTGTTTTGCTTCCTGGTGTTCGCCCGCGCCCGCCGCCCCGCAAGATCGCCGGCCGGAAGCGGCATGCGCCGCGGCGCCGCATGACTATCATGACCCCTGGGCGTCCATCCTATCTACCGGGCGATCCGCCGCCCGATGCCGAGATTGAGAGCATGATCCGGGTCGATCATGCCGGCGAATACGGCGCCACCCGGATCTATGACGGCCAGCTCGCGGTGCTGGGCCGCGGGCGCGCGCGCGACGCGATCCGCCGGATGGCGGAGCAGGAGCAGCGTCACCTCGCCACTTTCGAGAGGCTGATGCGCTCGCGCCGGGCGCGGCCGACCGTGCTGAGCCCGCTGTGGGATGCCGCCGGCTACGCGCTGGGCGCGGCCACCGCCTTGCTCGGCGAGCGCGCGGCGATGGCCTGCACCGTCGCCGTCGAGGAAGTTATCGACGAGCACTACGAGAAGCAGGCCGAACGCCTGGGCGATGCCGACCCGGAGCTGGCGGCAGCCATCGTGCAATTCCGCGCCGATGAGCTGGCGCACCGCGACACCGCCTTGGAGCACGGCGCGACCGAGGCGCTTGGCTACGATCTGCTCTCCGCCGCGATCAAGACCGGCTCGCGGCTGGCGATCTGGCTGTCGACCCGCATCTAAGAGCGGTTGTCATTGCGAGGCGCACAACGCCGAAGCAATCCCGGTGGGAGAAGGCACAAGCGGCGCGAGATTGCTTCGCTCCGCTCGCAGAAAACAGAAATTTACCGGCGCCAGATGCCGCGGTTGAAGGCGCGCGCCCGGTCCTCGGCGCCGCGCATACGCTCGGACGCGTTGGCGGCGGCTCGGCCAGCGCCATTGAGCACCACCGCTTCGCCGAGATCGTAGTCGCCGAGCTTGCAACGGTATTGCCCGGAGCCGTCCTCGACCGGCTCGCAGGCGACCGGCCGGCCGGAGAGGTAACGGACGAGTTCGCGAGCAGGTGCCCCGGTCTCGCCGTCGACCCCGTCCAAATGAATAACCACGCCCTGCACCACCAATGTCCCGGTATCGACGACGAGCGGCGGGCCGCGCAACGGCCCCGGCGCTGCCTGGGTCATCGCGGCGGCAGGTTGAACCTCGGCAGGCAACGGCGCGCCGGATGCGGTGGACGGCGCAGCGGCGGAAGCAGGCGGCGTCGTGCTTCCGGTCAGCGCGCCGGGGATCCCCGGTGGCTGCTTGGCCATGATCCGCTCCGCCTCGGTGGTGAAATCGTGCCAGATCTTGGCCGGAATATCGCCGCCGGCGACCTGGTCCATCGGGCTGTGATCGTCATTGCCGACCCAGACCCCGACGATGATGTCTGTCGTGAACCCGACAAACCAGGCGTCGCGGTAGTCGTCCGTCGTCCCGGTCTTGCCACCCGCCCGCCGATCGAGCCGCGCCGCCCGGCCAGTGCCCTGGGTCACGACGGCTTCAAGCAGGCGCATCATGTCGGGCCAAGCCCCCTGCCAGCCGGGGCGATCGGAGACGGCTTCGGGCCGGATATAGATTGGCGCCGAGCCCTTGCTCTTGATCGAGCGGACGGTATAGGGCTCGATCGATTTGCTGTCGGTCGCGATTGCGTCCATCGCGCGGGTCATTTCGAGCAAATTCACCTCGGCCGAGCCGAGCGCGATGCTGGGGACCGCCGGCAACTCGGACTGCACCCCCAGGCTCTTCGCCATCGCGATGACCCGATCGACGCCGACTGCCTGGATCAGCTGGGCCGCCACCGAATTGAATGATTGCGCGAAGGCGGTGTCGAGCGACACCCGGCCGTGATAGCGGCCATCGTAATCTTTCGGTTCCCAGTCGCCGATCTGGACCGGCTGATCGATCACCGGGGTGTCGGGCCGGTAGCCGTTGCTGAGGGCGGTCAGATAGACAAATATCTTGAACAGGGAGCCCGGCTGACGGTGCGCCTGGGTCACGCGGTTGAACTGGCTTTCCGCGTAGTCTCGCCCGCCGACCATGGCGAGAATGGCCCCGTCCGGCGCCATCGCGACGAGCGCGGCCTGGCCGACATGGCGGCGCGCCCCGTCGCCGTCGAGCCAGCGGTGGACCGCCCGCTCGGCCGCGTCCTGCAGCGCCGGATCGAACGTCGTCGTTACGGCCAAATCAAGTGGCGAGGAGCCGACCAGCCGCTTGACCTCGGCCTCGGCGGTGTCGAGGAAATAATTGTCGTTGGGCTCGGTTTCCGGCGGCACCGCGAGCTGCGGCGGTTGCTTGCGAGCTGCGCGCGCCTGCGCCTTGTCGATGGCGCCGCTGTCGAGCATCGCCTCGATCACGGTTTCCGAGCGCTTGCGCGCCGCTTCGAGATTGCGACTTGGCGCCAGCTGCGAGGGCGCGCGGATCAGGCCGGCGAGCATCGCCGTCTCAGCAAGATCGAGATCGCTCGCGGATTTGCCGAAATAACGCTGCGCCGCCGCATCGGCGCCAAACGCGCCGGCGCCGAAATAGACGTTGTTAAGATAGCGGGCGAGAATCTCCTGCTTCGAAAGCCGCGACTCAAGCCAAAACGCCAGCATGATCTCCTGCACCTTGCGCCGCAGCGATCGCTCGGGCGACAGATAGGTCAGCCGCGCCAGTTGCTGGGTGATCGTGCTGGCGCCTTCTGCCGCGCGCTGGCCCCATAGGTCGCGGAATGCCGCGCGCAGCATGCCGCGCGGATCGATGCCGTCATGCTCGAAGAACCGGCGGTCCTCGATCGCGACCACCGCCTTGACGAGGTTGGGCGGGAGGTGATCGGGTTTGAGCTTCTCGCCGCGATATACGCCGCGCGCGGCGACGGGCTCGCCAGTGCTCGTCGCGTAGATCGCGGCGCCGGGCCCCTGGTCGGCGCTGGGGTTCGGCTGGAGCGGCAAGGTGTAGGCGCAATACCCGATAAAGCCGATGACCAGCAGCAGCAGCACGCCGCCCGCAGCGGCGACGCCGATGGCGATGCGCCGCAGCAGCACTCGGTCAAGTGTGGTCGCCCCCTCTGGGCTGGTCGACAGCGGCCAGAACATTGCTTGCGTCAAACGGCAACGGAGGAGGCTCTGTTCCCGCGGATGTGGTTGGTGGGCAGGACAATCGCGGAACGCGCGAAATTTCGGGCCGTTATCCAGTTGGGTATCGCGGAGGCGCGGCCGTGACGATACGAACGATTTCGGCCGCAGCGCAGGGCTGGCGATGAACCTCCTCGGCGGGCTGGGCGGCTGCGCGGCCGCCCCGGCGCCCGGATCTTCGACGTATATCGGAACCGCTCCGATCAATTGTCCCGCGGCAAGCTATCTGATGCCCGGTTCCCCGGCGCCGGTGTCTACTCGCGCTGCGCCTACGGTTATGCCAGCCACTACTGCGCCAGCCTCCGCGATACCAGCCCAAGCCCTTCCAATCGATGTGACGCCGGCCTCACCTTCGCCGACCGTCTACAGCGGCAGCTCGATGCCGCCCCAAACCAGCCGCGCCGGGCCGCGCCGGGGGCATTATCGCCCGATCGCAGGGCATCGCCGCTACGAGGATTTGGACGAGGAGCAATTGCGGGCGCAATGGATCAACCCCCCGGTCGGCGCCGGGGAATGACCGCCGGCGGAAGTTTGGCCCGCCGCCACAGCTGGCCGCGTGACGCCCACCGCGATACGATCGCGGGCTTCGCGGCTACGGAGATCGCGCCATGGCTATCGCCTTTATGCCACTGATCGACGGCGTTGCGACGGTCGGGCGGCCGATGCCGGCGCAAGCGGTGAATTTCTGATGGCCGGGCTCGGACCGCTCGACCGAAGCGTGCTGCCGGCCGGCATCCGCTCTCGCTTTGTCGACGACATCAACGGCCTGCGGGTGCACATCCTCGAAGCCGGGTTTGAGGGCGCGACCGAGCGGCCGCTGCTGCTGCTGTTGCACGGTTTCCCGGAGCTGGCGTTTTCCTGGCGGCGGGTCATGCCGGCGCTCGCCGAGGCCGGGTATCACGTGGTCGCGCCGGACCAGCGCGGCTATGGCCGCACCACCGGGTGGAGCGCCAATTATGACGACGATCTGAGGCCGTTCCGCCTGCTCAACGCGGTGCGGGACGCGGTAGGGCTCGTCGCCGCGCTCGGCTATCGCTCGGCGGCGGGCGTGGTCGGACACGATTTCGGCGCGTCGGTCGCGGCGTGGTGCGCGCTGGTGCGACCCGATATGTTCCGCTCGCTGGCGCTGATGAGCGCGCCCTTTGCCGGGCCGTCCGAATTGCCCTTCGCCACCGACGGCAAGCCGCCGGAAGCGCCGACCAGCCCGACGATCCACGAGGCGCTGGCCGCGCTGCCGCGCCCGCGCAAGCATTACCAGTGGTGGTACTCGACGCGGCCGGCCAATGCCGCAATGTGGCACAGCAAACAGGGCGTCCACGATTTCCTGCGCGCCTATTTCCATCACAAGAGCGCCGACTGGAAACAGAACAAGCCGCATCGGCTCGCCGGCTGGACCGCCGCGGAGCTGGCGAAGATGCCGACCTACTACATCATGGATCTGGCCGACGACATGCCGGCGGCGGTGGCGAAGGAGATGCCGTCGCCGGCCGAGATCGCCGCGTGCCAATGGCTGCCCGACCGCGACCTCGCAGTCTATGCCGAGGAATATGGCCGCAACGGCTTCCAAGGCGGCCTCAACTGGTATCGCTCGCGCAGCGGCGGCGCGTTCGAATCCGAGCTGCAATTGTTTTGCGGCCGCACCATCGACGTGCCGTCGATCTTCATCTCGGGCAACAGCGATTGGGGCGTCTATCAGCGCCCGGGCGCGGTCGAGCGCATGCAGGAGGCCGCGTGCACCAACATGGTCGGCTGCCACCTGCTAGACGGCGCCGGCCATTGGGTGCAGCAGGAGCAGCCGGAGAAGGTCTGCGAATTGCTGCTCGGGTTTCTGGGGCAGAATGCACGGGCAGCCGTGGGCTAGCGGACGCCTGTCACTTTGTGGGTCTGCAGGCTCAACTGCCATTGCGGGTGGGCGAGGCAGAAGCGGATCGCCCACTTGTTGTTGCCGGCGCGGTCGGGGCCGTCCATCGGCTGCACCGAGAAGCGGCGGAAATCGAGACCGGCGAATTGGAGCGGGTCGAGCCCCGGCTGCGGCACGACCACCTTCAATTCGTCGCCCGCGGTGACGACGAGGTCGGCGCCGGTCTTTGGGCTGACGCAGACCCAGTCGATCCCGGGTGGCGGCAGGATCGTGCCGTTGGTCTCGATCGCGATCTCGAAGCCGCGGCGGTGCAAGGCGTCGATCAACGGCGGGTCGAGCTGCAACAACGGCTCGCCGCCGGTGCAGACGACAAAGCGATTGCCCGCACCTTCCGGCCATAGCGACGCGATGCGGTCGGCGAGCGCGGCGGCATCGGGGTAGCGGCCGCCCTCGCTGCCATCCATGCCGACAAAATCGGTATCGCAGAAATTGCAGACGGCGTCGGCGCGGTCCGCCTCGCGGCCCGACCACAGATTGCAACCGGCAAAGCGGCAGAACACCGAGGGGCGCCCCGTTTGCGCGCCCTCGCCCTGCAAGGTGTAGAAGATCTCCTTGACCGCGTAGGTCATTTACCTGCGACCAAAGCCGTCATTCCGGGGCGCCGCACCAAGCCGCGAACCCGGAATCCATATTCCAGAGGCCTGTGCTCATGGATTCCGGGCCTCGCCCTCCGGGCGATCCCGGAATGACGATTGATGCGTGAAGGCCTCCCAGCCGTTGCGGCGCAGCTCGCAGGCCGGACACGCGCCGCAGCCATAGCCCCAATCGTGGCGGTGCTCGCGGTCGCCGTGGTAGCAGCTGTGGCTCTCCTCGCGGATCAGCTCGACGAGCGCCATGCCGCCCAGTTCGCGCGCCAGCATCCAGGTCGCCGCCTTGTCGCGCCACATCAGGGGCGTGTGGATCACGCAGCGGCGGTCCATGCCGAGCGACAACGTCGCCTGCAACGCCTTCAAGGTGTCGTCGCGGCAATCGGGATAGCCCGAATAATCGGTCTCGCACATGCCGCCGATGAGGTGCTTCAGGCCGCGGCGATAACCGATCGCGGCGGCAAAGGTGAAGAACAACAGGTTGCGGCCGGGGACGAAGGTGTTCGGCAACCCGCTCTCTTCGAAGGCGACCGCGCTGTCGCGGGTCAGCGCGGTGTCGCTGATCTGCCCGAGCACCGACAGATCGACCACGTGGTCGTCGCCGAGCCTGGCGCCCCAGTCCGGGAACTCGCGGCGCAGCCGGTCGATGATCCGCTCGCGGCATTCCATCTCGACCCGGTGCCGCTGGCCGTAATCGAAGCCGATCGTCTCGACCGCGCGAAAGCGGGCGAGCGCCCAGGCGAGGCAGGTCGTCGAATCCTGCCCGCCGGAAAACAAGACCAGGGCCGCCCCCTCCCTTCCCTCCCCCGCTCGTGGCGGAGGGTTCGGGTGGGGGTTTGCGTAACCGTCGCCGCGTACCGGCATCGCACCGCCTAAAAATCTCGAATTCGATGCAACCGAGATAGGCGCATCGGCGCACCCGACAAAGGGGTTCCCGAAACCTTCATCGCCGCGACGCCGATCGGCAACAAATCCGCGATCCGGGTGTCATCCGGCGTGGCTAGCGTCGACGGGCGTCTCAACCAAAACTACCTATAGAGGGGACCCATGTTGGGCAATCTGTCCACGACCGCCGCGCCGTGGCGCTGGCGTACGCTTGCAGTCTCGGCACTCGCGCTCTGCGCCATGGGAGGCGCGGTCGCCGCCGATCCCGATCATGACGAAGGAAAGGGCGTCAAGACCGAAACGCCGATCAAGCACCTGATCGTCGTGATCGGCGAGAACCGGACCTTCGATCACGTTTTCGGCACCTACAAACCAAAGCCGAGCCAATCAATCCTCAACCTGCTGTCGGAGGGAATCATCCAGGCGAACGGTTCGCCCGGGCCGAATTTCATGGCCGCCAGGCAGTTCACCACCGGGCCGGAGTCGAGCTATTACATCGGGGTCGCCGTCACACAGAAGATACCCTATTCGGTCCTGCCGGCGCCGACGCTGCATAACGCACCGAACAAGCCGAGCCCGACCTCGCCGCCGGTCACCGGCCTGTCGCAAGCCCAGCTGGCGGCAATCGAGCCGTCGCTGGAGCCCGATGATTTGTTCCTGCTCACCACCGGCGCCACCGGCGAGGCTGGGACGAGCGGGCCCGATCCCCGTATCACCAACGACTCCAGCTTGCCGAACGGGCCGTTTCAGCTGACCGGTCCGAATCTGCCCTACGATTCCTACACCGGCGACACGACGCATCGGTTTTACCAGGCGTGGCAGCAATCGGATTGCAACATCGCCAATGCGAGCCCGGCCAACCCGGTCGGCTGCCTCAATGACCTCTTTCCGTTTGTGATCACGACCTATGCCGGCGCCAAAGACGAGGGCGGCGGCACCTCGATGGCGTTCTACAACATGCAGACCGACGACGCGCCGCTGTTCAAGAAACTCGCGGACGAATACACGATCAGCGACAACTATCATCAGCCGGGGATGGGCGGAACCGGCATCCAGCATGTGTTTCTGGGCAGCGGCGACGACATCTTCTGGAGCGACGGGCTAGGCGACCCGGCCGTGCCGCCCGCAGCAGTGATCGCGAATCCGAACCCGCAGCCGACCACAAACAACCATTACACGCTGGACGGAAACTTTAGCGATTGCAGCAACACGCTGAACCCGGGTATCGCGCCGATCATCAGCTATCTAGGCACCTTGCCTTACGAGGTCGCTCCCAATTGCGCGGCCGGGCACTACTACTATCTCAACAACACCAACCCCGGCTTCCTGCCCAACGGCGTGGTCGATACCGCCGGCGCCGCGACAGGTGCGTCGATCCCGCCGAGCAGCGTTCGCACGATCGGCGACGCCCTCAACGACAAGAAGATCAGCTGGGCCTATTACGGCGGCGCCTACAACGCGGCGGTAAACCTGGCGAACGGCTCGACCAACCCGGCCGATGCGGTCGGCGCGGCGTATTGCAACATCTGCAATTTCGAGTCCTACGCCAGCTCGATCATGGGCAATACCGCTCAGCGGCAGACGCACATAAAGGATGCGACCGACTTCTTCGCCGCGGTCAGCAACGGCACGTTGCCCTCAGTTTCCTTCGTCAAGCCCGACGGTCTGCTCGACGGCCATCCGGCGAGCTCGAAGCTCGACCTCTACGAGGGCATGCTGGAAAAGATCCTGGATACGCTCGAGCAGAACCCGAAGCTAAAGGCGGAAACCGCGATCTTCATCACCTTCGATGAGGGCGGCGGCTACTACGATTCGGGCTATATCCAGCCGCTCGACTTCTTCGGCGACGGGCCGCGCATCCCGATGATCGTCGTGTCGCCGTTTTCGCACGGCGGCAAGGTGTCGCACAGCTACACCGACCACGTCTCAATCCTGAAGTTCATCGAGCGCAATTGGGGCCTGTCGCCGCTGACCTCGCGCAGCCGTGACAATTTCCCGAACCCGACCACCGGCCGCGACAACCCCTATGTGCCGACCAACAGTCCGGCGATCGGCGATCTGTTCGATATGTTCAACTTCGGGTCCGGCGACGAGGATCACTCCTAACCCCCTGAGTGGTCTGCCAGACAGCAGCCCGGGAAATCCCGGGCTGCTTTTTTTTCGCATCCCGGTGCAGGCGCGCAGACCGGCCAACGAGCCTTCCCCCCGCGCGTCGATCGACAAACCTGAATTCTGATCGCGGTCCCGGTGGCACCAATCACGCGGTCGGCACCGTTCCACCATCGATGAGGTACTCAGTGCCGGTGATCGAAGCGGCGCGCGGCGACACAAGGAATGTGACGAGATCGGCGACTTCGCTAGGCCTCGCTGGGCGTCCGATTGGAATGCCTCCAAGCGAGTCCATCACGATCTTGCGGCCGCCTTCGTAGTCGGTGCCGTTCTGGTGCGCAATCTTCTCGACGAAGCCGACCGCTCCATCCGTCTCGACCCAGCCCGGCGAAACACGGACGACGCGGACGCCCTTCGGGCTCACCTCTTTCGATAAAGCCTTGCTGTAGTTGGCGAGCGCTGCCTTCGCGGCTGCGTAGGCGATCGAGGCCTCAGCCAGCGGCAATTGCCGCATAATCGACGTGACATGCACGATCACACCAGACTTCTGATCGAGCATCTTGGGCAGGAGGGCGCGATCCAGCCGGACGGCAGGAAACAGATTGAGATCGAGCGCGCGTTGCCATTCGCCGTCGTCGAGCACGGCAAAGCCGCCGGGAGGAGCCGAAGAGCCACCCACGACGTGGACGATGATGTCGATCCCGCCAAGCCGCTCGATCACGGCATCCGCGACGGCAGCACAGCCCTCGGCTGTAGTGATATCAGCAGCCACGAATAGGTCCGGCGGCTTATGATCGTGGGGAGGCGTCCGCGCGGTGATCAGAACGGTTGCACCTCCTTCACGCAGGCGGGCGGCAACTGCCTCGCCGATGCCCTTTGTCCCGCCTGTAACCAATGCCCGGCAGCTGTCGAGTTCAAGTTTATCGCTCATCGGTGTCACCATCTCGCATCTCGGTTGCGGCGATGGCTCTGATGTGCTCCTATACTCCGATTATGACAAGAACTGATAGAAAAGTAGGGTACTCACCCACAGGTAAGTTGGAGGACGTGACGCCGGATATGGCGGCGTCCGGGATCGAAGCAGCGTTTCGTATGCTCGAAGGGCGATGGAAGATGGTGATCATCGCTCATCTGTTTGATCGGTCAGTGCTCCGGTTTTCCGAGCTGGAGCGTGCGATTCCCGGGGTTTCGCAAAAGATGCTGATCCAGCAGCTGCGCGAGCTGGAGCGCGACGGGATCGTTGAGCGAACGGTGTATCCGCAGGTGCCGCCGAAGGTTGAATACCGTCTGACCGAATGGGGTCAGGCGATGTGCCCCGCCCTCGACTCGCTGCTCGAATGGGCTGCGGCGCGTCCGACTTGAACGATGATCCTGGCTCTCCTTTCGTCAATCGCAATCGGCCCCGATCTGAGCATGCGTGGTCTTCTGTGGGGACAGGTCAAACCGGCGCTGGCGCTGCTATAGTCGGATATTGCTGTCGTCGGAGGTGATATGCCCGCGGTTAAATCGAACGAAAACCCCTATCGCGCGCTCGGCGTGCACCCGTTCATCAATTGCTGCAGCGTGCGCACGATGCATGGCGGCAGCTTGATGCTGCCCGAGGTGCGCGCGGCGATGGACGCGGCCTCGCGGCAATTCGTCAATCTCGACGAATTGATGGACGCAGCCGGGCAGCGCATCGCCGAACTGACCGGCGCCGAATGGGGCATCGTCACCTGCGGCAGCGCCGCCGCGGTCGCGCTCGGCACCGCCGCCTGCGTCGCCGGCAACGATCCCGCGAGGATGCTGCGCCTGCCTTTCACCGAAGGCATGGTCAACCGCGTCATCATCCCGAAGAAGCAGCGCTTCGCCTACGATCAGGCCGTCCGGATGATCGGCTGCCACATCGTCGAGATCGACACTCGCGCCGAGCTCGACAAGGCGCTCGGAGAACCGGTGGCGATGGTGGTCCTGCTCGGCAAGCAGGAGCACCTGACCGAGGTGCGGCTCGAGGAATTCGCCGCGGTCTGTCGGCCGCGCGGCATTCCGATCCTGGTCGATGCCGCCTCCGAGCATCTCGAGCGCCCGAGTCCATGGCTACAACGTGGCGCCGATCTCGTCGTCTACAGCGGCGGCAAGTTCCTGCGCGGTCCGCAGACCAGCGGACTCCTCCTCGGCAACAAGCGGCTGTGCCAGGCGGCCTGGCGCAACGCCTCGCCGCATCAGGCGCTGGGCCGGCCGATGAAGGTGTCGAAGGAGGACATCATCGGCGTCGTGACCGCGGTCGAATCCTGGTTCGGCGGGCGCGACCGCGTCGCCGAGCGGCAGCAATGGTACGATGACTGCCGGGTTATCGCCGACCGGGTCGCGACAATCCCCGGCGCCACAGGCGAGATCGTCGAGCCGCAGGGCGTCGATCGCGTGCCGCGGCTCAAGATCACCTGGGACCGCGACAAATACCCGCTCAATGGGCTCGGTCTGCGCAACCGCGTGCTCGACGGCGAGCCGCGCGTCATGCTCGACGACAATTCCGCGACCGAGAACTCGATCGCGGTCGACCCCTTCCAGTTGCAGCCCGGCGAGGCGGCCCAGGTCGGCGATGCGGTCGTCGCCGCCTTGCTGATCTCGGCCCAGGCCGAGCCGGTGCAGGCGCGTCCGCCGGCCTTGAAGATCGCCGGCGACTGGGAGCTGCGCGTCGCCTTCATGCAGGGCGAGCGCACCCATCGCCTGAGCCTCAAGCAACAGGGCAGCGAACTCGCCGGCCACCAGCGCTCGACCCTGTTCGACGGGCCGGTCACCGGCGCGCTCGAAGCCGATCTGATCCGCTTCAGCTTTGGCGGGCGGTACGAGGCCAGCAACCTCTCCTACCTGTTCGAGGGAAAGCTGCGCGACGGCGCGATGTCCGGCACGGTCCATCTCGGCGCCGCCAGCGACCAGAACAGCGGCATCGTCAACAAGAGCCAGTTCGGGTCCGGCGAATGGGAGGCCCGCCGGGTGGCCTGAACCGCCCAGGTGGCGCGCCGGCGGTCGCCATTAGCGCGGTCTTAACCAAACTTCGGCAAGAAAGGAGCGAACTGGCCGCATATCCGGGACGGCGATACCGATGATGACCCTTTCGCAACAGCTGACGCCGCTCGGCCTCCGCCGCGCCGGATTGGCTCGGCTGGCCATCGCGCTGGTCGGGATCGGCGTGCTGCTGATCCTGATCGCAGGCTCTTTCATGATCGTTCAACCAACCGAGATGGCCGGCAAGCGCCGGCTCGGCCAGGTCGTCGTCGACCAGCCGCTCGGGCCGGGCCTGCATTTCAAGCTGCCGCTGATCGAGCAGATCGACAAATTGCAGGTCTCGCTGGAAACCTACGGGATCAATCATCTGTCGGTGAACACGATCGACAATCAGCCGATCGCGATTGCCGTCGGCCTGACATACCGGATTCCGGCGGCGGCGGTGCTGAAGCTGCTCTATGAGGTCGGGCGGGCCGGCAATGTCGATATTGGCGAAAATTTCCAGCGCATCATCGCCGATCGCACGGCCAAGATCTTCGCGCAGCAGAACACGACGACAATCAGCGAAAACCGCGAACGCCTGTCGAGCTCGCTCCGGCAGCTCCTCGCCACCGATCTGGGGCGGCTCTACGGCATCGAGGTCATCGATTTCCAGATCGCGCAGATCACCTACTCCGACAGCTTCCGGGCCTCGGTCGAGGCGGCGGTCAAGGCGAAGAACGAAGCGGTGGCGGCGGAAAACACCGTCAACCGCATCCGCTTCGAGGCGCAGCAGGCGGTCGCTCGCGCCAATGGCGAGGCCGAGGCCAAATTGAAGCTCGCCGATGCCGATCGCCAGGCGGCGATCCTCGCCGCGCAGGGACGCGCCGAGGCGATCCGGCTCGAAGGCGAAACCCGATCGGCCGTGCTGACCCGCTATGCCGACCTGCTGCGCGGCAATCCGACGGTCGTCGACCTGGTCAGGGCCGATCGCTGGAACGGCGTCTTGCCGGCGACCTTGCTCGAAGGCTCGGGCGGCGTGCCGTTGATCAGCCTGCCGCATTCCGAGCCGGCAGCCCCAAAGTAGCTCGGCGAAACGCCGGGCGCCGGGGGTGGCCTGACACCTCCGCCGGATCGACCCTCGCCCTCGCGTGTTTTGGATGTATGGCATTTGCGCCGCACCCGGCGCGCGAGAGAGAAAGGATCTGGCTATGGACCGGCACGATGTGATCGCTACGCTCAACGAGCTGATCGAGACATGCACGGACGGCGAAGAGGGGTTCCGCACCTGTGCCGAGGGGGTCAAGAACCCGCAGCTCAAGGTTTTCTTTGAGAAACGGGCGGAACGCTGCGCGCTCGGCGCGGCGCAGCTCGAAGGCAAGGTGGCCGAACTCGGCGGCGATCCGCGGCGCGGCGGCTCGCCGAGCGCCATGCTGCATCGTTTCTGGATCAATATCCGCTCCACGATCTCCGGCATGGATGAAGAGGCGGTGCTCGCCGAATGCGAGCGCGGCGAGGATTTCGCCAAGACCGCCTATGAGGAGGCGCTGCGCTGCGATCTTCCCGGCGATGTGCGGGTCATGATCGCCAAGCAATATCGCGAGGTCAGGGAAAACCACGACCGCGTCCGCGACATGCGCAACGCGATGGCTTAGCGAACGGACGACCGCTTCCCCCGAGCTCGGCTCATCGGTTGCGCTGACGGGAGAGTCTCAATCCGGACACTATTGCCAGCGTCCTTTCTTTAATCACAATATATCCGGATTGTCAAGAACAAAATACGGGTTTAGGCATCATGGAATGCGCCTTATTAGGGCCGGTCGGCGGCGAGGATCGCGACCGGATAGGCGTATTCTATGCGGTCGCCGGCGCGGCGCACCGGAATGCCGAGGCCGTCGTCCTCGATCGAGGCGGCGAACAAATCGATGATCTTCTGTTCGTCGCCCGGGTTCGGGAACGAGCGCGCCAGCAGTTTGAACTTCGTCCCGCAGCTCGTAAGAGCTCGCGCGCGGCTCCCCGAGCCCGGCCGCGCGATATAGCCACTTCAGCTCGTCGAGGCTGAGGCAGCGGGCGTGCGACGGGTCGCGCAGCTTTTCGAGGCGGTTGAACTCGGCAGCCTTCCTCGGATCGGGCGAGGCGCAGGTGTCGACGACGACAATCCGCCCGCCCGGCCGACACACCCGCACCATCTCGGCGAACACCGCTTCGGGCCGCAGAAAGTGATGCACCGCGAAGCGGGTCGCGACGATCGAGAACGAGGCGTCCGGAAAAGGTAGATGCTCGACGTCGCCCTCCCGCCAGGTGACGTTGGCGACGCCCTTCTCGGCGGCGAGAGCGCGGGCGCGCTCCAGCATCGCCGGGGTCATGTCGATGCCGGTGGCATGCCGCACATGCGGCGCGAACGCGCAGACGACAATGCCGCCGCCGCACGCGACGTCGAGCACCTCGTCCTCCGGGCCGGCGCGGGCGGCGTCGACGATCAGCTTCAGCGCGCCCGCATCGGCGATCGGCGCGGCGGTCGAGAACGGCGTCGCCTGCCGGGTGAACTGGTCGCGGATCAGCTCGCTATGCGCGGCATCGGTCATTGTTCCCTCCGGCGGAATTGCGGCGCGACCTCGCGCAGGAACAGGCTGAGGCTTTGCGCCGCCAGCTCGTGCGGCATCGGCCCCATGCGGAAGACGCCGATGATCCCGCCGATGCCGAGCCGGTCGAGCGCCGCGATGTCTTCGGCGACGGTCGCCGGCGCGCCGTGGAGCACGCCGTCGCCCCTGCCCGTGCGCGCGCCCGGCAGATCGCCCGCCGGGACCTCGATACGCAGCCCCGTGTCGGCGTAGATGCGGTTGCGCATCTCCGCACGGCTCTGGGTCATCGCCGCGAAGTACGGGAGCGCGATGCGCTCGGCCTCGGCATCGGTCTCGGCGAGGCACAGGCTGCGCCAGACCCAGCTTGCGTCGAGGTTGCGGGCGATCGCCTCGTCGTCGTAGCCGGCCTCGCGCATCGTCTGGCGATAGACGCCGACCCGGCGGGCGGTCGTCTCCAGCGACTGCACGTTCATCATGAATGGCTGGCCCCGGCGCGCCAGCTCGATCAGCGACGCGTCGCCCGAGGAGCCGCGGATCACCGGCGGATGCGGCTTCGTATAGGGGCGCGGCCGCAGCATCGGCACCTGGAGCTGCCAGAACCGGCCGTCATGCGCGAACTCGCCCCCGGTCCACGCCTTGATCATGATGTCCTCGGCCTCGTCGAGGCGCGCCTGCGCCTCGTGATGGTCGATGCCAAAGCCCTGATAATCGTAGATGTTGTAGGAGCTGCCGCGGCCGAGCCCGACAATCAGCCGCCCTTTCAGCAGATGATCGAGCAACGCCATCTGCTCGGCGAGACGGATCGGGTGGTGCAGCGCCGTCTGGATCACGGCAAAGCCGATCCCGGCATGA
This sequence comes from Allostellaceae bacterium, assembly GCA_036008175.1. Taxonomy (GTDB): domain Bacteria; phylum Pseudomonadota; class Alphaproteobacteria; order ATCC43930; family CGMCC-115725; genus DATARH01. The sequence goes on from DASYOB010000086.1 coordinate 19,841, forward strand.
TGCATCGAGCCGGCGAGCGCGCCGGCGAGGCCGATCGGATCGGCATAGACCGAGATGCCGTCGAAATGATGCTCGGCGAGCCAGACGATGTCGGCGCCGAGCTCGTCGGCCAGCAGCGCCTCGCGCATGGTCTCGTCGATGACCTCGCCATCGCGCGCCGGATCGCGGCTGTCGGGAAACAGGAAATTGCCGAACCGCATGCTTAGCCTTTCCAAATCAGCGACTTAGACTTTGGATACTGGAAAACCAGCCACAACAGATCAATGGCTTACCACGAAAATGGCGAACCTGCGCGCCTCGACTTTGGGCATCCGGCCCGGCTGGCCGATCGCTGCCGACTAGGCGACCCGCAGCAGCTTTTCGAGCGTGCCGCCGAGGATCGCCTTGTGTTGGCTGGACGGCAGGGCCAACTCGCCGACTGCATCCACCGCTCTGTCGCAGCGCATCGAAAACGGATAGTCGGTGCCGAGGACCACCCGATCGGCGCCCATGCGATCCACCAGAAACCGCAACGACAGGTCGTTGTGGGTCAGACTGTCGCAGTAGATGTTCCGCAGATAGGCGCTGGGCGGCTTCGGCAACCCTTTGAACGCGGCCGGCTGCGCGCGGTAACCCTGATCGAGGCGCCCGATCTGATACGGGAAAAACCCGCCGCCATGCGCCAGAACGATCTTCAATCGCGGCAGCCGTTCAAATGCGCCACTGGCGATCAGCCGCGATGCCGCGGTCGCTGTCTCCATCGGAAAGCCGAGGACATTCCACAGGTGGTAGTCTTTGATCCGGCTGATGTCGCCGGCGTTCTGCGGATGCAGAAAGAGAGGCACGTCGAGCCGCTCGGCCATCGCGAGGACCGGCGCGACGCTCGGATCGTCGAGGTCCGTGCCATTGACATGCGTGCAGATCGAGGCGCCCTTCAGGTTGAGCTGCCGGACGGCACGCTCCAGCTCGCGCGCTGCGCGGATTCCGTCTTGCAGCGGCAGCGCCGCCAGCGGCAGGAACCGATCGGGGTAGGCGCGCGCCATTTGCGCCAACCCGTCATTGATCGTGCGCGCCAGCCGCTCGGCGAGATCTGGAGATGTCCAATAGAGGAACAGCTCCGGCGGCAGGCTGACCGCGGCGGCATCGAGCCTGCGTTGATCCATCGCCAGCAAAATTTGCCGTTCATCATATTGGCTGGCAGAGATCCGTGTGCCCGGCTCGACGACGACTCCCTGCGGCGCGTGGAAAACCAGGCGATCTCCGTCGGAATCGCTCACAATCTCGACCGCTTCGTCAAACGCTCGCCGGCGCAGAGCCTCGACCAGCAAGGGCGGCACGACGTGAAAGTGGATATCGATGGCGGTCGTCATGCGATGTGATGCGCAATCGTCATCGGGGGACGCATCAATATCGGCGGGAGTTGCCCCGTCGCGGACGTTCCACCTCGAAAACCCATCACACCAGAGCTTCAATGCACGGTTGAACAGGCCCGTGCGGCAGATCAGAGTGCGACGCTCCACTGCATGGGGGCACGATGCGCTTTCTTCCTGAAGGGGCTCGCGGTCTACATAAGTATTCCGGCGGCGTGTTCCAGCACTGTAGGTGCTTGGTACGGCGTACCGGGCTCGGAATCCTGGTACTCGCTGGAGCAAGTCTTGTCAGTGATTCCGCCGCGCTTTTTCTGCAGGTTGACCGAAAACCAGTAGGCGCCGCCTTTGCGCAGCAGGCGTCGACAGTGCAGCCGCTTTCGGCCAACGATGTATCTTGGTTGTTTCCTCCGCCGGTCCGGGCCGAAGATTTTGATACCTTGATCTCGATCCGTGACCTCACCACCCAGAACCCAGAAGATCCGACAAAGCACGATCCGCTTTGGCCCGATGCAGAGTTCGCGCAATTTCTCTCAATCACCGCCAGTCCCGCCGCGCTAGTCGCAGGGACACCGCCGCAGCGGATCAGCTTACCCCCCGAAGTCCGGTCGATCGATGTTTGGCGGATCGCTGGGGTTCGCATCGACGCCGGTGCACCGGGCCTCTCGGATGATATCCGGGAGCAATTCGGGCAATCGCCGGAGGTGCGGCTCATCCTCCAGCCGGTGACGCGGAACGCGGATGGCACGCCGAAAGTGCACGACATCGCGGCGCATCTCAAATTTGCCTTCGTGAAGGAGATCCCCGGCCTCCCGCCGCAACTCGGCTGTTTCCCTCGCCAGATACCCGACCTCATAGCCTTCAGGGGAATCGTTGAAGAGCTTGCTTCCCTGCGGACCAAGTTAGGCGAAGGCCAGCTTGGCGCGAACAAGGTCACGACCTCCGGCACTTCCTTAGGCGTTCACCCCGGACTGAAAGACCCAACCACAGCAAGCCAGGTCCGCCAGGAGATGAAGGCCTTTCTCGAGCGGCATGTTTCCGGTCGCCGCTTGGCCGGCATGGCGGTTATGGGACTTCCTGAGGGAGCCTCCGCGCCCTGGATCTTCTTGTCGATGCTGAACCTGGCGCCCATCCTGCCGAACGGCATATTCGTCCCACTGAAAAGTCCCGCGCTGGATGGCCAGCAATTCGCTCAGATGTTGAATCCTGTCGGATCACCATCGCGGGTCGTCGCAACCCCGCATTCAAACAATCTCGCGGCGATCACGTGCCGGAACGCCGCAGTCCCATTTGCTGAGTTACCGATCGGCGAACGGAACGGGGCGTCCACGGCGGAGCTTTTTGCCACTCCGTCACCGCCACCGGATAAGGTAAGAAGCATCCTCGATCTGATTGCCGACCCGGCTAAAAGCCACTTTTTCAATACCGACTGCGTGAGCTGTCACACGGAGACGCGACGCGGCATGGACTTGCTGGGGATAACGGAGATACCCGGAATCGATACGGCCGTCTTGCCCAATGGCCAGTATAATGTGCGTAATTTTGGCTGGTCGCCGCCGATCGAAGGACCTGTCCAGGGTACTGTCACCCGACGCACCGCCGCGGAGACGGCCGCGGTGGTAACATTCATCAATTCAAAGGTCCTCACCCCGCCGTAGCGGCCTGGTTGGCGTTGTCACGACGTTGTTGGGCCCATCGACGCATCTCGCTCGGAGTCCGGCTGGTATTCGCCGGCATTGTACCTCGGACCTCTTCGGCTCAGCGTCTTATTCCCTCAGCGGCATTGTCAACTTAGTCTGAACTGCGCCATTTCGTGCACGTTCCAGAAATGCGATGCGAACGTCCGCTTCGTGGCGACCGGGGTCATCCGCCGACATCGGCCCCGAAAGTCGGTTTAGGGTCGACCTCGGCCGATGTCTCGCCGAGCGATGGATGGCCTTGCTGCCCCTGAGCGGAAGCCGATAGTGCGCCAGAGAATTGATCGAGTTGATGCAAACGGCCATTCCCGCCTCTCGCCGAAGGGCGGACCCTCTCACACTGGGGTGGTTTCATACCGACCAAGCGCCGATCCGAGGCATGGGGTGCCTAATTTCGCCATAAAGTGCAATGGACAGCCGCGAGGGGCTCTCTTACTCTTCGCAGTCAAGGCTCCGCAAATGGAGCCGTCTCGAACAGAGGAGTGCTTAACGATGGCGATCCCTGCCAGCGATGTCCGTATGCCTTGGTGGAAGGAGCCCACCAAGGATCAATGGTATGCGTTTGGAGCGGCATGGCTTGGGTGGGTGCTCGATTCCTTCGATTTCACCGTGTTTCTGTTGATCATGGTGCCGATCGCCACGGAATTTAACGTCCCGCTGACGGATGTGGCGATCGTCTTCACCCTGACCTTGTGGATGCGCCTTGTCGGTGCGACGGCGGCCGGCTGGATGGCCGACCGGATGGGCCGCAAGACGCCGCTGATGATTTCCATCGCCTGGTTCTCGGTATGCAATTTCATCGCCGGGTTCTCCCCCACTTTCTGGTTCCTCCTCTTGTTCCGCACGCTCCTCGGCATCGGCATGGGCGCCGAGTGGCCGGCTGGCGCCGCGCTCGCGATGGAACAATGGCCGATACGCTCGCGCGGCTTTATGAGCGGCGTGCTGCAAGGCTCGTGGGGTCTCGGCTTCCTGCTGTCGAGCGCGTGCTACTGGCTGCTCTTCGACAAATGGGGGTGGCGCGGCATGCTGTGGATCGGCATCGCTCCGGCGCTGGCGATCGTCTACGTCCGCTTCTTCGTCAAGGAGCCGGAAGTCTGGGTCGAAAACCAGCGCCTTCAGAAGGCGGAGAACCGCCAAGTCAAGGCGCCGCTCGCGGCGATTTTCCGCCGCGGCATTGCCGGCAATATGCTCAACGCATGCTGGTTCCAGTGCGCCGGGTTCGTCACCTACTATTCGATCAACGCGCTGTTCGCGACCCACCTGCAGAAGGATCTGGGGCTCTCGACCGCGCTGATCGCGACCCCGATAATGCTGGCGAACCTGCTCGTGTTCCTCGCCAGTTCGAGTTGGGGGATCGTGTCGGATCGCATCGGTCGCCGCTGGGCGATGATCATTCCGGCCGTCATCTCGATGGCGATCGTGCCGATCTATCTGCTCTCGCAGAACACGCTGGTGATCGTCGGCGGCTTCGTCGCGATCGGCTTGTTCGCCGGAGGCGGCATGTACGGCCAGGTTCCGGCCTATCTGAACGAGCGCTACCCCACCGAGGTCCGAGCGACGGCATCCGCCTTCAGCTACCATGTCGGCGCGATCGCGGGCGGTATGGTGCCGCCGATCCTGACCTACTTCGCGACCGATCCATCCTGGAACCTCGGCTTCGCGATCCCGATGCTGATCGGAACGCTGTTCGGGCTGACCAATTTCGTAATCGCGCTGCTGCTCGGGCCCGAGACGAGAGGTACCGAAATGGTTCCCGATCTCGTCATCGCCTGAGTAAGCCTACGACAAGCCGCCCTCTTCCAGCGACCCGGGCGGAGGGCGGTTTGTCGGCAAAGCCGAGGCGTACCGACCGATTGAAGGCGCGCCAGATTTTGACCGCGCGATCAGGTTCGGCCACAGCCCGAATGACGAATCAAATCAGCGGCTCCCACGGACATATCTGAATGTCCGCTTCTCAGCCGACCTACCCATCCACCGGCGAAGTCATTAAAGTCAGCTCAGGGTCCCAAACTGGTTATTGACGGTTCGAGCGCGCCTCGACCGGTCCTGCCCGATAGCCGACCTCCAGCACGGACCGCCAGACGTCGATCATCCGATGCCGCCGGGCCAGCCGCAAACAATTGTGCCCCTTCCCCGCACAGAGATCTTGAGAGCTAGCCGTTGACATAGGTGTATACGCCCTTATTTTGCAGCTTGATACTCGCAACGCCTTTGGGGCGGTCCCGACATGAGAACCGAACTAAGCCACAGCTACGTCCATACCAACGGGATCCGCATGCACTATGTGGAGCAGGGCGATGGTCCGCTCGTGCTCCTCTGTCATGGATGGCCGGAATCCTGGTATAGCTGGCGCCACCAGATCCCAGTCCTGGCGGGAGCCGGCTTCCGCGTCGTGGCACCAGACCAGCGCGGGTATGGAGACACCGACGCGCCGGATGAAATCGAGGCGTATGACATCATCAATCTAGTGGCTGACCTTGTCGGGCTGGTGCAGGCGCTCGGTGAAGATCGAGCTTTCCTTGTCGGGCACGATTGGGGCGCGATCGTCGCGGCGCCTGCCGCTCTTGTGCGCCCGGACATGTTCCGCGCGCTCGGCCTTCTCAGTGTCCCATATGTTCCGCGCCAGAAGCTCCGCCCGGCCGTCCGCTTCGACCTCGCGACGCAGGAGAGACACTTCTACCAACAGTACTTTCAACGGCGAGGACATGTAGAGCGCGAGTTGGAAGAGGATGTCCGCCGTTCGATCACGGGCATCTTGTACACAGCTTCCGGCGAAGCCCGAGCCGGCGACGCCAAGCCAAGCTTCATTAGCTTCGACAAGAACACGCGCCTCGTTGACAATCTTGTGTTGCCGGAGCGCTTGCCGGCGTGGTTATCCCAGGCCGACCTCGACCATTTCGTTACTCAGTTTGAGCGTTCGGGTTTTCGTGGCCCCGTCAACTGGTATCGCAACTTTGATCGGAACTGGGCGATGACGCCCTTCCTTGACGGGGCGAAGATCTTGCAGCCGACCATCTTTGCGACGGGCTCCCTGGATGTCGTCCTTGAGATCGCGGCGGCCCAGTACGACGCGATGGACACGAACTGCACCAGGCTGGTAGGCAAGCACCTGATCGCCGGTGCGGGTCACTGGATCCAGCAGGAGCGTCCGACCGAGATCAACGAACTTCTGACACGTTTCCTGACGGAGCAGGTCACCATCGGAGCGATGACATGACCGAGGTCATGCTCGAGGAAGCTGGGGTTCAGCCGGTCGTAATTGGCTCGCAAGCATGATGCGAGCGGTGTCGGCGGCCTCGTCGATCTGCGGTCAGTGCCCAGCTTCAAGCGCATGAATGGTGGCGTTCTTAGCCTGGGATTTGAGGTGCTCGGCGACGCTGATATGAAGATAGGGGTCGGTCTTTCCCCAGATGAGCAAGAGGGCAAGTCGGAACGCCTGAAATCCGAAAGTCGGGCGGTATTAGCTGCCCTTTCATCGAAGAGTTGGTAGGTCATCTGCGCGACGGCAGCACCGGCGCTCGGCCGTTGCGTAACGTTCTTGTCCACAATCGGTCCAAGGAACTCGTCGATCGGTCAGGACTTATTTGGCTTTGACGGAACCGCCCGGGCGCTGAAGCACAAGGTGTTGGAAGTAGAACTGCATCACCGTGAAAATGAACGCCGTGCTGATACCGAACAGCAGCATGCCGTCGGCTGCCTCCAGTGCGCCCATCATCCGCCAGTGCGGCTGCAGCATCAATCCCGAGGCGCCTCGCGTGGCCATCGAGTCGACGGAGTAGAGGATCGCAGCTCCAGGCGAATCGAAAGCGCCAAGCCACAAATACGCCGCCGCCCAGAACGCCGCCTCTATCCCATGTAGTACAGCCAGCAGCAGTCCCATCGCCGTGAACGCGGCAATCACGATTGCGATCACACGCGGTAAACCAAGGCTCCGGCTCTCTAGCCGAACCCGAAAACTATGCAGCACGGACACCATGAACGTTACGCCTGTCGCGTGGATAGCTATGGTCAGCGCGATAAGCGACAGACCCCAAATCCAGTTATCCAACAAAGCCGTCCTTGTAGCCGAACTTCCCCCAGGGGCCGGTTTCGCGACATCGAGGCCCCGGTTCAGACGTGACGGGGCACGGCGGAGTGGATTGGATCGCACTCACTACGAGGCGGGGTGAACGCCTTTCGCCGCGACGGAGCGTTTCATCAGCAGTACCACGAACGCGACCGCGAGCGTCAGCGCAGCGACCATCCAGAAGCAGTCGAAAAAGGAGAGCGCCGATGCTTGCTGTTGGCGCAGGTTTTCCAGTTCTTGCCACGCCAGTTGCTGCGACGCAGAGGGATCGCCGGTCAACTGGAGGAAGAACTCCTTGCCCCGCGCGACAAAGGAATTGGCGGCCGCGTTGAAGGGATCGAGATACTCACCAAGACGCAACACGTGGAATTGATCACGCCGCTCTTCAAAGGTTTGAGACAGCGACACGCCAACGCTGCCTCCCTCGTTGCGCAGGAAACTCAATAAGCCGACAGCGGCACCACGCAACGCCATTGGCGTATAGAGATAGGCGGCGACATTCGCGGGCGCAAAACACATCGCCAGTCCCGCGACCACGACCACGCGAGGCCAGACGGCCTGGCCCGGGCTGATGTCCAGGTTGAGTTGGGACATCCAATAATTCCCGGCGGTCATGATCAGCAGCCCCGCCGCGATCAGCCAGCGAGCATCCATTCTCAGGCCGATCAGGCGCCCGACAATAGGCATCACTATCACCGCAAAGATGCCACTCGGCGACATGACCAGCCCGGTGCTCAGCGCATCGTAACCAAACAGGGATTGCAGTAGACCAAGCAACGACTTGGTGGCCGCAAAGAGCGCAAGGTAAGCGCAAAAGATGATGAGGCAGCAGGACGCGAAGTTGCGTTCGCGCAGCGGTCGGAAATTGACCACCGGGTTGCGGTGACGCAATTCCCAAAAGACCAGCCCCGGTAAACCCGCGATACAGCAAATGGCGAGCGTCTGGACGCGCCAGAACGGATCGCCCAGCCAGTCCCACTCCTGGCCCTTGCTGAGCATCACTTCCCAGCAGACCATCACGATGACCAGCAGCGAGAAACCGATCGAATCAAAGCGGAACGGCTGCTTCCGCAACTCCGCGCGCTGGGCGACGAGATAGTCTGGTTCGCGAAGCAGGGCATAAGATCCGGCGAGCGCCAGGAGACCGACCGGCACGTTGATCAAAAAGACCCAGCGCCACGAGTAGGAGTCCGTTATCCAGCCGCCCAGGGTCGGGCCGACGATCGGCGCAATCAAGGCGGCGAAGCCGAACAAGGTCATTGCCATGCCTTGTTTTTCGGTCGGGAAGGCGTCGAGCAGCACCCCCTGGCTGCTTGGCTGCAGACCGCAGCCTGCCAGGCCCTGGATCACGCGAAACAGGATGAGCTGACCGAGACTACCGGCGAGGCCGCACAACAAGGAGCTCAGGGTGAATATCGCGATCGACGCCAGAAAGTAGTTGCGGCGACCAAGATGCGCGCTCAGCCAACCGGTAATCGGCAGGATGACGGCATTGGCGGCAAGGTAACTGGTGATAACCCACTCGCCGTCATCGGATGTCGCCGACAGTCCACCCGCGATATAGCGCAACGCGACCAGTGCGATCGTGGTGTCGAGCACCTCCATGAAGGTCGGCACCACCACGACGGCGGCCACCAGCCAGGGGTTCGCCGCTGCGCGGGGCCTGGCGGGCGAAAGCGCCGCGACAGTCACTTGCTTGCGCCCGGCGCGTTCCCGCCCATCGAGTTTCCGGGCGAACCGCCGGTTTGCGCGTCAGGCGCATGCGTTTGTAAAAACTTTCCGGCGTCGGGCCCGGAGGGCGGCTGGTTGACGTAGACGTAGGGAACCACCGACGTGCCGATGAACAGCGGGTTCTTGTCCGGGTCGTAGCCTTCGAGATCGATCCGGACCGGCAACCGCTGCACCACTTTGATGAAATTGCCCGTTGCATTCTGCGCCGGGAGCAAGGCGAGCGTCGATCCGGTCCCCATCGTAAAGCCTGAAATCCGACCCTTGAAGACGCGTCGGCCGCCGTACATGTCGACATACAGGTCCACCGGCAGCCCAATGCGCAGGTCGCGCAGTTCGGTTTCCTTGAAATTGGCGTCGACCCAGATGTCGTTGAGCGAGCGGATCGCCATCAGGTTCTGGCCGACTTGAACATAATTTCCCGGATTAACGTTCCGGCGCGTCACGACGCCGTCTATCTCCGCGACGATGTCGCAATAACGAAGGTTCAGTTCGGCTTCCGCGAGTTCCTGCTTGGCGACATCGAGCTTGGCCTCGGCTTGCTTAACCGCCGGAGCCTCCGCTGTGATCTTGGCGAAGACGCGGTCGATGTCGCCCGCCTTTTCGAACTCTGCGAGCATCTGCTTTGGGCTCTGGTCGAATGAATGGACCACACCGAGCTGAGCCGCGCTCTCGATCAAATCCGCCTGAGCCTGGAGCACGGAGGAAAAGGTCTGATCGAGATCGGGCGGCACCTGGCCCAAATCCTCATCGCGAGCGGGTTCAATCGGTAAGCCTAAAGAGGCGCGGACTTGCCGGATGGCCGCCAGCGCCTGGGTAACTTGTGCGCTGGCAGTCGAAAATGCCTCCTGGTACCGGTCGTATACCTGACGGCTTTCCGCGGGGGTGCCGAGCAGTTGCTTTGCCCGGTCGAAGTCGGCCTGTGCCAGCGCCAGGGCGGCTTTGCTCTTATCGAGAGCAGCAACGCGATCGTGCAAAAGAGCGATTTGGTTTTCGAGACCCTCGACGGCGCTCTGCAATTTCCAGCGCCGGCTCCTGGCCTCGGCTTCGATAGCCCGCACGCTGGCGATGGCCGCCTGCAAATCCGCGTTCGCCGTATCGACCGCCGCTTTCTTCTGCGAGACGGCGATCTCAAAGGGTTCCTTGTCGATTTGCGCGAGAAGGTCGCCTTTGTGTAAGCGGTAGTTGTCATCGACCAGAACACGGGAAATCTGTCCGCCTATGCGCGGTGCGACGAACGTTACGTACCCGTTGACATAGGCGTCGTCCGTCGAAACGGTGGTGAGCATCTCCCGGATCCAGGGGATGCCAAATACGCAGACGACTATCAAAACCAGGGCGCCGATGACGCCGATCAGTAATTTTCGGCGGCGCGTAAAGCGAGGGCCCGACGCCGGAGGCTCCGACGATTTGGACTCGTGCTCAACCGCAACGCCTTCGCTGGCCGAGCGCGCTTCGGTCTGGTCGGATACGCCCCTATCCGCACCCGCTTTTTCGGTCACCGCACCGGGCATGGCAGCCTGCCGCGTAGTTGAGCCGATCGCCCCCCGAATTGCCGGACTGGCCCTTCGGTTGGCCGATGCAGGATCAGGCTACCGTCTGTGAGCGGCGGAGCCAATCGTCGAGACCGGAAGGCCTTAGCTTAGACGGCGGAAACTAGTCATCGTGCCCTTAGATGACGTTTACGCGAGCGAGGATGAAGCTTGGGTGGACAGCGGCCATGGGGATCGAGCCACAGACCCACATCTCGCGCCGTCAACGGATATTGAGCGATCTTGGACCACTGACGAACGGACTGCCCGAAAGAAAAAATCGCAGCAGGCGGTCCGCATCCCGCGCAATGCCGATCCTAATGCTCTGCCCGATTTTGCCGGATTCGTGGTCATCGCGTCGTAGCCATAGAGAACCTTCGCGGCAAAGATCGACCCCATCGAGCTGACGATCAACCCGCAACGCCGCGGCGAGCCTCCCTGGTCCCCGCGCCAAGTCTCGCAAGCGCTCGGTGCCGCGATTTAGCTGCATAATCGGGATGCCTTCGAGCGGCTCAAGCGCCCTGATGAGGACGCCGGCTCCGATCCCGGGCATCTCGCTCGAGACATTCAGCATGTATGAGCTGCCGTAGGCGAGATAAACATAGGCGTGCCCCCGCTCGAGAAACAGCGAACGATTACGCCGAGTCATCCCCCGGTAGGCGTGCCCGGCGGCGTCGCCGACGACATACGCCTCGGTCTCGACAATACGACCGCTGGCGACGCCTTCCGGTAACTCCCGCACCAGTATCTTGCCAATGAGATAGCGGGCGAGAGAGACCGTATCGGTTGGCAGCTCCGAGCGAGCGAGCGGCGGCTGGCCGTCCTTATGGCGGCCAGGCTTCAGGGCATCCGCTCGACCCATTGCGCGCGCGAAGGCCCCGGTTCGAACGGATCGCCGAAATACTGGGTCTCGCGGGTCACCTTCCCATCGAGGAACTCCATGACGCTCACGGTGTAAGACGGCTGCCCGTCATAGGTCAGGACATATTCGGTGACCCAGAGGTCGCCCGAGCCGATTATCCGCCGAACTGTGAAGCGTTTCCGGTTCGGCTGCGCGGCGCGAGACGACTGAATCTTCCGCCGGCCACGGATGCGCTCGCCCGATTGCGGATATTCTAGCACTGCGTCCTCTCGGTAAATATCGTGCTCCGCCTCGAAGTCGTCCGCGTCGGAGGCAGCCCAGTGGCGATCCAGAGCCAATCGAATCTCTCGGTCTTCCATGTCAAATCTCCTTGACCGTCGCCCACCGGTGTTGAGCCGTCGTACCATACACCGGCTCGGAACAGGCGCCTTCCAGATGGAACAGGAGAGCCATTCCAGCGCGAAGGCTGAGTGGCCGAGAAGAGGACATCGGACTGGCTGCCGGATGACTGTCTTCGGCGGGCCTCGATCGGCCTGGGCCGCGCGAACAGCCCCTCGTACCCCATAGGCGACCCGGCATGCGTTTCGCGGGCCCGAAGACGCCGCTGAAGAAGGGGCGTAGGCGATCGAGAAATCGATCACCTTCTCCCGCGCGGCACCCTTCCCCAGGCTGGAGATCACCATGTCGACCTTAGCGTCGGTCAGATAGGGGATGCGGTCGGTGCTCGATACCGGAACCAGCTCGAGCTTGACGCTGAGCGCGGCGGCAATGAGCGCCGCCGTGTCGATATCGTAGCCCTGCTGCTTCCCATCCGGGCCAAGATCGCCGAAGAGCGGAAATTTTCTGGCACGGCTACTCTGACGATCCCCGTCTTGATGATGTGGTCGAGGGCATTGTCGTTCGCCGTCGCGGTAATCGGCGAGGCCATGATAGCCACCAGCAAGCCCAGTCCTGCGAGTGGCGTTCTACGCGACATGGCCACTCCCCTCTGTTTTCAAATTCGGGCCGGGTGCGGGATCATCCAACAATCTACGGTCTTCAATCCGGCGGCGCCCACCGGACCCATTTCGTATCAAAAGGCGCGCGTCCAATGCTCCGGTGCGCGCCAAACGCGGTCAGGCGAGCCGGTCCCAGCATCCCTTGGTGTCTCGCGGCAATTCGCGTTTGGCGATGCGCTGGCTCGGGGTCCGCTCAAAGCCGTCGACCACCGCGATGTAGCGCGGGTTCTGGTAGGGCGCTACCCGCTCGCCGAGCCATCGTGAGAGTTCGGCCGGGTGGATCGCCGCGCCGGGCTTCGGCTGCACGAACAGCTTGATGTCCTGCTCGCCGATCTCGGCGGCGACGCCGATCATTGCGCAATCCGCGATATCGGGGTGTGCTGCAGCGGCCCGCTCGACCTCCCAGGCCGAGACATTCTCGCCCTTGCAGCGGACGCTGTCCGTCATGCGCCCAAGGAAGCTCAAATTGCCGTCGGCATCGAACCGGCCGAGATCCCCGGTCCAGAGCGCGCCGCCGCGCAAGGCCTTTGCGGTCGCCGCGGGGTCGCGGAAATAGCCGGTGAAGAGCGCGCCTGGCCGATGCGCATGCACCACGATCTCACCGCGCTCGCCGGGCGCCACCCGGTTTCCAGTGGAATCGCGCACGCTCACCTTAAACCACGGCACCGGCCGCCCGACCGAACCGACGACACAACCATCGTTGTAGGTGGTGATGCTCGACGCCTCGGTCATGCCGTACGCCTCGCGGACCTCGACCCCGAACCGCTCTTCGAACGGCCGCCAGATATCAGCCGGGCAGCCGCCGCCCCAGGCGATGCGGACGCCATGGTTGCGATCCAGCGGTGATGGCGGCTGCTTCAGCAGCAGCTGCAGGATGCCGCCGAGAAAATGAATGTGGCTGGCGCGATACTCCTGCGCCTGCTGCCAAAAGCGGCTGGCGCTGAATCGGTCGAGCATGGCGAGCGTTACGTCGCGGATCAGCGGCAGGACCAAGAGCTGCGCGCCGCCGATGTGGTAGAGCGGTTCCCACATCAGGAACACGTCGGTTGGCTGCGGAGCGGCGACAAGCGCGACCGCCTCGCCGGCAAAGCGCAGCATCGCGTGCGACAGCATCACCCCTTTGGGAGGGCCCGTCGTGCCGGAGGTGTAGAAGATCGCCAGGCAATCCTCCGGTGCCGGCAGCGGCTCCACGAAGACGGCGCTCGCCGAAAGCCAGGTTTCGATATCCGCGGTGCTTATCACCGCCGCGGTGCCGATCGACGCGCCAGACCCGGCAATTGTCGGCAGCAGCTCCGGATCGGCGATCGCCAGCGCCGGTTCGCAATGGTCGAGGACGTAGCCGAGGCCGGGCCCGCGCAGCTGCGCATTGACCGGAACCCAGATTACGCCGGCCCGGGTCAGGCCGAAGATCGTCGCCAGGGCCGCCGGGCTGTTGCGCATCATCACCGCGACGCGTTCGCCGCGACGAACGCCATGCCGGCGCAAACCGGCGGCAACACCCTCGGCCATTTCCGCCAGCGCGCCGAACGCGATCGGCGCGCCGTTGAACCGGGCGAAGACCGCCTCGGGGGCGCTGCGGGATTTCGCAATGAACAGGTCGAGAAAGCCGGCGGCGTTCATCGCCCCTTCTTCGCGGCGCGGTCGGCGAAGAATTTCTCCATCATGCGCGCGGGCTCGCCGCTGGCGAAGGATTGGCGCTGCACACGCATACCGGCTTCCAGGCAGTCGCGGAACCCCGCCTCGGTCACCTCGCGGAAGCGCGCTTTGTTGAGCCGCATCGCGACCGACGGCTTGGCCGCGAGCTCTTCTGCCAGGGCGAGCGAGACGGGCAACACCTGCTCTGGCGCGACCAAACGGTTGATGATGCCCAACGCGAAGCACTCGTCTGCGTCCATCATGCGGCCGGTCAAGGTGAGGTCGATGGTCCGGGCGAGCCCTAGCATCTCGCGCATAATCCAGGGGCCCGTCGTGCTGGCGATGCCCGAGTCTATCTCCGGCTGACCCATCCGCACGCCGGCATGGCCGATGCGGAAATCCGCGAGCAGCGCGACCTGGAACGCCGATCCCGCCGCGACCCCGTTCAGCGCCGCGATGAACGGCTTTGACAGGCTGCGGATCAGGTCGTACAGCGCCTCCCATTCCTGGATCCATTCGACCGCGCGCTCAGGATCGAATTCCATCGTCTCGGCCAGATCCTGCCCGGCGCTGAACGCGTCGCCGGCGCCGGTCAGGACCATCGCCCCGATCTCTGAGTCCGCCTCGAACCGACGCATCGCCGTCATCAGCTCCTCGCGCATCGGCCGGTGCCAGGCATTCAGCGCCTTGGGACGGCTAAGCGTGATCGTCGCGATCTTGCCACGGCGTTCGGTCAGGATGAATTCGGACATCGGGCTACCCGTATCGAGCGGATGGACCGCCCGACATTGCGTCGCCGAGCGGGCGATGACAATAAGGGGTTCCGAAAAAGGAGCCTTCGCCGGTGCCTGATGCGATCGATATCCTGGTCCTCGGAAGCGGCAGCTTCGCCGCGCGGATCCTGTTCGACCTCGCCGCGACCACGACGGCGCCGCTGACCGTGGCCGTCGCCGGCCGCAACCGCGACAGGCTCGATTGGCTGCGCACCGCCGCCAATGCCCGCGCCGAGATGTTCGGCCGGCCGATCCGCTGCGTCAGCCAGGCAATCGATCTCTTGGAAGCGGATGCAACGGCGGAACTGCTTGAGCACCATCGGCCTGCGGTTGTCGTTCAGGCAGCCTCTTTACAGCCGGGTTCGGTGATCAGTTCGACCGGCAATGCTTGGAGCCAGCTAGTCGCAGAGGGCGGGCTCAGCGCCACCGCGGTGTTTCAGGCGCGATTGTCGATGCGAGTCGCGCGGACGTTGCAACGAGTCCACTCGACCGGCCGATTGATCAATTGCTGCTTCCCGGACGTCGTGAATTCAATGATCGCCGCCGCCGGCCTACCGATCGCCTGCGGCATCGGAAATGTGGCGATCCTGGCGCATGCCTTCGCCGGAGCCCAGCCGGATGCGCCGCCACATTCGCTCAAGTTACTGGCGCATTACCAGACGATCGCGCCGTGGCGCCGCCCCAAGGAGGAGCGCGTTGGCCCTCTGCCGCGGGTATGGATCGGCGACGAGGAGCTGACCGACGCGCTCGCGCGGTTTGCCGAAGTGCGGCTGACCCCGGAGCCGGTCATCGACATCTCCGGCGCGAGCGGTGTGCCGCTGATCCAGGCCATGGCATTTGGCACGGAATGGGTCGGGCATGTGCCCGGGCCGAACGGGTTGCCCGGCGGCTATCCCGTCCGCTATCGCGCCGGTACTGTGGAGCTCGACTTGCCCGGGTCCCTTAGTCAAGACGAGGCAATCGTATGGAACGCGAGCTTCGAGGCTGCAAACGGCCTCGTCGTCGAAGGCGGCTGCGCCCGCTATACCGGCCGTCTTTATGACCGGTTCCGGCGCGCGAGCCCGGAGCTGGCGGCGGGGTTCGCGGTCGCCGACATCGACGCGGTGTATGACGAGATGGTAGCGCTGCGCGCCCGGCTTCAGTCCCGGACGGCGCTAGACTAGCCGGCGCGCGAGGTCGCTCGGCGGCGCAGCGTCTCGGCCAGCACGATGAACACCGTCACAAACACCAGAATCACCGTCGAAACCGCGGCGAGTGTCGGGTTCACCTGCAACAACAGGTCGTTCCACATCTGTCGCGGCAGGGTCGAGGTCTTGCCGCCGCTAACGAACAGCGCGATGGTCAGATCGTCGAACGAAGTGATGAACGCAAACAGGAACGCGGCGATGATCCCGGGCCGGATCTGCGGCAGGGTGATGTAATACAGCGTCCGGCAGGCGCTGGCTCCGAGGGTGCGCGCCGCCTGATCGAGCCGCTCGTCATAGGTCCGCAGCACCGCCATCACGGTGATCAGAACATACGGCACAGCAAGCACGGTGTGGCCGAGTACCAGGCCGGAATTGGTGCCGAGAAGTCCGAGCCTGGCGTAGAGATAGAACAGCGCCACCGCGATGATAATGCGCGGCAGCACCAGCGGGGCGAGCGCCAGGGCCAGGATCGCGCCGCGCCCGGCGATCTTTTTGCGCACCAGCGCGAAGGCCGCCGCGGTGCCGAGCACGGTCGCGAGGAATGCGGTGCAGACGGCGACGATCAAGGAGCGGATCGTCGCGTCGATCCAGCCGGGCGAGTTCCAGTAGGTCGCGTACCAGCGCAGCGAAAACCCCTGCGGCGGAAATTCGATGAATGTGCCGGCAGTGAACGACACCGGGATCACGAACAGCGCGGGGAGGCATAGAAATGCGATCACCGCGCCGCTTATCGCCCAGAGAAGCGGGCGCGATGCCCGCCGGTTGGAGCGGGCCGGGCCGAGGGCGGGCATGGCTTCGCGCAGTTCGGCCACGCGGTCCGCCAACGCGCCCAGCGCCGCGATCAGCCTTCGGCCGATAAAGGCGCCGGCGCGGCCCATCAGCCCAGGGCGCCGCTGCGAGGCGGTTTCCGCCGCGGCGCCACCGGACAGCGTCGAAATGCCGAGCAGCCGGTCGTACAGGTAGAAGACCATGCCGGCGGCAACCAGCAGCACGACCGAAAGCGCCCCGGCAAAGCGCCAGTTCATCAACTCCTGCACCACCGAGATGATCACTTGCGAGATCATGATCTCGCGCCGGCCGCCGAGCAGCGCCGGGGTGATGAAGAATCCGAGCGCGGTGATGAAGACAAGGAGCCCGCCTGCGGCGACTCCGGGCAGCGACAGCGGAAAATAGATACGCCAGAACGCCTGGCCGCCGCGCGCGCCGAGGGTTCGCGCGGCGCTGACCAGTGTGATGTCGATGCGCTGCATTACCGACAGCATGGCGAGGATGCCGAGCGGCATCATCGCGTGCACCATCCCGATCATCACGCCGGTGAAATTGAAGATCAACGAGACAGGGGCATCGGTGATCCCGAGCGAGATCAAGAGGCGGTTCACCGCGCCGTTGCGGCCGAGCAGGATCATCCAGGCGAAGGTGCGGACCAGAAAGCTGGTCCAGAACGGCATCAGCACGAGCAGGGTCAGCGTGTCGCGCGCCCGCGCCGACGCATGGGCGAGCAGATAGGCGACGGGATAGCCGCCGAGCAGCGCCAATGCGGTGGTCCAGCCGGCAATCTCGAAGGTGATCGCGAGCGTCTGCAGGTAGACTGGGGTGGTGACAACCCGAACGTAATTTGCGGCGGTGGGCTGACCGGCGGGGTCGAAGAGGCTCAACGCCAGGATCTGCCCGACGGGGAAGACGAAGATCGCCAGCAGTAGGACCACTAGCGGGTACACCGGCCAGGCCTGAACCCACGCCGACTGGCCGCGCGGAGGCCGAAGGGCCGGTTGGACCGCGACCGTCATTCCGGCCGCAGTACCAGGGCGTGCTCGGCGCGCCAGCCGATGCGGACGGGCATGCCCTGGCGCAGCCGGTCGCCAGTCTGGTCGGTCAGCTCCTTGCCGGACAGCATGACGCCATCGGCGAGCCGGACGAAATAGCGGGTGAGGCCGCCGGCAAACACGGTTTCGACGAGTTCGCCCTCGGCGACATTGTCGGCCCTCTCGCCATCGGCCAGCACATGCAGCCGCTCGGGCCGGACCAGGAGCTTCACCCGCTCGCCAGGTTTCGTGCCGCCGTCGTCTTTGACCCGCATGACAAGCCCGCCGGGCCCGACAAGCCTGCCGCCATCGCCTACCCTTGCATCGAGGGTGTTGGATTCGCCCAAGAATTCCGCTGCGAAGAGACTACGCGGCGAGAAGTAGAGGTCCTCCGGCGTCCCGATCTGCTCGATCCGGCCATGGTTCAGCAGGCATATCCGGTCGGACATTGCCATCGCCTCCTCCTGGTCATGGGTCACGTAGAGGACGGTGATGCCGAGCCGGCGGTGCAGGCTTTTAATTTCCAGCTGCATCTGGTCACGCAGCTGACGATCGAGCGCGCCGAGCGGCTCGTCCATCAGGATGATCGAGGGCGAATACACCATGCAGCGCGCCAGCGCGATGCGCTGTTGCTGGCCGCCGGACAGCTCGCGCGGCACCCGCTCCGCCACACGCGGCAATTGGACGATATCGAGCGCTCGCGCGACCGCAGAGGCGATGTCGGCCGTCCGCATCCGCCGCATGCGCAGCGGGAAGGCGATGTTTTCGAAGACCGTCAGATGGGGGAACAGCGCGTAGTTCTGAAACACGATGCCGATGTCACGCTTGTCGGGCGGGGTATAGGTGGCGAGCTTGCCGTCGATCCAGACCTCCCCCGATGTCGGCGGAACGAGGCCGGCCACCATCATCAACAGCGTAGTCTTGCCCGATCCCGACGGACCTAGCAGGGTCAGCAGCTCGCCCTCGGCAAGTTCCAGGCTGGCATCGGCCAGCGCGGTGACCGCGCCGTAGCTTTTGCCGACGCTCCGGATCGAGAGCTTTATCTTGGTGCCGGTCCCTACCCCTTCGGAGTTGGCAGAGCGGTTTTCAATCAGGGCGGCACCGCTCAAGGGAGCCATGCCAGGCCGGCTGTATGGGCGCTGTGCGTCCTTCGAGACGCACTCCTGCGGAGCGCTCTTCTGGATGAGGAAAGATCAGTGTGTGGCATCACCAACCCGCCTCATCATGAGATCCCGACGAGACCGCGAGAGCGGCTGTCTCGAAGCACGCGCCGCAACCATCAAACACCGCGAGCAGAACCAGCGCTAGGCGAGTAGCCAAGCGTTGAAGCGCTCAAGCGCCTTTTCCTTGTTTTTGCCCCACCATTCGTTGTTCGACTGGATCAGCTTCTTGAAATTGTCGGGCGCGGTTGGCAGGAATTTCGCCCGCTCCTTCGGGATGTAGTCATAGGCCTTCGGATTGGTCGGGCCGTAAGGCAAGGCCGAGACGAATTCGGCCTGGCGCTTGGCGTTAGCGCAATACTTGATGAATTTCTTGCCGAGCGCTGCCTGCGGGTCGCCCTTGGGGATCACCCAGCCTTCGAGCGCGAAGAGACCCTGGTTCCACTCGATCTCGACCGGCCCGCCGGCGTCGATGACGACCTGTGCGCGCCCATTCCAGGTCGGCAGCATGTCGACTTCGCCGCTTTGCAGCATTTCCGTGGTCTGCGCACCACCGGTCCACCAGACCTGGACATGGGGCTTGATCTCGTCGAGCTTCTTGAAGGCGCGGTCCATGTCGATCGGGTAGATCTTGTCCTTCGGCACGCCATCGGCGAGCAGCGCGATCTCCAGGATGTCGATCGGGTGCTTGTGAAATGCCCGCCGGCCCGGAAATTTCTGCACATCCCAGAAATCGGCCCAGCTCTTCGGCCCGTTCTTGCCGTATTTGTCGGTGCGCCAGGCGAGGATCGTCGCGTAGATGTCGCTGCCCATCCAATCGGGCTTCTTCGCTTCCGGCATGATTTGCGCCATGTCCTCGCCGCTCCAGTCGAGCGGTTCCAACAGGCTCTGCGGTTCCAGCTCGAACACGTCGGCATCGGTGGCGATCACCACGTCCCAGGTATAGGCCTTGGCCTCGACATTGGCCTTGATCTCGACGCTCGGATAGTGCTGGCGGGCGATGTGGTTGATCTCGACCCCGGCTTCCTTCTCGAACGGTTTGACGAAGGCGCCATCGGCGGCGGGCGTCCACACGCCGCCGGGGTCGGCCACGGTCAGCGTGTCCTTGGCGAAAGCGCGGAACGGGAGCCCGGCAGCCGTAAGGGCAGCTACCCCGGCCGAAGCACCCGTTAGCAATTCCCTTCTGCCGGTCAGATACCGCTGTGGATCCCGCAACAGCTTCGCGTCGATCATCGATTTGCTCCCTGGTCGCTTTCGATGGCGGCGCATTATGGGCCGCCGGCCGACCTCGATCCAGGGCGCGCTAAAGCAAATGGCGTCAGCGTTGTCACCTGCTTCAGCAACTCTTCCTGGACATGACCCCGCGGTGCGCCTGGCATGAAAACCGATGACGAAGCACCGGCGCTTCTGCAAGAACCGAAGTGAAAGCCAGCCGCTGCGCCGGCACGACATGGTGACTTCCTGTCGTGCTCTTCCAGGGGGTCGGTTTTATCCGTTAGATCCAGCGCGGTCGACGACTGCTTTCGGCGCTGACCTGCCCGACCAGCGACGCCCGCCAGAGCGCAGCGGTTGCCCCGAAAGCGACATTCGAGACCACGCCGTCGAACCACCGGGTTGGGTGCATTACGGCCATTTGTTTTCGAAAACTGTGCCATGGTGTGCTGCCGGTCTGAATAAATCGCTCACCCGGAAACGGGTTTGGGAGATCGATAGGCTGCCTGTCGCGGCAGGGGAACGCGAGGATGGACCGTATCAGCCGCCGGGAGGTCATTCGAGGCGCGGCCGCTGCGGCTACCGCCACCGCGCTGGGCGCGCCGTCGGTTCACGCTCAAAAGGACCGGCAAACCCTCCGCTTCGTGGCGGAGGCAGATCTGAAGATCTTCGATCCCGTCTGGACGACCGCCTACATCACACGCAATCACAGCTATCTCGTGTACGATAGTCTCTTCGGCATCGACGAGAACTTTCAAGTCAAGCCGCAGATGGTCGATCGGACCATCGTGTCTCCGGACGGCATGAAGTACACGTTCACGCTGCGCGATAGCCTCAGATGGCACGACGGGCAGCCGGTCGTGTCGGAAGACTGTGTGGAGTCGCTGAAGCGTTGGGGCAAGAAGGATCGCTTCGGCCAGCTCCTCATGGCACATACCGGGAAGATCACGCCGGTCGACAAGAAGACGTTCACGCTCGAGCTTGCCGAACGCTTCGGACCCGTACTCGATGCGCTCGGAAGTCATCGCCCGCCCTTCATAATGCCAGCGCGGATCGCGTCCACTTCTGCGGACGAGCAGATCAAGGAAATCGTCGGCTCCGGACCGTTCAAATTCGCGAGGGACGAGTGGCAACCCGGCGAGCAGGTCGTGTACCTACGGAACCCCGACTACATCCCGCGCGATGAGACGCCGAGCGGTTCAACCGGCGGCAAGAGGGTGTACATCGATAAGGTGATCTGGCGGTACATCCCCGATGCCATGGACGCGGCAGAGGCCCTCGCGGCGGGGGAAGTGGAGTGGTGGGAGGATCCGCCGCTCGACTTCATCCCAAAAATTGAACAGAACCCGGATCTGCAGACGTTCCTCATCGATCCTCTCGGGGTGCAAGGCTGGCTGCGGCCGAACTTCCTGCACCCGCCGTTCAACAACAAGAAGGCACGCCAGGCACTGCTCCACATGATGGACCAGGAAACATATCTCGCTTGGGCCATCGGCCAGCCGCAATATTACCGGGCTTGCTATTCGGTATTTGCCTGC
Source organism: Allostellaceae bacterium (assembly GCA_036008175.1). Classification (GTDB taxonomy): domain Bacteria; phylum Pseudomonadota; class Alphaproteobacteria; order ATCC43930; family CGMCC-115725; genus DATARH01. The sequence continues at coordinate 41,377 of DASYOB010000086.1, forward strand.
GGCGGCCCTTACACGACGCGGATCGGTGCCGCGCCGATAGTAGAGCACGACCTCGCAAGAGCAAGGGAGCTCGTAAAGGAGTCGGGCTACGATGGCCAGCCGATCGTGGTGCTCCACGTCACCGACAGACCGCACATGAACGCCGCAGCGATCGTCACGCGTCGACGGCTGGAGGCAATCGGCTTCAAGGTTATCCTTAAGCCGATGGATTGGTCGACTTACCTGGTGGTGCGGGCGCGCAAGGAGCCGCCCGATAAGGGCGGCTGGAACCTGCTTCACACCTGGTTTCAGGCCTCGGAAGTCATCAATCCCGCGGTCCACTTCGGTGTGTCGGGCGCAGGCCCGCGCGCCTGGTTCGGTTGGCCGGACGTCCCGCAGCTCGAAAAGCTCGTCACAGACTGGGTCCACGCAACGGATGAAGCGAAACGGCAGCAACTTGCCGATGAGGTCCAGAGGGTTGCTCTGAGTGAAGTGACGTACGTACCGTGGGGAGAATGGTTCCAGCCGACGGCGTTCCGAAAGAGCGTTCGCGACATCCTCAAATTCGCCGCGCCGATTTTCTGGAACGTAAAGCTCACATAGGTCCTGTCTGTCCGCACGAGCTACGAATGGCGGCTTCGGGTCGTTCCTCACGGTTCGATGGCAGTCCCGCGAACGGCCGGAATCGGCGCAACTCCGTCATGGCCGCGCGCTTCGGCCAAGGTCCGCTTACCAAACTCACGGCCGGCGGTCGCGCTTGGCAGCGGCTACGCCCAAGCAAGGCGCCTAAGCAACCGGAAGTCGCTCAGCTTCCCGGGTAGGTCTTGCGCAAAAAGCCGGTGCGCTGGGTGGCGCCGCCCATCAGGAATTGCGCGTCCTGGCCGGACAAGATGAACCGCGCGCCCATCTCGATATAGCGCGGCATGATCTGCTCGTTGTAGATCCCGGCCATGCCGGGAAATTTCCCGTGTTTCTTCGCCGCCGCGATCATCTTGCGATAGGCCTCGGCGACCCGCTCGTTCCCGAAATCGCCGGGGATGCCCATCTCGGCGCACAGATCGTTGGTGCCGATCAGCAGCACGTCCACCCCGGGCACCGCGGCGATCGCCTCGGCGTTCTCGATCGCGGTCGGCGTCTCCAGCATCACGACGGTCAGATTGGCGGCGTTGAGCGCCTCGGCGGCCGCACCGGTCGAAGAGGAGCGCAGCCCGTAATGCGGCCCGATCCCGCCCATCGAGCGATGCCCGACCGGCGGATATTTGAGCCGGTTGACGACTTCCTTCGCCTCGGCGGCGGTGTCGACATGCGGCATGACGATGCCGAGCACGCCATTATCGAGCGCGCGCGTCGCGATCGCGTATTCGCCGTTTGGCACCCGCGCGATCGGCGCGATGCCGGCGTCCAACGCCGCGGTCGCGATCTGGGCGCAGGCCTCCAGCGACATGACGCCGTGCTCCATATCGAGAAACAGCCAGTCGAAGCCGGCCACCGCCATCGCCCTGGCGATCTCGACGCTGCGGGTCAGGCGCACGCCGACCCCGAGCGACAAATGGCCTTGTTCGAGCTTTTCGCGGGCGGGGTTGCGGACGGCGGTCATCGACGGCTCCTCTCGATTGTCGTTCGCTGAGTGGTTGTTTCCTGGGCGCGCTCGGCGTCGGCTTCCTGGCGCAGCCAATCGCGAAATGCCCGCACTTTCGGGCGCTCAAGCGCGCCCGGCGCGGTCGCGATGTAATAGGCGAAGAGGTCGGGCAGCGCCAACGAGAACAGCCGCACCAGCCGCCCGGCGGCGAGGTCGGCGGCGGCGATCGAGCTGTAGGCGAGGACGACCCCGTGGCCGGCGATCGCCGCGTCGAGCGCCAGATGCCCAGCGCTGAAGCTCAGCCCGGAGGCCGGCGGCACGCAGGTCACTCCCGCCGCTTTTAGCCACATCGCCCAAGTCGGCGCCAGCGGGTCGCGATCGGCCGCCTGATCGTGGATCAGCGCGCGATGGGCGAGATCGTCGGGGCTGCGCAGCGGTGGCCCCTCCTCCAACAGGCGCGGGCTGCAGGCCGGAAACACCTCGTTCTGCAGCAGGGTTTCGACATGCAGCCCGGGGTAGCGCCCGGTGCCGTAGCGGATAGCAAGATCGAAGTCGCCGCGGTTCAGATCGACCACCTCGTCGGTCGCCGAGATCCGCACATCGATCTCGGGCCAGGCCGCCTGGAAGCGGTGCAGACGGGGCACCAGCCATTTGGCGGCAAAGGACGGCGAGGCGGTAATGGTCAAGGTGCCGGTATCGTTATGCGCGCGCAGCCGCCGCACCGAGGCGCGGATGCCGGCGAAGGCATCGGTCAGCCCGGGCAGCAGCACCCGCGCCGAGGCGGTCAGCGCGATCTGGCGGTTGAGCCGGCGGAACAGCTGGACGCCGAGATCCTCCTCCAGCGCGTGGATCTGATGACTGATCGCCGCCGGGGTGACGTTCAGCTCCTCGGCCGCCTTGCTGAAGCTTTCGAGGCGCGCCGCCGCCTCGAACGCACGCAGCGCGCTGAGCGGCGGCAGATGTCCGGTATTCGCCATGATGAGAATTTCTAACCTGGCGCTGAGAAACTCTCGTTTGCTCCAAGATGGGTTACGAACCATTTTTGCGCAAGACGGTTCGCGGCTGTCTGAAGATGTGGGCCGTGACGGTTTAGGAGAATTCAAATGACAGCAACCCACTTGCAACCCTGCGCCGACCGCCCGGCCGAGTCCCGGCAGCATGCCGCGCTCGACGCCCTGAATGAGGCGACGGCATGGGTGTTCGATACCCTGCGCGAATGGAACCGGCGCAGCCGCGCCCGCCACGAACTCGCCAGCCTCGACGACCGCATGCTTCACGATATCGGCCTGTCGCATGCCGAACGCGAATTCATAGCCAACAAGCCGTTTTGGAGGGAATAATGAGCAAAATCGTCAGGCGTACACGGGTCGCGGCCTGGATTGCCCGCCGGCGCCTCGCCAGATTGCTGGAAGATGCGGTGTCCGCATCGTCGCGCAACAAAGCCGGAACCGACCGTTGGTCGGATCCGGAATGGTTCAGGTTCCCGCCGTTCTGATCCGCATCACACGAGGAAAGCCCATCATGACAACCGCAACCAGCCTGCCCTTTGTTGACGCCGAGCTGAACTATCTCGGGCCAACCGCCGATCGTCCGCGCTATTACGCCTACGAGCCGGACGCCAATGATCCACCGCCGGTCATGCCGCTCGAACCGCACCGGATGCACATCCACGACCTGCGGCCGATCGGCCACGAGTTGTCGCTCGACGTGCAGGGCTTTGCGCTGGTCGAGCAGCGCAGCGCGGTGCGCGATTTCTGGGACGACGACGAGGTCCGCCGGGTCTATTACCCCGAGGCGGAGCGGTTCCTCGCCGAACTGACCGGCGCCAGCCGCGTCTTCATCTTCGACCATCTGCAGCGCCGTCGGGTGCCCAGCACCACCGACCGCAGCGCCGGCATGCCGCGCCAGCCGGCGACCCGTGTCCATGTCGACCACACCGACCGCTCCGGCCCGCAACGGGTTCGCGATCTGATGGGCGACGAGGCGGAAGAGCTGCTCCGCGGGCGTGTCCAGGTGGTCAATCTGTGGCGGCCGATCCTCAACGAGCCATTGCGCGACGCGCCGCTGGCCGTGTGCGACTCCCGGACCGTCGATAGCGACGATCTGGTGCCCTCGGACCTCGTCTATCGCAACCGGGTCGGCGAGACCTATTCGGTCAAATACAACCCGGCACATCGTTGGCATTACGTGCCGGAGATGCGGCGGGACGAGGCGCTCTTGTTGAAGATCGCCGACACCAGGACGGACATCTCCGCTCGGTTCATGCCGCACACCTCGTTCACCGATCCGACCACCCCGGCGGACGCGCCGATGCGCGAGAGCATCGAGTTGCGGACGCTGGTGTTCCACCCGGCGTAGCACCCCAGCAAAAAACCCTCTCCCCCGCCGGGAGAGGGTTTTTTTAGCCAGTGCGGCCTAGTAGGCCCGGCGTGGCATCGCCACGCGGATCACCATCGCGACCGCGAGGCCGAGAATGATCGGAGTCAGAAGCGCTTTGATCATCGGGTTCCTCCTGTCCTCCGAACAGGATGGCGGCCGCGCCGGTTCCGCGAACCCGGTACTACTAGCGGGGCGGTAGTGCGTCGGGGCTCGCTGGCGCGCCTTCCCGGATTCGTCCGCAACCGCTAAGATCGCCCCTCTGACCCCCCCAACCGCGACGAGGAGAATTCCATGGCCGTCTCGATGTATTCCGGTTTCGTGCCGGTGTGCCTGCAGCTGCTCGCCGGCCTCAAAACCGTACTGCAGAAAACCGAGGAGCACACCACCGCGCAGAAATGGGATCCCTCGGTGGTGCTCAATCTGCGGCTCTATCCCGACATGTTCACCTTGGAGCGCCAAGTTCGGCAGGTGTGCAATCACGCGCTGGGCGCCGGCCGGGTTGCCGGGGTCGATCTGCCGAGCCTGCCCGACCAGGACAACAGCTTCGCCGAGATCCACTCGCGCATCGACAAGACCGTCGATTTCCTGAAGGGGCTGAAGCCCAATCAGCTCGATGGCAAGGATGACGCCAAAGTCACCGTTACGGTCGGCGGCCAACCGCGCGAGTTCAAGTGCCAGAATTACCTCTATCACTTCGCCATGCTGCAGGTTCAATTCCACGCGACGACGGCGTACGACATCGTCCGCCACGTCGGGGTCAGCCTCGGCAAGCGGGACTATCTGGGCCCGATGCCCAGCTAAGGACGCGTTCAAACCCTCTCCCGCACCCGTGGGAGAGGGTCTCGGCTGCGTGTCGCAATGGCGTAACTCGCCCGCATCGCCTACATAGGCGGCCATGAGCGTCACCGTCCGCTTTGCCCCCTCGCCGACCGGGTTTCTGCACATCGGCGGCGCCCGCACGGCGCTCTTCAACTGGCTCTTCGCCCGCCATCACCAGCTCTATGGCGACGGCGGCACCTTTCGCCTGCGCATCGAGGACACCGACCGGCTGCGCTCGACCCCCGAGGCGACCAAAGCCATCCTCGATGGCCTCAAATGGCTCGGCCTCGACTGGGACGACGAGATCGTCCACCAATTCGAGCGCGCCGCGCGCCACGCCGAGGTCGCGCGGCAGCTGCTCGCCGCCGGCAACGCCTATTACTGCTATTGCACCCCGGCTGAACTGGAGGCGATGCGCGAGCGGGCGCGCGCCGAGAAGCGCTCGGTGCGCTATGACGGCACCTGGCGCGACCGTGATCCCTCCGAGGCGCGCCCCGGCATCGACCCGGTTATCCGGCTCAGGGCACCGCAGGAAGGCGCGACGATGATCCACGACCTCGTCCAGGGCGAGGTCACGGTCGAAAATGCGCAGCTCGACGATCTGATCATTCTGCGCGCCGACGGCACGCCGACCTACAACCTCTCGGTCGTCGTCGACGACCACGACATGGGGATCACCCATGTGATCCGCGGCGACGATCACCTCAACAACGCCTTTCGTCAGACGCAGATTTATCGGGCGCTCGATTGGTCGGTTCCCCAATTCGCCCACCTCCCGCTGATCCACGACGATGCTGGCGCGAAGATGTCAAAGCGGCGCGGCACGGTCGCGGTGGATGCATTTCGGGACATGGGCTATTTGCCCGAGGCATTGCGCAATTACCTGATGCGGCTCGGCTGGAGCCATGGCGACGACGAGATCATCGCGCTCGACGACGCGATCCGTTGGTTCGACATCAAGGATGTGAATCGCGGCGCGGCGCGCTTCGACCAGGCCAAACTGGACAGCGTCAACGCGCACTACATCCGCGAGGCCGATGATGCCCGCCTCCTCGACCTAATCGCCGAACGCTTGTCCGCGGAACTCGCTCGGCCGCTCTCGGCGGCCGAGCGCGAGCGTCTGTTGAAGGCGATGCCGGGCCTCAAGCCCCGCGCGAAGACCATCGTCGAGCTGGCTGAAAAAGCCAGGTTCTATGTTTCGGCGCGGCCGATCCGGCCCGCCCCCGATGCCGCCAAGCTGTTGACGGGTGAGGCGCGGCAGCTGCTCGGCGGGCTCGGCGAAAGGCTCGCGGAGACAGAGTGGGAAGCAGCGCCCCTCGAGCAAAAGCTGCGCGATTTCGCCGCTGCAAACGGGGTCAAGCTCGGCGCGGTGGCGCAGCCGTTGCGCGCCGCCTTGACCGGGACCACCGCCTCACCCGGCATCTTCGAGGTCATGGAGGTGCTGGGCCGCGACGAAGCGCTCGGCCGGATCGCCGACGCGGCCGCGGAACCCGGCGCAGATTAACGCGTTTCGCAGTTGCGATATTGCATTGCAATATCTGAACGGCGTTTGATAATGGTGTACGCGCGGCCTATTCTCTGCGCCGCAATCGGGCGGCCGGCTGCGGGCTAAGCAAACTGAGGTGCATCCATGGACGGCAACAACACGAACGTCGGCCAATCGGGTGGGACGATGACGCTGACCGACGACTCCACGGGGAAATCGGTCAAGCTTCCCGTGCTGGAAGGCTCGATCGGGCCCAAGGTCATCGATGTTCGCAAGCTTTACGGCCAGACCGGATACTTCACCTACGACCCCGGGTTTATGGCGACTGCCGCCTGCCGCTCCAGCATCACCTATATCGACGGCGACGAAGGCATCCTGCTCTACCGCGGCTATCCGATCCAGGAACTGGCCGAGAAAAGCGACTTCATGGAGGTCGCCTATCTGCTCTTGTTCGGCGAGCTGCCGACCGTCGAGCAGAAGAAGCAGTTCCTCTACGACATCACGCATCACACGATGGTGCACGAGCAGCTGAGCACCTTCTATCGCGGCTTCCGGCGCGATGCGCATCCGATGGCGGTGCTGTGCGGGGTGACCGGCGCGCTCTCCGCCTTTTATCACGACTCCACCGACATCCATGACCCCTACCAGCGGATGGTCGCGTCCTACCGGCTGATTGCCAAGATGCCGACGATGGCGGCCATGGCGTTCAAGTATTCGCTCGGCCAGCCTTTCATCTATCCAAACAATTCGCTGAGCTACGCCGAAAACTTCCTGCACATGTGTTTTGCCGTGCCGTGCGAGGAATACAAGGTCAGCCCGACCCTGGCGCGGGCGATGGACCGGATCTTCATTCTGCACGCCGATCACGAGCAGAACGCCTCGACCGCGACGGTGCGCAACGCCGGCTCGAGCGGCGCCAACCCGTTCGCCTGTATCGCCGCCGGGATCGCCTCGCTATGGGGCCCGGCGCATGGCGGCGCCAACGAGGCGGTACTGAAGATGCTGGGCCGGATCGGCGACAAGAAGAACATCCCGGACTTCATCAGCCACGTGAAAAACAAGAACGAACACGAGATCCAGTATGGTTTCGGCCACCGCGTCTACAAGAATTACGACCCTCGCGCCCGCGTCCTGCGCGACAGCTGCCATGAAGTGCTCGACGAGCTCGGCATCAAGGACGAACCGCTGCTCGATATCGCGATGGAGCTCGAAAAGATTTCGCTAAACGATGATTACTTCATCAGCCGCAAGCTGTACCCGAATGTCGATTTTTATTCGGGCATCATCTTGAAAGCGATGGGCTTCCCGACCTCGATGTTCACCGTGCTGTTCGCGGTGGCGCGCACCGTCGGCTGGATCGCGCAATGGACCGAGATGATCGAGGATCCGGACATGAAGATCGGCCGGCCCCGCCAGCTCTTCACCGGCTCGCCGGAGCGGCATTACATCCCGATCAAGGAGCGGCACTGATTGGGACCCCTCTCCCGCGCAGCGGGAGAGGGGTTTTGCGTCAATCGCGCTGCACCAGCTCGATGCGGTAGCCGTCCGGGTCTTCGATAAAGGCGATGACCGAGCCGCCATGCGCCATCGGGCCGGCCGGGCGCGGGATCTTGACCCCGGCCGCGGCGAGCTTCTCGCAGGCCTTATAGACGTCGGGCACGCCGATCGCGAGGTGGCCGAAGGCGGTGCCGAGCGAATAGGGCTCCTTCTGGTCCCAATTGTGGGTCAGCTCGATCACGGTCTGATCGGTCTCGTCACCGTAGCCGACGAAAGCCAGGGTGAATTTGCCGGTCGGGTAATCGCGCTTGCGCAGCACCTTCATGCCGAGCAGGTCGGTATAAAACCGCAGCGATGCGTCGAGATCCTTGACCCGGATCATCGTATGCAGGAGCCGGGCTTTGCCAGGCTCGACCGCGGCCTGTGGTGCGGTATCGGTCATCGTCATGGTGTCATGGCTCCTTCCGCTTGCGGCGCAATACATGCCGGGCGCTCGGCGATGATCGCGAGGATGCGATCGGCGGCGTTGCGGCTTGGCGACAAGCCGCCCACCCGCAACCGCCGGACCGCCTCATCATAACCCTCGCGGTGGGCGGTGCGAACCCGTTCGTCCCCGATCAGCTCGGCGAGGCCCTCAGCCAACCTTTCCGGAACGCAATCGCCGCGCAGAAATTCCGGCACCAGCCGCCGGCCGAGGATCAAATTGATCAGATTGACCTGCCGCACCTTCAGCACCCGATCGAGCAGCGCCTCGGTCAGCGGGTTGAGGCGGTAGGCGACGATCATCGGCAGGCCGGCGAGGGCGAGTTCGAGCGCGACCGTCCCCGAGGCAGCGAGCGCGACGCGGCTCGCCGCGAAGGCGTCGTATTTAGCCGCAGGCCCCCGCAACACAATTGGCGCTCCCGGCCAGCTCCTCACCCCCTCGGCGACGATATCGGCCACGGTGTCGACGGTCGGCACCGCAACACGGAACGGACCGACGATCCTCTCCAGCCGGACAAGCGCGGCGCCGAAAACCGGCAGCAGCCGGCGAACCTCGCCGCCGCGGCTGCCCGGCAGCGCGGTGAGGACAAGTCCGTCCTGGGCGATACCGTGCAGCGCGCAGAACCGCGCCGCATCCCCCCGCTCGGCGCCGCTTTCGAGCACAGGATGCCCAACAAAGCTCGTCGAGAGACCGACCTGCTCGAAGTACGGGGGCTCGAACGGCAACAGGGTCAGCAGGTGATCGTACCAGCGCGCCATCCGCCGGGCACGGCCGGCGCGCCAGGCCCAGACCATCGGCGCGACGTAATGGATGATCGGCAGCCGCTCGCCGCGGCGGCGCAGCCGCTGGGCGATGCGCCAGCTGAACCCGGAGCTGTCGATCGTCACGACGGCGTCCGGCCGCAGCCGCTGGATTTCCGCCACCGTCTCGCGCACCCGGCGCAGGATCATTGGCGCGCGCGGCAATACCTCGGCGACCCCGGCCACGGCGAGATCGGCGAGCGGGACGAGGCTCGCCAGCCCCTCGCCCTGCATGCGCTCGCCGCCGATCCCCTCAATGCGGACCCGGCCGGCGGTGCACTCGCGCAACGCGGCGATCAGCGCCGCGCCGATTGCATCGCCCGAAGGCTCGCCGGTGATGATGAAGATGAACGGCGCGGCATCGCCGGCCGCACTCATGGCAGGCGAATTCCGACCACGAACAAGCCGGCCGTGTCGGCCATGCGAGCGACCTCCTCGCGATCGAGCACAAGCGTGCCGCCCGCTTGCCCGGCGATGCCCCGCAGGCCTGCTTCCACCGCCAGAGCCACGGTTCTCGGCCCGATGGTCGGCTGATCAACTCGCTGCTCCTGGCCCGGCTTCTCGACCTTGACCAGCACCCCACCAGGACCATCGCGGCGCAACTCGGCGCAGCGCCGCAGCAGCGCGTCGGTGCCTTCGATTGCCTCCACCCCGAGAACGAGGCCTTGCTGCACGACCACCGCCTGGCCGATATCGAGAGTGCCGATCGCACGGGCAATCCGGATGCCATGTTCAATATCGCGCAGTGCCGTGGCATCGGGTGCGAGGCGTCCGAGCGATCCTTCCGGCAATCCGGCGGCATCGAGCAGCTGGTCCGGGCCGACGACACGAAAGCCTTCCCGCTCCAATTCCTTGACGACCGCCGAGAGCAGCCCGTCATCACCGAGCACCCGCCGCCCGACCCGCGCGAAAAACTTAGCCGCTCGCCAATCCGGACGGAGCGACGCGATCGACGGCCGACGCACGCCACCCGCGAGCACGAGCTCGGTGACCTCGTTGGCACGCAACAGATCGAGGCCCTGCGCCGCCGCGCCGATCCGGCACCAGGCATGGGGCACCTCGGTCAACCCCTCGGGCTCGGCCTCGCCGTCGAGAGCCAAGACGAAGACGTCTCGCCCGGCGGCCTTGCAGCTATCGACGAGACGCCGCGGTAGAGCCCCGCTGCCCGCAACGATGCCGATCTTAGCCGCCATTCGATCCTTTTGGCTGACAGATCGCCCGGCTGGAATCGGCACGAATGAAGTCGATGATATCGTCTACCGGCCCAATACCGCCAAAGCGGTCGGCAGCATCGCTGACCCGATCGCTGAAGGTGCCGCCTTCGGAAAACAGGAACTGATAGGCGGCACGCAATCCTTGAATGTCCTCGCGGCTGTAGCCGCGGCGCTGCATGCCGATGATGTTAAGCCCGCAGAGGCGAGCCCGATCGCCCATTACTTGGCCATAGGGGATGACGTCGCGCTCGACACCCGACATGCCGCCGATCATCGCATGCCGCCCGATTCGGACAAACTGATGGACTGCGGATAGCCCGCCCAGCACCGCGTAATCGCCGATGACCACGTGACCGGCAAGCGTCGCGTTGTTTGCCATGACCACGTGATCACCGATCTGGCAATCATGGGCGATATGGGCGCCGACCATGAACAGGCTGTTGTTGCCGACGCGAGTCACCATGCCACCGCCGGTCGTGCCCGGGTTCATCGTCACATATTCCCGGATCGTGTTGTCCCGGCCGATCACCAGCGCCGAGTCTTCTCCTCCGTATTTGAGGTCCTGCGGCTCGAGGCCGATGCAGGCGAACGGGAAAATCCGTGTCCTCTCGCCGATCTCGGTGCGCCCTTCGACGACCACGTGCGCGCGCAGCGTCACGCCAGCGGCGAGACGCACCCGCTCGCCGACGGTGCAATAGGGGCCAATTACCACGTCGTCGGCCAATCTCGAGCCGGACGCGACAATCGCGGTGGGATGGATCTGCGGCATGCCCGCTATTCGTCGAGGAGCATCGCGGCAAACACCGCTTCCGCCGCGAGCTGGCCGCCGACCTCGGCGCGGCCCTCGAATTTCCAGACATTACCGCGATTGCGCTGCTTGGTGACATGCACATGCAGGCAGTCGCCTGGAACCACCGGCTTACGGAAACGGGCGTTGTCCACCGTCATGAAATAAACCAGCTTGCCCTCCGCCGCGCGCCCCAGTGTATGCACGACGAGTACGGCGGCGGTCTGCGCCATCGCCTCGATGATAAGCACGCCCGGCATGACCGGGCGCGCCGGGAAATGGCCCTGGAAATACTGCTCGTTGATCGAAACGTTCTTGATGCCGGTCGCCCGCTCGTTTGCCACCGCATCCACGACTTTGTCGATCATCAGGAACGGGTGACGGTGCGGGATCATCTCCATGATCCGCTGCACATCCATCTGGGTTGCCGGGGCTTCGGCATACGCCGGACTGATCATTCCTCCCCGTCCTTCTTCCTCGCGAGACGTTGCAGGATGGCGACTTGCCTCATCCAAGAGGTTATCGGTACCGCGGGAGCGCCGGCCACGGTCGTTCCGGCCTCGACATCGCGCATCATGCCCGCTTTGGCGGCGATGCGCGCGCCGGTGCCGATGTTCAGATGCCCGGCGAAGCCTGCCTGCCCGCCCGCCATGACGAAATCACCAAGCTTCGTGCTGCCCGAAATGCCAACCTGCCCGGCCAGGATACAGCCCCGGCCGAGCACCACATTGTGCCCGATTTGTACGAGATTATCGATCATTGTGCCCGCGCCGATCACGGTATCGTGCCCCGAGCCGCGATCGATCGTCGTGTTGGCACCTATATCGACGTCGTCGCCGATAATAACCCGGCCGAGCTGCGGGATCTTGACCGGCCCCTTCGGATCCGGTGCAAAGCCAAATCCGGGCTGGCCAATGCGCACCCCCGGATGCAGCACCGTCCGCGCGCCGATCTGGCAATGGCTGAGCGTCACATTGGGCCCGACCCGACAATCATCGCCCAGTTCGACCCCGGCCTCGATGACTGAGTTGGGGCCGATCTGGCAGCGCGCCCCGAGCCGTACGCCGGCCTCGATCACGACGTGATCCCCGATGTCGCAATCCGCCGGTGCGATAGCGGTAGGGTCGATGACGGCCGAAGCTGCGCGGCGCGGCACCACCGGCCTTATCGGATAGAAGGCCTGCGCCGCGCGGGCGAATGCCTTGTAGGGTTCGCGGGTGACGAGCAGAGCCATACCGTTCGGGGCCTTTGGCGCTAGGCGTTCGTCGACGAACGCCGCACCGGCGCGAGCCCGGGAAAACACCTCGACATATTTGCGGTTGTCGAGAAAGGTCACGTCCTCTGGACCGGCGCTCTCGAGCGGTGCGACATCGCTGATGAGCCGTCCGCCATCGGCAGCGTTCCGCAGCTGCGCCCCGCTGAGGGCCGCCAGCGCCTCAACCGAAATCGGCCCGACCCGGTCGAAGAACCGTGGGTCCGCCATTGGCGCCGTTGGGGGATCGAGCCCGGGGGCTCGGCCTATTTCTTCTTTTTCGGCGCCGCCGGCGGCTGTGCCGAGGCGGCGGCCGGCTGCGCAGCTGCGGCTGCGGCTGCGGCTGGGGTGTTGGCGACAGGCTGCTCGACGACATTGACCGCAAGGTTGGGCATGCGCTCGTCGAGCTTCTGCAACACAGCATCCGTTACGTCAAATCCCGGGCTGAACATCACCAGCTGGGTACTTTGGAACACCAGATTGACATTCTTCTCGGTCGCCATCTCGGTAATGATATCCCGGATCACGGTCTGGATTTTTTCCGAGGCTTCGGCATCCGAGTGCTCCAGCGCCTGACGCTTCGATTGCACATTGCGATCGAACTCCCCAAGCTTTTGCTGGAACTCGCGCTTTTTCTGGGTCAGCGCGTCCGGCGAGAGCGAGGCGGCCTGCCGCTGCAGGTTCTCGCTTTCATGCCGTAGCGCCTCGTCCTGCTTGGACATCTCCTTGGCGTATTCGGTCCGCTTTTGCTCCAGCTGCTGGCGCACCATCACGGCAGCCTTGGACTTGCGCATCAGCGTCTGAATATCGACAACCATGACATTGAGAGGCTGCGACGACGCCGGCGGAGCAGCAGGGTTCGCAGCAGGCGCGGCCGGCGCCTGCTGCGCCTCGGCGCTCGCAGTAACGCCCCAGATCGCAGCCGCAAGGACAGCAAGTGAAAGTACCAGCGGGGACAGCCCCGCGCGCGACACCGACATTGGAACCTCGTACCGAAGCTGACGCACTTTAGAACTTCGTGCCGAAACTGACGTGGAATAGTTGGCTCTGGTCAAAGGATTCCTTCTTAATGGGGACAGCCAAATCGACCCGGATGGGACCCACCGGCGACTTCCAAGCAATGCCGAATCCGACGCTTGCGCGTACTGCCGCGGAATCCTGAATCTGCGGCTGGACTCCATTGTTGGTAGCCAGCTGGGTTGCATTCAGGACAAGATTTTTCTGATCGTTCGAGAACAGTGTGCCGAAATCGCTGAACACACTGCCGGTTATGCCCAGCTCCTTGGGCAAGCCGAGCGGGACGGTCAGCGCCACCGAACCGAGATAATATTTGTTGCCGCCGAGCGCATCGCTGGAAATCAAATCACGCGGCCCTATCCCGGCGGGCTGGAAACCGCGCAGGTTGTCGCCGCCAACAAAAAACCGATCCTGCAGCAAGACCTGTTGGCCGCCATAGCCGAAAATGTCGCCGGCCTCCCCGGTCACGCTCAATACCCATTCCGGCGCTACCGAGTAATAGTAACCGGCATTCAGCTTGTTACGAATATAGTTAACACCAAACCCTACGCCAGCCAGGTCGTTTCCGAGTGACGCATAGTAACCGCTGGTAGGTTCAAGTCTATTATCACGGCGATCGTAGAGCAGAACCTGGCCGACCGAGGATGTCGTATGGGTTCCTGCCTGGAGCGCGATGAACAGCGAAGCGGTGCTCTGGACGTCGGTAATCTCATCCGACCGCGCGGTATATTTAAAGGTCTGGCGCAAATTATCCGAGATCTGATAACCGGCGCGCAGGGAGCCGCCGTATGAGAATTGCTGGAAAGTCGGGGACACGCCGGTGAAGAAACTGGCCGTCGGGCTGGTCTTCACCTCGAACAGGTCGAAACCCGCGGCAATGTTCTTGTCGAGGAAATAGGGCTCGGTATAGCTCAAATCGACCTGCTGCGAGCGGAACGAGACGACGGTCCCGATGCGCACATCCTGGCCGCGGCCGAGGAAATTGCGTTCGCGAACACTGGCATCGATGAGCGGGCCATCCGAGGTCGAGAAGCCGAGGCCGAACGACAATTCGCCGGTCGATTGCTCCTCGACCTCGACCGTGATCACGGTTCGGTCGGGGGCCGAGCCCTGGCTGTTGGTGACATCGACCTTCTTGAAGAACCCGAGGTTCTTGATACGGTCCTTCGAGCGCTGCATCTTGCCGGTATTGAAGGCGTCGCCCTCGACCAGACGGAATTCGCGACGGATCACCTTATCGAGCGTGCGGACATTGCCGCTGATATCGATCCGCTCGACATAGACCTGCGGCCCTTCCCGCACGTTGAAAACGATGTCGATCGTGCGTTCGTCTCGATTGCGGGTCACCTCGGGCTTGACCTCGACAAAAGCATAGCCCCGGTTGCCGAGCGCGTCGGTCAGCACCGAGATCGAGCGCTCGACCGCGTCGGCGTTGTACCAATCGCCCGACTGCATCGTCAGCAGCGGCAGCACCTGCTCCTTGGGCAGGTCCTTGAGGCCGATGTTGACGTCCACCTTGCCGAAGCGATAGCGCTCGCCCTCCTCCACGGTGAAGGTAACGACGAAGCCGTCGCGATCTGGAGTCAGCTCGGCGACCCCGGAGACCACCCGGAAATCCGCATAGCCCTCGGATAGGTAGAATTTACGCAGCAGCTCGCGGTCATAGGTCAGACGGTCCGGATCGTATGTGTCGGAGGTCGAAAGGAAGCGGTACCAGCGGCTCTCCTTTGTCTCGATGACGCCGCGCAGCGTGCCGTCGGCGAATTGGCGGTTGCCGACGAAATTGATGCTGCGCACGCCGGTCGACTGGCCCTCATTGATTTCGAAGACAAGGTCTACCCGGTTCTCCGATAGCTGGATGACCTTGGGCTCGACCGTCGCCGCGAAACGGCCGTGGCGCCGATACAGCTGAAGGATCCGGTTGACATCGTTCTGCACCCGGGTGCGGGTGTAGACGGTGCGCGGACGCAACTGGATCTCGGCATTGAGATCCTTGTCGGCCAGCTTTGAGTTACCCTCGAAGGCGATGCGGTTGATAATCGGGTTCTCGACCACGCTGACGACCAGCGTGTTGCCTTGCCGGGTAAGCTTCACGTCGGCAAACAGGCCGGTCACGAACAGCGCCTTCAGAGATCGGTCGATGCGCTCGGGATCCCAGGGATCGCCGCCCTGAAGGAGCAAATAGGAGCGCACCGTCTCCGGCTCGATGCGCTGGATGCCCTCGATCCGAACGTCGGCGATCCTGTCACCGGCCGTAGCCGAAACGGGCGCGCGCTGAGCCATCGCGAGCGGAAGCCACGCGACCATTGCGAACAATGTGGCGGCGAGAAGCGCTACCCAACGGAAACTGGCCTGCTTGAAAAACAAAAGCCCCCACCCCCGACGCCTGCAGAGAGGCCCCGACCGCCGATCGTGTCAGGTCACAAAGCGCTTCACAAGATCGAGGATCCCGATGTGGACGAGATCGTTCCAGGTGGCAAAGACCATCAGCGTCAAGACCAGCGCCAAGCCGATGCGGAAACCATACTCCTGCGCGCGCTGGCCCAGGGGCCTTCCGCGGATCGCCTCAGCGGCATAGAACAGCAGATGCCCACCGTCAAGCACGGGCACCGGAAATAGGTTGATCAGCCCCAGATTGACGGACAACACCGACATAAACCAGATCAGCGGCACGATCCCGCCCTGAGCAACCTCTCCCGACAGCTGGGCGATGCGCAGCGGCCCGCCCAACTCATCGGTCGTGCGCCGGCCGATGACCATTTGCCACATCGCCTCGAGTGTCGTGGCCGAAAGGTTCCAGGTTTCGCCGGCGGCACGCACCACTGCACTCGCCGGATCGCGCCTGACGTATTTCGGGGCCCCGCCGCGGATACCAAGTTGCCCAACCTCGCGGCGTCCCAGCCGATCGCTCTCTTCGACCCGGCTGGGCGTTACATGCAAGGTAACCGGCTCGCCATCCCGCTTCACCACGATGGTCAGCGGCACCGATGGGTTTAGCCGCACGATCTGCTGCACGTCCTCGAACCGGTCGATCGACTGGCCGTCGATGCTGGCGATCGCGTCTCCCGGGTGGATACCGCCCTGCTCGGCGGCGCTACCCGGCAAAACCTGCCCGACATCCGCCGGCGTGAACGGCTGGCCGTAGGTCATGAACAGGAGCGCCAAAGCCACAATCGCGAACACGAAATTGGCGATCGGGCCGCCGGCGACAATTGCGGCGCGCTGCCCGAGCCGCTTGTGATGGAACGAAAATTCGCGCTCGTCGACGGAGAGCTGGCTCAAGTTGATAGCCAGACCGGAGCTGGGATCGGCGTCGCCGAACATCTTGACGTAGCCGCCGAGCGGGATCGCGCTGAATTTCCATCGGGTCCCGGCGCGATCCCACCAGCCGTACAGCTCGGGTCCAAAACCGATCGAGAACACCTCGATCTTCACCCCATTGCGACGGGCAATCAGGTAGTGGCCAAGCTCGTGGATGAATACCAGAACGGTCAGGACGACCAGAAACCAGAAGACGACCCACAGAAAGTGGGCAAGCCCGCCTTGAAGATAGGGTGCCAGATAGCTCATCTTGTGCCCGTCGATTCGGCGACGCGGGGCTGTCTGCCCGGCGCGATCAGTTTGGCCGCGAGGTCACGCGCAGCTTTGTCGAGATTGTACACGTCTTCGAGCGAGTCAAGCCTCCCACCGGGCATCAGCTCCAGCGTGCGCTCTACGGTCGCGGCGATATCGAGGAAACGGATCTGGCCCGCGAGAAAGGCGTGCACCGCAGTCTCGTTTGCCGCGTTCAGTACCGTGGGGCAGCCGCCGCCGTGGCTGAGCGCCTCGCGCGCGAGGCGCAGCGCCGGGAACCGCCGCTCGTCGGGGGCCTCGAATGTCAGCCGGCCGACCTCAGCCAGGTCGAGCCGCTTGGTCGGGGCGGCGGTGCGGCCGGGCCAGCCGAGAGCATAGGCGATTGGCGTGCGCATGTCGGGCGAGCCGAGATGGGCCAGGACCGAGCCGTCGCGATAGGTCACCAAGCCGTGCACGATCGATTGCGGATGAATGACGATGTCGATGCGGTCACCGTTGAGCTGAAAAAGATGATGCGCCTCGATCAGCTCGAGACCCTTGTTCATCAAGGTCGCCGAATCGACCGAAATCTTGGCTCCCATATTCCAGGTCGGGTGCGCCACCGCCTCGGCCGGAGTGACGTCAAGCATGTCTCCGAGGCCGCGCTCGCGAAACGGGCCGCCGCTGCAGGTCAGCGTGATCTTCTCGATGTCGCCGACCCGCTCGAAATCGAAGCATTGCCAGATTGCGTTGTGCTCGCTGTCAACGGGCAACAGCGTCGCGCCGCTGGCGCCAACCTCTCGCATGAACAGGCTGCCGGCGCAGACCAGAACCTCCTTGTTGGCAAAGGCGACAATCCGGCCTTTGCGGACCGCGGCAAGCGTCGGTTCTAGCCCGGCTGCGCCAACGATACCGGCCATGACCCAATCGCACGGCCGCTCTACCGCCTCTACCAGCGCCGCGCGACCGCTAGCTGCCTCAATTCCGGTGCCGGCAAGCGCCTCCTTCAGCGCCGGGTAATCCGCTGGATCGGCGATCGCGGCGAAGCGAGCGCCGAGGGCGCTCGCCTGCTCGGCGAGCAAGCCGGCATTGTGATTGGCGGTCAGCGCTTCGACCGTAAACACCTCGGGATTGCGCATAAGGAGGTCGACGGTGCTGCGCCCGATCGACCCGGTCGAGCCAAGGATCGTCACCCGGCGAGGCGGTCCGGCGAGGCGCGTCGGATGAACGTCCGGTTGACGCGACGCGCTCATCGCCATGTCAGTACGCTGCCGCCGCCGACCAGGGTCAAGAGCGCCACCGCCGCGACCACCGCGAGGAGACCATCAAGGCGATCAAGGAGGCCGCCATGCCCGGGAATGAGGCCGCTCGAGTCCTTCACACCGAACCTTCGCTTGGCCACGGACTCCGCAAGATCGCCGAACTGCCCAACAATCGCAAGTCCCGCGCTTACCAGCACCAGAGGTAGCACCGGGGAGGCCCCGACAAGCTCCGCGGTGCCCCAGCCGGCCAGCGCCGCGCACCCGGTACCGCCGACCAGCCCGGCCCAGGTCTTGCGCGGGCTCCAGCGCGGTGCCAGCCGCGGACCGCCAAAACGGCGGCCGATCACGTAGGCGCCGATATCGGTCGCCCAGACGACGGCAAAGACCCAGAGCAGCGTCGGCCGACCGGCGGCCTCGCTCCGTGCCAACCACAGCAGCAGAACGCAAGGCAGCGCGACCCAGAGCGTCCCCAGCGCGATCCAATAAGCCTCGCGATCATGCTCCTGCCGTGCAACCCAGAAGACGATAGCGGCGCCGGCGACGGTCGCCGCAAACGCCACCGCGACGCCGGCGAAAGTGATCGCGATCACGGCGGCTACAACCACGGCGACGAGCGCGCTCCCGCTCGCGCCTAGCTGTCCAGCCCGACACAGGCGGGCCCACTCCCACGCCATCCCGGCCCCGGCGGCGGCGGTCACGATGGGCAGCCACGGCGACCCAAACCAGGCGGCGGCGAGCGCAATCGGCGCCAGCACCAGCGCCGAAAGGATGCGCAGCCCAACGGAGCGCCGGTCAGCCGGATCCAACGGAGGCACCGTAGCGGCGTTCGCGGCAGCAATAATCGACGATCGCCTGCTCCAGGTCGCCAGCCCCGAAATCCGGCCACAGCGTCTTGGTGAACACCAGCTCGGCATAGGCGCATTGCCAAAGGAGGAAATTGCTGATGCGCTGCTCGCCGCTGGTGCGGATCAACAGGTCGGGATCAGGCAGATCGGCGGTGAACAGATGGCGCGCGATCAGCTTCTCGTCGATGGCGTCAAGCGAAAGCCCCCCAGTCTTGGCCTCGGCCGCGATCGCGCGCACGGCGGCGACGATCTCCGCCCGGCCGCCATAGGACAGCGCGATGGTCAGGTTGATGCCGCTATTATCGCGGGTCAGCCGCTCGGCATTGTCGATCATCGCCGCGATGTCCGGACTTAGCCGGCCTAGATCGCCGATCACGCGTAGCCGCACCCCGTTACCGTGCAATGCAGCGATCTCGCCCCGCAGATAGTGGCGCAGCAGCCCCATCAGATCGTCGATCTCGTTGAGCGGCCGCTTCCAATTCTCCGAGGAAAACCCGAACAGCGTCAGGTAGGAAATCCCCAGCTTGCTCGCCGCCTCGACGGTGCGGCGGGCCGCTTCGGCGCCACGGCGATGCCCGGCGATGCGCGGTAGACCGCGGCCGCGTGCCCAGCGGCCGTTACCGTCCATGATAATCGCAATGTGCCGCGGCAACGAGCCGGGCGAGACGGCAGCGAGGTTCATCAGACCTGAAGGATTTCCTTGTCTTTTTGCGCCAACGTCTCGTCGATGCGCTTGATATGGTCGTCGGTCAGCTGCTGGACATCGTGCTGCAGCTTGCGATCCTCGTCCTGAGAAATCTCGCCCGTCTTTTCGAGGCGGCGCAGTGCCTCGATTCCGTCGCGGCGAACGTTGCGCACCGAGATGCGGGCCTGCTCGGCGTATTTGGCGGCGACCCGCGTCAGCTCGCGGCGGCGCTCCTCATTGAGTTCGGGGATCGGCACCCGGATCAACTGGCCCTCGGTCTGAGGGTTGAGGCCAAGCCCCGCTTCGCGGATCGCCTTGTCGACCGCCTTGACCACGCCACGGTCCCACACCTGCACCGTGATAATGCGAGGCTCGGGCACGTTAACGCTGGCCACCTGGTTAAGCGGCACGGTTCCGCCATAGGCCGGAACCATGACCGGCTCCAACAGGCTCGCGGAGGCCCGACCGGTGCGCAACCCGCCAAACTCCTTGCGCAGCACTTCGATCGCGCCATCCATGCGGCGCCGGAGGTCCTTCAGCAATTCGTCCTGGGCCATGGCGTGTGCCTCCCTCGCGCTCCCCGTCCCCGTCGCTTTTATGTCACGTCCTCGATGATCGTGTACCGCCCCTTTCCCTGCACCACCTGCGCGAACCCGCCGCTCTCGAAAATCGAGAAGACCAGAATTGGGATCCGGTTCTCCCGCGCCAGCGAGACCGCCGAGGCGTCCATCACCTGCAGATCGCGCGACAACACTTCCCGATAGTCGAGCCGATCAAAACGGTGGGCCCCCGGCACCCGATTCGGGTCGGCGTCGTAGACGCCGTCGACCTTGGTCGCCTTCAACAGCGCATCGCAGCCCATCTCGGAGGCGCGCAGCGCCGCCGCGGTATCGGTGGTGAAAAACGGGTTCCCGGTGCCGGCGCCGAAAATTACGACCCGCCCTCTCTCGAGATGTCGCAGCGCCCGGCGTCGGATATAGGGCTCGCAGACCGCCTGCATCGAGATCGCCGACTGCACCCGGGTGATGACGCCGCGGCGCTCCAACTCGTTCTGCATCGCCAGCGAATTAATCACCGTGGCAAGCATACCCATGTAGTCGGCCGAGGCGCGCTCCATGCCCCCCGCGGCACCGGACAGGCCGCGGAAGATGTTGCCGCCGCCGATCACCAGGCACAACTCGACGCCGAGGGCATGGACCGATCCGACCTCATCGGCGATGCGCTCGAGCATCGCTGGGTCGAGGCCGTAGTCGCGCTCGCCCATCAGAGCTTCGCCCGACACCTTGAGCAGGACGCGGCGATATTTGAGAACGGCTGACATGCGCCCCGCGCCCATCCGGCTGATATGCCCGTCCCTGGGACGGGCCAACATTACACCAAACCGCCCGCCAGGCGGCTATTCGATTTACCGCGGCGCTGTTGCCGGCGCAGCCGAACACCGGGCATGCTCGACGCCGGCGGCAACGGGTCAGCTCTTCAACTGCGCGATCTCCGCAGCGAAATCGGACGGCGGCCGCTCGATCCCTTCGCCGAGCGCAAAGCGGACAAAACCAGCCAGCCGGATCGGCTTGCCGGCAGCTTTGCCCGCGGCTTCGACGACCTTTGCCACCCGGCTTTCGCCATCGACGACGAAGATCTGCTCCAGGAGAACGGTTTCCTCATAGAACTTGCGCAGCCGGCCTTCGACCATGCGCTCAACGATCGCCTCGTCCTTGCCGCTGGCCCGCGCCTGCTCGCGCAGCACGTCGCGCTCCCGGTCGAGCGCCGAACCGGGCACCGATGCGGTGTCGAGGTAAAGCGGGGTTGCCGCGGCGACATGCATCGCCAGCTGCCGGCCAAGCGCGGCGAGCGCCTCCCCGTCGGCCTCAGATTCAAGCGCGACGAGCACGCCGATCTTACCCAGCCCCGGCGCGAGCGAGTTGTGCATGTACGAAGCGACGAGCCCCTTGTCTACCGCCAGCCGCTGCGAGCGGCGCAGCACCAGATTTTCGCCGATGCGGGCGACGAGTTCGGTCAACTCGGCACCGACGGTACGGCCGGTGCCGGGATAGGCGGCCTCGCGCAGCGCCTCGACATCGCCGTTGGTAGCCACTGCAAGGCCGGCAACGGTGCGCACAAACCCCTGGAACAGGTCGTTGCGGGCGACGAAATCGGTCTCGGAATTGACCTCGACGACAGCCCCCGCGCCACCTCGCGTTGCAACCCCGACCAGCCCCTCTGCGGCCACCCGCCCGGCCTTCTTTGCGGCGGCGGCGAGCCCTTTCTTGCGCAGCCAGTCGACCGCGCCCTCGATATCGCCGCCGGTCTCACCCAGGGCGCGTTTGCAATCCATCATCCCGGCGCCGGTCTTTTCGCGCAATTCCTTGACCAGCCCGGCGGTTACCTCGGCCATCTTGTTGTCCTCTCGTGTAATCAGGTGCGGCGGCAGCTATTCGGCGGCGGGGCTCGGCTCGACCTCGGTCGCCTCCGCTCCCATCGGTTCCGCTTCCGCCGGCTCGCCTGCGCCCTCAGCCTCCATCGGCTCCTCTTCGGGCACCGTCTGGGCCGGCAATTCGGCCCGCGCGCCGACGTCAATGCCGGAGGCGGCCAGTTCGGCCTGCAGCCCGTCGAGGACGGAGCCGGCCACCAGATCGCAATACAAATGGATGGCGCGCATAGCGTCGTCATTCCCGGGGATCGGGTAGGCGATACCGTCGGGCGAGGAGTTCGAATCGAGTATCGCCACCACCGGGATGCGCAGCGTGTTCGCCTCGCGCACCGCGATATCCTCCTTGTTGGTGTCAATGACGAACAGGATATCGGGCAGCCCGCCCATTTCTTTGATGCCGCCCAGCGCGCGTTCGAGCTTGTCGCGGTCGCGGGTCAACTCCAGAAGCTCGCGCTTGGTGAGCCCGCTCTGCTCGGTCGTGATCCGCTCCTCGAGCTCGCGCAGCCGCTTGATCGATTGCGATATGGTCTTGAAGTTGGTCAGCATGCCGCCGAGCCAGCGGTAGTTGACGTAATACTGGCCGCAGCGCTTGGCGGCATCAGCGATCGCCTCCTGCGCCTGCCGCTTGGTGCCGACGAACAGCACGCGACCGCCGCCGGCGACAACCTCGCGGACCGCCTCCAGCCCCTGCCGCAGCAGCGGGACGGTCTGTTCGAGGTCGATGATGTGGATGCCGTTGCGAACGCCAAAGATGTAAGGCTGCATCTTCGGGTTCCAGCGCCGCGTGTGGTGGCCGAAATGGACGCCGGCTTCCAGCAGCTGGCGCATCGTGTAATCGGGTAGTGCCATGTCTGTTCCTTTCCGGTTGGTCCGCCGCAGGGTAAAAAATCAGCCCCCAAGGCGAATGGGGCGCCGACACCGGAGCGGCCCGCCTCCGAGGAACTCCAAAGAGGTGCGCCGCAGCCCTGCGTGAGGGTTACGCGGGCGTGTAGGTAAGCCGGCGCGCCCGATTTGGCAAGCGCGGCGCCGCGCCGAGCGCCTATCGGCCGGGACGGCGCGACGCTATGATGTCGGCCGAAAACCTCAGCGGAGACCAGCGAACATGGCTTTCTACGAACTGCGCCAATATCACGTCCGGCCCGGCAAGATGGCCGAATGGCTCAAGCTCATGGAGGAGGAGATCATCCCCTTTCAGGTGTCGAAGGGCATGGTGATCACCGGCAGCTTCCGCGGCGAGACCGACGACTCCGTCTATGTCTGGCTGCGCCGCTTCGAGAGCGAGGTGCAGCGCGAGGCGCTCTACAAGGCGGTCTACGACACGGATTTCTGGAAGACCAAGATCGGGCCGCGCATCCCGGATCTGCTCGACCGCGAAAAGATGGTCGTTACCCGCATCGTCCCGACCCAGAGATCCACGGCGCAGTAAACTGGTGCTCGCGCCGGCCGCCTAAACATCGTGGATGTCGAGGATCCCAGGCAGCGACTTGACCGCGGCTCGGATGCGCGGGTCGATACGGAAGCCGCCCGGCAGCGCCAGCTCGACCTCGCGGCTCGGCAGGTCGAGCACGACGGTGACCCGGCCGCGGCCGCCGGCCTCGCGCGCGATGACGCTTTTGAGCCGCGGCAGCGCGTCGGGCTCGCTGACGAAGACGCGGAGCCCCGCCGCCGCATGCGCGACGACGCTGTCGAGCGGCTCGATCTTTTGCGCGGTCAGGCGCAGGTTTTCCTCCTCGCGCCGGACATCGACCGTAACGATCATCGGCTGGCCGCTGTCGAGCATCTCGCGCGCCTGGCCCAGCACCTCGGAAAACAGCGTGACCTCGAACGCGCCGCTCATATCGGAGAGTTCAACAAAGGCAAAACGGTTGCCGCGCGCGGACGTGCGCTCCTTGCGGCCGATGACGATGCCGGCGAGCCGGAAGCGGGTTGCGCCGTTGCCGGCGAGCGCCGCCGGCAGGTCGACCCAGCGCAGGATCCCGGCGCGCTCTAGGCTCTTTCCGTAAGGGTCGAGCGGATGGCTCGACAGGTAGAAGCCGATCGCCTCGAATTCGTATTGCAGCCGCTCGACCGGCGGCCAATCGGCCACCACTGGCAAGGCCGGGCGCGCGGCAAAGCCCATACCGGCAAACTCGCCATCGCCGAACAGCGTATGCTGCCCGTCCTGCCGCTCCTCGGCGGTGCGGCTCGCCTCCCGCAATAGCAGCTCGGCGGCGGCGAAGCTCTGGGCGCGGTTCGGGTTGAGGCTTTCGAAGGCGCCGGCCTTGACCAGGTTCTCGAACTGCCGACGGTTGAGGCTCCGGGTGTCGAGCCGCCGGGCGAGATCGAACAAATCCTTGTAGGGGCCGTGCGCGGCGCGCTCGGCGACGAGGTCGCGCATCGCCTGCGCGCCGACGCCCTTCACCGCGGCGAGCGCGTAGCGGATCGCCGGCTTGCCGGTTTTCGGATCGGGCTCGACGGAGAACGCGACATCTGAGCGGTTGATGTCGGGCGGCAGCAGCGCGATTTCGAACCGGCTGACCTCTTGGCGATACTGGTTGAGCTTGTCGGTGTTGCCCATGTCGAGCGTCATAGATGCGGCAAGAAACTCGACTGGGTAGTTCGCCTTCAGATAGGCGGTCTGATAGGCGATCAGCGCGTATGGCGCCGAATGCGATTTGTTGAAGCCGTAGCCCGAGAATTTTTCCATCAAGTCGAAGACGAAATTTGCTTGCTTCTCCTCGATGCCTTTTTTGATCGCACCACCGACGAAATTGGCTCTCTGGGCCTCCATTTCGCTCTTGATCTTCTTGCCCATGGCGCGCCGCAACAGATCGGCACCGCCGAGGCTGTAATCGGCCATCACCCGGGCCGCTTCCATGACCTGTTCCTGGTACGTAAAGACGCCGAATGTCGGTTCCAGAATGGGTTCCAGCATCGCGTGCGGATAGTAAACCGGCTCCTCGCCGTTTTTGCACTTGATGTAATTGGGAATGCTGTCCATCGGCCCCGGCCGATAGAGCGCATTCATGGCGATGATGTCTTCGAAGCGGTTGGGCCTGAGCTTGCGGAGGTTGTCGCGCATCCCCGCGCTTTCCAGCTGGAACACCCCCGAGGTGTCGCCGTGCGCGATGAGCTCGTAAGTTCTTGGGTCATCTAGCGGAATTTGCGCGAGATCGATAGCGATGCCGCGCGCCTGGAGCAGGTCGACGGTCTTCGCCAGCACATCAAGGGTCTTCAGGCCGAGGAAGTCGAATTTGACGAGCCCCGCTAGCTCGACCCATTTCATGTTGAACTGTGTTACCGGCATATCGGAGCGCGGATCGCGGTAGAGCGGCACCAGCTCGATCAGCGGCCGGTCGCCGACCACGACCCCGGCGGCATGGGTCGAGGCGTGGCGGTAGAGGCCTTCGAGCTTCAGCGCGATGGTGATCAGCCGCGCCACCGCCTCGTCGCTGTCGCGCTGCTGCTGCAATTGCGGCTCGGCCGCGATCGCCTGCTGCAGCGTGACCGGATGCGCCGGGTTGTACGGGACCAGCTTGGCGATGCGATCGACCTGGCCATAGGGCATGCCAAGCACCCGGCCAACATCGCGCAACACCGCCCGCGCCTGCAATTTACCGAAGGTGATGATCTGGGCGACGCGGTCGCGGCCGTATTTCTGCTGGACGTAGCGGATCACCTCGTCCCGCCGCTCCTGGCAGAAATCGACGTCGAAATCCGGCATCGATACGCGTTCCGGGTTGAGGAACCGCTCGAAGATCAGGCCGAAACGCAGCGGGTCGAGATCGGTGATGGTCAAGGCCCAGGCGACGACCGAGCCCGCGCCGGAGCCGCGCCCCGGCCCGACCGGGATGCCCTGCCGCTTCGCCCATTGGATGAAGTCGGCGACGATCAGGAAATATCCGGCAAAGCCGGTCTTCACGATCATATCGAGCTCGAATTCGAGCCGCTCGCGATAGGGCTTGGCCGCTTCATCGTCTTCCGTATCGCCAACTGCGGCGAGGCGAGCGGCCAGCCCGGCGCGGGCCTGTTCGCGCAACGCGCTCTCTTCATCGGCCCCCTCCGGCAACGGGAAGGCCGGCAGGATCGGCTTCCTTGGCTGTGGGATGAAGGCGCAGCGACGGGCGATGACCAGGGTGTTGTCGCAGGCCTCGGGCAGGTCGGCGAAGAGCGCGCGCATCTCCTCGGCCGGGCGGAAGAAATGCTCCGGGCTCAGCCGCTTGCGATCATCGTCGGCGACGGCGCGCCCCTGCGCGATGCACATCAGCGCATCGTGCGCCTCGTGGAACTCGCGGTCGGGAAAATACGCGTCATTGGTGGCGACGAGCGGCAGGTCGTGCGCATAGGCGAGATCGACGAGGCCCGTTTCGCTGCGCGCCTCCTGCGGCAGCCCGTGCCGCTGCAATTCGATATAGAGCCGGCCGGGAAAGGCCTGCTTCAACGACGCAAGCATCGACTCCGCGGCCTCGGCCTGGCCCTCGGCCAAGAGCCGGCCGACCGGCCCCCCTGCCCCGCCGCCGAGGCAGATCAGCCCCTCGCTCGCGGCGCTGAGATCCGCTAGCGCGACTGCGGGCTCGGCGCCGGCCTCGCCATCGAGAAAGGCATGGCTCACAAGCGCCATCAGGTTGCGGTATCCGGTCTCGCTTTGCACCAACAGCACGAGGCGGTCGGGCTCGGCGCCATTGCCGTTGACCGTGCGCGGGCCGAACCGGGCCTCGCCCATCGATGCATCATGCGCCAGCGCGATCTCGCAGCCGATGATCGGCTGGATGCCGGCCTCGGCGCAGGCAGTGGCGAATTCGAGCGCGCCGAACAGGTTGCCGCTGTCGGTGATCGCCACCGCCGGCATCGCCTCGCCGCGGCAGAGCTGTACCAGCTCCTTGACCTTGATCGCCCCTGCCGACAGTGAATAGGCGGTATGGACGCGGAGATGGACGAAATCGGCGAGCGGCATGGCTCTCACGAAACGCTGATCTGGCTATCAAGATGGCACGACAAACGGACAAAGACAGCCTGTTGCGTCCGACCGCGGAAACGCTCTCGTCGCATCCCCGACCGAGGCGAAATGCAGCCATCCGCGGCCCAGCCGATTCGAACAGGGAAGCCCCTCGCCGGGGATACCGGAAAGGGGCTTGGCTTGTGCAGCTCAGCTGTCGGTGGCTTCGTTGTGGATCGCGATCGAAGATGTGACCGACCTACACCGTCGCGCGATTAGCAGGCGTTGGGGTTCGCCGCTGGCTGTTGCGACCCCGCGGGTGTCGGAGAACCAGTAGCGGCAGCAGCAGCAGCCGCGGCGTCGGCGTCTCCTCCGCTACTGGTTCCGCCCTTTGTTCCGGTTGTCTTCAGGCTTTTGACCGTAGCCTTGCAGTTTGTTGCCTGTGCTCCTGTTTGCTCCTGAAGTGAGACTACTGCGTGAGCAAAGGTTCCATCCTCATAATAAATCAACAGGTCGTTCGCCGCTTGATACATTGTATACGGCATTGGTTTCTTTTGCGCGCCATCGGGCGCGGCGGCATGTGGCGCTGGTATCGTTCTGGTAGACGTTACCTGCGCGGTGCTGGCAGGTGCCTTGGCTGTGGCCGGAATGGCAACTGTCAGCTTCCTGGTGACCGTGCCGCTAACCGTCGGGCTTGCAGGTGTCGGCGTACTTCCCGAAGTGCCGGAGTTCGTCGTGCCGTTTTGAATCCGCTGAAGAATAACGCCGTGTTGCGAATTGCGGTCGGCATCCATCTGGGCAAAAACCGCTAAAATCGAGTTATTGTAAAGCACATCCGCGCTGATCGTTGTCTTCGACGTACCCACTCCCGTGGCAAGGGCTGACAGAAGGGTCTTTGTCCCGGCGGCCCCCACGGCTGTACTCGCCGCGCTTAAAGCGGTCTGCACGAAATCAGCGCCTGCATCGAGGTTACCGACCAAGCTAATCGAATCTCGTTTGTATTGTTCATAGCTCAGATCTATTGCCGCCATATAGATTGAAATACAGTTGTCGCGGTATCGTTCGAAGACGTTCTCATTTTGCGGAGGATATTGTGTTCCGGTGCCTGCAATATTTATATCACCGGTCATGTTGCCATTCGCGTCGGACGTAAACGTCTCTTCCCAATTGATCGCGCGTTGACAATCGGGTTGCAATGCCCCGCCGGGCAAAGCGGTGAGAAGAGCGGCGGATGGCGGCGTTACAACGACCGCCGCGTCGAGGCCTGGTGCACCGCTTAGCGGTGTCGGAAAGTGATTACACGCGCCCAGCAAGCCGGCTATGGGAAGCAGAATCGCCGCCAATAAACGAATGTGCATCGCGTCCTCCCCTTTAGTGTAGGGAGGATAGATCAACCTAAGGTCGTGCTGTCCAGATTTTATCTACAAATGCGTTTAATCAGCCGAACGAGCCCGGCCCGCTCCCAGAGCGAGGTTGCCTCGGCGCGCGCACTGCTGGCAGTTACGCCACAGACGCATGGGGGAACACCACCGCATTGCCCTACGGCTGGGCCAAAGGCGGCTCCGGCGGCGGCTCGCTGTCGAGTGGCAGGTCAGGCCGGTGTAGCTCGAAGCCGATCGGCAGCTTCTCCACGCCTTCCCATGGCTTGGCCGACAATACTCGGTTCACCATCCCGACCATGTGGTCGAACAGAGCGTGTTCGTCGGTCTCGCCGGTCCCGGGAACGCGGAAATCCTGGAAGCCGTCATCGAGCAGTTGCACGTGCCGAATGCCGCCATGCAGCTTCAAGCGCAGGAAGAAGGCGAGCTGCTGCTTCGGAAACGTGTCTGCATCGCGGTCGATCGAGAGCGAAATCGCAAAGCGCCAGAACCCGTCATCCTCTCGGGTCAATATGTCTGAGTGCGCTTCCGGTTGAGCGGCAACCGGCAAGCCCTCCTGTATCTGGAAGGACAGCAATCGGACATAGGGCCGTTTCGTCTCGTCATCCGGGTCGGTATAGGTTTCCGGGGCGCCGATATATTCTCTGAACCCATGCGCGAGCTGCTGTGCGGCAACAAGCGAGTCGCGGGCATATTCCCGGTACGTTTCCTGGGACGCGCGGTACGCGACCCGCAGTTCCTCGAAGATGCTCGTCAATTTGCGCCTCACAGCAAACCTCGGCTGCCTAGGTTACGGCACAGAGCCTTCCGTCCTCGAGGGCGACGATGCGGTCGAGGCGGCGGGCCAGTTCGAGGTTATGCGTGGCGATCAGCGCGGCGAGGCCGCTGGCGCGGACGATTTCGAGCAGCGTTTCGATGACGCCCGCGGCGGTGGTGTGGTCGAGATTGCCGGTCGGCTCGTCGGCCAGGAGGATCTTCGGGTCGTTGGCGAGCGCGCGCACGATGGCGACGCGCTGCTGCTCGCCGCCCGAGAGCCGTGCCGGGCGGTGCGTGAGGCGCGCGCCGAGCCCGACCCTCTCCAACAACGAGGCGGCCTTGTCGCGCGCGGTGCCGCGTTCGACGCCGGCGATCATCTGCGGCAGCATGACGTTTTCGAGCGCGGAGAACTCCGGCAGCAGATGATGGAACTGATAGACAAAGCCGAGGGCACGGCGGCGCAGCAAGGTGCGGTGCTCGTCGGACAGGCCGCCGCAATCGCGTCCCTCGATCAGCACCGCGCCGCCGTCAGGCCGCTCCAACAGCCCGGCGACGTGCAGCAGCGTCGATTTACCGGCCCCCGACGGGCCGACCAGCGCGACGATCTCGCCGGATGGCAGCGCGAGGTCGATGCCGTTCAGCACCGGCAATTCGACCTCGCCCTGCCGGAACACACGGCGCACGCCGGCCAATTCCAACGCCGGCGCGCCCTCCCCCGCACTCATCGACAGCAGGTCATTCGTAACGCAGCCCCTCGACCGGATCGAGCCGCGCCGCCCGCCAGGAGGGGTAGAGCGTCGCCAGGAAGGACAGCGCCAGCGCCATCAGCACGACAGAGGCGACCTCGGTCGCGTCCAGATGCGCCGGGATACGGGTGAAGAAGCGGATCTCGGCGGAGAACAGGTTGACGTGCAGAACGCTTTCGAGGAAATGGCGGATCGCCTCGATGTTGTCGGTGAACGCGACCCCGAGCGCAAATCCGGCGAGGGTGCCGACGACGCCGATGCTGGCGCCGCTCAGCATGAAGATGCGCAGGATCATACCACGCGAGGCGCCCATCGTGCGCAGGATGGCGATGTCGCGGCCCTTATCCTTCACCATCATGATCATGCCGGAGATGATGTTGAAGGCGGCGACGAGGATGATCAGCGACAAGATCAGGAACATCACGTTGCGCTCGATCTCGACCGCATTGACGAGGCTCGAATTGGTCTGCTGCCAGTCGAGGATGCGCACCGGCCGGACGAGCGCCGCCGCGATCATGTGGGCTTCGCGGCTCGTCTGGTCGGCGTCGGCGACAAAGACTTCGAGATAGGTGACCGCGTTCGGCAGCTTGAAAAACACCTGCGCCGCGGGCAGCGGTACATAGATAAAGGTGTTGTCGTATTCGTAGAAGCCGACATCGAACAGCGCGGCGACCGTATACGTCTTCAGCCGCGGAATCGTACCGAAGGCGGTGTCGTTGCCTTGCGGCGAGATCAGCGTGACCTTGCCGCCGACCGCGATGCCGAGGCGGCGCGCTAGCCGGTCGCCGATCGCGATCGAGTCATCGGCGAAATCGGCGAGCGAGCCGGCGACGATGTGCTTCGCGATCAGCTCGCGGCTCCTGAGGTCATCGGGGCGAATGCCGCGGACCAGCGCGCCCGCCGCGCCGGCGTCGCTCGTCGCCATGACCTGGCCTTCGACCAGCGGCGTCGCGCTGACAACCCCGGGGACGGCCCTGACCTTTGCCGCCATCGAATCGTAGTCGGTCAGCGGCCCGGCCTCCGCATAGACGCCGAGATGGCCGTTGAAGCCGAGAATGCGGTCGATCAGATCCTCGCGGAATCCGTTCATGACCGACATCACGACGATCAAGGTCGCCACCCCGAGCGCGATGCCGAGCAGCGAGAAGATCGCGATGACCGAGACGAAGCCTTCCTGCCGCCGCGCCCGCAGATAGCGGAACGCGACCATCCGCTCGAAAGTGTTGAAAATCACGCCGCGAACCGCTGGATCACGCTGTCGAGCGGCAGGTCCTGGCGCTTGCCGCTGCGGCGGTGCTTCCACTCGATGTTGCCGGCGGCGAGGCCGCGCGGGCCGACGATCAGCTGATCCGGCAGGCCGATCAGGTCTATCGCGGCGAATTTGGCGCCGGGCGACTCGTCGCGGTCGTCGTACAGCACCTCGACTCCGGCGCCGCGCAACTTGCCATAGAGCTCGTCGGCGGCGGCGCGGCACTTTTCGTCCGCGGGGCGCAGGTTGATCAGGCCGACCCGGAACGGCGCGACGCTCTCCGGCCAGATGATGCCGGCATCGTCGTGGTTGACCTCGATCAGCGCGCCGACGAGCCGCGACACGCCGATGCCGTAGGAGCCCATTTCCAGCGGCACCTCCGTGCCGTCCGCACCGGTCACGACAGCACCCATCGGCTGCGAGTATTTGGCGCCGAAATAGAAAGTCTGGCCGACCTCGATGCCGCGGTCGCTGACGAGCCGTTCCGGCGGGACTGGGCACGTCTCTGGCTTGTGAATTTCGCTCGTCGCCGCATAGAGGGACGTAAAGTAATCGACGATCGACTGGACGAACTGCACGTCATCGTAGTCGACGTCGGGGTTTTCGAAATTTAGGTCCAGGAAATCCCGATCGACATAGACCGCGCTCTCGCCCGTGTCGGCAAGGATGATGAATTCGTGGCTGAGATCGCCGCCGATCGGGCCGGTATCGGCGCGCATTGGGATCGCCTTCAGCCCCATGCGCGCGAAAGTGCGCAGATAGGCGACGAACATCTTGTTGTAGGAATGCTTCGCCCCAGCCGGATCGAGATCGAAGCTGTAATTGTCCTTCATCAGAAACTCGCGCCCGCGCATCACGCCAAACCGCGGCCGCACCTCGTCGCGGAACTTCCACTGGATGTGGTAGAGGTTTTTCGGCAGGTCGCGGTAGCTCTTGATCGAGGCGCGAACAATCTCGGTGACCTGCTCCTCGTTGGTCGGGCCGTACAGCATCTCGCGCTCGTGGCGGTCCTTGATGCGCAGCATCTCCTTGCCGTAATCGTCGTAGCGCCCGCTTTCCCGCCACAGCTCGGCCGGCTGGATCGTCGGCATCAGGATTTCCTGCGCGCCGGAGCGGTCCTGCTCCTCGCGCACGATTTGCTCGACCTTTTTCAGGACGCGCAGTCCGAGCGGCAGCCAGGAATAGATCCCCGCGCTCGATTGGCGGATCATGCCGGCGCGCAACATCAGCCGATGCGAGACGATCTGCGCCTCGCTCGGGTTCTGGCGCAACAGCGGCAGGAAGTATTGGGACAGGAGCATCAGACCTCGCGATTTCCGGGTTCGCCGGCAATCTAGTATCGGCCCCCGCGTAAAAATACCACCTGCCATGAAAAAACTGCGTGACCTGGTGCGGCGTTTTGCGTACTGTCGCGGCATAAGCAAAATACGCAGGCAGCTGGCCTGGCCCGAGTTTAGGGAGGTTCTCAAGTTGCGGCCGGAAATGCTACGTTTCCGGGAATAAGAAGCCGCAAGAAAAGATCTGGGCAGGGCGCAAGCCCTGCCTATTTTTTGTGCCGTCGGATATCCGGCGGCGCAAGAGCGGCCCAGCCATCATGGCTGGCGCTCCCTGGTTGGGGTCCTGATCCTAGCAAGGAGCATCCCATGATCCGGTTCCAGAAAAAGACGCACTGGCTGGTTCTATTATTAGTCGGCTTGGGGCTGACTGTCGGCTACGCCTTCGCCCAACAACCCGGTCCCCAAACACAGGCCCAGACGGCGGCCCCGAACCCGTATCTGATGGGAACGGAGGGCCTCAATCAGGGACCACGCGGGCTGACGAGCTACATGCCAGTGGCCATAACGGAGTCGTTCGCCTCGCTGATGGCCCGCTTGGCGGGCGAAAAAGCCGGAGTCGAACAGGCGCATAACGCATTGCTCAACGAGCGCTACGATTTGAGCAACCGCCCGGCGCAGGGTGTCACGATGGACCGGACAAAGCCGGTGCAGGAGGGCGTCCGCGTCAAACTGCCCGCCGGCGTCACCTGGGAAAGCCTGGCGGCGATGAGCCCGGACCAGATCCGCGACCAGAACCTGTTCCCGAAGGGGTTTTATCCTCTGCCGCACCCCAAGCACCAGGAGGGCGGCTTCGTCTTTCCGCACTTTGTCATCGACGCGATCAAGCAGCAGGATGGGCGCGACCTTACGCGGTTCGACATCGATTTCGATCTGCCGGATCACTTCCTGGCCGAGTTTCCTCCGGCGATCTATCTGACCCCACGCACCGATCTGGGCGACGTATCACAGGGCAAGCTGGTCTCGCTGACCAATTATTATCAGATGTTCAACGGCATTCTGACCCCGCGGCAGCTGGAAGGGTTGCGGCTGTTGCTGACACCCTTTCCGGAGCAACAGTTCAACGCGACCGAGGATCGCCGCGCGGAACTTCCGAGCACCGGCGCGGCCTGCTTTGACTGCCATTCCAACGGTCACCAGAATGGCGCGACGCACGAAGCCCCTGATGCGCGCCCACAATGGTTCCGTCACCGCCTCAAAACGATATCGCTTCGTGGCGTTGACGTTCAGCGGCTGTTCGGCTCGCAACGCGCGCTGAAGACGATCGAGGATTTCACCGAGTTCGAGCAGCGCACCGCCTACTTCGACGGCGATACCGTGGAAGCCGCAAAGAAAGGCGTGAACCCGCTCGAGCGCGGCAGCCAGGTCGACTTCATGGCCGATTTCCAGGAGATGCTGGATTTCCCGCCGGCACCGAAGCTCGACGTCTTCGGTAAGCTCGATCCCTCGAAGGCGACCCAGGCCGAGATGCGCGGCCAGGACATTTTCTTTGGCAAGGGCCAATGCGCGAGCTGCCACCAGCCGCCGTTCTACACCGACAATCTGATGCACAACCTGCAGACCGAGCGCTTCTTCAAGCCGGTGATGATCAACAACATGATGGAAGTGGGGGACGGGCCGATCAAAACCTTCGCGCTGCGCGGCGTCAAAGACAACCCGCCCTATATGCATGACGAGCGGCTTCTGACGTTGGAAGACACGGTCGAGTTCTTCAACCTGGTGCTCGGCACAAAACTGACAGCGGACGAAAAGCGGGACCTGGTGGCATTCCTGCGCGTCCTCTAGCCAACCCGCAGGGCGGCGACCGTCTCCCACCGCGCCTAGCTTGACGGTCGCGGCCGGGTGTCGCCGCCGGCAATTGTATTCCGCGCGCCAGCGGCTATTCTCCGCCGCCTCCGGCGCGCTGGCCGGCGATCTTGAAACGAAGCACAGGGAAGGTGATGGCGCACGGCATTCATTTCTTCATGAACCCCGGTCCGACCAACATCCCGGACCGGGTGCTGCGGGCAATGGATCGCGGCGCGGTGGATTTCAACGCAGCGCATTTCCGCGCGATTCAGGAGGAATGCTTCGCCGGGCTGAAGCGCGTGTTCAAGACCGAGGGCGAGATCCTCGGCTATGCCGCGACCGGCCACGGCGCCTGGGAGGCCGCCCTCGTCAACCTGTTCTCGCCGGGCGACAAGGTACTTGTCGTCGAGAGCGGGTTCTTTTCGCTGAACTGGGGGCTGCGCGGCGAGGCCTTCGGGCTCGAGGTCGAGACGCTGGCCAACGACTGGCGCCGGCCCTGCGACCCGTCGCGGCTCGAGGAGCGGCTGCGCGAGGACCGCGAGCACCGGATCAAAGCGGTATTGCTGGTGCACAGCGAGACCTCGACCGGGGTCGCCAACGATGTCGCGGCGCTGCGGAAAGCGATCGATGCGGCGCGTCACCCGGCGCTGTATCTGGTCGACGTGATCTCATCGCTCGCCTCGATGGATTTCCACACCGACGAATGGGGCGTCGACGTCGTCGTCTCCGGCTCGCAGAAGGGGCTGATGCTGCCGACCGGCATGGCTTTTACCGGGGTCAGCACCCGCGCCGTCGCAGCCAGCGCCGAAGCCCAGCTGCCGCGGGTCTATTGGGATTGGCGCCGGCTGCTCGGCGAAGCCTCGCAGGCTTATTGGAACGGCACCGCGCCAGTGCATTTGTTTTATGGGCTGCAAGATGCGCTGCGCATGATCGAGGAGGAGGGTCTCGACAACATCTTTGCGCGCCATCATCGCCTCGCCGAGGCGACGCGGCGCGCGGTGCGCGTCTGGCGGCAGAACGATGGACCCGCGATCTTCGCTATCGACCCGCGGGCCCAATCCGATTCGATCACCGCCGTGCAGGTCCCCGACGGCTATGACGCCGACAAAGTCCGCCAGCTCTGCCTCGACAAATTCAACGTATCTCTTGGCGGCGGCCTCGACCGGCTGCGCGGCCACGTCTTCCGCATCGGCCATCTCGGCGACCTGAACGAGCCGATGATCCTCGGCGCCCTCGCCGCGGTTGAAATGGCGCTCGAACTCTCCGGTGTGCCGCACGGCAAGGGCGGCGTCGCCGCCGCGATGGATTACCTGGTGGCCGACGAGTAACACCAGGAGAACCGCATTACCGCCCGGGCTCCGATGGCGGGTGTGACAGCGGCGGCATTGGAGTGGCTGCCGGCCCGCCGCAGTCTGCTGTTACGCTCGGCGAATACTGTTGTCACGAAACCTGGTGCGATGGTCTTGAGCTTCTCA
>DASYOB010000087.1:0-24633 GCA_036008175.1 Allostellaceae bacterium
CGCGCGATCTGACGGCGGCGGCGCGCGAGGGCAAGCTCGATCCGGTCATTGGCCGCGACGAGGAGATCCGCCGCACGATCCAGGTTCTCTCGCGCCGCACCAAGAACAACCCGGTGCTGATCGGCGAGCCGGGGGTCGGCAAGACCGCGATCGTCGAAGGTCTGGCGTTGCGCATCGTCAATGGCGACGTGCCGGAGAGCCTGAAAGAGAAGCGCCTGCTGGCGCTCGATCTCGGCGCCTTGATCGCCGGCGCCAAATACCGCGGCGAGTTCGAGGAGCGGCTGAAGGCCGTCTTGGCCGAGGTCACCGCGGCTTCGGGCGAGATCATCCTGTTCATCGACGAATTGCACACCCTCGTCGGCGCCGGCAAGGCGGAAGGCGCGATGGACGCCTCCAACATGCTCAAACCTGCCCTGGCGCGCGGTGAATTGCACTGCGTCGGCGCCACCACCCTCGACGAATACAGGAAGCACATCGAGAAGGACGCCGCCTTGGCGCGGCGCTTTCAGCCGGTCTTTGTCACCGAGCCCTCAGTCGAGGACACGATCTCGATCCTCAGGGGCATCAAGGAGAAGTACGAGGTACACCACGGGGTGCGCATCACCGACGCCGCGATCGTCGCCGCCGCGACGCTGTCGCATCGCTACATCACCGACCGGTTCCTGCCGGACAAGGCGATCGATCTGATGGACGAGGCGGCGGCGCGGCTGCGCATGGAGGTCGATTCGAAGCCGGAGGAGATCGACGAGCTCGACCGCCGCATCGTGCAATTGAAGATCGAGCGCGAGGCGTTGAAGAAGGAGCACGACCCGGCCTCGCAGGACCGGCTCTCAAAGCTCGTCAAGGAATTGGAGGAGCTGGAGCAGCGCTCGGCCGAACTGACCGCCGAGTGGCAGGCCGAGAAGAGCAAGCTCGCCGATGCGCAGAAATTGAAGGAGCAGCTTGACCAGGCGCGCGCCGAGTTGGACCAGGCGCAGCGCCGCGGTGACTACACGCGCGCCGGTGAATTGACCTATAGCGTGATCCCGCAATTGGAACGCCAGCTCGCCGAAGCCGAGGGTGCGGAAAAGGCGCGGATGCTGGAGGAGGCCGTGACCCCGGAGCACATCGCCCAGGTGGTGTCGCGCTGGACCGGCATCCCCGTCGACAAGATGCTCGAGGGCGAGCGCGAGAAGCTCCTGCACATGGAGGAAAACCTGCGCCGCCGCGTCGTCGGCCAGGAGGAGGCGGTCATTGCCGTCTCCAACGCGATCCGCCGCGCCCGCGCCGGCTTGCAGGACCCCAACCGACCGATCGGCTCGTTTCTATTCCTCGGGCCGACCGGCGTCGGCAAGACCGAGCTGACCAAGGCCTTGGCCGAGTTCCTGTTCGATTCCGAGAGCGCCCTCATTCGCATCGACATGTCGGAATACATGGAGAAGCACTCGGTCTCGCGCCTTATCGGCGCGCCGCCCGGCTATGTCGGCTATGACGAGGGCGGCGCCTTGACCGAGGCGGTGCGCCGCCGGCCCTACCAGGTGATCCTGTTCGACGAGGTTGAGAAGGCGCATCCCGACGTCTTCAACGTCTTATTGCAGGTGCTTGACGACGGGCGGCTGACCGACGGCCAGGGCCGCACCGTCGATTTCCGCAACACGCTGATTGTCTTGACCTCGAACCTCGGCAGCGAGGCCTTGGCGCTCCTGCCCGAGGGCGCCGATATCGAGGAGGCGCGCCCGCATGTCATGGAGGCGGTGCGCGCCGCATTCCGGCCGGAGTTCCTGAACCGGCTCGACGAGATCCTGTTGTTCCGGCGCCTCTCGCGGGAGGACATGAAGGGCATCGTCGAGATCCAGCTGCGGCACCTGCAGAAGCTCTTGTCCGAGCGCAAGATCGCGCTCGAGCTCGACCCAGCGGCGGAGACCTGGCTGGCCGACAAGGGCTACGACCCGGTCTACGGCGCCCGGCCCCTGAAACGCGTCATCCAGCGCGAGTTGCAGAACCCGCTGGCGCAGCAGATCCTCGAAGGCCGCATCCGCGACGGCGACACCATCCACGCCACCGCCACACCCCTCGGCCTCGTCATCGGCGAAGTCGCCCGGGCCGCCGCTGCGTAATCAGCTGGGCAGAGGGCCGCGCCCTTCTGCCTCGACAATCTCGCGTAGGTGGTCGAGGCAGGCAGCGCGGTCGGCGGCGAAGTCGCCTTCCTCCCACCAGCGGCGCACTTCGCCGAGAAGCTGACCAACGCGTGGCCCGGGCGGGATGCCAAGGCTGGTCACGTCGCGCCCGGCGAGCGGAAAGCGCGGCGGCTTCCAGCTCGCCGCGAGGCCGAGCAGTTCGTCGAGACGGATTTTGTCGATCTTCCCCTCGGCCGCGAGCAGCAAGGCCAGATTGCGGTAGCGCTCGGCGCGGAGATGGTAAAGCGCCCGGCGCTGGTTCTGGGCATCGCCCGCCGGGTCCAAGGGCCACGGCGAGGCGAGACCGGCGAGCCGGTCGCGCTCGGCGTTCGACAGCCGCAGCCGGTCGGCAATTACCTCCGCTCCTGCCGCATCGACCTCGATCAGCGCCGCCAGCCGGCG
Source organism: Allostellaceae bacterium (assembly GCA_036008175.1). Lineage (GTDB taxonomy): Bacteria > Pseudomonadota > Alphaproteobacteria > ATCC43930 > CGMCC-115725 > DATARH01. Next base: position 2,559 of record DASYOB010000087.1, read on the forward strand.
CAGCTGATCCCTCTCGGGATCCAGCGCGATCAGACGCTCCAGCCGATCGAGCCTTGTCGCTTCGGGCAGCAGCGCGGCGAGCACGCCGTCCTGCGCCATCATGCGCAGCGCCGGGAGCGGGTTCGGCATAGCGAGCAACCGCAACATCTCGCCGGCGACGCGCTCGGCCGACAATTTCGGCAATAGCGGCACCGCGGCGCGGCAGGCGATGCGCGCCTCGGCATCGCCGGCGCCGGCACCGAACCGCGCCTCGAACCGGTAATAGCGAAGTACCCGCAGCACATCCTCGGCGATCCGCTTCGCCGCCTCGCCGACAAAGCGCACGCGATGCGCCGCGAGATCCTCGAGCCCGCCGACCGGGTCGTGCAAGGTGCCGTCCGGGTCGAGATAGATCGCATTGATCGTGAAATCGCGGCGCGCCGCGTCTTCGGCCCAGTCGGCATCGAAGGCCACCTTGGCGTGCCGGCCGTCGGTCTCGACATCGCGCCGCAGGGTGGTGATCTCGAAATGTCGGAGCGGCCCAGGGGAGTTGACCACCGCTGTGACCGTGCCGTGGGCAATCCCGGTCGGCACCGCCTTGATCCCGGCCTTGTCAAGCGCCGCCATGACTGCTTCCGGCCGCGCCGGGGTGGCAAGGTCGATATCAGCGATCACCCTCTTCAACAGCGCATCGCGCACACAGCCGCCGACAAACCGCGCGGCGATTCTCGCCCGGCTCAACGCGGCTAATACCGCTTGCGTCGCCGGTTCCTGAATCCACGGCTGCGGCGCCATCCGAGACGGGTCTGCTTTTGCGCTGCGGCTCCGGGTCACGGATTCGGCTTCGGTTCGAAGTGCGGCGGCACGACTTGGCCGTTCTCATAGCGCGGCGGCACATACACCCCCTGCCGCGTCGAGCCGAAACGCACGTTGAGGAAAACCAGCACCGCGATCAGCAACACCGTCCCGGCGCCGGCCAGCCACACCCACGGCAGCGCGGTCCAGCGCACCGGCCTGCCGTGCCCCGATTGTTCCGCCAATCGGATCCACAGCAGATAAAGCGCTGTCGGCAGCAACAGCGGCAATACGATCGTGGCGAAGACGCGGAGCATGGCTCTTTCAGTCTGCCAGCGCCTCGGCCAGATTGACCAGAATCCCGGCGGTGGCGCCCCAGATGTTGCGGCCCTGATAAGGCAGCACGAAATAGCTGCGGCTGTGCGCGCCGCTTTCGCGCTCGATGCGCTGATGGTTGCGCCGGTCGAGAATGAACGCGAGCGGCACCTCGAATGCCTCGGCCACCTCGAACGGGTCGATCGAGATCGGCACCGGCGGCGCGACGATACCGACGATCGGGGTGATCTCGAACCCGGTGCCGGTGACATAAGTATCGAGACGCCCGACCACGCTGACCCGGTCGGGCGGCAGCCCGACCTCTTCCTCGGTCTCGCGCAGGGCGGCGGCGACCGCGTCTTGATCGTCCTCCTCGATGCGGCCGCCGGGAAACGAGATCTGCCCGGCATGGGCCGAGAGGTGCGCGGTGCGCTGCGTCAACAGCACCGACATGCCCTCGGTATGGTCGACCAGCGGTACCAGCACGGCCGCCGGCCGCAACGCCGTGCTCGGCGGCGTCATGCCGGGGTTTAGGTCGTGATCCCCGCGAATCGCGCGGCGGAACGCCGCGGCTTCGGCCGGGTCGGCGCTGCCGCCAAAACCGCGCCGTCCCGGCTGCCAGCGCGCCAGGCGCTCGATAACGCGTTCTCGGCTCATATTATCGGCCACCAACCCGTCGCTCAGTCACCCTCGGGATCGCCGAGCCGGAAGAAGACGCTGTCGCTCCATACCCCGAACTGGGTCTCGCCGGCGACGATCGCCTCTTCGCCGAGATCCGCCAACTCATAGAAAACCGGCCGGGCGAGGCGTGCTTCAAGACCGGGCCGCACCAAGATATAGGGTGCCGGCGTGCCAGCCGGCGTCGTTTCGACGCGCACCGGATGTTCCGGCCCGGCCGTCACAATCTCGTCGAGATTGGTTCGGAAGATCAAATGCTGGTCGCGGCCCGCGCCTTGCTTGTCGACCGCGACGGCGATGAACGGCGCATCTTCGACGACGACGCGGCCGCGCTCGACCGGGGTCACCAGCCAATACGTGCCGTCGTCCTCGCGGCGCAGCACGGAGGCGAAAAGTTTGACGAGCGGGATCCGATTGATCGGAGAGCCGCGATAGAACCAGGTGCCGTCGCGGGCGATCCGCATGTCGAGCTCGCGCAACTCGATCGGCGGCGGGCGGCCCGAAGGCGCTGCGGGGGATTTGCCCGGGGCGGGTTTTTCCATCAGTGTCGCGGTGCGCTCGCGCAAGAGGGAATGGACAGCGTGAATTCCACCACACCCATAAACACCGCCCAGCTGAACGGTAGCCAGGCGGACCTGGTCGCCGAAGTCGAGGCCCTGGGCCAACGATTGAACCTCGTCCGCGAACGGATCGGCGAGGTGATTTTCGGCCAGACGGAGGTTGTCGAGCAAGCGCTGATCACCTTGCTCTCAGGCGGCCATGCGCTGCTGATCGGGGTGCCGGGTCTCGCCAAGACCCGGCTGGTCGAGACGCTCGGCACCATCCTCGGCCTCGACGACAAGCGCATCCAATGCACCCCCGACCTGATGCCGGCCGATATTCTCGGTTCCGAGGTGCTGGAAGAGAGCGAGACCGGCCGGCGCTCGTTCCGGTTCATTCCGGGACCCGTCTTCTCGCAGCTGTTGATGGCGGACGAGATCAACCGCGCCAGCCCCCGCACGCAATCGGCGCTGTTGCAGGCGATGCAGGAAGGCCGGGTGTCGATCGCCGGGCAGTATCACCCGCTGCCACGGCCGTTCCATGTGCTGGCGACGCAGAACCCGCTGGAGCAGGAAGGCACCTACCCGCTCCCCGAGGCGCAGCTCGACCGTTTTCTGCTGCAGATCGATGTCGATTACCCGGACCTCGATTCCGAACGGCGGATGCTGATCGCTACGACCGGCGTCACCGAGCAACCGCCGCGACCGGCGATGACCGCTGCGGAATTGCTGACGGCGCAGCGGCTGGTACGGCGGATCCCGGTCGGCGAAAGCGTCGTCGACGCGATCCTGCGACTGGTGCGCACCGGGCGGCCCGATGCGGCGGCCGAAGGTCCGCGCCGCTACGTCGCCTGGGGGCCGGGCCCGCGCGCCAGCCAGGCGCTGATGCTGGCCTGCCGCGCCCGCGCCCTGCTCGATGGCCGTTACGCTCCGTCGGTCGACGACGTCGTCGCGCTGGCCCCGCCGGTGCTGCGGCACCGCATGGCGGTCAGCTTTGCCGGCCGTGCCGAGGGCGTGACGATCGTGAATGTGATCGAGCAGATGGCGCTGCCGCTGCGGTGATCTCCGACCGCGCCCTTAACGCCCCCACCCCTCCCTCCCCCGCTCGCGGGGGAGGGTCAGGGTGGGGACTTTCGCCGCGACGCAGCGCGCCGCCGCCGCTGCGCGACCGCGGCGAGCAGCTTGCGGCCGCGCTGCCGCCGCTGCTGGTCGCCGCCGAGCGTGTCGCCTCGACGGTGGCGCAAGGCGTCCACGGCCGCCGCCGGGTCGGACAGGGCGAGACCTTCTGGCAGTTCCGCCAATATCAGCCGGGCGACGCGGCGGCCCGGATCGACTGGCGCGAGAGCGCCAAATCGCAGCGGCTCTATATCCGCGAGACCGAATGGGAGGCGGCGCAAAGCGTCTGGCTTTGGCGCGACCCCTCGCCGTCGATGGATTACAGCTCGGCCGGCTATATCGCCGGGGCTAGCTGGCCGACGAAACGCGACCGCGCCGAATTGCTCTGCGTCGCGCTCGCCAGCCTCTTGGTGCGCGGCGGCGAGCGGTTGACCCTGCTCGGTACCGGGGTTCCGCCGATGAGCGGGCGCGTTGCGTTGACCCGTCTCGTAGAATTCCTTGAGCACAACCCGAAAGCGATGGCAGCCAACGCGGGTGTGCCGGCCTTCGAGCCGCTGCCGCGCGCCGGCCAGCTGGTGCTGATTGGCGATTTCCTGGCGCCGTTGGAGGAGATCAATGCGGCCATCGCGCAATTTGCCGGCGCCGGGCTCAAGGGCCATCTCGTGCAGATCGCCGACCCGGCCGAGGAAGATCTGCCCTTCGCCGGCCGGGTTCGCTTCGAGGGGGTCGAGGAGAACGACGAGATCGTGATCAGCCGGGTCGAGACCCTCCGCGATGAATACGTCGAGCGCTATCGGCGCCATCGCGACGGGCTCGCCGAGATCGTACGCGCGGTCGGATGGTCGCTCTCCTTCCACCGTACCGACCGTCCGCCGCAGCTCGCCTTGCTAGCGTTGCATGCGGCGCTGACCGCGGACCGAAGGCGCTAGGCCCGGATGCTCGCGCTCGGCTCGCTCGCTTTCGCCTCACCCTGGGTGCTCGCCGCACTCGTGGCCTTGCCGGTGATCTGGTGGCTGCTGCGGGTGACCCCGCCGGCGCCGCGCCGGATCGCCTTCCCGGCAATCCGGCTGTTGCTCGGGCTGACCCCGCGCGAGGAGACGCCCGCGCACACCCCGTGGTGGCTGATCCTGCTGCGCACGATATTGGCCGCGCTGGTGATCGTCGCGCTCGCTCACCCGCTGCTCAACCCGCAGACGCGACTTGCCGGAACCGGCCCGGTGGCGCTTGTCATCGACGATGACTGGGCGGCGGCGCGCGATTGGAGCCAACGCCAGGCGGCGGCACTCGAGCTCCTCGCCGAGACCGAGCGGGAAGACCGGCAGGTCGTGCTGCTGACGACGGCGCCTCTCGCCTCGGATCAGCCCTTTCCACCACTCGCCGCGATCCGCGCCGCGGATGCGCGCGCGGCGGTGCAGGCGTTGCAGCCGAAGCCCTGGCCCGCCGACCGGAAGGCGGCACTTGCCCGCCTCGAAGCGATGCCGTTGCCGCAGGGCAGCGCGGCGGTATGGCTCAGCGACGGGATCGAGGACGGCAATGGCGCGGCGCTCGCCGATTATCTCGCCGGCCACGGCACGGTGCGCTACGTCGCCGCGGCGGAGGCCGACACGCCGCGCCTGCTCGCGGCGGGTGGCGTAGGCAGCGATTTGGCGGGGAAGGATCTCGCCGTGTCGGTAAAGACCCTTCCGGCTCCGGCGCCGCGTTCCATCACGCTGCGCGCCAGCGCTGAGGACGGTGCCCTGCTGGCGCGCGAACCGGCAACGATCGCACCCGGCGACGCCAACGCGACAGTTCGGCTTGCCATGCCGCCCGAGCTGCGCAATCGGGCCACCCGGATCGAGATCGAGGCCGAGGAATCGGCGGGCGCGGTGCTGCTCGTCGACGAGCGCTGGCGCCGACGTCCGGTCGGCATCGCCGCTGCGTCAAACCTCGCCGGGCAGCCGCTGCTCAGCGAGAACTACTATCTTGAACGCGCGCTCGGACCTTTCACCGAAGTGCGCCGCGGCCAGGCGCTCGATCTGTTGAAGCGCGACATGGCGGTGCTGGTCTATGCCGATGCCGGCCCGGATTCACCGGCCGAAGAAGAGGCAGTTGGGAAATGGATCGAAGCGGGCGGCCTGCTGCTGCGCTTCGCCGGGCCGCGCCTTGCCGAGCAGAGCGATCACCTGCTCCCGGTCCGGCTGCGCCGCGGCGGGCGCACGATCGGCGGCGCGCTGTCGTGGGAAAAGCCCGCCCGGCTGGCACCCTTCACCGCCGACAGCCCGTTCGCCGGGCTTGCCATTCCTGCCGATGTGACCGTGTCGCGGCAGGTCCTGGCCGAGCCTGATCTCGACCTCAACAACAAGACCTGGGCGCGCCTCGCCGACGGCACGCCGCTGGTCACGGCCGAGAAGCGTGGGCAAGGCTGGGTCGTGCTGGTGCATTCGACCGCCAATGCGGAATGGTCAAACCTGGCGCTGTCCGGGCTGTTCGTCGAGATGCTGCGCCGGACCGTGGCGATGAGCCAGGGCGTCGCCGCCGTGAGCGAGGGCGCGTTGCCGCCCTTGGAGACGCTCGATGGGTTCGGCCGGCTGCAGCACGCGCCGCCCACCGCCCGGCCGATTTCGGGCAAGGACATCGCCAACGAGATGCCGTCGCCGCGGCATCCGCCAGGTTTTTACGGCGGCAGCGACGCGCGGCGGGCGCTGAACCTGTCCGCGGCAATTCCCGAGCTGAAGCCGTTTGGCGAGCTGCCGTCCGGGGTTGCGCGCGAAAGCTTCGCCAAGAGCGCCGAGGTGGATGTCCGTGCGCCGCTGTTGACCGCCGCCTTCCTGCTCGCGCTGATCGATCTGCTGATCGCCTACGGTTTGCGCGGGCTGTTGCGGCGCCGGTCAGCCGGGGTCGCTGCAACGATCCTCTTGGCGCTGATGCTGGTTCCGGCGACGGCGCGCGCCGACGACGAATTCGTCGTCAAGGCGACCTCGGAGCTTCGCCTCGCCTACATCCAGACCGGCGACAGCGAGGTCGACGCCGTCAGCCGCGCCGGCATGGTCGGGCTGACCTCGACCCTGAACCGCCGCACCGCGGTCGAGACCGCCGAGCCGCTCGCTGTGAATATCGAACGCGACGATCTGATCTTCTTTCCGCTGTTGTATTGGCCGGTTACAGCCGAGCAACAGCAGCCCTCGGCACCGGCCGCCGAACGCATCAACCGCTATCTCGAGACCGGCGGCACGATCCTGTTCGACACCCGCGATGCGGGCGAAGCAACCCCCGGCGCGTTCGGCAGCGCCGCCGGCTCGCAGGCCCGGCTGCGCCAGCTCGTCAGGGGCGTCAAAATCCCGCCGCTGGTGCCGATGCCGCCCGACCACGTGCTGACCAAATCCTTCTATCTGCTGCACGAGTTTCCCGGCCGTTGGAATAGCGGACAGGTGTGGATTGAGCCGGTCGAGGACCGCGTCAATGACGGGGTGGCAAGCGTCATCGTCGGCGGTAACGACTGGGCCGGCGCCTGGGCGGTCGATGGTCAGGGCCGTCCTGCCTTTCCGTGCGTTCCCGGCGGCGAGCCGCAGCGCGAGATGGCGATGCGCTTCGGGGTCAACCTCGTCATGTACGTGCTGACCGGCAACTACAAGACCGACCAGGTGCACGTACCGGCGATCCTCGAACGGCTCGGCCAATGAGTGCGCGGCGATGATCGCGGCGGGCGGCGGCAGCGCCTATACGATCGCGGCGGCGCCGCTGTTGCCCTGGTTGGCGATTGCCGCGCTCGCCGGCGCCGCGCTGCTGGTACTCGGGCTCGGGTTGTGGCGCCGGGCCCGCGGCGTCTGGTGGCGCAGCGCCGTCGCGCTGATGCTGCTCGCAATCCTCGTCAACCCGTCGCTGGTCGAGGAGAAGCGGTCGCCGTTGCGCGATGTCGCGATTGTCGTCGTCGACGAATCGCCGAGTCAGCAGATCGGCAACCGAACGCAGGCGACCGAGGCGGCGCTGAAAGCGCTGACCGAGCGGCTCGGGCATGAGAAAGACCTCGACCTGCGCGTCGTCCGCGCCGGCAAGCCGCAGCCGGGCAGCGGCGATGACGGCACGCGGCTGTTCACCGCGCTCAGCCGCGCGATGTCGGACGTGCCGCGGCAGCGCCTGGCGGCGATCGTCATGATCACCGACGGCCAAGTGCACGATGTTCCCGTCAGCGATCCTGCGACAATCGCGCAGGAGCTGGGCGCGCCGCTGCACGTTCTGCTCTCCGGGCATCCGGACGAGGGCGACCGGCGGCTGATTGTAGATCAGGCGCCGAGCTTTGGCCTTGTCGGCAAGGAGACGCCGCTGACGATCCGGGTCGAGGATCTGCCAGTGCCGCCCGCGGCCGCGTCCCCCGGCGCGCAGGAGCGCCAGGCGCGGCTGACTTGGCGCAAGGATGGCGGCGGCCCGCATCAGATCATGGTGCCGATCGGCCGCGACGTGCCGCTGTCGATCCCGATCGACCATGGCGGCCCCAATGTGCTCGAGCTCGAAGTCGAGCCCGGTCCGCAGGAGCTGACTCTCGCCAACAACCGCGCGGCCGTCGTCGTCAACGGCGTCCGCGACCGGCTGCGCGTGCTGCTGGTGACCGGCGAGCCGCACGCCGGCGAGCGGGTCTGGCGCAACATTCTCAAATCCGACCCGTCCGTCGATCTTGTCCACTTTACGATCCTGCGACCGCCCGAAAAGCAGGACGGCACGCCGATCCGCGAGCTGTCGCTGATCGCCTTCCCGATCCGCGAGCTGTTCGACGTCAAGTTGGATGATTTTGATCTGATCATCTTCGACCGATACAGCCGGCGCGGCATCATCCCGCAGGCCTATATCGAGAATGTCGTTAAGTACGTGCAGAAAGGCGGCGCGTTCCTGGAAGCCGCCGGCCCGAATTTCGGCACGCCGATGAGCATGTTCCGAACCCCCTTGGGCGAGATCCTGCCAACCGAGCCGACCGGCGATGTCGACGAGGAGGGCTTCAAGCCGCAGCTGACCGACGTTGGCCGCCGCCACCCGGTGACCGAGGATCTGCCGGGCGCCGGCAAGCCCGGCGAGGCACCGAGCTGGGGCCGCTGGTTCCGCCAGGTCGAGGCGCGGGTGCATAACGGCACCGAGGTCATGAGCGGCGACCATAACCAGCCGCTGCTGATCCTCGACCGGGTCGGCAAGGGCCGCGTCGCGCAGCTGCTGTCGGACCAGATGTGGCTGTGGGCGCGCGGCTTCGAGGGCGGCGGGCCTCAGGCCGAGCTGCTGCGCCGGCTCGCCTACTGGCTGATGAAGGAGCCGGACCTCGAAGAGAACGATTTGCGCGCGGTGATCGAAGGCGACCGGCTCATTGTGACCCGGCAGTCGCTCGAACCGGACGACCGCCCGGTGACCGTGACCGCGCCCGACGGCTCGACCGGCACCCTCGCTTTGACCCCGACAAACGGCGGCCGCAGCACCGGCACGATGGCGATCAGCCAAATGGGCATGTACCGGGTCAGCGACGGAAGCCATAACGCGCTCGCCGCGGCGGGGCCGCTCAACCCGATCGAATTCGCCGATGTCCGCGCGACGCCGGAAAAGCTCGCACCGGCCGTAAAGGCCACCGGCGGCGGGATTTTCTGGAGCGCCGACGGGACGATTCCCGAGGTCCGCCGCGTGTCGGCCGGGCGCGCCGCCGCCGGGCACAATTGGATGGGCTTTCGCGAAAACGGCGACTATGTCGTCACCGGCTTCAGCGAGGTGCCGTTGTTGCCGGCCATCGCCGCGCTTTTGTTGACCCTGGGGCTGCTGATCGCGGCGTGGCGCCGCGAAGGGAGATGACGGGCGCCGATGCTGCGCCAAACCCTCGCCCCGATCCATCCGGACGGCTGGAAATTCATCGCCGCCGCGGCGCTGGCGACGATAATCCTGTTCATTCTCTGGTCGCCGCTCGGCTGGGCCGGGCTGATCGTCACGTTATGGATGGCGTATTTCTTTCGCGACCCTTGGCGGGTGACGCCGACCCGGCCGGGGCTGATAATCAGCCCGGCGGACGGCACGATCGTCTCGCTGGCGCCGGCGCCGCCGCCGCCTGAGCTGGAGATGGGCGCCGCACCGGTGCCGCGGATCGGCATCTTTCTCAACCTGTTCGACGTCCATGTCGCGCGCACGCCGGTCGGCGGCCGGCTCGCCGCCACCCGCTACACCAAAGGCCGCTTCGTCAATGCCAGCCTCGACAAGGCGAGCGAGCACAATGAGCGCCTCGCGATCCGCATGGTGACCGAGGAGGGTCCCGATATCGCCTTCGTGCTGATCGCCGGGCTCGTCGCCCGACGCATCGTCTGCCAGGCCTATCAGGGGCAGCGGCTCGCCGTCGGCGAACGGATCGGCCTCATTCGCTTCGGTTCGCGGGTCGATATCTACTGTCCGCCGCCTTACGTGCCGCTCGTCATCCCGGGCCAGCGCACCGTCGCCGGGGAAACCGTGCTCGCCGACAGGCTGACTACGGAGTCGCCGCGCCTAGGTTTTGCGCATTAACCCCCGGCGCGGCGAGTTCGTGTAGATTGAGCGGCTGAAGACTCGGTGCCGCGGAGGAGAACCTTGGCGATGCGCTCGCCGCAAGAGCGGGTACGGGAGCGGATACGGGCACGCCGGCCGCGCATGCGGCGGCGGCTGTCCGGTTTCTCGGTCAACCGCATGGTGCCGAATGTCCTGACGCTGCTCGCGCTGTGCGCCGGAATGACGGCGATCCGCTTTGCGATCAGCGGCGAATTTGATGCCGCGGTCTACGCGATCATCGCCGCCGGGATTTTCGACGGTCTCGACGGCCGCATGGCGCGGCTCTTGAAGGCGACCTCGCGGTTTGGCGCCGAGCTCGACAGCCTCGCGGATTTCGTCAGCTTCGGCGTCGCGCCGGCGGCGGTGCTGTATCTGTGGACCATGTCGCAGCTGCACGCCATCGGCTGGGCCATCGTGCTGTTTTTCGCGGTGTGCTGCGCCTTGCGGCTGGCCCGCTTCAATACCCAGCTCGGGGCCGAGCCGCCGCCTTACACCGCCGGCTTCTTCACCGGCGCGCCGGCGCCGGCTGGAGCAGCCCTGTTGCTGATGCCGATGTTCATCAGCTTCGAATGGGGCGACTGGATCGCCCGCTCGCCGTATCTGAACGCGGTGTGGATCAGCGGCGTCGCGCTGCTGATGGTCAGCACCGTGCCGACCATATCGCTGAAGCGTATCCGCATCCCGCACCATCTGGTGTTGCCGAGCCTTCTCGGCGTCGGCGTCATGGCCGGCTTTTTCATGACCGCACCTTGGCCGACCCTGACCTTTGTCGGCGCGATCTACATCGCCTCGATACCGCTGACCATCCGCGCTGCGGCGCGGTTGCGCAGCACCTACGAGGCGCGCGAAGCCGAGATGGCGGAAGCGTCACCGCCAACGGTACTCCCAGCGGCGCCACCGCCGCCGCTCGGCGAAGCCGAGGCGCCGGCCAACGAATGGCGGCACTGAGTTAATCGTCGAGCCGGTCTGAGATTCCGTCGAGCGTGAGGACGGAATTATTCCGCCGCGCGCGCCGGCATCGCGTCGTCGAACAGCGGGATGACCTCGCGGGCGAAGCGGCGCAGGCTGGCCCGGCCACGCTCGCCGCCGCCGGAGCCGCCGCCGTTGATCAGGACATAGCCGACCCCGACCCGGCGCAATTCGTCGAGCCTCTCGGCGATGTGATCGGGGGTGCCGTACATCGCGCTGCCGCGGTTGACCGCGTCGGGATCGCCGGTGGCGCGGTCCGGTCCGCCATGGACGGTGCCGTCGGGGCGGGTTGCGAGCTTTAGCTGGCGCACCCGGTTGGCGAGCCGCCGCTGCAACGCTGATTCCTTTTCCTCTTCGGTATCGCAGACGAAAAAGGCGCGCGTGACGCCGACCTGCATCGGGTCGAAGCGACGGCCGCTCGCCTCGACCCCCGCCTTGTACGCGGCGATCGAGCGGCCGACATCGGCCGGCTGCGCGTATTGCCCGAGCAGCAGGTTGTAGCCGGCCTCGGCGACCCGGCGGACCGAGCTTTCGCCGCCGGCGCCCATCCAGATCGGCGGATGCGGCCGCTGCGCGGTCGGCGGCTCGACCACGATGTTGTCGAACGCCCAATACTTGCCGCGATGCGAGAACGGCCGGTCGGAAGTCCATGCGTTGACGATCACGTCGAGGCATTCGGTGAAGCGCGCATCCGCCTCGTCCATGTCGACGCAGAAGCCGGCGAATTCGTTGTAGCGGTAGCCCTTGCCGACACCGAAATCCAGCCGCCCACCCGACAACAGATCCAAGGTCGCCGCCTGCTCGGCGAGCAGCACCGGGTTGTGCCACGGCAGCACGATGACGGCGGTGCCGAGCCGCAGCGTCTTGGTGCGGGCACCAAGCCAGGTCAGCAGGTTGATTGTCGCCGACACCTGGCCGTAGCCGGTGAAATGATGCTCGACGACAAAGCTGCCGTGAAAGCCGAGCGCTTCCGCCTCGACATTGTATTCGATGAAATCGCGAAACCCCTCGCTGCTGTCGAACTCGGCCGCCTCCGAAGGATTGGGGCGCCGCGCCGCCGCGCTGCCGAACAGACCAAACCGCATGATGCGCTCCCATGTCGCTCGGCGCCGAGAGTAGGGGCGAACGGCGTGATGTTCAAAATACCGCTTTCTTATCGCCGCCATAGCGGCGCGGCATGTCCAGGGGCGGATATCTTCTAGGAAGCGGCTCGCCGCGGCCGGACACGCCGTGGCGCGGCTGGCTCTGCGGAGGCGAGCGACAGACGGCCCTCATGATCCATCTCGGCGACGAGTCGGGTGATGGTGCGGACCACCGCCTCGCGCGCCAATGAGGCGGTGCGGCTGGCGCGCACGCCGAGCGCCAAGGTCCGGAAGACGCCGCTGTCGGTCAGGCGATGCGCCGCCAACAGACCGCGCTCGCATTCCCTGGCCACCGACGAATAGGGCAGCACCGAAGCGGCGGCGCCGCGCTGCACCATCAGCCGCATGGTCTCGTGATCATTGACCTCCATCTCCACATTGAGCTCGATGCCGCGTCCGGCCAGCAGCGCGTCCATCGCCGCGCGCAGCCCGTCGCCCAGCACGAGAGGGGTGCGGCGCAATTCGTCGCTGCTGACGGCACCGTGCTGGCGGGCGCCGGGCTGCGTGACCAGCACCATTTCCTCCTGGGCGAGCCGGGTCGAGACGACGAGCCGGCTACGCGACAGCTCGGACAACAGGGCGACATCGACGCGCCCGTCGATGACGAACTCCTCCAGCCGCACCATGCCGGCGTGCATCACCTTGAGCTCGACCCGGGGGTAGTCGTCGCGCATCCGGGCGAACAGGTCCGGCACCAGCACCGGACACAGGGTCGGCGTCACGCCGAGGATGATCCGGCCGCTCGGATGCGCCTCCTGCGCGCGGATCTCGTCGCCGGTGCGCTCGACATCGCGCAGGATGCGCAGCGCGCTTTCGAGCAGCTTCTCGCCGGCTTCGGTCAGTCGGACGCCGCGATTGGCGCGGGTAAACAGCGCCACCCCCAGCTCCTCCTCGAGCCGCTGGACATGGCGGGTCAGTGCCGGCTGCGCCAGGCGGAGATGCGCGGCCGCACGAGTGATGCTGCCGAGTTCGGCGATGCGGACGAAATAGGCGAGGCTGCGCAGCTCCATCGCCGCCGATATTACACAAACCTGGCGTCATGCCTGATTGTTATGGAGCGGATCAGAGAACGGCATTTGCGCGATGCCGGGCGCCCGCCTACGCTATCATCTAAGCACAGGGCCGCGCGGTGAAGGAGCTGCCATGGAATTCGGCTGGTATCACGAGTTTCACCGGCAGGTGCCGGGGCAATCCGACGCCGATGCCTTCGAGCAAGGGTTCGAGCAGGTCGAGGCCGCCGATCGTTGGGGTCTCGACGTGTTCTGGCTGGCCGAAATCCACCAGCAGGCCAGCCGCTCGGTGCTGAGCGCGCCGATGAACATCGCCGGGCAGATCGCCGCGCGCACCAAGCGCATCAAAATCGGCACCGCCGTGCACGTTCTGCCATTGGCCCACCCGCTGCGCTTGGCGGAAGAGACCGCGACGGTCGATCAGGTCAGCCGCGGGCGCTTTATTCTCGGCGCCGGACGCAGCGGCAACCCGCGTGGCTATGCCGCTTACGGCGTCCCCTATTCGGAGAGCCGCGAGCGGTTTTACGAGACGCTCGAAATTCTGAAGAAGGCCTGGACCGAGGAAACCTTCTCCTACGAGGGGAAATACCACAGTTTCGACAGTGCCCGCGCGGTGCCGCGGCCTTATCAACAACCGCATCCGCCGATCCGCATCGCCGGAGCGAGCGAGGATACCTTTCCGACATTGGGCCGACTTGGCTATCCGCTGTTCGTCTCGGTGCGCAGCGGCTCGCTGATGGGACTCAAGCCGGACCTCAAAGCCTATCGCGACGCCTATGACGAGGCGGGGCATCCCGGTCACGGCGAGGTCTATCTGCGGCTGTCGATGCATGTCGGCGACGACGACAAGCAGGCCTTCGAGGAGGGTGAGCCGAGCATCATGGCCGGCTACAAATCGCTGATCACTCGCCTCGAAGGCTCGCCCAACGCGCGGCGGCGCGCCGAGCTCGAGGAAGTGCGCACGATCACCTACGAGCAGGTCTTGCGCGACAAGGTGGTCGTCGGCGGGCCCGACCGAGTCGTCGACCGCCTGAAGGAGCTGGAGGCGGAACTCGGCATCGACGGCATCCTCTTCGAGCTCAATTTCGGCGCCGCGATCCCGGCCGAAGTGATGATGCGGTCGTTGCAGCTGATCTGCGAAAAGGTGATGCCGCGGTTCAAGTAGCGGGGGAGAGATGTCGCGCAGCAGTTGGCTCGGATCGGCGATCGCGGTGATGTTCGCAGCAACCGTCGGTTCGGCAGCGGCGCAGGCGCCGGCCAGTCCGGCGACCGGAGGCCCTGTCTACCTGATCACCTTTTACGAGGTTGCCCCGGCCGCCGTCGCCAAGACGCTGCCGTTGCTGCGCCAGTACGCCATCGACGACCGCAAGGCCGAGGGCAATACCGGCGCGCTCGCGCTGCACGAGACGGGTCGCCCCGGCCGGTTCGCGATTGTCGAGGTCTGGCGCGACAAAGCCGCGGTCGATGCGCATGGCGCGGCGCTGACCGCATTGAGCGATAAATTGCAGCCGGTTCTCGCCAGCCCGTTCGATACCCGATCCAATGCGGCGCTGGACGTCGCCGGACCGGCCATTGGCGCCGATGCCGGCAACAGCGCTGTTTATGTGTTGACGCATGTCGATGTGTTCCCGGCCGGCAAGGACCAGACCATCGAGATGCTGAAAGAGCTCGCCGCCGACAGCCGCAAGGAGCCCGGCAATCTGCGCTTCGACGTGCTGCAGCAGGACGGCCACCTGAACCATCTGCCGCTGCTCGAGACCTGGCGCGACGCCCGCGCGCAGGACGCGCACGTCATGGCCGAGCAAACCCGGGCCTTCCGCGCCAAGCTGGTCCCGCTGCAAGGCGCGCTCTATGACGAGCGGCTCTACCAAGCGGTACGCTGAGCCCCTTCATTCGCGGCGCTTGACCAGAGCGCCCGCGGCTGTTTCTCAGTAGATCGTCGTTTTTCCTCCTGGTCCCATGCCGATGCCGCTCACCGTCGCCGTCGCGCTCGGCGCTGCTCTCGGCGGCTTTGTCCAGGGCCTGTCGGGGTTTGCCTTTGGCCTCGTCGCGCTCGGCATCTGGGCGTGGTCGGTCGATCCGACGACGGCCGGACCACTGGTGGTGTTCGGATCCCTCGTCGGACAGCTGCTGTCGCTCGGCACCGTGCGCCGCGGTCTCGAAACTCGGCGGCTGCTGCCTTTCATCGTCGGCGGCCTCATCGGCGTGCCGATCGGCGTTGTCCTGCTGCGCCAGATCGATCCGCTCGGGTTCAAGCTCGCCGTCGGCATCATCCTCTTGATCTGGTGCCCGACGATGCTGCTATTGCGCGACCTGCCGCGCGTGACCGGCGGCGGTCGCTGGGCGGACGGGATCGTCGGATGGGTTGGCGGCGTGATGGGCGGATTGGGCGGCCTGACGGGGCCAGCGCCGACCTTATGGTGCGCGCTGCGCGGCTGGGGCCGCGATGCGCAGCGGGCGGTGTTCCAGACGTTCAACCTGGTCATGCAGATCGCGACGATGGCGGCTTACCTCGCGACCGGCACGATCAGCGGTGAGACCGCCTGGCTGTTCGCCATCGTCGCGCCGGCGATGCTGGTGCCGACCTTGATCGGGGCACGGCTCTATCGCCGGTTCAGCGATGCAGGGTTCCAGCGCCTGGTGCTGCTGCTGCTGACGGCTTCCGGTGCGTTGCTCGTCATCGCATCATTGATCGGGTAGCTGGCGCGGACCCGGTCACAAGCGCTGCACCTCACCCCAGACGACATAGCGCCGGCGCACCCGCGACTTCGACCCGTCCGCGACCATCCGCTCGGCTTGCGCCTGGACCAGGTCGAGCACCGGATCGCCGCCGACATCGACGAGGCCATGCGCGCGGAACAGCGCCTCGATCTCCGCCTGCGGCCGGCCGCCGATAAACGGCAGCCGATCGGCGATCCCGGCATATTCGGGACTGGTGCGGGCGTTCTGCGGCGAGACTTCCAGCACGCTGGGATCGAACTGGCTGTCGATAACGACGAGCCTGCCGCCCGGCCGCAATACCCGGATCCATTCGTCGATCGCGGCCTCCGGGTGCGGCAAGGTCCACAATAGATGTCGGCACATCGCCAGGTCGAAGCTGCCGGGCGTAAACGGCAATTGCTCGGCATCACCCTGCTCGAAGCGGATCGCGAATCCGCGCTCAGCCGCCTTGCGGCGCGCCTCGGCGAGCATCGCCGGCGCGAAATCGATGCCGGTGACGCGATGCCCGCGCCCGGCAAGTTCCAGGCTCAAGAAGCCGGTGCCGCAGCCGATATCGAGCGTGTTGAGCCCATCCCGACTTGGCACCACGAGGGCGAGGATACGATCCCAGGCAGTGCGCTCGGCCGGCGTCGCGATGCTGTGGCCGAAGCCCTCATCGAACCCGGGCGCGCGCCGGTCCCAATGCGCGGCGACCTGCCGCTTGACGGGATCGCTCGGGGCGGGGGGCATCAGCCGAGCCCCGCGATTTCGGCGAGCGCGTCGACCTGCTCGGCGTAGCGGCAAACCGGGTTCAACAGCAGGTGATTGGCGCCCTTCGACGCCAGCTCCTCCAATTGCTCGCGCACCTGCTCGGGGGTGCCGTGGATGCCGCAGGCGTCGGTCCCGGGCGGGTTGTGGTAAACCTCGGTGAACCAGCGCAAGAGCTCGACCCGTGCCACGTCGGCGCGCTCATGCACCGACATGAACACCCGCTTCGAGATCGGGAAGGTCAGCGGATCGCGCCCGTTCTGCACCAGCGCCTCCTTCAACAGCGGGACGCTGCGGGCCCAATCCGCCTTGGTCGATCCGCCCGACCCCATCCAGCCATCGGCGAGGCGCGCCGTGCGGCGTATCGCGTCCGGGTGGCCCACCCCCATCCAGATCGGCGGGTGCGGCTTTTGCACCGGCTTCGGGTGCATCGGCTCGTCCTGCAGATGATAGAACTGGCCCTGATAGGTGACCTTCGGCTCGGTCCAGCACGCCTTGATCACCTCGACCTCTTCGCGGAAGCGGCGCACCCGCAATTCTTCCGGCACCTCGAACTGGCGGTAGTGGTGCTCGCGACCGAGGCCGACACCGAGGATCGCCCGGCCGCCACTGACATAGTCCAAGGTCGCCCATTGATGCGCGACCATCAGCGGGCTGTGAATGGGGAGGACGACGACCGAGGCGCCAACCCGTATCCTGCTTGTCACCGCGGCGGCGTAGGTCAGCACCACGACCGGGTCGAAGCAGTTGGCCTCGTCGAGCGTGTTCTCGGTCACCCACAAATCCTCGAAACCAAGCGCCTCGGCGCGCTGTGCCACACGGCGCACGTCTTCCATGTCGATCGGATCGGGCGAGCGGTGCGGCAGCGACATGCCCAAGGCGATTTCGTCTTTCAAAGCCATCCGGCGTACTCCAATTTCCGACCATATCTTACTGTCTCACCATCGCGGGGATCGCATGGCTTTTTACGGGCGCGCTGTCTTCCGTTGTATCCGGTGATATCGTACAATCTCACCCAAGATGGGGGAAACGACGGGGGAACTGCCCGGCCTTCCCTCACGCTGACAGGGGACGGCGAAAGATGGCGCGCACCGGCAAACTCTCGGCGATCGAGGTCAGCAGGGCAAAGGGGCCGGGGGTGCTGCATGACGGCTCCGGGTTATACCTGCGCGTCTCTGCCAGCGGTGCAAAATCTTGGGTGTTCCGATACCAGCTCGGCGGCCGGCGCCGCGATATGGGTTTAGGAGCCTTCCCTGCCATCAGCCTTGCGGAAGCACGCGAGAGAGCCGCGGCACACCGGAAGCAGCGTACAGAGGGATTGGATCCGCTCGCTGTGAAATCCGCTCAGCAGCAGGCGCAGCGTCTGACCGGGCGAACATTCCGTGAGGTTGCCGAAAATCTGCTGAAGAGCAAGCAAGCCGGCTGGCGCAACGCCACGCATCGTTATCAGTGGCGCAATACACTCGTGACCTATGCCTTTCCGGTCCTAGGCGATCTTCCCGTGTCGGCGGTCGATACCGCATCCGTAATGCGGGTGCTTGCGCCGATTTGGACAACAAAGACGGAGACGGCGAATCGGCTTCGCGGCCGGATCGAGGCGGTGCTCGACGCGGCCAAGGCGCATGGCTATCGCAACGGCGAGAACCCAGCACGGTGGCGCGGCCATCTCGACGTACTGTTGCCGAAGCCAAGCAAAGTCCACCGGGCTGAACACCACGCCGCCCTCCCCTACCCCGAGATCGCCGCATTCATGGCGGAGTTGCGAAGTCGCGAAAGCATGTCGGCGAGGGCGCTGGAGTTCACGATCTTAACCGCCGTGCGTACCGGCGAGGCGCTAGGTGCGCGATGGGGCGAGATCAATCTCGCCGAGCGCCTATGGACGATCCCGGCGCCGCGGATGAAAGCCGACAAAGAACATCGCGTGCCGCTGAGCGATGCAGTAATCGAGGTCCTAGAAAAGGTGCAGCCGCTGGCGGTCACTCGCGACGGCAAGGCGGACTCGAACGCGCCCGTGTTCCCCAGCAATCGCCGGGCTCTACCGATGACGCGGACGGTTATGCTGAAGCTTCTTAACCGCAGCCGCGCCGGTTTGACGACGCATGGGTTTAGAAGCGCTTTTGCAGATTGGGCGGCCGAGCGAACTGCGTACCCGCGCGAGGTGGTGGAGATGGCGCTCGCTCACTCGATCGAGAACCGGGTCGAGGCCGCCTATCGCCGTGGTGATCTGTTCGAGAAACGCCGCCAACTGATGGATGCGTGGGCGTCTTATTGCGATATGCCTCCGGACAGGGCAGTGGTGCCGCTACGCGCCGGAAGGTAGGTCGAGCAACACTCTCTTGGCTGACTCCGAGGTAACATAACGGGTCGGCGGGAGGCGCGGTGCCGAAGACAGACCCCAACCTGGAGATCTGGGTCGAGGAACTCAAGACCTCGCTTGAGAAACTCGATCAGGTACTCGGTCAATTAGCTCCGCAGGTGGTTCAATGGTTCCAGCAAGCGACTAGCCAGTTTAAAGCCCCCTCCGATGACGCCTGCCGCAGTTTCGCTTTCTATTTGTTGGCATTCCGCGACAGTGCCGATGACAAGGAGCCCGATCACCGAAAGGAGGCCATCAGATACGGCAGGCTCTTCCTGCACCACATCAAGCCCGAACGGCGGCACATCGAGAGGATGATCTCTGCCGCTTCTCGCGGCACACCGTTCGGTGACTGGCTGCAACAATATCAGGACATGCTTTCGCGAATCGACGAGATACAAAGGCATATGGACGAGTTGCTGCCCGCCCTTTCCCCGAAACAGGATGCAAAGCCGGATGTAATTCGCAAGCTTGCTTCTGTCGCCCAAGAAGCCTGGGCGGGCGCGAATGAAGGGCGCTACCCGCGCTCTACGAACCCGAACGATCCGCTTTGCCGGTTTCTCGTGGAAGCTCTAAAGGCAATTGGCCAGGAGCGCACCCCTGCCGCAATCAGCAAGGTTTTAAAAGGTCTGCGGCGTACCCGCTAGGAGGGACAAATTGAGTTACTGAATTTGTCCCTCCTGTCTCAGGACGGCCCGGTGAGCATCTGACCGTCGTTGGTGATCACCACTACGACGGATCGCATGTCCACCCCTGGTATTGGCCTCGGTCGCGACGACCGCCCTTCGCGGGCGCTCTATACGCCACGCGAGGCGAAATTCCTTCTCTCGATCAGCCACGCCCAGCTCTATCGTTTGATCGGGCGAGGGGCGCTTATCGCCGTAAAGATCGGCCGCGCGACCTATATTCCCACCGCTTCGATCGAGGCCTTTCTCGCCAGCCTTCCGGCTGCGGTGGTCCGATCAAAATGAGTCCAAACCAAAACGGCCCCGGCGCGCCTGCCTACGCCGCCGAGACGAGTGCCGGGGTTTATCCGGCTAGCCCGATAAGACGGCATCGAGCAACCAAGGCCGAGGTCGAGCGTCGCCGCGAGAGCCTGTTTGAGATCGTCGAGGCGATGAAGCCGATGACGGTCCGGCGCGTCTTCTACCAATACGACCAGTGAGGCCGACGTGATCGGTTCCGGGCAGAGCAGGGATCCCCGCCATCTAGCGGAAACTCCGATGCTGAAGCCGCCCGCGAACACTGGGCTAGCGTAGGGCCTGAGCATGGGCAGCCAAAACAAGAATGCTGTTCTACAGGGAATGAGCGGTCTTTTGAAATCCGACGCAAGCCGAACCATTCTAAGCCCGGCCGATCACGGACTGTTATTACACGACGGCGGGCGAGGCTTCGTTACCATTGCGCAGCGCATAAATGGATCATGGCAAGAACGTGGAATTCCGATCCTAGATCTGGCCTATTTTCTAAGGCAGCTTCAGCCATCTTTCGACAGCTACATCAGTCAGAACCGATTTTATTTTTCGCGCCGTCGGATCGCATACCTAGTTCAGGCTGACGCGCTTTTCTCGGACCTTGACTTCTACATCACCGAGTTTGGGCATCACGATCCAAGGTATCTTCTCGATTTCGTCCTGAGGCTCCTCGACGACGCCAAAATTCCTCCTCCGACGTTCGCTACGAGCACCGGTCGGGGGCTCGCGCTTGTCTGGTTACATACACCCATCCCGCGTCGCGCGTTGCCCCGTTGGAAGGCGTGCCAGGAAGCTATCTTCCGAGCGCTGAAGCAGCTCGGTGCCGATCCGCAAGCACGGGACGCCGCTCGTGTGCTCCGGCTTGTAGGAACCTGCAACAGTCGATCAGGAACACTGGTCGAGACCATCTCGGGGGTCGGCGAGGTCTGGGATTTCGACACTCTGGCTACGGAAATCCTGCCGGTAGACCGGGACACAATTCGCGCCAGGCGCCGTCAACGGGTCGAGCGGGCTGGCCATCGAGGCGTCGCACCGACCGCCTTCACCGCAGCAACCCTTTGGGCCAGTCGGCTCGACGATTTCCAGAAGCTGATCACCTATCGCCATGGATCGTTGCGGCTGCCGAGCGGCGAACGGGATCTGCTAATGCTGCTTTACGGCGTCGGCATGGGCTACCTGGTCGACACCCCAGAACAGCTTCGCCGCGAGATGTACACGCTCGCCGACGATATTTGCGGCTGGCCGGAACACGAGACCAAGGCGCGCCTATCGAGCGTGTTTTCGCGAATGGCGGCGGCCTGCCGCGGCGAACGCATCGAATATTTCGGTGGCCAGCGGGATCCCCGGTATCGCTACAGGGACGCGACCATGGTCGAGATGCTCGGCGTCACCGACCAGGAGATGCGTGTCCTGCACCTTCGACACCTGGTCACTGACGACATCAAGCGCGAGCATGATCGAGATCGGAAAACAGCGGAACGTCGAGCTGCCGGAGCGATCCCGCGGGGGACTTACCTCGCCGGTAGCCTATCCCGGCTGCGCCCGTGGGAGCACGAAGGCTTAAGTCGCCGCACCTGGGAGCGCAGACGAAATCGGAACACATCAGGAATATCCGCCGGTGTCGCAACTCCGTCCGGTTGTATGGTGGCGGAGCCGCCCCTTCTAGGGGGCCTTGATGGGCTCCAGGCATTCCAAGAGTCTCAACGGCCGTTAAGGGGTGGCGAAGCATCCGCTCTGCGAGCGCTGATGCGACGAGAGGCCCGTCAGCCGGAATTGCCCCTGGGCATCCCACTGCTACAAATCGGTAAGACCGAACTCAACGGGTGGCAACAGGGCGTCGCACCCTCGACGATCGGCCTATGAAATGCCAGGACCCTAGGGGCGCGCATTCAACGTCCGCCGATGTAACGCCGATGGCAGATAATGAACTAGCGCGGACGGAAGCTACGAGCGTTACACCTGCCGCTCCCCTGTCTGGCGCAGAGAGGGTTCGCCGCCACCGCGCTCGGGAAAAGGCTGCGGCGACAGCCACGCCACTACTCTTCGAGCGGGCCGATTGGGAATTGTTCCTCAGACCGGGGACATTGCCACAGAAGGCCGGGTGTTCACTCGATCAGCTCGGCTCAGTCGTGCTTAAAGAGGCTGTCGATAACGCGCTTGATACCGGCACGGAGGTCGAACTTGAGCCGTTCGCTGGTGGGTATCGCATCGTCGACCGCGG
>DASYOB010000088.1:0-17929 GCA_036008175.1 Allostellaceae bacterium
ACGTCCAATCCGACAAAAGTGATATCGTCCATCAGGCCCGTCCCCCATGCATGAGGCTCTGTGCCGGTCATCCGGCACAACCCTCGACAGTGTGCATGCCGAGGACGGGCCGCCGATCACTCAGCGGACATCGGGTCTAAGGTCGGCATTTCCCCGGCATGCTCAAGCAGTTGAGGAGTACCGCTTCTATGTGAGGCCGACGCACTGCGACGCCTACGAGGCCGCGTGGCGAGCCTATTACGAAGTCGGCGGTAGTGTGAGGTTCTTCGACTACATGATGGGAGATGACCCTTCCGGGGTTTTCGAGTCTCGGGTGCGCGCGATCTTACGATTTGCCGAAATGAACTGACATTCTACCGTCACATTCCTCTTCCCGCCTTCACCGGGGTGAGGGCGGGTGAAGGGCTGTCGGGGCGCTACTGCCGCGTGTAATTAACGATGCGGCGGATGCGGCCCCATTCGCCGGGCTGCACGACATAGAGGTCGTGGCGCCAGTCGCACCAGATGCCGTGCTAAGAGCGGTGGATCGGATCGGCAGCCCTGCGCTCGGCGCCGATGCGGTCGAGTCGATCATTTGCGGCTACCTCTCCGGCCCGGTCGTCCTCGGGTTGGTCGCTCAGCTTCCCATGCCGCGCTGGTGGTGGGTTGATAGCGTCACGTCCCTGGCCCTCGTCGTCCTTCTCGTCAAAGAGGGCCGCGAGGCTTGGGACGGCGATCAATCTGAAGCGATGGAGTAGGCGGCTACTCGCCCGCTATCTCCGCCCGCGGTATCGTCATGCGCGGCGGCGGAGCCGCCCAAAGGAAGAAAGAGCCCGGGCATGAGCACGGAGCAGCTTCTCGCAGTTGCGCCCATCCTATCGGCCAGAGGGTCAGACCGACCACCGGGACGCGGACATCTGCGCCGCTCGGATTTCAGGTGGGCGCTCGCCTTTGTGGCACCCTACGCGGCGATCTTCTTCGCCTTTGTCGTGTATCCCTTTGGCTACGCGCTGTGGATGGGCGGCAAGCCCTCCCTCTACGCCGAGCTAATAGATGATCCGTTATATCCGCCCACAGTCGTCAATACGCTGCTGTTTGTCGGTCTTGGCGTGAACATCAAGATGTTCTTGGCGTTGCTGCTGTCCGGGTTCTTCCTGCGCCGCCGCTGGTGGATCAAGGCCCTGTTATCCGTCTACGTCTTGCCGTGGCTGATCGCATCGACACAAGCCTGCGTTTCGTTTCATTGGATGCTGCAACAACAGGGTTTGGTGGACGGCCTCCTGTCGGCGCTGTTCGGCATCGACGGTCCGATCTGGTTCAATGATCGTTGGCTCGCGGTCGGAGCAAATACTGTCGCTTACATCTGGAAATGGATGCCGTTCTGGACAGTCATCTTCCTTGCTGCCCGCATGACGATTCCTCGCGACATCTATGACTCTGCGGAAATTGACGGCGCGACCGGCATTCGCCGCTTCGTCCATGTCACCTTCCCGCTCCTGGCCAACCTCTATCTCGTCTGCACACTGCTTTCCACCCTTTGGACGCTGGGCGATTTTACGACCGTCTTTGTTGTCTCGGGCGGCGGGCCAGGGGGGTACAGCGATGTCCTGGCGACGCTCGGCTTTCACTATGCCTTCGACACCTCGAGGCCCGCGCTTGGCGTCGCGGCGGTGATGTCCGCTCTCCCGGTGCTGATCCCGATCGTGATCGTGCTGATGCGCAGATTTCAGTCGAGCGAGGTGCGCCTGTGAGCGTCGCCCCGGCTTTCCCGCGACCGGTGGCGCACCGACCGCGATACCGATCGCGACGGGTCCTGACCAAGACAGGATCGGCGGTGCTCGGTATCGTCTTGCTGATCTGGTCGCTGCTGCCCGTCTACAACATGCTGCTGATCGCGCTCGATCCCGAAGAAGGGGAAATCGAGTTCGCCGGCAATCTCTGGGCCCCCGAACCATCGCTTGATGGGTTCCGCGATGTCGTGACGCAAGAGGCCCGGTATCTTGAGGATTTCTGGCATCTTTTCGGCAACAGCCTTTATATCGGTCTGTCCACGATGGTTCTGACTGTGCTGATCGGGTCGCTGGCGAGCTTTGCGGTGAGCCGGCTGCGACTGAGCAAAGGTTCGCTGCTCACCAACGCTGCGCTCTTGACCTATGCGATCCCCGCCTCTTTCCTGATAATCCCCTACTATCGAATCATGCATACCTACGGGCTGTCCGATAGCCTTTGGGCGGTGATCGCGGCGCAGGTAACGTTTGCCACCCCGTTTGCGATCCTCATTTTACAGCTATACGCGAACTTTATACCGCTTGAACTGGATGACTCTGCCCGTGTCGATGGCGCGTCCCCCATTCAGGTGTATTTGCGCATCTATTTGCCGTTGATGGTCCCGGCGCTGGCGGTAGTCGCCATTTACTCCCTGCTGCTCGCATGGAATGACTATTTGTATCAAGCGGTGCTGCTCTCATTACGAAACATGACGGTTTCGATGACGCAGGGCCAGTTGTTCGCCGATGTTGATGCCGAGTGGAACGCGATGATGGCGGCTGGGATCATCTACGTTCTCCCGCCTATCGCGCTCCTGTTAGCGCTCCGCCGCTACGTCGTGGCAAGCCTTACGATGGTGAGCGCAGGGGTATAAGGACGGCTCGGTATCGGGCCAGTAACGAGCTCACTGCCTTGCGTACTTCACGATGCGGCGGATGCGGCCCCATTCGCCGGGCTCGACGACATAGAGGTCGCGGCGCGAGTCGCACCAGATGCCGTGGCAGGAGCGGTGGATCGGGTCGCCCCAGCGCGCCAGCCGCTCGCCGTCCAGGGTCAGGATGCTGACCATGCCGCCATTGTGCTCGGGGATGTAGACGAAAGTCTATCTCAGCCGGCTCGCTATCTGCCCGAGGGTTCGGGGCGCGCTAAATCTTCAGTGTGGCTTTGCTCCGGCGACCGAGGTCTTACCGCCGACGCGCGTGCTTCCCCGAGCGCCGTGCCGCAACACCATGCTAACGCGGCCGGGACTGACCGCCATGCCGTATTCCCGCCTCAGATACGCGCGGATCTCGGCGGGTGTAGCTCCGTCAGGCAACGCGCGAACCGCCTCAAGCACCGCATCCGTCCCACTCAAGGACCGCCCTCGGCGCCGCTTCGCGGGTCTTGGCGCTGACGCTGCCCGCAGAACGTCGTTAAGCCGAGTCTGCCAGCCCGGACCGTCTGCCCGAAAGCGGTCGAGCACGTCGCGGTCTATGCGCAGAGTCACCAATTCTTTGGTACCGCTCCCCTTCGGCCGGCCAACCCGCCGCACGAACCGGTCGCCCTCGAAGAGCTCCGCCTCCTCCAGCTGATCATCTGTAAGCTCCGGCGCCGCGTCCGGATCCTCTGCGATCTGTTGCGCGATCTCCTCATCCGTCATCGCGTCGACTTTCGCCAAGTCGCTGCCCAAGTCGCTTTTGCTCCCTCGCATTGCACTTCCTCATTGACATGACCCGTCTGGCCACACCGCGCGGCGTCCACACGACCATCACCATACGGCCGCGCAGGTAGCCATACGTCTGATATCGATCCTCACCGTAGCCCTCCCGGAGGTCCAGCAACGTCAGCGTTGGCCCGCGAAACACCTCGGCCGCGTCCTTGAAGTCGAGCCCGCGCTTACGGAGCGTCTGTTCCCGCTTGGGCGGGTCGTAGGTGATGCGCACCCGAGTTTACGTAACTACGGAAATGGCCGCCGTCAATGATCCAGAAGATCCAAGGGGATTTTGGCAGCTACTGCCGCGCATACTTGACGATCCGGCGCACGCGGCCCCATTCGCCGGGCTCGACGACATAGAGATCGCGCCGACTATCGCACCAGATCCCGTGGCAGGAGCGGTGGATCGGGTCGCCCCAGCGCGCCAGCCGCTCGCCGTCCAGGGTCAGGATGCTGACCATGCCGCCATTGTGCTCGGGGATGTAGACGGTGTCCTCGTCATCGACATAGAAAAACGCCGGGCCGATCAGCTCGGCGGACCAGATCGTCAACAGCTTGCCGGTTTGGTCGAACACCTGCACCCGGTCGTTTTCGCGGTCGGCAACGAGCACGCGGCCGCGCCGGTCGATCCACACCCCGTGCGGCAGGTTGAACTGCCCGGGCGCGGTGCCTGGCTCGCCCCAGGAGAACAGGTATTTGGCGTCGGCCGAGAATTTGTGGACACGCGCGTTGCCGTAGCCGTCGGTCATGAACATCGCGCCGTCGGGGGCGAAGGCGATGTCGGTCGGCAAATTGAACGGGCCGCCGCCATGCGTGACCTTCTTCCAGGCCGAGGAGGCGAAATCGTCGGGCGGCACGCCGGTGTCGGAGCGCGCGCCCTTCTCGCCGATCGTCTGCAGCAGCTTTCCGTCTGGGGTGAATTTGTAGAATTGCTGGAGATGCTCGTCGCACACCCAGACGACGTCTCGGCCGTTCTCCGGAACGACCCGGATCGCGTGCGGAAAGCGGAACAGCCCCTCGCCCCACGAGCCGACGAAATTGCCGTCGCGGTCGAAGATCACCACCGGGTGCGCATCGTTGCGATTGAAGCAGTAGACCCGGTCCTCTGAATCGACCGAGATGGCCGCCGGTTTCAGCTCCAGCCATTCCGGGACGCGGGCCCAATCCTCGTTGACCTTGTAGGTGTATCTGCCGTTGCCGACGATCTGATCCATCGCTTCCCCCGTGATGTCTTGCCGGCATCGTGGGCCGTTCGCGGCAAACGCTCAAGATCTGTGCACACGGTTATTCGGGCGCGATGGAATCGACTAGAGTGGCGCGGGCGATCAGCAAAGGCCGCTCGCTGGCGGCTTGACGGCGTATTGAGCGGGACCGACATGGCGGAAGTGAACGAGCGGATCGAGGCGGTCGCCGAGGCGATTGACCGGCAAGGCTTCGCGCTGGTGCGCGCGCCCGAGATGCAGGCCCTCCTGGAGCCGGCGGGGTTGCGCGACTGGCCGAGCTTCGCCGCGAGCTGGGACGATCTCGGGGTCGACGCCTACATGGCCGATGGCGGGCGCTACCGGCGCCGGCGTTTCGCCTGTTTCCGGGCGACCGCCGAGGGCGTCTTCCGCAAGCCGCATCAGCCGCATTACCAGAGCCGCGACTACAACCCGCTGAATGGCGGCGTCGAGCGCTGGTTCGAGCCGGTCACCGACAAGGCCGCGACGCATCCCGCGCTGAAGGCGATCCTCGCGAGTTGCCGCGCGCTATTCGACCGGCTGACCCCGCAGCCGGTCCGCCCGCCCTCCTGGCATGTCGAGATCCACCAGTTCCGCATCGAGGCGCGGCCCGGCCAGGAAGGCCGCCCGACCCCCGAAGGCATGCACCGCGACGGCGTCGATTGGGTGCTGGTGCTGCTGGTCAGCCGGGTCAACATCGTCAGCGGCGAGACGACGATCGGCGATCTGGCGTACCACTCGCTCGGCAGCTTCACGCTGACCGATCCGCTCGATGCCGCCTTCACCGACGACAACCGCGTCTTCCACGGCGTCACCCCGGTGACCGCGCTCGACCCGGCGCAACCGGGCCATCGCGACGTTCTGGTCGTCACCTTCCGCCGAGAATAGGCGGCCGGCCCCAGCGGAATTGCCGGCGTGCTGCGGAGTGCCGCATCCTGGGCGGGGTTCGGCGATCGTAGATAAAGCCGAACCCGCAGCCTTCGCCGCGAGCAGTAAATGACCAGCGATGTCGTCGCCGACAGATCCGCCATGCCGGCCCAGCCCCCCTCGGCGGTGCGGGTCGTCGTCGCCGCCTCGATCGGCAACGCGCTCGAATGGTTCGATTTCCTGATCTACGGCTATTTCGCGCTCAACATCTCGAAGCTGTTCTTCCCGGTCGGCAACGGCACCATCGCGCTCTTGATCACCTTTGCCACCTTTGGCCTCTCCTATGTCGTGCGGCCGTTGGGGGCGATCGTGATCGGCGCCTATACCGACCGGCACGGCCGCCGCGCCGGGCTGACCCTGTCGATCGGCTTGATGATGATCGGCACCGCGATGATGGCGGTGATGCCGACCTATGCCGCGATCGGCCTCGCCGCGCCGGCGCTCGTGCTGGTCGCGCGCCTGTTGCAGGGGTTTTCGGTCGGCGGCGAGTTCGGCAGCGCCACCGCCTTCCTGGTCGAGCATACCGCGACCCGCAAGGGTTTCCTTGCCAGCCGGCAATGGGCGAGCCAGGGGCTGACCGCGCTCGTCGCGTCGATCTTCGGCGTGGTGCTGACCGGCGTTCTGACCGAGCCGCAACTTTTGTCCTGGGGCTGGCGGGTGCCGTTTTTCTTCGGGCTGCTGCTGGGGCCGATCGGGCTCTATATCCGCAGCCGCATGGCCGAGACCCCGGAATACGCCGCGATCGAGCCGACCAAGACGCCGGTGCGCGACCTGTTGAGCCGGCATCCGATGGCGGTAATCCTGGCGATCGGCGCCTCGATCATCTCCAACAGCTCGAACTATCTGATCCTCTACATCCCGACCTATGCGGTCAAAGAACTCGGGCTGCCGCAATCGACCGGGTTCACTGCGACCCTGGTCGGCGCGGTCATCCTCAGCGCGGTGTCGCCGCTATTCGGGCACTGGTCGGACAAGATCGGCCGGGTGCGCATCATGCTGACGATGGGCGCGGTGTTTCTGGTCACCGCTTATCCGACCTTCTGGGTCATGGTGGCCTACCCGTCGATGGCGGCGGCGATCCTCGCGGCCGGCTGGCTCAGCCTGGTCAAGGCCGGCTACAGCGGTGTCCTGCCGTCGCTTTTGGCCGAACTGTTCCCGACCGAGACGCGGGGCATCGGCATGTCGCTCTCCTTCAGCATCTCGGTGACGATCTTCGGCGGCTTCGCGCCGCTGATCGCGACCTGGCTGATCGCGCAGACCGGCGACCCGCTCAGCCCGAGCTTCTACCTGATGGTCACCGCGGCGCTGAGCATGGTGGCGCTGAGCTTCAGCAGTGGCCGGCTCCGCCACGGCTGATTTCTCATCCTGAGCGTCATGGCCGGGCTTGACCCGGCCATCTCTAGACCCGCGGGTCAAGCCCGCGGGTGACGTTTGGGAACGTGCTTCTACGTGACTGGGCCTTGCCCTAGGCGGCGCGCTGTGCCGGCAGCGGCCGATCGAACTCCCGGTAAATGTGCGACAGCAGCGAGGCGACGACCGCCATGCCGGCGAACACCACCGCGAGGCCGACCACCTGAAAGACGAGCCAGAGCAGCGACGACAGTCCGAAGCTGATCCGGTCGAGCAGGTGATGCACCACGCCGAACGGCAGGAAGCAGAGCAGTAGGCAGACAAACAATCGCCAATAATTGCCGGCCATCAGCTCCCAGGCCTCGCGCAATGAGATCGGGCGCTCGACCGCCGCCGCCGGGAAGACCAGCGAGACGCGGGCGGAAGCGAAGGTGAGGGCGATCCCGCCGATGATGGCGAGCGGCACGGTCAGGAGATGCGGCGGCACAACCGCGATAAAGCCGAGGATCACAAAACCGACGATCAGGGTGAGGCCGATTTTGACGAACGCCCAGAAGCATGGGTTCCAGCCCGGCGGAAACAGGCCGGCGCTCTCGTTCTCGCCGAGCAATACAAAGCGATGCCAGCGCACGATGAAGGTGGTGCCGAAGACCAGGAACGCGACAGCGCGGACCAAGGAGGCGAATGCCCGGCCGAAAAATCCGCCGCCGCCGAGCAGCAGCGCGATGATCTCCGCCACGACGACGATCGCAAAAGGCAGCCAGACCAATTCGATCGCCAGCCGCGAGTTCTCCATGACCACCGAATAGGCGACGCGCACCGAGGCGCCGATATCGATTTTCCGTTCCGCTGACGGCGATGCCGCGTAACTCATCCCCATCCCCCGTTTATCGGCCGCCCCATTATCGAAAGCGCCGGGCGGCATTCCTCCAACCCGCTTACCCCGATTCTTGGCAGCCCGGCAACAATTCACTCACGAAGCCCAAAGGGACACCGCCGGAGTGGTTATTCCGGGGCGTGGCGCGGCCGCGAACCCGGAATCCAGGAACACCGGCCTACCCAGCCGTGCGCTGTCGTGCCAAAAAGCCTTAGTCCGTGTTCATGGATTCCGGGCCCGGCCCCCTCGGGCCGTCCCGGAATGACGGATTAGTGACGGATGAGCAGGGCGAGCCTACACAGGAAATGATCTCACGCGACGCGCGTAGCGCCGTTGCAATCTCGCCAAGCCGCACAGGGGGACAAAATCATGCCCGATCCCGCGACATCGGCATCCGATATCGAGATCCTGGCGAGTCTCAACCGCGACTACATTCGCTCGGTCCAAGATGGCGATGTGCGCCGCTTCGACGAGATCCTCGCAGCGGATTTCCGCTGCTCCAACCCGGACGGGTCGCTGGTCGACCGCGGCGGCTTTCTGGCGCAGACCGCGCGGCCCGTGACGATCGCGAACCTGGCGGCGCATGAGGTCGAGATCCGCCTGTTCGGCGATGTCGCGATCATCCACGCCCGCACCAGCTACACGATGGCCGACGGACACCCCGGCGCCGGCCGCTACACCGATGTGTGGGTGCGGCAGAACGGCGAATGGCGCGCCGTCTCGGCGAATGTCACGCGCTGCTGATCGCGGCAGGCGCAACGTCGACAAAACGCTCCAGCGCGCCGCCTCGCTGTTTGGTCGGCAGCTGCGACCGGAGCCGGTTTGAACTGCCGAGCCGCGCAACCAATATCCGCCCGCCGCTTGATACGCACAAATGTATAACCATCTCGATGACCAGCCGGGAACTCCTCCGCAAGCTGCGCCGTCTCGGCGCGACCGTCGATCCGGCGCGTGGCAAAGGGGGCCATGTGCAAATCGAGCTGCGCGGACGCAAGTCGATCGTACCCACCGGCAGCGGCGAGATCCGGCGCGGGACGCTGTTCTCGATCCTGCGCGACTTGCGGCTGAGACTAGACGATCTGGGTTGAGGCAGTAGCGATGGCGCGTAGCAAAGCCGAGGGTTATCCGGTACGGCTCGAACGGGAAGAGGATGGCGGGTATGTCGTCATCCTTCCTGACATCGGTTACGGCGCGACCCAGGGCGACACGCTCGGCGAGGCCCTGGCGCAGGCCGAGGATCTGTTGGAAGAGGCGGTACTCGGCATGATGGCGCATGGCGAGGAGGTGCCGTTGCCGTCGCCCGCGAAGAGCCGCCCCACCGTCACCCTGCCGGCGTTGACCGCGGCCAAGCTCGAAGCCTATCGCGCGATGCGCGCCGCTGGCCTTAACAAGAAGCAGCTGGCCGAGCGGCTCGGCTGGCAGCCATCGCAGGTGACGCGGTTGTTCGACGGCCGCCACGCCTCTCGCCTCGACCAGATCGAGGCCGCGCTAAAGGCGCTCGGCCGTCGCTTGGTGGTGAGCAGCGAAACGGCGTGAACTGGTCCGACTCAAAGGCATTCGTGACCTTGCGGTTCGCCGGCGACGAGCTTGACCCGCGGGAAATCTCGGCGCTCCTGCCGGTCGAACCGACGCGCGCCCACAAGAAACGCGAGGAATTCTTTGCGGGCGAATACGCCGGCACGTTGCGCGGTCGCACCGGGATCTGGTTTCTCGCGACAGCGACGATCTCGCCGAGCATCTGCGGTTCGCGCGGGATCTACTCTATCCCGGGCCCGGTGACGAACGCCGGATCTCAAAACTTCGCGAGGTCCTGGAGCGCACGCACTCCCGCGCTCACGTCACCTGCTTTTGGCGCGGCGATCCCGGCGAACCCGCCTCGCAAATCTCGGCTGAATTCAAGTTGGCGACACAGCCATTGGCCGCCGACGTCGAAACCGATTTCGCGGTTTGGAAACATTCGTAGGGCGGGTTGAGCCGAGCGAAACCCACCGTCCGTGCCGTCGCGGAGTTCGATGGGTTTCGCCGCGCTCAACCCTTCCTACGACGATTAGGTATTCTCCCAGTTCGGAAAATAGGTCTTCAGCCGCTCGATCGTCCAACGCCACTTCGGCGTAGTCGGCTTACAGACAGTGTTTTGATTGCCAAACATGCCGATCTCATTCACTGCCTTGCTGATCGGGACGGTATCAAGCCATCGTACGGCTACGAAATATTCCGATTGCTCCGGATCGTCGGCCACTTCCTGATTATAGCTACCGACCTTGAGCACCTGGAGCGCAGGCATTTCGCCCTCTGGCGTGACCAGCGTGAAATCCCGTGCAGGCTTTGATGTCGATGTGACGCGGCCGACGCCAACGAAACCGAACCCCGGCGCCTTCACCCAAATCCGATCTTCTGGTTTCAGAAGCTTCAACGTGTTGCTGTACCACGCTCGCCCACCGGCCGATATGAATCCGTATTGCACAGCTTCATTCCATGATCGGGTTGGGCCATCTTCGTGGTTGGCATAAAATTCTCCGTTCCACGGTTCCTTCAGTTCATCCGGAGCAGAGGCGGCCTTGACCTGCGTGCTCGTGGGATCGAGGAGCCATGTGCGGCTCAATAGCTGGTGCTCGCCGAAGCTGAAGATCTCAAAAAATAAGGCGTTGATAGCTATGTCGCGATTGCTCAGGTACGATATTATCCTTTCGGTGCTGTCATCTAACGAGGCGGCTACAACGACGATCTGATGCGATTGATTTAGCGCGTCTTCTTCAAGCTTCTGCTTGAAGCGATCTTGAAAATCGCTGGCCAAATTTCTTCCGTCACGAAACCTGGCATAAATCTTTGCTACATCTTCCGGCCTAAGCGCTTCAACCCAGCTTGCGTAGTCTAAAGCCTGGGCAACCACATCACGCGGAGTGCGATTCCTTTTCAATTCAATCAGAACAAGTCCGCCATCCGGCGCAATCGCGAGAAGATCAAGTCTGCCGCGAGCCCCTGTATCAACTTGCCGTCCAATAAGCATCCAATTCGAATCGAGGATCTCGGGACGGCTGACAATCATCTCCTCTAACAGTTGCTCGCTCGCGAGTTTACTCCCGAGCAGCTCTTCTGGTTGAGACGCTACCTTCCAGATTGCCTGCCGGATCGGCATTTTTGTGGCTCACCCCAGTTCCGCCAGGCGCGGCAGCACTTCCTTCGAGAACAGGGTGAGGTTGGCGACGGTGTCGGCGTGGTCGAGGTGGCCGCCCTGGCCCATCATCAGCAAATGGCCGAAGCCGCCGACATGGTCGTAGAACGCCTTTAATTGGTCCCAGACATCGTCCGGGGTGCCGGCGAAGACGAGGCCGGCGTCGATCGCCTCCTCGACCTGCATCGTGCGCGCGTTGATCGGCCGGCCGTCCTTGGTCTGCACCCGGGTCGCGCGCGCGCCCGCCGAGCCGCCCGCCTTCAGCATCTGCGCGTTGAGCCCGGCCGCGACATAGCCGGGCGGGTTCTGGAATTGCGGCGCGACGATGCCCGAGGTGCGGCTGTAGCCGAGGATCTGGTCGGCGCGGCGGTGGCCTTCCTCGCGCGTCTCGCCGACCCCGATCAGCGCCATGTAGGCGAGCTTGTCCAGCCGCATCTCGCGGCCGGTCTCGGACGCCTTTTTGCGATAGGCGTCGAAGATCGCCGGGGTCCTGACCCAGCCGGTATTCAACACGCCGATGGTGATGCCGCGCGCCGCCGCCTCCTCGGCGCTGCCGGGGCTGCCGACCGGCATCCACACCGGCGGGTGCGGCTGTTGCCACGGGCGCGGCCAGACATTGACCGAGCGGTAGTGGAAATGCGCGCCCTCCCAGCTGAACGGGCCGTCATGCGTGCTCATGGCTTTGAGGATCAGGTCGTGCGCCTCCCAGAAGCGCTCCATCAACTCGGCCGGGTTGGTGTTGGCCGGCGAAATCTCGAACGGCACGCCCTTGACAAACCCCATCTCGACCCGGCCGCGCGAGATCACGTCGATCATCGAATATTCCTCGGCGACGCGGATCGGGTCGTTGCGGTTGCCGATCGGCATGCCGAGCGCGAGAAGGCGCACCTTCTTCGTCTCGCGCGCCAGGATCGCCATCGGGATCGTGCACACCGAGTCGGCGCAGGTCGCGGTGGCGTGGTGCTCGTTGGTCATGATGTTGATGCCGAGTTCGTCGCACAGCGCCCATTCGTCGAGATAGCGGTGGTAGAGGTCGGCGCCCTCCTTCGGGTCGAACAGCCGGCTCGGGATGATGACCCGGTAGGTGTCGTCCAGATGCTGCCAGGCCGGGTGATAGGCCATCTCGCTGAAGTGCCAGACTTGCATGCCTTTGGGGTTGGTGGTGGCTTCGGTCATCGCTGGATCTCCGGCAGGGTGATCTCGCCGATCGCGGCGGCGACCGCTTCGGGGTGCTCGATCTGCGGGTAGTGCGCGGCGCCGGGGATGGTGTGGAACCGGGAATGGGGGATCGCCGCGGCGAGCTTCTCG
Organism: Allostellaceae bacterium; assembly: GCA_036008175.1. Classification (GTDB taxonomy): domain Bacteria; phylum Pseudomonadota; class Alphaproteobacteria; order ATCC43930; family CGMCC-115725; genus DATARH01. Next base: position 12,294 of record DASYOB010000088.1, read on the forward strand.
CCGTAAGCGGGCGGGGCGATGCCGTCCTGTTCGCCCCACAGCACCAGGGTCGCGCGGGTGATGCGGTGCAGCCAGTGCGCCAGTGCCGGGTCGTGCATATAGGGCTTCCAGCCGTAAAGCGCGGTGGCCTCGCGGTCGTGCGCGACGGCGACGGCCTCGGCATCGTCGAGCGCGGCGTAATCCGGGACAAATTTCCCCGGGTCGGCGAAGGTTCGGCGCAGCACCTCCTCGGCCGGCAGCGCGTAGATATCGGCGATCTCGCGCTCCTCGCGGCCGCCGAATTTGAGCCCGAGCGAGTCGATCAGCACCAGCCCGCCGAGCCGCAGCTGCGAGCGCACCGCCATTTCGAGGGCGATCCAGCCGCCCAGCGACGAGCCGACCAAGAGCACGTTGTCGAGCTCCAGCCGGTCGAGCAGGTCGAGATAGAGGTAGGCGATGTCGTGCACGCTGCGAAACCAGGAGGGGCGCGGGGTATTGCCAAAGCCGGGATGGCGCGGCGCGATGACGTGCCAGCGATGCGCCAGACGGTCGAGAAACGGCTGGTTCTGCGCGACATAGTCGCCGCCATGCAGGAACAGGATCGGCGGACCCTCGCCCTGCATCAGCGTCTCCAGCGCGATCCCGGCGATATCGATGCGTTCCATGCGTCCTCCGCCTGCCCCAAAAGCCCCTCTCCCGCACCGCGGGAGAGGGGCTTGTTCGCGCAGCGCTCGGCTGTGCTTAGAATGTGTCGAGCAAGCTTACGGAGACATCGAGCAATGGGCCAGTTCGGAATCGGGCAGCCGGTGCGGCGCTTCGAGGACAAGCGCCTCTTGAGCGGCAACGGCCGCTTCCAGAACGACGTCAACCTGCTCGGCCAGGCCCATGCCGTGGTGTTGCGCTCGCCGCACGCGCATGCCGCGATCCGCGCGATCGATCTGTCGGCGGCGCAAGCCGCGCCGGGCGTCTTGGCGATCTATACCGGCGACGACCTCGTCGCCGCCGGCATCGGCACGATGGGGGTGCCGTTGCAGCGCAAGCGGCCGGACGGCTCGCCGATGTTCTGGCGCGCGCATCTCGGTCTCGCGGTCGGGCAGGTGCGCTATGTCGGGGAGCCGGTCGCCTTCATCGTCGCCGAGAGCCTGGCGCAGGCCAAGGATGCCGCCGAGCTGATCGACATCGACTTCGACATCCTGCCCTCGGTCACCGACACCGCCGAGGCCGCTGCCGGCGAGCATGCCGTCTGGGACGAATGCCCGGACAACATCTCCAACCTGTTCGAAAGCGGCAACAAGGCGGCGACCGAAGCGGCCTTCGCCAACGCCGCGCATATCGTCAAACGCCGCTATGTGATCAGCCGGGTCTACGCCCATTTCATGGAGCCGCGCGGCGCGATCGGCGTCTGGGACCCGGGCGAGGAGCGCTACACCCTCTACGCCGATGTGCAGTACCCGCACCGGGTGCGGCAGGCGCTCGCCACCCGCATCTTCAAGATCCCGGAGAGCCGCATCCGGGTCATATCAGGCGATGTCGGCGGCGGGTTCGGCACCAAGGGCTGGCAGTACCCCGAGCACCGCCTCGTGCTGTTCGCGGCGAGGCGGCTGCGCCGGCCAGTCAAATGGAGCTGCGAGCGCAGCGAGGCGGTGCTCGCGGACGAGCATGCCCGCGACAACATCAGCGATGCCGAGCTGGCGCTCGATGCCGACAGCCGCTTTCTCGGGCTTCGGGTCAAGACCTTCGCCAATGTCGGCGCCTACATCTCGTCCGAGCGCAACCTGCTCGCCACCTTCTCGAATGTCGGCACCCTGACCGGGGTCTACGATATCCCGGCCGCGCATGTCGCGGTGCTGGCGGTGATGGCGAACACCAACGGCACCGCGCCCTATCGCGGTGCCGGACGGCCGGAGGCGACTTATGTCATCGAGCGCCTGATCGACGATTCGGCGCGCGAACTGGGCCTCGACCCGGTCGAATTGCGCGCGAAGAACCTGATCCCGCGCGACAAGATCCCGTACAAATCAGCGCTCGGCCTCAATTACGACACCGGCGACTTCCCGGCCAACCAGAAGCGGGTACTCGAACTCGCCGACTGGCAGGGCTTTCCGGCGCGACGCGAGGACGCGCGCCGGCGCGGCAAGCTGCGCGGCATCGCCATCGCCAACCCGATCGAGAAGGCCGCCGGCCCCGGCAACGAGTTCGCCGAGATCCGCTTTCACCCGAGCGGCAACCTGACCCTCCTGATGGGCAGCAAGAACCAGGGGCAGGGGCACGAGACCGTGTTCAAGCAGGTGTTGAACGAGCGGCTCGGGATCGACCCCGCCGAGGTGCAGTACGTCGACGGCGACACCGACCGCGTCGCCTTTGGCATCGGCACCAACGGCTCGCGCTCGACCGTGATCGGAGGCTCTGCCCTGTGGATGGCGGCCGACAAGATCATCGCCAAGGGCAGGCGTATCGCCGCGCATCTGTTGGAAGCCGCCGAGGCCGACATCGAATTCGCTGTCGGCGACACTGGCGGCAATTTCGCGGTTGCCGGCACCGACCGCCGCATCTCGATCGCCGAGGTGGCCAAGGCCTCGTTCCAGGTCGGGCGCATGCCGCCGGGTTTCGAGGGCGGGCTGTTCGAGACCGGCACCTTCGCGCCGGCCGACAACACCTACCCCAACGGCTCGCATGTCTGCGAGGTTGAGATCGATCCGGAGACAGGTCAGCTCGAGATCCCGAACTATGTCGTCGTCGACGATGTCGGCACCGTCGTCAACCCGATCGGCCTCAAGGGCCAGATCCATGGCGGCATCATGCAGGGGCTGGGGCAGGCGGTCATGGAACAGGTCGTCTACGACCGCGAGTCCGGCCAGATGCTGACCGGCAGCTTCATGGATTACGCGATGCCGCGCGCCGACGCGCTGGGGCCGATCAAGGTCGAGAGCAATCCCTGCCCAACAAAGCTCAACCCGCTCGGCGCGAAGGGCGCGGGCGAGGCCGGCACGGTCGGCGCGCTGCCGGTCATCGTCAACGCGGTGTTGAACGCATTGGGGCCGCTCGGCGTCAAGCACATCGACATGCCGGCGACCAGCGCCCGCATCTGGCAGGCGATACGGAATTCACGCGCCGCGTAGGGCAGGCCGGCGGCTCATAGCCCCCGGACTTTATCGCTATCCAATAGTCCGCATTTGCCCCCTAAAGAGACCTTGCGGGCGCGATCGGGAACGGCGAGGTCGGGTGGATTGCCGACCTTCGCCAGTCCGGTCCTGAACGGGCAACTTGCGCCGATTGCGGCCGTCCGGCAATAACCGGAATCTTTCGGGTTTGGACTCTCGAAGCTGTCGTTCAGTTTTGGATGCTCAAAACATGTACGACGTCCATATGCCGACGTAATCGATGCCCTTCGCGCCGGTGGACTTGAGGAAGCCGGCCGGCGTGAAATGCACGTAGACGGCATTGACATTGATATGCGCGGTGGCCTGCCATTCAGCGTGGAGGTTGTATTGCTCGCCGAGAAAGCGCTGGGTGTTTGCGCTGCTTGGCACAAGGGGAACACCGGGCGGCTGGTAGAATCCGTCGCGAATGCTGTAGCGCCAGAGAAAATCGACGCCAGCGGTCACGGCGAAATCGTGGGTCGGCTGGATAGTAACCGAGGGAAACGCGTCGATGATGTTGATTGGCGCATTGATCGACGCCTCAGTAAAGTAGGCGAATTTGGGGAATAGGGGGTTGAAAGTCCTGAGCGTCCCGCCGGCGCCACCGCCACTTGCGACGTCAGCCTGCAACCCCAACCGCGGCTGGCCCCAGTCGTTGTGGAGCGTGTAGCCGGTGTTGGAAGCCGCGGTCCAGGCCCGGATGTCGCGGGCCCCGAACGTTCCGAATTGAAAGACGCCCTCGGTGTCATAGTCCCACGGGCCGGATCCGCCCCAGAGGCGCGTTCCCAACGACTGACGCGTCTCGTTGGCGGTCCCTGAAGCGAACACCGCGTTCTGACGATCGAGCCCGAGATAATAGAAGTCAACGCTGAGGCCAGGAACGGCGGGAACAGGCATGACGCCGTAGAGGCCCCAGAACGACTGCCTCGGATCCGTGGAGTCGTCGAAATAGCCTCGCTCGGGAATGACGGGCTTAGTAACGAAAGCGTCGAGCCTGAGGTCAGGGGATTGATAGATAAGCCGCCCACCGTCGAAGCTCAGGCGGATGTTTGGGCCTTCGCGCACGTCGACCAGCCGGGCCGAGCCGAACGTGATCTCCTGTCGGCCACCCCGCACCGTGAGGCTGGAGTCCTGGCCGACCGGGGCCTTGACGTCGATGAAGCCCTGCTGCAGGTCGAGCCGGTCGACGTCCGTCGGCGGCGAGTAGCTGTGCGACGTCACAAGGTGGTCGCCGAATTGCAGAAAGGTCCGGAAGGTGTCGCCGATATGCAAGTCGGCCTCGAAGAGCAGGCGATGTAGATCGTAGGTCAGGTTCCGTTGGGGCGTCAGCCCGAAGAAAACATTGTTGAAGTGTTCGACGCGCTCGCGGTCCTCGCCGCCGAAGTTGATATAGCTTCCCGGCGCGATATCGAGCGGGATAAATTTGAGCGGCGCCCAGAAGTCATCTGGCCATGCGGGGTTTTGCTGATCCTCCGGAACATCGTCATAGCGGAGGAAGTGATAGGGCGTCTCAGGGTTCCGGAGCACCTGTGCGCCCAGGCGGCTCGGGGCAGCGACAAGCGCCGACAACACTATTACGATCGCGATGGTGCACGCGGCGCCGGCAGCCGTTAGCGGTCTTGCCGCGCTCGTGCCGCTCCCCCGCCGTCCTGTACGGGAGATGGCACTTAAGGTCATGGAAACTCCCTCTGACCTCCGACACGCCAAGAAGGTAGACGATTTCGACCGACATTGCGCGGCTACGGCGCCAGGACGAGCTGGCTTCTCGCTTCTCCCCGAGCCGCCTGTGCGTAGGCGGAACATCCCTCGGAGAGGGGGATCGCGTGATTGATCACCGGGGCTTGAAGTAGTCCCCGACTTCCGCTTATGGCACAACTCCGCGGACCGACCGACCGGCAACGAACGACAGCTTTCTCACCCCTCTGGAACGTTCGGCCTGCAACTTACAACGGCGGCTTCGGGGCATTCCTTGCCATCCGGTCGCCTGTCAACGAGCGTCGGCTTCGGGTCGAACCTTGCAGTTCGATCGCGGCCCATCGAACGGTAGCTTTCGGCGCTGAGCCGACGAGCGGGCTGCGCTGCGCCCGGCGTAAAGGACCGGGCTGCAATCCCGGTATTGGCAGGGGCTTGACATCGGCGTTTTGGAGAACAAATAGAGTACGACCAGCCACGGCCATCGGACCCGAAGGAGGATGCTGTTTGGGCCAAAATGCTTCGGATCTTCCGCTGTTCCGCCGCTGCTTTTCCGCTGTTTTCTCGCTGTTATCGGGCGTTGTTTTGAGAGGGGAAAATTGCGCAAATTCAGAAACCTGGCAGAGGATGGTCGCGAAATCTCAGAACAGCATGAGCGGGGCCGGCTGGGTTAGCGGTGACACGCGCACGCATCTATGCGGTGGGTTCGGCGGGTTTGCTGCAAATCCCCTGCATTTGCAGCAAAAGAGTGCTCCGGGAGCCGAGAAAGGCGGCAACGGGCGAGACGCGCCAGCCTGTATTTTCCCTGCTGATGCAGGCGCACAG
>DASYOB010000089.1:0-18654 GCA_036008175.1 Allostellaceae bacterium
GGTCGGTGGTGAAGTTCAACCTTCACCTCGAGCCCACCGCGGATAACGAGACCGTGCGCAAGACCATCAAGCGCGTCGGCGAGGAGTTGCTCCGACGACCCCGAGATCGGCTCCGAATTCATGCAGCCTCTCAAAATGCAGGGTGTCGTCGACGCATTGCAGACGGACCTCGTCGTCCGCTGCAAATTCACCGCCACGCCATTGCGCCCGACCTATCTGCAGCGTCAGGCGTTGCGTCGGCTAATTGACGCTTTCGCCGCCAGTCAAATCCGATTTGCCGCACCGAACGTCACGGTGCAATTGACGAGCGCCGCCGTCGGCTGATCCGGCCGGTCCGGCGGACCCTTTTATTCCCGGCGTTTTCCACCAGGCTTGGCGACCATTCCGCTCGAAGGAGGCGCGCATGACTGATTAGAGCGGGATCGGGTTTAGCTGAGTCGCCGAGAGGGATTCCCAAGGCTGGGGATTTCTGATTGAAGATGCTGGCTGGGGTTGGGGGCCAGCATCGATGGCGAGACCCTATTCGAAGGATCTACGGGATCGTGTTGTGGGTTCGGTGGCGGATCGGCCTCGACCGGCGGCGGCGCATCGCTCTCCGCGCCTTGCCGAGGGGGCGCGGGAAGCGCGGAGCCGGGTCGACATAATGGCCTCGGCCTTCCGGCGCGGTACGAGCCCCACAGCGGGCCGTGCTTCGACGATCGTCGGTCGCCAGCGTATCGACGCATGTCGTCGAGCGAGTCCTAGAGCATCGCGAGGCGGGCATCGACCTGAAGCGGCAGGCGGTGCTGTTCCGTGCCAGCCACCACAGCGATCAGCTTGAGGTCGAGCTGGCCCGGCGGGGTATTCCCTTCGTCAAATACGGCGGGCTGAAGTTCCTCGAAGCGGCCCACGTTAAGGACGTGCTGTGTGTCCTGCGTTGGATCGAGAAACCCCAGGGACACGATAGCGGCGTTCCGCGTCGTGCAGCTGCTGCCGGGGGTCGGCCCCGCCACGGCGCGCGAGACGTGGGCGCACCTCAGCGGAGCCGGCTGGGACTTTGGTGCGCTCGACGAGTTCCGGCCGCCCGCGGCCACCGCGCCGCATTGGCCGGAGCTTTGCGGCCTGCTGGCCGGCCTGCGCCAGGGAGGGACCCCGGGGGCGGGGCAGATGTCGCTGGTCCGCCGGTGGTATCAGCCCCATCTCGAACGTCTTCACGACAATCCTGGTGCCCGGACGGGCGATCTCGACCAGTTGGAGCAGATTGCCGGGACCTATCCCACTCGGAGCAGCTTTCTGACCGAACTAACCCTGGACCCGCCCGAGGCCACCAGCGCCGCGGCGGTCCCGCCCCATCTCGACGAGGACTACCTCGTGCTGTCGACGATCCACTCGGCCAAGGGCCAGGAGTGGGATGCCGTCTTCGTGCTCAACGTGATCGATGGCTGCATCCCGTCAGACATGGCGGCCGGCAGCCGCGAGCAGATCGAGGAAGAGCGCCACCGCGGCGGATATGCCGAGCGCAAACCGGCTCACCGTCGGCATCATGGCGATGGTCGCCGAGGAAGAGCGGCGCGCGATCTCCGAGTGTACCAAAACGACGCTCGCCGCGGCAAAGGCGCGTGAAGCTCGGTGGCCGAGCGGAAAGTCTCAAGGACGCTTGGTCAGCGCGATCCCATCGGAGATACCGTTACCCCCAACGTTACCCCGGCCCCTTCGTTACCCCGAGTGGCCGGCCGTTTTTCCGGCTAAAGGTTTGATTTCTTGGTGGGCGATGACGGATTCGAACCGCCGACCCCCTCGGTGTAAACGAGATGCTCTGCCAGCTGAGCTAATCGCCCAAACTTGTCGACGGCAAGGGCGCAGCTGCCCTGCAGTCGCGGGACCGCCGCCTGCCACCAAACGCCTAGTTCAGCTCGTCGCGGAGGCGCTTGCCGGGCTTAAACTTCGCCTGCTTCGATGCCGCGATCTTGATCTTCTCGCCGGTGCGCGGGTTGCGCCCTTCCGATGCGGCGCGGCGAGCCACCGAGAATGTGCCGAAACCGACGAGACGAACTTCGCCGCCGCCCTTCAAGGCACCGGTGATCGCCTCGAACACGGCGTCAACCGCTTTGTTTGCGGACGATTTCGACAGATCGGCCTTACCAGCGACGGCATCGACGAGTTCGTTTCTATTCACGTTCGGCCCCCTAAACGATTTTCGGACGCAAGTTCAGTGCAGTCTTCGCTAGCAAGTTTAGAGCGGCGCGACCCAGGCGGTCAACGCCGCTCCACCAGCGAAAGCCACGGTTTTGCTGATTCTAACGCCGATTTTCCAGCCCTGCGTCGCGACAACCACAACCGCAGGGGCCGCTCGCAATATCTATCAATGCGTTAGCACACCCGGCCGCTCTTCGCCCGTCGCGGGAATAACGGGCTGCGGCGCAGTGTCGTCCTCCCAATCGATCGGCGTGAGCGGGCTCGCCAGCGCATGTTCCAGCAACTCGTCGACCGTACCCACCGGGATCATCTTGAGGCCGCGCTTGACGTTGTCGGGGATCTCGGCGAGGTCCTTCTCATTCTCCGCTGGGATCAGCACCGTCTTGAGGCCCCCGCGCAACGCGGCCAGCAGCTTTTCCTTAAGCCCACCGATCGGCAATACCCGGCCGCGCAGCGTGATCTCGCCGGTCATCGCGATGTCGCGCTTGACCGCAATGCCGGTCAACACGGAGACAATAGAGGTGACCATCGCGACACCGGCCGAGGGCCCATCCTTGGGGGTCGCGCCCTCGGGCACATGCACATGGATATCTTTCTTCTCGAACACCGCCGGCCTGATCCCGAAGGCATAGCTGCGCGACTTGACGTAGCTCTCGGCCGCTTGGACCGACTCCTTCATGACGTCGCCGAGCTTTCCGGTGGCGGTGACGCGTCCCTTGCCCGGCAGCGTAACCGCTTCGATGGTCAGCAGCTCGCCACCGACCTCGGTCCAGGCAAGGCCGGTCGTGACGCCGACCAGATCCTCGCTCTCCGCCTCGCCGAAACGGAACCGCCTGACGCCGGCAAATTTCTCCAAGTTGCGCCTGGTGACCGTTACCCGGTCACTCTTCTTCATCAAGATGTCCTTGATGGCCTTCCGGGTCAGGTTGGCGATCTCGCGCTCCAGATTGCGAACGCCCGCCTCGCGCGTGTAGAAGCGGCAGAGGTCGCGCAAGGCCTCGTCGCTGATGCTCCACTCGCCCTTCCTGAGGCCATGCGCCTTGATCTGCTTCGGGATCAGGTGGCGCTTGGCGATCTCGACCTTCTCGTCCTCGGTGTAGCCGGGGATGCGGATGATTTCCATCCGGTCCATCAGCGGCTGCGGCATGCGCAGGGTGTTAGCCGTAGTAACGAAGAGCACATCCGACAAATCGTAATCGACCTCCAGATAGTGGTCGGCGAACGTCGAGTTCTGCTCCGGATCGAGCACCTCCAGGAGCGCGGATGACGGGTCCCCGCGCCAATCGGCGCCGAGCTTGTCGACCTCGTCCAGCAGGAACAGCGGGTTCGAGGATTTCACCTTCTTCATGCCCTGGATGACCTTGCCGGGCATCGAGCCGATATAGGTTCGGCGATGGCCGCGGATCTCGGCCTCGTCACGCACGCCGCCCAAGGACATCCGGACGAAGTTGCGCCCGGTGGCGCGCGCCACCGACTTGCCGAGCGAAGTCTTGCCAACCCCCGGCGGTCCGACCAGGCACAGGATCGGGCCCTTCATCTTCTTCATGCGCTGCTGAACGGCGAGGTATTCGAGAATCCGCTCCTTGACCTTCTCCAACCCGAAATGGTCGGCGTTCAGCACCCGCTCGGCGGCCTTGATGTCGCGGCGGACCTTGGTGCGCTTCTGCCAGGGGATGGACAACAGCCAGTCGAGATAGTTGCGGACGACCGTCGCCTCGGCCGACATCGGGCTCATGCTGCGGAGCTTTTTCAGCTCGGCCACGGCCTTGTCGTGCGCCTCCTTCGAGAACTTGGTCTTGTTGATCTTCTCCTCGAGCTCGGCCATCTCGTCGCGACCGTCCTCGCCCTCGCCAAGCTCCTTCTGGATCGCCTTCAACTGCTCGTTCAAATAGTACTCGCGCTGCGTCTTCTCCATTTGACGCTTGACGCGATTGCGGATGCGCTTCTCGACCTGGAGGACGCCGATTTCGCCCTCCATGTAGCCGAACACCTTCTCCAGCCGCTCCGACACGGTCTCAGTCTCAAGCAGCTCCTGTTTCTCGGGAATCTTCAGCGTCAGGTGCGAGGCGACGGTATCGGCGAGCTTGCCGGGGTCCTCGATCTGGTTGATCGAGACCAGCACCTCGGGCGGTATCTTCTTGTTGAGCTTGATGTATTGCTCGAACTGCGCCACCACGGTACGCGCCAGCGCCTCGATTTCCTGGTGGGCGCCGGGTTTTTCGGGGATGGTCTCCGCGTAAGCCTGGAAGAACTGGTCGTTCTCGGCGAAGCGCTCGATACGGGCCCGGCGCCCGCCCTCAACCAGCACCTTGACCGTGCCGTCAGGCAGCTTCAGCAGCTGCAGCACGGTGCCGATCGTTCCGAGCATAAAGATGTCCGCGGTAGATGGGTCGTCCTGGGCGGCGTTCTTTTGCGTGACGAGGAGGATCTGTTTGTCGTCCTTCATCACGTCCTCGAGCGCGCGCACCGATTTCTCGCGGCCGACGAACAACGGCACGATCATGTGCGGAAACACGACGATGTCGCGGAGAGGCAGGACGGGGTAGAGCGCAGAGCGCGCAGATTCTGACATAGGCCCTCTTTAGCCAGAGACCGCCGCCAGGAACAGGTCGGCGGGCTATACGGACAAAGCCGTGTTTACGTTGGCCTCCTGGCGCCGGTCGTCAAGCCGGCTGGCTCAGGATGCCGCATCTCAAGGCAGCCCCTACCACGCTCGGTAGAGGCACGGGTGGCATGTCAATCACCGGTGCCGACGTCGCCCCGGCGATCGGAATAGATCTGAAGCGGTTTCGCCCTCCCCTCGACGACCTCGCGGTTGATCACGATTTCGCTGACCCCGACAAGGCTCGGCAGCTCGAACATCGAATCGAGCAGGATGCCCTCCATGATCGAGCGCAGACCGCGGGCACCCGTCTTGCGGGCGATCGCCTTCTGGGCGATGCCGCGCATCGCCTCGTCGGTCAATTCGAGGCGAACATCTTCCATCTCGAACAGGCGCTGGTATTGCTTGACGAGCGCGTTCTTCGGCTTGGTCAGGATGTCGACGAGCGCGTCCTCGTCGAGGTCGTCCAAGGTCGCGACCACCGGCAGGCGGCCGACGAACTCCGGAATGAGCCCGAATTTGAGCAGGTCCTCGGGTTCCAGATCCTTCAGGATCTCGCCGGTCTTGCGCTCCTCGGGGCCGCGCACTTCGGCGCCGAAGCCGATCGAGGTGCCTTGCCGGCGCTGCGCTATGATCTTCTCCAGCCCGGAAAAGGCGCCGCCGCACACGAACAGGATATTGGTCGTGTCGACCTGCAGGAACTCCTGCTGCGGGTGCTTGCGGCCGCCCTGCGGCGGCACCGAAGCGATGGTTCCCTCCATGATCTTGAGGAGCGCCTGCTGCACCCCCTCGCCCGAAACGTCGCGGGTGATCGAGGGGTTGTCGGATTTGCGCGAGATCTTGTCGACCTCGTCGATGTAGACGATGCCGCGCTGCGCCCGCTCAACGTTGTAATCGGCGGCCTGCAACAGCTTCAGGATGATGTTCTCGACGTCCTCGCCGACATAGCCGGCCTCGGTCAGGGTCGTCGCGTCGGCCATCGTGAACGGCACGTCGATGATCCGCGCCAGCGTCTGCGCCAGGAGCGTCTTGCCGGAGCCGGTCGGGCCGACCAGCAGGATGTTCGATTTGGCCAGTTCGACGTCATTGTTTTTCGAGCCATGCGCCAGCCGTTTGTAATGATTGTGCACGGCGACCGACAGCACCCGCTTGGCGTGGTCCTGGCCGATTACGTAATCATCGAGCACGCGACAGATGTCGCGCGGTCCCGGCACCCCATCGCGCGACTTGACCAGTGTCGTCTTGTGCTCCTCACGGATGATGTCCATGCAGAGCTCGACGCATTCGTCGCAGATGAACACGGTTGGACCCGCAATCAGCTTCCTGACCTCGTGCTGGCTCTTGCCGCAAAAGGAACAGTACAGCGTGTTTTTCGAGTCGCTGCCGCTGGACTTGGTCATCGCCACTCCCTAACCGGGTCCCCGGTGCATCCCGCCGGGACGCGCTGGCGACGCTCGCCCCCGCTACAGACCGGACGGCTGCAAGCACGGGCCGGGCCCCGAACCGCACGTCGGCGCGGGCGATCAAAGTATATGTGCTCCTGACGGATCAACAACTGGTTAAATCCGCCACTCCCGCGTTAACTTTATTCAGCATCAGGCGCGGGCCCGTTCCTCGATCGGCGTCGGCCGCGACTCGACCACCTCGTCGACAATGCCGAAATCCTTGGCCTCGAGCGGCGAGAGAAACTTGTCGCGCTCGACCGCGGCCGCGATCACCTCAAGCGGCTGCCCGGTATGCTTGACGTAGATCTCGTTGAGCCGCGCGCGCAGCGCCAGAATCTCGCGCGCCTGGATCTCGATGTCGGTGGCCTGACCTTGGGCGCCGCCGGAGGGCTGATGGATCATGATACGGGAATTCGGTAGCGAGTAACGCTTTCCGGGCGCGCCGGCCGCCAGCAGCAGCGAGCCCATCGAAGCTGCCTGGCCGATGCAGACGGTCGCCACCGGCGATCGGATGTATTGCATCGTGTCATAGATCGCCAACCCCGACGTGACCACACCACCTGGCGAGTTGATGTAGAAATTGATGTCCTTATTCGGGTTGTCGGCTTCGAGAAACAGCAGCTGAGCGCAAATCAGGCTTGCCACGGCGTCGTGCACCGGACCGACCAGAAAGATGATCCGCTCCTTCAACAGCCGCGAATAAATATCGTAGGCGCGCTCGCCGCGGTTGGTCTGCTCGACCACCATCGGCACCAGGTTGTTCATGTACTGCTCGAAATTCTCGGCCATGTCAGTCTCCTGGACTCCTAAGGAGCACGGGTAAGGGCTCCATATGCTGCGGCGGATAGGGTCGGCCCCGCTCGTCAAGCCGGCGCAGAAGCGGCGGGCTCTGCAGCAACACCACCCTCGTCATCCGTTTCGGCACCGGCCAGCAACTCCTGAGGCGTGACCTTCCGCTCCTCGGGTTTGGCCAGCTCGACGATGAAGTCGACCACCTTTTCCTCGAAGATCGGCGCCCGCAGATTGTTTATCGCATCGGGATTGTTGCGATAGTAGTCGATGACCTGGCGCTCGTAGCCGGGATGGCGCCGCGCTTCCTGGGCCAGCGCCTGGTTGAGCTCCTCCTGCGAGACCGTAATATTGTTGCTGCGGCCGACTTCGGCAAGCAGCAGACCGAGACGGACGCGGCGCTCGGCGATGCGCTGATATTCGGCCTTGGTCGTCTCCTCGTCCGCATCGGTCACGGTGGCCGGTTCGGTGTCCGGGGCGCCTTCGAGAGCGGTCTCCTCCGGCGCGATGATGGCTGCCGCGTCGATCGCCTCCTCACTCGGTCCCTGATGCGAGGTGGCAGGGTGCCCGGCCGTCCTCCTGGGCTGGCGAGACTCGGGCTCTCCGGGCTCGGCGCTCGCCGGCGCCCGGTCGGAGGCACCTTCCAGCGCGGTCTCCTCGGGTGCGATGATCGCCGCCGCGTCGATCGGTTCCTCGGACGCCGTTCCCTCGCCCGCCTGTCGCTCCGCCATCGCTTTCTGCGCCGCCTTCTCGCCCTGGTACTGATTCCAGATCTGATTGAACTCCATCTCGACCATGCCGGGCGGCACCGGAAACGCATACCGCTCGGCCAGCTTGTCGAGCAGCGTGCGCTTCAGCCGCTGGCGGGCAACGGCATCGTAATCGCGTTGCATGCGCTGGCTGATCTCCTGACGCAGCTCGGCAATGTTTTCCAGCCCGACGGCTTCCGCCAGCGAATCGTCGATAGCCGCCGGCAGCCGCTGGCGCACCTCCCTGACGGTGACCTCGAACACCGCCTCCTTGCCGGCCAGATCGGGCGCCCCGTAATCAGCCGGAAATGTCACGTTGACGGTGCGGTTCTCGCCGGCTCCGGCGCCAATGAGCTGGTCCTCGAACCCCGGGATGAACCGGCCCGCGCCGAGCTCGATCGAAACGTTCTCGCCCTTGCCGCCGGGAAACTCGACGTCGTCGATCCGGCCGACGAAATCGACGACGACAATATCGTCCTTCGCCGCCGGCCGCTCGACCGGCTCGGATTTGCGCTGCGCCTCAGCCATCCGCTCCAAAGCGCGATCGATCTCCTCCTCGGGCACCGCCACCGCGAGCTTTTCGAGACCAAGCCCGGCGAAGTCGGGCTCCGGCATCTCCGGCAGCACTTCGAGCGACATCGTGTATTCGAGGTCGGCGCCTTCCGCCGCCGACACGATCTCGACCTTGGGCGGCAGCGCCGGGCGCAGATTGTGCTCGCGGATGGCTTCGGCCGAGCTGCCCTGAACCGTGTTCTCCAGCACCTCGCCGCGCACCGCCTGGCCGTAGCGCTTGCGCAACAGCTGTAGCGGCACCTTGCCGGGCCGGAAGCCGGGGATCCGGATCGAGCGACCCAGCTCGCCGAGGCGACGGCTGATCTGATCCTCGAGCTCGCCCGCCGGGACGGTGATCTTGAACTCGCGCTTCAGCCCCTCGGCGCTGGTTTCGGTTACGTTCATCGCGAATTGCTCATGTCAAAGAGGTTCAAACTCGGGCCAATCGCCGGCTGGTGCGGGCGGGGGGATTTGAACCCCCACGATTTTCATCGCTGGAACCTAAATCCAGTGCGTCTGCCAATTCCGCCACGCCCGCACAGCTGCGGTCCGGCGGCGTCATTAACATAGTCATCCGCCTGAACATAGCGAGCCACCCGCTCGCCCTTCGGCGCGCATCCTCAGGAGGTGCGGATCAGGCCGCGCACCGCCGAGGAGGCCACGACCCGCCCCTCGTCGCGGTAGGCCTCGTGATTGGCTTCGATGTCGCCGAGCCGATAGAGGTAGTTGACCATCATCCCGGCGGATTGTTGCAACCCCTTCTCGGAGACGTCGCCGAGCCAGTTGAGCTGCTCCACCCGCGCGCCGTTGCTCAGATGGAAATGGGCCACCGGGTCGCGCGCCCGACCCGATGGCGCCCTGGCCTGCAGCAGGTAGCGCGCGCCGAGGCGCAGCAGCGGCTCGCGCAGCATCGACGCGACCTGCGGATCCTCTTGCCATTCCGGTCGGTCCACCAGGCGCAACAGGATGCGGTCGGCATCCTCGCCATCGAGCACGCCGCCGCGCGAGCGCGCCGCCCTCGCCTCGGCGGGAAGCAACAGGTCGCCCCGTTCGGCTTCCGCCGCGAGCCAGGCGCGGAAGCCCGGCAGGGGCGACAACGTCGCGAAGGTCTTGAGCCGCGGCAATTCGCTCGTCAGCGCGTCGACGACGCGCTTGATCAGGAAGTCGCCAAAGCTGATGCCGACCAGCCCGTTCTGACAATTCGAGATCGAGTAGAAGATCGCGGTGTCGGCGGCTTGCGGGTTGCCGATCGGCGCCGCCTCGTCGAGCAGGGTATGGATGTTGCCGGCAATGCCCGACACCAGCGCCACCTCGACGAAGATCAGCGGCTCGTCCGGCATGCGCGGATGGAAGAAGGCAAAGCAGCGGCGGTCGGTATCCAGCCGGTTTTTCAGGTCGGTCCAGCCGCGAATCTCGTGCACCGCCTCGTACGCCATCAATTTTTCGAGCAGCGCGGCCGGCGAATCCCAGGTAATCCGCCGCAATTCGAGAAAGCCGATATCAAACCAGTTGGCGAGGAGATCGCGCAGATCGTCGGCAAGGCCGCGCAGCACCGCGTCGCCGTTGCCCATCGCGATCAGCTCGGCGCGGCGGTCGACCAGGAATTTGACCCCTTCCGGCAGGGCGTTGAACTGGCGCAGCAGGGTAACCCGCGGCGCCAGCAGCGCCACTCGCAAGGCGCGCTCGGCAGCCGCTCGCGCGGGCGGATCGACGGCCGCCGCCACCAGCGCGCAACAGTCATCGACGACGGCATGATCGGTGTCGAACTCCTCGGCAAGAAGCCGCAGAAACCGCTCGCGTCCCGCCGGATTGAGCGCCAGATAGCTGCGCCCGAGCGCGGCGGCGCGGGCGCGGGCGGTGACCTCGCCGCCGCGGCCGTCGAGGCAGCTCAGCATCTGCTGTCGCAGCCGGGCAATATCGTCCTCCGGCAGGTCGGGCCGCGGCGCCCCCGTCAGCACGCCCCGCGCCGAGCCGGCGATCTCGCGCCAGGCGCCGCGCAGCCTCGCCAGCGTGCGATCGAAAACGCCGTCGACAAATCCGGCGCCCGAGGAACGGTCGCTCATCTGCGGTCCGTGTTCGGTGAAACGGGAGACAAAGCTCATAGCGGCCCTCGCTCGCCGGCGCCAGTCTTCAGCGCGGTCAGCGCCGCCGGCAACGTCTCGACAAGATCCTCGGAGACCAAACCCGGACCGAATTGTCGGGCCGCCTCGGCATGCAGCCACACTGCCGCCGCCGCGGCTTCGAATGCCGGCACGCCCTGGGCCAGCAGCCCCAGCACCATGCCGGCGAGGACGTCACCTGAACCCGCCGTCGCCAGCTCGGCCGGGGCGCCTTCGCTGATCGCGGCGCGCCCGTCGGGCGCGGCGATCACGGTGTCGTTGCCCTTGAGCAGCATCACCGCGCCGCTTGCCGTGGCGGCTCGGCGGGCGCGGTCAAGTTTGCCCCCGGCCAGCTTGCTTTCGGATCGGTCGAACAACCTGGCGAACTCCCCCTCATGCGGGGTCAACACGCAAGGTGAACGAATCGTCCCGAACAGAACCTCTGCGTTGTCGGCAAAGCTGGTCAGCGCGTCGGCATCGAGCACCGCCCGCTTGCCGGCCGCGAGAATCGCCAGCGTCTTGTCGCGGGTTTCCGCGCCGACCCCGGCGCCGGGCCCGATCAACGCGGCGTTGCGCCGCGGATCGGCGAGCAGATGCCGGAACGTGTCGAGCCCGGCGACCGGCTGAACGATGACCCCGGTCAGGCCCCCGGCATAGATCGGGAACGCCGGCTCCGGCGCCGCCACGGTGACGAGCCCGGCGCCGATCCGCGCCGCGGCCCGCGCGGCCAGCCGCCCCGCCCCGGTCATGACCGCGCCGCCGGCAACGAGGGCGTGACCGCGGGTGTATTTGTGGCTCTCCGGCCCCGGCCACGGAAACCCGCCGCCCCACCATGCCGGGTGATTGGCGACCGCTTGCGGCACGACTGCGCCGAGCACCGTGTCAGGAATGCCGATAGGCACGACAATCGTCTCGCCGCAAAAAACCCGCCCCGGCATCAGCAGGTGCCCCGGCTTGCGCCGGAAAAAAGTGACGGTCAGCGCCGCGCGCGGGGCGATGCCGCGCACCTCGCCCGATGCCCCGTCGATGCCGCTCGGCACGTCGACCGCGACGACCGGCAGCCGCCGTTTTTCCAGCGCGGCGATCACCTCATGGGTAACGCCCTCGACCGGGCGGGCGAGACCGGCGCCGAAGATCGCGTCGATGACCAGCCCGGCATCGTCGAGCGCCGTTTCGGCCATCGGCTCGACCGCCCCCGGCCATCGTGATGCCGCGGCAGCGGCGTCGCCCTTCAGCGCCTCTCGCGAGCCCAGCAGCGCCAGCCGCACCGGCCAGCCACGCTCGGCCAGCATGCGCGCCGCGACAAAACCGTCGCCGCCATTGTTGCCGGGCCCGCACAGCACGCTCAGCGGCTGCCTCGGCCAGCGCCGCGACACCGCGTCGGCGACCGCGCGGCCGGCATTCTCCATCAGCTCGATGCCGGGGGTCCCACCGGCGATCGTCAGCCGATCGGCCTCGCCCATCTCCTTGGGTGTCAGCAGCGCGCAGCGGCGCCAGCCTTCGGACAGCTCGGTCATCGGCGCAGAAGTGGGGAGGCGCACGATGGCGGAAAAGGCCGCCCTCACTCTGGCCGACCTTGACGGTGGACAGGGGTTTCGCTACCTCCCTCGCCGACGGCGGGTGTAGCTCAGGTGGTTAGAGCGCCAGATTGTGGATCTGGATGTCGTGGGTTCAAGTCCCATCACTCGCCCCAATTTCCCATTAGAGCGGAATCCATTTAAATTCGATCGCCTTAAATCGTCATCCCCGGGGTTGACCCTGGATCCCAACTGTTCGGTTCACGCGGGGGATGGCCGGGTCAAGCCCGGCCATGACGGATAGGAAAGGCGATTCAATCTGATCGGATGCTGCTCTAATCGTCACTCGGGCGGGAGGCGGACCTCGACCTGGGCGCGCTCCTCCTGAAGCGTCAGAAAGATCGAGGCGTCGCGTTTCGCCCAGCCGCGCCCGATCGCCTCGATCATCTCCTGCTCGCAGAGGGCGCCGAGGCGCATCGGCGTGTTGGTGGCGCGCGCCAGATCGAGTGCGAGGCCCAGATCCTTCCGCGCCAGCGCAAGCGAGAAGCGTGGGTCGAAATCGCCGCGAAAATAGGTGGCCGGGAGGCGCACCTTCAAATTCATCATGTGGCCGAGCGCGGCTTCGTTAAAAACGTTTACGATCGTCGCCGCCTCGACCCCGGCCTTGACCGCGACGCTCCAGCATTCGGCCATGACCAGGTCGAGCGTAAAGGTCGCGCTGTTGTGCATGATCTTGGCGACCGAGCCGGTGCCGATGCCGCCCACATGCATGACCCGCTTGGCGATTGCCTCGAGCAATGGTCGAGCGCGCTCGAAGGCGGTCGGATCGCCCCCTGCCATGACCAGGAGGTCGCGGGTCTGCGCGCCCTCCATGCCACCGCTGACCGGCGCGTCCAGCATCGCCACCCCCTTCCCGGCGAGCATCCCGTGCACCCGGCGCACCAGGTCGGGCGCGTTGGTCGTGTGGTCGATGTAGAGCGCGTCTGGCTTCAGATGCACGACGATGCCGCCTGGCCCGAGGCAAACCTGTTCCATCTCGACCGGCCCCGGCAGGCAGGTGGCGACCACTTCGCATTCGGCGGCGAGCGCCGCCGGCGAGTCGGACCAGACCGCGCCTGCGGCGAGGAGCGGCTCGGCAGCGGCCGGTCTAGTGTCGTGGACCACGAGCGCATGGCCGGCCTCCAGCAACTGGCCGGCGATCGGCCCACCGATATTGCCGACCCCGATGAACCCGATTTTCATGAACAACCCTCGGTCCCATTTGAGGTCACCCCGGCGAAGGCCGGGCCCCACCCTTCAACCGCACGAGATGCTGAGAAGTGGGCCCCGACCTTCGCCGGGGTGACATGAAAAAGAGGCGACGCTTCGAGCTTTTAAGAGAGCGCGTAGAGGCGCAGCGCGTTGTCCCAAAGGATCTTCTGCTTGCTGCTATCGCTGAGCGGCAAGGTAAGGAAGCGGTCCATCGCCTTGGGATATTTCGAATCGCCGTGCGGGTAATCGGTCGTGGTGACGAGATTGTCGTCGCCGAACGCGGCGACGACGTGGCTGACGAACTCCTCGTCGCATTCGACCGCGCAGAAGCCCTGGCGCCGGAAATATTCCGACGGCTTCGCCGACAGGTGAGTCATCTCGCCATAGGGCTCGCGCCATTCGTAATGCTCGTCCATGCGGTCGAGCCAGAACGGCAGCCAGCCGCAATTCGCCTCGAGAAACGCGAAGCGCAGCCGCGGGAAGCGTTCCATTACCCCGCCCATGATGACGTCCATGCAGGCGAGCATCTGCTCCATCGAATGGGTCGCGATGTGCGCGATGCCCATGCTGTTGAAGCGGTCGGCGCCGGCCGCCTTCATCCGCGAGCCGGTGGTCTCGTGAAAGCCGACCGGCACGTTCAGCTCCTGGCAGGCCGCCCAGAGCGGGTCGTAATATGGGTCGTGCCACGGCCGCTCATTGTAGATGTTGGGCCGTAGGAACGCGGCTTTCATGCCGAGCTCAGCGACGGCGCGACGGGTCTCGGCGACGGCGCTCTCGACCTCGTGCGCGGAAATCGCCGCGGCGCCGAACATCCGCTTCGCGTCGGCGGCCTGGATGTAGTCGTAGAGCCAATCGTTGTAGGCGCGGCACGCCGCGGCGGCAAAACGCGCGTCCATCCGGGTGAAGGCGGTCACGTACATCGCCGAGGTCGGGAACAGGATCGCCAGGTCGAGCCCCTCCTTGTCCATCGCCTTGACCTGGGATTCGGGGTCGAAGCCGCGGGCGATCTCCTCGGCGTAGCGATTGGCGAGCGCCGTCTCTTCCGCGTCGGTCAAGGCCGGCCAGTCGCCGCCCGGCATCTGCGCCATGACCTCGCCCTCGACCAGGGTGCGAATGTCCCAGCGGCGCTCGTCGAGCCGCCGCGGCGCGCGCGTCCGGAATTCCGGATCGATGTAGCGCTGCCAGAGATCCGTCGGCTCCATGACGTGCATCTCGGCATCGATCATCCGGAAGCCATTCTTCGCCATGACGGTATCCTCCCCGCCGCCGACGATAGCAGCCCGCCGCCCAGTTGTCGTATGCGTCAGTACGGGACCCCGTCGGCCCGGGCCCGGCGCAGCGCCTCGGCATACCACTCGAACTCGCGGAAAAACTTCTCGTGGCGTTTTTCAAAATCCGGCGCGGTCGGCTCGCCCTCCGGTGTGAACGCGTCCTGCACCCGCGGGATCGGCAAGACCGACGGGATGCTCGACATGCCGAGCTCCGCCAGGGTCATGCGTAGCTGCATCGCCGCGCGCACGCCGCCGAACTGGCCAGCCGAGTAGCAGATGATCGCCGACGGCCGGAAAAAATACTCCTCCAGAAAATGATCGAGCAGGTTCTTCAGCGCCGGCGGGATGCCGTTGTTGTACTCACCGCTGACGATCGCGAAGCCGTCGCTCTGCCGGTAGAGCTGCGCCAGGTTTTCGAGCACCGGCGGCGCACTACCACGCTCGTATTCCTTGTACATGCGGTCGAGCAGCGGCAGCTGCTGTTCGAGCGGATCGACGATGGTCGTGGTGTGGCCACGCCGGCGCAGCGCGCCGTCGAGAAAGCGCACCGCCCGGATGCCGACCCGCGCCGAGCGCACCGAGCCGTACAGGATGGCGATATTGAGGGGCATGGGGTGCTCCGGGAGCATATCCCGCGGGAGATCACAGGAGCGATTCTGGGAACCGGGGGGCCGCTTCAGATAATTTCGTCGGGCGCGAGCCGGCAGATTTCCGCATCGTCCGTGGTCTCCACCTGAAGCGTCACATGGCCGATACCGAATCGCTCCTCAAGCTCATGAGCGGCACGCCGCAATAAGGCGTCGGTCGGCACGCCTTCCGGGCAAACAAGATGAGCCGTCAGCGCCGTTTCGGTCGTGCTCATGCCCCAAATATGGAGGTCATGGACGGCGATAATAGGGGGCAGGGAGCCGAGATAGCGCGCGACCGCATCGCGCTCGATGCCTGGTGGCACCGCAGCCAACGCGAGATTGACCGAATCCCGCAGCAGCGACCAAGTGCCCAAAATGATCACGATGCTGACGATCAGGCTGATGGCGGGGTCCAGCCAAAGCCAGCCGGTCCACAGAATGAGGGCACCGGCAACTACGACCCCGAGCGCCACGACGGCATCCGACGCCAAATGAAGATAAGCGCCTCTGATGTTTAGATCGCCTTCGCGTCCGGACATGAACAGAAGCGCCGTTGTGCCATTGACGACTATCCCGATCGCGGCGACGACGACGATCGTTAGACCCGACAGCGGCTCCGGAGCCTGTAAGCGCAGGATCGCCTCCCACGCGATGCCTCCGGTGATAACGAGCAGCAAGACGGCATTGGCGAGCGCCACCAGGATCGTGCTGCCACGCAGCCCGTAAGTGTAGCGTCCTCCGGGCCTCCTCCGGCTGATGACCGAGGCTCCCCATGCCGCCACGAGGCCGAGCACATCGCCGAGATTGTGTCCGGCATCGGCGAACAGCGCGAGCGAATGCGATGCGATCCCGTAAAACGCCTCGGCACCCACATAGACCAGATTAAGCACCACACCGACAGCGAAGGCGCGTCCGAAACCGGAAGGGGCATGAACATGGCCGGCAATGCCGTGCATCCCATGCTCACCGTGAGAGTGACCGTGATGGTGAAATTGATCGGGCATATCAGGGATGGTCAGATGCTCGGTCCCAGGTAACCGTATATTGTAGGCAAGGCGGCAGCTACACCTGCATCGTCCGCGTCGCGACCGCGGCGACGACCGTGGGCTGCCGGCTCCGCCTGAGATGGAGCTGGACCCATGCGGCTTCAGGGAAAGATCGCGGTCGTCATCGGCGCCGGGCAGAGCCCCGGCGAAGGCATCGGCAACGGCCGCGCCACGGTGCTGCGCTTCGCCCAGGAGGGTGCGAAGATCCTCGCCGTCGACCGCGAGCTTGCATCGGCCGAGGCGACCGCCGCGTTGGCGGCGAAGGAAGGTGGCGAATGCGTCGCCTTCCAGGCCGACGTGACCCGCGAGGCCACGCTCGCCGCGGCGATGGCAGCCGCGGTCGAGCGCTGGGGCCGCATCGACATCCTGCACAACAATGTCGGGGTCAGCGTCGCCGGGGGCGACAAGCCGCTGCTCGATCTCACCGAAGAGGCGATGGACCGCGTCTGGGCGATCAACCTGCGCGGCACGGTGATGGCGTGCAAGCACGCCGTCCCGATCATGCGGCAGCAGCGCGCCGGCGCCATCGTCAACATCTCGTCGGTGGCGGCGCGCGAGAACACCTATCCGCTGGTCGCCTACAAAGCGACGAAGGCGGCGATGATCGCCTTCACCGAGCAGCTCGCGCTGCACAACGCCGCCTACGGCATCCGTGCCAACTGCATCCTGCCGGGGCTGATGGACACGCCGATGGCGGTCGACACGCGGGCGCGCGAAACAAACCGCAGCCGCGCCGAGATCGCCGCCGAGCGCGACGCCAGAGTGCCGCTGCGTGGCAAGATGGGGACCGGCTGGGACGTCGCCAACGCGGCGTTGTTCCTCGCCTCCGACGAGGCGAACTTCATCACCGGCGTGGCGTTGCCGGTCGACGGCGGCGCGCTGGTACGGGTCGGGTAACGGGCGATCCGGCCCGGAATCGCGACAAGCGCCCGCTCCGTCCTCGCGGGATCAGGACAAAGCGGACGCCCGCCGTGAAAGAATTAGGGAGGATGAGGTGGTTGTCGGCCCGGTTCTGTTGAACCCCTCATCCTCCCGAAACATTCCGCCGGGTGAGGCGGAAAACTCGATCTACCGCACCATCGCCGCGAGCTGGGACAGCTCCCGCGAGGTGGCGAGGCCCTGCGCCAACTCGGGCGCCAGACGCTGATAATCATGGACCGCGTGGACGACCCGCGCCCACATGTCGCGGCGGGGAAAATCGCCGAGATCGATCATCGCGTTCAGGTGATCGACGGCGGCGCGCGGAGCGCCTTCGCCGTGCTGGGCGATCAGCGCCCGAGCGATAAAATCGACTTCCGAATCATACTGCGGCACTTGGTCTTCGTTCATTGCCGGTCTCCGCTAAGTCGCACTGCGGTTCAATTCCAGACAGCGATAACTCAAGCGGCATGCCAGCTCAGCGAAGCGGCTCTTTGTCTGTTATCTCAATGCGTTAGAGAAAGAGGGTTGGACCGCGCGTTTGCCGTTCTCGCATTCTGCAACGCAAGCCGCAACGTCCGAGCCGCCAATTTGCAAGTTTTCAGGCGCGGCGGCGGGGTTTCACGCGCCCGGCGTTGTACCGGTCGCGCAGGCGGACGGCGACGCGTGGGCTGACGAAGTGGGTGATGTCGCCGCCGAGCGCGCCGATCTCCTTGACGAAGCGCGAGGAGATAAACTGGAAGCGGTCGGACGCCATCAGGAACACGGTCTCGACGTTCGGGTTGAGCCGCGCGTTCATGCCGGCCATCTGGAACTCGTATTCGAAATCGGAGACCGCGCGCAATCCGCGGATGATGACGCCGGCGCCGACCGACTCGGCAAACGACATCAATAACGTATCGAAAGCGCGAACCTCGATCCGCTCGGCGTCGCCGTTTTCGAGGTGGGCGATCTCGTCGCGCACGATCTCGACCCGTTCGTCGGTCGAAAACAGCGGGCCCTTGCCGTCGTTGCGGGCGACCCCGACGATCAGGCGGTCGACCACGCGCACCGCCCGGCGGATGATATCGCTGTGCCCGTTGGTGATCGGGTCGAACGTGCCAGGGTAGACCGCGATCCGCGGTTTATTCATGTGCCGCTCCTTCCGCGCCGTCGCCCTCCGCCTCCGGCTCGGCTGCAGCATCGCCGTTTTCCTCGCTTTCTGGCAACCGCGCCACCGAAACCACGCGCTCGCCCTCGCCGACGCGGAAAATCACCACGCCGGCGCTGCCGCGCCGGGCGATGCGGATGTCGCCGACCGGGCAGCGGATCACCATGCCGGCATCGGTCACCAGCATGATCTGATCGTTGTGGCCGACAGGGAACACCGCGACGACGGAGTCGCCGCGCCGGCTCAAATCCATGTTGTTGATGCCCTGGCCGCCGCGCCCGGTGATACGGTAGCCGTAGGCCGAACCGCGCACGCCGAAGCCCTTCTCGGTCACGCTCAACACGAATTCCTCGCGCTCCGCGAGATCGATGAACTGCTCGTCGGAAACCGACGTGTCGCCCGCGACTTCGGCCTCGTCGTCGGAATCGAGCGCCAATTCGCCACTGCCGTTGGCCTCGACC